>JAHZDE010000004.1:0-107547 GCA_019422525.1 Clostridiales bacterium
ACCAACGCCTTTACCAATATTGCAGGAAAAAACATGAGAAATCCTGAGAAGATTCGAGAAGATATCTTCAAAACAGATGGAAGCTCAGGCTGCACGAAAAGTGCGAAAAATCCTGTAATATCAAGCATTTGAGAAGAAATACAGGACTTATGAGGAGTTATAAAAAGATGATAAAAATACTGTTCGTGTGCCACGGCAACATCTGCCGCAGCCCTATGGCCGAATTTGTCATGAAGGATTTAGTACAAAAAGTCGGGCTGGAAAACCAATTTCATATTGAATCCGCCGCTACCAGTACCGAGGAAATCGGAAACCCGGTATATCCTCCTGCCCGTCGGAAACTGGCGGAGCACGGGATTTCCTGCCAAGGTCATGCCGCCCGTCAACTGACCCGGAAGGATTATGACCGGTTTGACCTGCTCATCGGCATGGATTTTGCCAACCTTCGCAATATGCGCCGGATGTGCGGCGGCGACGAGAAAAACAAAATCCACCTGCTGATGGACTATACCCACCGCCCTGGGGAGGTGGCAGATCCGTGGTATACAGGAAATTTTGAAGCGACTTGGCAGGATGTGCTGGAAGGCTGCCAAGGGCTTTTGGACTCGCTGTGCCGCCGTTCGTAAAAAACTGAATTAGCCTGACAAATAAAACGCATAAAAGAACCGATGTGCTATTTCCTTACAGGATTACACACCGGTTCTTTTATTTTTATGAGGTAAAATACAGATTTACTTTTCTCCCCACCGTTTATTCTATGGATTCATCAGGCAGAATACGGAAAGCCACCTCGTGACCGTTGATGAGGCTGGCATGATGGCTGAAGAATACACGGCCTCTGCAATCTGTCTGGATTTGTTCCAACGTTTCGCAGGTACAGGGGTTGAGAATCTCACCCAGCAGTTCGCCGGCAACCACCGCATCACCGGGACGGCGGCGGCAGAGCAGCAATCCGCCGGCATGTGTGAGCACCGTGTGCAGACAGCTTTCCCGAAAAATACGGGGCGCAACCGTTGCAGGAAGGTATGTCCGGCGCAAATAGCCTTTGACAGCCAAAAAACGAAAGATAGATTCTACGGCAAGCTGAGCAGCCTCTCTATCGATGCAATCGGTGGAGGTGCTGTATAGGGAAAATGCCTGGGTATTCCAAATCTGCCAGTTATAATTCAGTGTGGTGGTATCGTATGCCTGAGGCGAGCGCAGCAGAACATAGGGCAAGCCGAAACCTGCGGCCTCCTCCAAATGCTGATAGCCGGTATCCATCATCCGCACATGAGGAAGATGGTCACCCGGGAGATAAAAGCTCGTTAGATGGATGCCGTATGGGTACCCTTGCAGCGCCTCGAACAGGCGGGCAGCAATTCGCTGGGTCGTCTCTCCCTGGTCGTAGCCGGGAAACATGCGGTTAATATCGGTGTTATCGGCAGCCCAGAAGCGGCGTCCCACATTCATGGAAAATTGATTGGCACAGGGCACCACCAAAATCCCACAGTCGGGGTCCAGCTGACCGGCTGCCTCGGCGGCAGACAGCGCACGGATGAGCCGCCCGCAAATATACATCTGCTGAATTTCGTTGCCACGCAGCGCGCCCATTACCGCAAGGTCTTTCTTTCCCTCAGGGCCAAAGGACCAGGCCCGTACCGGCAGGACATGGCGATAAGGCGTATCGATGGTAAACAGGGTGATTTCTTTCATGCCAATTCCTCCTTGCTGCCGGATGATTCGTCCAAAATACGGGCGATTAGAGACCCTTCATAGACTACCGGATATTCGCGCAGGGTAAACAGCAGACCGTCGGCCGGGCTTTTCAGCGTGCGTTGGATTTGCCCGGTAAGCGGGTCGGCAATGATACCGATTTCCTGCTGCCGGCAGACATGAGCATTATGGTCTACCGAAGGAATGAAAATGCCAGGGCAAGGTGCATTGAGGAAGAAAACGTGATGGTCACTGCTGACAACTGGCTCCCGGACCGGCTCGACAGGTCCTGTCCAGATACCCAAAGAGGCCATCAGATTGAGCAGTCCGGCCAGAAGCTGTTCCCCATAGGCGGGCGTCAAACGATTGCCCACCCCCATTTCCACCACTAACGTGGGGGTATCAAGGGCATTCAAACTGTGGGCCAAGGTGGATTCCAGGACAGTCGCCGCAGCGTGAACCCAGATAAAATCCATATTCAGCAGCTTTGCCATGGGCACCAGCCGCTGAGAGGTGTTGACGTTAATACGGACCTGCGGGATTTCCTGCAAATAGATGTTGCTAGCATGAATATCCACGCAGACATCGGCCCCCTGCAAATCCTGCACCAGCCGGGCGGCCACGTATTCTGACATGGAGCCGTTTTCACTGCCGGGAAAGGTACGGTTCATATCCAAGTCACACAGAGGAATCCCGCGGGTCATGGTACTAATCCCCAGGGGATTCATGGCTGGATAGAGGTCTACCGTACCGTGAAGGAAGCCGGGGGTTTGTGCCAGCAGCCGGTTCAGCCGCCAGACAACATACTGCCCCTCCAGTTCGTCGCCGTGGGTACCGGTGACAACACAGATTCGCTTCCCGCCGTTTCCCAAACGATTTTTGCAAATATGAAGATCTTCGCCCACCGCCAGCGGCAGGCGGATTATTTCTTGTATCATCAGTCCAAACTTTCCTTTCTGACGCACGGCCGGAAAGGATGTTTCTCATGCCGTTGCGTTTTTTATTGCTGCCGGGTCACGCGCATAAATACGGTTTGCGTTTGCCCGGCCGCGCCCCAAAAAATCCCACGCTCCATGGGGCAATCCCCAAAATCACGGCCTGCGTTAAAGCGCAGATATCCCTCGTCGGCCCATCGGCAGCGGGTGGGGTCTATACCAACCCAAATGCCATCCAGCCACACTTCACACCAGGCATGGCTCGCGCCCTCGCCTTCGGGAAGTCCGTTTACATAGCGGGCTGCCAGACCGGAACAACGGGCCAGCGCCAAGTAGACGTGGGCGAAATCCTGGCAAACGCCCTGGCCGGCACAAAAGGCTTCGGCTGCCGTTGTCGTTACGCCAGTGGCACCGCTGGTATAGTCCATATGGTCGTGGACCGCTTGGGCTAAGGCCCATGCGCGGCTGTGAAGATCCTCTGGCAGAGACAATCCAGCCAACCAATCCGCCAGCTGGGGGCTAAGGCGCGTATAGGCGGATGGCTGGCGGAAAATGGGATGGCAGGGCGACGGCTGACGCTGTGAAAAATCCAGCTCTGCCGTGCCCCGCACCGAATAGGAAAAGTGATCGTGCGGTTCGTCAATACGGCCAATTTGCAGCAGGTTGCCAAAGCTGTCCCGCTGGAAAGAAACCGGCACGAGGGGGTCCAGTGTCAGGCACGCATCCAGAACCCGCTGCCCGGGAAAATTGGGTGGGATACACCGCAGGACAAAGGGATGCTGTGATACAGGGACACTGAAGCTCAAACGAATGTCATAGTCGAAATGCAGCATCCGGCTCATAAGACAAACAGGCCTTCCACGGCGGCCAATAGGGCGGATGTCTCCACCGGATGCTCTTTTACGGCGCGTTCTTCAATGACTGCCAAGGCATCGGGCTGCGGCGTCAGATCCGTCTTATATAGGCGGTTGAGCAGTTTGCAAAGCTCCGGCGTTACCCGGTCCGGCTGTAAATCCAAGCGCAGCATCAGGCTCAGTCGTTCCACCAGCCCGCCGGTCTTGGCAATATTGCGGGCGTTTTCGGTTTCCACATTATCGTCAAAGCTGCCCCGGAACGCCATGATGTCGTCGAGGACCCACTGCAGTTCCACGGCGGGCGCTTCGCTGCGGGAAGCCATTCCCAGTGCCGATTCGGCCATTTGCAGATATGCCAAGGTAGGGGACGTGATGGTTTCCCGCAAGGTCATACCATTGCCCAGCATGGCCTCTGCACAGGAACGCACCGAGTAGGGGTCCTTCTCGTCAAAAAGATACCGGCGGCAAAAATCCTCACTGCTCTGATATAGACAGGGAATTCCCATCCGGCGGCAGAAATCCTCATAAGCCACCGGTTGCCCATCGATTAGGGCATCCAGCTGTTTCATCATATACCAGACCGTCAGATAGGTCCGGGTGGCGTAACGCCCCAGCCAGAAAAGACGGTTTTGTTTGCTCAACGTGACAGTATCCATGTATCCTTGAAACCTCCCCCTTGCGAAGAATTGACAATAAAGCTGTCGGGATTGCGGGAAAAACGGGTCAGGCCGCTGGGCCACACGACGGTTTTGTCAGCGCCGGAAAGGACAAAGGCCCGCAGGTCAGCTTTCCGCTCCACCTTCTGCCCCTCATCCATAATCGGCAAGTCTTGAAAATCGATTACTTCCTGGGCGATAAACCGGCGCGGATTGGCCAGAATGGTCTGCCGCAGGTCATCCAGCTGTTCTTTCGTCAGCTTGCTGCCAAACACCACACCATAGCCTCCGGCTTCGGCGACATCCTTGACCACAAGCGTGTCCAAGTGCTCCAAAATGTATCGGTTATCCGATTCGTCGATTGGCAGGTAGGTAGGCGCGTTGGAAAGGATCGGTTCTTCCCCAAGATAGTAGCGAATCATTTTGGGGACAAAGTAATAGATGCCCTTGTCATCGGCCGCGCCATTTCCGAAGCCATTCAGAACCGCCACATTGCCTGCCCGATAGGCAGCCATCAGATTGGGAATGCCAATCAGAGAACTGGGTTCAAAGCACAAGGGGTCCATATACTCGTCGGAAACCCGGCGGTACAGTGCGCCCACCCGCTGGTCCCCATGGGTAGAGCGGTAATAGAGGACGCTGTCCCGCACATACAGGTCCCCTGCTTCGGCCAGCACGGCACCGGATTGTTCTGCTAAATAGGAATGTTCAAAGTAAGCCGCATTATAGCGTCCGGGCGTAAAGACAGCGTTAATTCCGCCGGTATTGACACTGTCCATGGTATGGCGCAGCATTTCGCCATATTGCCGGTTGTCGGCAATGTGGTGGTGGCGGAAGGTCTCCGGGCTGCACCGGCGGCACAATTCCCGCGCAATCAGCGGGTAGGAAGCGCCGGAAGGAATCCGCAGGTTGTCTTCCAATATGTACCATACCCCATCTTTGCCCTTGACCAGGTCGATGCCAGAAATATGGCTGTAAATCCCACCCGGCGGGGTAATCCCTTCACACTGGGGCAGGTAGCCGGGAGAGCGGTACACAAAATCTTCCGGTACAATGCCATCTGACAATATACGCTTTGGACCATAAATATCCTGTAAAAACAGGTTTAGGGCGTTGACCCGCTGGGCCAGACCTTTTTCCAGTTTCTCCCATTCCTGTGCTGTGATGATACGGGGAATGGTGTCAAAAGGAAACAGCCGCTCGTGAAAAGTTCCGTTTTTATAAATACCGAATTTAACGCCGTAACGGGCCAGCTGCTGGTTGATTTGCCGTTCATGCCGGATCAGGTCGTCCATTCAAAATCCCTCCTTATACAAAAAGACAGGGCACTGGTGTCTTATGACACCAGTGCCCTGCTCTGTTTTTATTATAAGAATTTCAGCGCTTCTTGTCAAGATGCAGCTATCTTTCCATGGCTTTTGCCATTCTACGGCACATTACAATCCAATAAAAAAAACAGCGAAACCTATTGGCTTCGCTGTTTCGCTTGGCGGAGAGGATGCGACTCGAACGCACAATGCCTTGCGGCACACCACATTTCCAATGTGGCTCCTTACCATTAGAATACCTCTCCATGTCTTCACTTTTCTGCTGTCTCTCGGCAACGTATGTTATTATACCGGAGACGCCGAAAAAAATCAAGAGAAAAATGCAAAAAAAACAGTTTTTTCTATTTTATATATTTTATTTTGATTTTCGGAGGCAAATTATATACAATATATCCATATCGTGCTTTGAAAATTCTTTTATAGAAAATTATATGCTTTTTATAAGCCAAAATCCCCCATTGCTGCTTTTGCAAAGCAGCAATGGGGGAAGCTTCGTGACAAGGTTATTTATCTTTCTTTAATGTCGGCAGCCAAAATCTCGTCTTTCCGGGCCAACAAATCATCCCCGAATAGAGCATCTTCCAGCTTGTCCACACCTACCCGATCGATGGCAGCGCCCAAGCGCTCCTTCTTATAGGCATTTTCTTTAAACCACAGCATGGTCTTTTCCAAAATCGGGAAAATCTCTTCCCGGCTTACCAGGCGGGACAGAGCCGTACCCATACGGGTCTTTTTGCCCCAAGTGCCGCCTACATAAATGCGGTACATCACATCTTCATGCTTTGCCACTGCGCCAAAGGGACATTTGCCCGAACTACACACACCACAAGCGGTGCATACCTGGGGGTCAATGGACATCCGTCCGTCTTTCAGGCGGGCTGCTTTTGTGGGGCAGAACTTCTCCACCATACAAACCTTACATCCACGGCATTTTTCGGGATCATACTGGGGAACCCGGTGGCCTTCAATGCCGAAATCGTTCAGGCTAGGCTTGATGCAGCTGTTGGGACATCCGCCGACGGCGATTTTAAATTTATGAGGCAGCTTGACATCCTGCCAGCCGAGGAAATATTTTTCGTGGATTTCCTGCGCCAGCGCCTGGGTGTCATAGTTACCATATACGCAAGTGGTTCCCTTACAGGAAGTAACCGGGCGAATTTTGGCGCCGGTTCCACCGAACATCAGGTTTTCTTCTGCTACCAGGTTCTGTGCGGCTTCGATGTTTTCATAGGCAATACCCGGAAGCTCCAGCGTCATACGGCTGGTCAACGTCACGGTGCCGTTTCCGTATTTCTCAGCACATTCGACGACTTTTGCCAGCTGTTTTGCCGTAATTTTCCCATTTCCAGTCAAAACTCGTCCAGAAAACTCCTGTGTCCCCCGGTTATGCAAAAAACCCATTGCTTTTACCCGTGCAATATCTGCCTGCTTGATAACTGCCATATTCATAACCTCTTTCACGATTATTTTATACCTCTGGCTGATAAATTTATTGTACCATTTGCATTTTTCTTTGTATACTATTAAAATAGAAACGAAATGATAGGGAAAAACCTATCATGTGTTTGCTTTTTATCGTTCTTACCATACCCTGATATGCTTTTTGGAAAAAGGGGGACTTAAAATGACGCTTCGTGATTTGGAAATTTTTTTGCAGGTGTGCCAATATGGCAGTATGCGGAAGGCGGCGGAAGTTTTATATATTTCCCAGCCTTCGGTAAGCGGCGCTGTACGGGCCATAGAGGAAGAATATGGGGTCCTCCTGTTTGAGCGGCTAAACCACAGGCTCTACATTACGCCCCAAGGCCAAGAGCTGGAATCCCGGGCCCGGCGGATTTTGGCCCAGTTTGAAGAGCTGGAACATTCCCTAAAAAACAGCTCGGAACATGAAAGCCTCCGGATCGGCGCCACGCTGACGATTGGAACCTGTATTCTGCCGGAAATTTTACAAGCTATGGGCGAACCTCAAGCTACCGTACTGGTGGAAAACACCCGTACCATCGAGGGGCTTTTGGTACAGGGAGAACTGGATATTGGGCTGGTGGAAGGGAAAATCCGGCAGCCCGATTTGACAGCCGCACCGGTCATGGAAGATTTTCTGACCGCAGTCGGTACAGAATCCATAGAAAAGCCAATCACACTTGCAGAGCTTTGCAGCCGCTATCCCCTATTGATGCGGGAAAAAGGCAGTGGGACCCGCGCTATGGTCGAAGAGGCACTGATTCGGGAAGGCGTTGTCTGGCGGGAACAGTGGGTATGCAGCAATACCCAGGCGCTGCTGCGGGCAGCGGAAGCCGGGCTGGGGGTCACGATTATCAGCCGGATGCTGGCACGGGAAGCCTTGGAATCCGGCAGGCTGTATGAAATTCCTTTAAAAAACTGCCATCTCTCCCGAACATTCCGGCTGGTATGGCACAAAGATAAATTTCAAAGCCCGGAATTCCTCCATTTTTGCCGGATATGCCGGGCGTATGCAGAAAAAGCGAAGGCCGTGTGAGGTTTGAGCCATATTTCTCCCAAAAGCACAAATCCTCTCTCCCATAAAATGGGAAAGAGGATTTTTTATGGAATCAGATTTTTATTTCCAGTGACAGTTCTTCCCGAGTTTTTCTTTCAAAAAGCTGCGGAAATCTTTGGCTTCTCCCATGGTAAACCCGCCCTTTTCCACCAGATAAGCCCTGTCTTCGGTATAATACAGGTAAAAATATTTTTTATCCTCATACGCGCTCAAAATCTGGAAATACGGATACAGGGTTACCGACTGGATTCCCGAAATTCGGAAGTCCTCCTCCCGGAATGCATAGCTGGCTTCCCGGGAACGGGCTTTTTTATAAAACCCAACTTCTGCCCGCTTCATTTTATCCAGCATCAGATACGGCTGTACCACCAGATAAATTCCCAACGCGATCATCACAAGCCGCAGCAGCCAGCTGTCATCATACAGGAATCCGGCCACCACACTCAACACACCCAGCACAATAAACATACCGTTTCGCAGCAGGCCGCGTCGGAATGTATGGAACTGGCAGAACTCCTGCGCCGCTGCATCACTGCAGAATGTGGTATTTTCAAACAGGGTTTTCGATACTTGATAATGCTCGTCCTGTGCCGCCCGCTGGGCCTGCTCTTTGCGATAGGCTACCAGCATATTGGTCATTTCCTTCTTGTTCCGCTCTTTTTTCCGGGTATTATATCTTGTGACCAGAAGGAACACGACGGTTGCCGCAATAATAATCGGGATTGGCAAAATGGCCATAATGGTTTGGAACATAACCTCTGACTGAGAAGGCCTTTCTCGAAACTGCGTAATCCGGACACTGTCTACCAGCTGTTCAATTTGGTCAACCTGTTCCTGGGTGAACTCTTTGTTTCCATACATATCAATAGAAAGGCTGAACCCGTTGACAATGGTTCCATAACAGTTTTCCCAAATTTTGCTGCCATTAGCTTCTCCCTGTAAATCCAGCTTAAAAAAGGGAATCTGACTATGCTCATACTTTTCTGCTTTGACGGTTACTCCATACTCTTCATCCACAAACGTATTGGCATCCAGTAGCTCTTGAAATTGCTCGTCAGTCACTTCATTCAGGTTAAAATAATTCCGGCTTTCATCGGAATACTTCCGGCTGATCCGTATGGTGTATGAACGGTCTTCCGGCACCAGCTCCATGGCCATAACGTTTCCCGAATCATCTTCCTCAAAGTCCCCCACCTTATCCAGTGGATCATCATATCCCGCCAGTCCCCAGTCCGTGCTGTCAATCGGCGTATCCGCTGTCAGGATAAACATTCCCGCCGGCACTTCCATCTCCATATCCAGTTCTGCAATTTCCACCTTTGTCGGCTCGGTGGTAGCCGCCGCAAAACATACGGGGATCGCTGCTACCATCAACACCGCTGCCAGCAGCCATGACACGATTTTTTTCATTGGCTTTTCTGCTCCCGTCTATCCGGCAAAAAGCCGGTTTTTATTCATTTGCCAGCCGTTTTTACCGGCATTATTGATATAATATCACAAATCTTGCCCTTCCACAACACCCAAAAACGGGAAACCCGACGAATTTCCACGAAACCTTCCCACCTATACCCGAAAAAACAATAACCTGTCAGCATGTAACCCCCTATTGCTGAAAGCCTGGATATGTTCTACCCGGTAGGCAGGCCCTGCATACCATCATCAAAAAAGCTCCTGCCTTTTCCAAGACAGGAGCTTTTCTTTAGTAAATACGGGCACCTTACAGGGAAATGTTCTCCCCTACCAGTCCCATAAATGCGCCGTCTGCTTCCAGGCCGCTTTCGGGATGGGCAATCAGCCACTTATTGACGGCAAACAGCAAGGCATCCTCCCCGTCTGCTGCGGGCTTTTCCGACAGGGGCTCGTTGGTACCTCTGGGCAGTACCACCACACAGCGGAATACATCGCCGTTTACACTGCAAGGAGCATAATGCAAAGTGGTTCCATATACCTCAATCATGGTTCCGGCAGGCACCAAAAATGCTTCTATCTTAGAGGTGTCATACTGATAGGTACCGGGCTCAATGTCCTGCTCACTGCCAATCAGCAGAATCAAATCGGTGCAGGCCACGTTGATTTCCGAATCCCGATGGTATTCCAGTGCATTGAGCTTGTGGTTCATACCGTTGCAGTATCCAATCTGTACCGGCATCCCGCCATATACCCGGTCGCGCATATCGGCAAACACCGGCAGAGCCTCCAGCTCCGGTACGCTGGGCACATAGACCACGGCATCCTCGGGGGCTTCCGTTTTGGCCATCTCGGCAATCAGGGCGGTGCAGTCTACATTTTCAATCACCTTTCCGTACTTACGGAAAGCAGCATCATGAACATTCTGAATTTTCATAGCAGTATCCTTCTTTCTGCAAAAAATCGTCTGTCCTTACAGCCGGGCCAGGGCTTTGTAGGAGTCCTTGAGGGCCGGGTACAGGCTGCGATAGATTTGATAGAACTTTTCATATTCCGGCACATTTTCGGCCACAGGCGCCTGGGGTGGATTGGTACGAATCACCGTACGGCAGCCTTCCTCCACGCTCTTATAAATGCCAGCGCCTACGCCTGCCAGAATCGCCACGCCCAAAGCGGGGCCTTCCTTGGAAACCACCGTCTTCACTTCGCAGTTAAAGGTGTCGGCCAGCATCTGACGCCACAGCGGGCTGCTTCCGCCGCCGCCGCAGGCCAGCATTTCCTGAAGGTTAACACCCATTTCCCGAAGAATTTCCACACTGTCCCGCTGGGAGAAGGTAACGCCCTCCATGACGGCACGGAGCATATCATACTTGGTGTGAATGGCGGAGAGGCCGAAAAATACGCCGCGGCAATCCGGGTCCAGATGAGGGGTACGCTCGCCCATCAGGTAAGGCAGATACAGCAGTTTATTGCTGCCAATGGGCACCCGCTCAGCCTGCTTGTCCATCAGATAATAGGGGTCTTTGCCCATGCCCTTGGCGGTTTCCATCTCGGCGGTGCAGAAGTTGTCCCGATACCATTTGAGGGAAAGCCCTGCGCCCTGGGTCACGCCCATCACATGCCAGCAGCCGGGAACGGCGCAGCAGAAAGTGTGGACCCGGCCCTTGGGGTCGATGGAAATATTGGAGGTGTGGGCAAATACCACGCCGCTGGTACCAATGGTGACAAAGGCTTTGCCGTCCTCTACCACGCCGGTACCCACAGCCGCAGCAGCATTGTCGCCAGCGCCGCCCACCACTGGCGTTCCAGCTTTCAATCCGGTAATAGCAGCTGCTTCGGCGGTAATCACGCCGGTTACCTCGGGAGACTCGTAAACTTTTGCCAGAAGGGCCTTGTCAATATCCAGCTTTTCCAGTACCTCGTCGCTCCAGCAACGGTTCGGCACGTCCAGCAGCTGCATACCGGAGGCATCAGAAACTTCGGTAGCGAACTCGCCGGTCAGCATATACCGCACATAGTCCTTGGGCAGGAGGATGTGGGCGCATTTGGCGTAAATTTCCGGCTCGTGGTTGCGCACCCACAGAATCTTGGAGGCGGTGAAGCCGGTGAGGGCCGGGTTGGCGGTAATTTCGATGAGCCGCTTTGCCCCAACCTTTTCGGTAATTTCTTCACATTCCTTGGCAGTACGCTGGTCACACCAGATAATGGAGCGGCGCAAAACCTTTCCGTCCTTATCCAGCATCACAAGGCCGTGCATCTGACCGGAAATACCCAAACCCTTGATGTCCGCCGCATCCACGCCGCTTTCTTCAATGACCGCACGGATGGTGACAGCAGCCGCATTCCACCAGTCAGCAGGGTCCTGCTCGGCCCAGCCGTTCTGGGGCTGATAGAGGGGGTATTCGACGGTTTTGCTGGCCATGACATTGCCAAGGGAATCAAACAGGACCGTTTTGGTACCGCTGGTACCCAGATCCACACCAATTAAGTAATCCATACTGTACAACTTCCTTCCAGGTGAAATTTATTGTCCGGAACAGGGCGCCGGAACCAGAAACAGCCGGCCAGACGGTATCCCAACGACCGGGTACAATCATATGGAAAAGCCGGGAAGGGGAACCCTAACAAACAAGGTTTCCCCTTCCAAACAGTCCGCGGGACTGCGCAAACGCATGGAAAGCAGAAGCTCTTCCCGCGCACCGTTTTCATATTTCCACGACAAAATTGGTTTTCCGAATGCCCTTATATATATAGTTTGCTGGAATTTTCTTCGTTTGTCAAGAGGTTTCGTCTATCCCGCTCTATCGATTATAGACTAATTTCCATTTCCAGCGGAGCCTGTCCCATCAGCTCGACACTTCTCTTATCGGGCTGGCTGAAACCGGCATAGATGCGGAAGCGGTGACTGTCCAGAACCCGCTCGCCTTCTTCATTCACGGCCTCAAAAGCGCGGCGCTTCAGGGTAATCTCGACTCTGCGGCTTTCACCAGCAGCAAGACGCACACACTGGAATCCGGCCAGGCTGTGATTGCGCACGGCCAACGGGGACTCCAGATCCTTCACATAAACTTCCACGGTCTGCTCGCCCTCGTGCTTACCCAAGTTCTCCACGGTTACCGATACCCGGACATTTTCCCCATCCTGCTCTGCCTTCATATCGGAAACGGCGAAGGGCTCATAGGTCAGGCCATAGCCGAAGGGATACAGCGCTTCGTTTTCCATATAGCGGTAGGTGCGATTTTTCATGGAATAATCGGCAAAATCAGGCAGCTCCTCGGTGGTGCGGTAGAAGGTCACCGGCAGTTTGCCTGCGGGGGCAGCCTTGCCGAACAGCACGTCTGCAACAGCCTTTCCGCCCAGTGCGCCCGGATACCACATGTTCAGCACAGCGGCACACCGCTCTTCTTCGCCGCCGAAGGTCAGGGCGCTGCCGGTTCCCAGCAACAGTACTACAGGCTTGCCCGTATCCAGCACAGCTTTCAGCAGGGCCATCTGGCGGCCAGGCAGCTCCAAGCTCTTCTTATCGCCGGATGCATAGGGGTTGTTGGCGTCGCCGTCTTCGCCTTCAAATTTTCCGTCCAGACCCATGCACAGGATGACCACATCTGCCAGCTTGGCAATGCACACGGCCTCAGCTACACGGTCGTCCTTTCTGGCCAGTGCGCCTTCTGCCGAATCCTGATACAGAGGGCAGCCCTCGGAATAGTACACGCGGGCTTTCCCTTCCAGTAAATCCTCAATGCCTTCCAGCACGGTAATGTTCCGGGAAGCCGTGCCGTGATAGTTGCCCCACAATACTTCGCGGCTGTCGGCGTTAGGGCCAATCACTGCCACGGTTTTCAGTTCGTCGGCCTTCAGGGGCAGGATGCCATTATTTTTCAGCAGCACCATAGATTTTCTTGCCGCTTCCAGAGCCAGCAGGTGATGCTCGTGGGTATCGTTGGCGCTGTAGGGAATCTTGTCGTATTCGCAGTCATCGCTGAACATGCCCAGACGGAAACGGGTTGCCATCACGCGCTCGCAGGCAGTGGTAATCTGTTCCTCTGTTACCAGGCCCTCTTCCAGTGCTTCCAGCATATGGATGTACACTTCGCCGCAGTTCAAATCGCAGCCACCTTCCATAGCCATAGCTGCCGATTCAATAATACTCTGGGTCACTTTGTGGAAGTCGTGGAAGTCCATGATAGCGCCGCAGTCGGAAACCACATGGCCTTCAAATCCCCACTTTTCCCGCAAGGTCTTTTGCAGCAGGGTCTTGCTGCCGCAGGAAGGCTCTCCGTTGACGCGGTTATAGGCGCCCATCACGCTCTCCACGTCGCCTTCCTTCACGCAGGCCTCAAAAGCGGGGAAATAGGTTTCTTCCAAGTCCTTTTTGCTGACCACCGAGTTGAATTCATGGCGGATATTTTCCGGCCCGCTGTGAGCGGCAAAGTGCTTAACGCCGGCAGCCGCTTTCAAATATTTCCCGTCGCCCTGCAATCCCCGGATATAGGCAACTCCCATCCGGCCGGACAGATAGGGGTCCTCGCCATAGGTTTCATGTCCGCGGCCCCAGCGAGGGTCACGGAAGATATTCACGTTGGGGGACCAGAAGGTCAGGCCCTTATAAATGTCCCGGTCGTTTTCCGCCCGATAGGCGTTATACTTGGCACGGCCTTCTTCGGCCACCACATCGCCCACCTTCTGCAGGAACTCATCGTCAAAGGTAGCGGCAAGGCCGATGGCCTGGGGGAACATAGTGGCAACGCCGGCGCGGGCCACACCATGAAGAGCCTCATTCCACCAGTTATACTCGGGGATACCCAACCGGGGAATTGCCGGGGCACGGTAGCTCAGCTGGAAAGCCCGCTCTTCGATGGTCATTTTTCCCACCAGTTCTTTGGCCAATGCCAGTGCTTCTTTGTGGGTCATCTGTTTATTCTGAGACATATCAGCATACCTCCTGAGAGTTATAATAAATATCTTTTATACAGCGGGTATTATAAATCGTTCAAAATTTTTTCCGCTGACACTCCTATCATGCAGGACTCGAATACCCATTACTGTCTGGATTTTCAAAAGATTCCAGTACTTTATTTTTATTGTACCATAAAACTCTTCTGAGAGCAGTAGACATTTTTCCATATTTTTGGCTATTTTTTGCACACTTTCTCTTTTTTTTCCTTCAAAACGCTAAAAACGCCGGTATTTCGGCCTAAGTGGCTAAATAGTAGAGGGAGTATTGCCCACAAAGCAAAAGCCTGCATACCAGCTATTGGGTATACAGGCTTTTTTCTTTTGTTGTGAATTCTTACAGGGCCTTTACGCCAAAAGCAAACACCGCTTCTTTGCCGGGTTTCAAATAGGTCAGGCCGCGCTTGCTGGTAAACTCATTATCTTCATCTGTACCGGTTGCACATCCAGCCCAAGGTTCCAGCGCCACAAAGGGAGCGTCATTCTTGGCGGACCACACGCCCAGATAGAAGAAGTCGCCAAAGTCCATTTCCACGCCGTGGCCTGTTTTCCGGCTCACAAGCCGTACCACACGGGAACGGGGCGTATCAAATACCAAAGCATCTTCATAGAACAGCTCGTGGCGCATGGCGATTTCCGTCTCATACTCCATCACGACCTTCCGTTGATGGAAATCAATCAGGCCGCCGGCAACAATAGCCGGGCAGCGGCCGGTTTCAGGCTTTTCAAATTCCACCACATAGTCTTCAAAGCTCTCGCCTTCCACCATGGGGCAATTGAACGCCGGATGTCCGCCAACACCAAAAGGCATCACTTCTTCGCCGGTATTCTCCACCCGGAACTCTGTGACCAGACGGGGGCCCTCAAAACGGTAGGTCATATACAGGGCAAAGTCATAGGGGTACTGCTTCCGGGTCTCCTCGTCAGAAACCAGCCGCAAAGTAACCGAATTCTCCTTCTGCTCCGTCACCTCAAAAGGCAGATGCCGGGCGATTCCGTGCTGGCGCATGGCATACTCGCTGCCCTTGATGATGGTTTTTCCATCCCGCAGAGCGCCCACAATGGGGAACAGTACCGGGGCACGGCCGCCCCAATAGGTTTTGTCTCCCTGCCAAAGATGCTCCAGGCCGTCTGCATTTTGAAAAGACATCAGCTGTGCGCCCTGGGTATCCACCGCAGCGCTGCCGAATTCATTATGAATGGTAAGAATCATGTCAACCGCTCTCCCTTCGCAGGAATATTTCCCGCTATATAATCTTACCGCCAGTATACCATATTTTGGTCCAAAAAAAAAGGAAAAATGCTTTTTGCATTTCTCCTTATGCTAATTTTGCCAAAACCCGCCAGCCCCCTCATGATTTCCGGTTCAGCCGCATCCATTACGTTCATCCATAATGGTCTGAAACACATGTCCCGGCGGGTTCTGACAACAAATAGCTGTGTATTCAGTATAAAACACAAACGTTCCCCTTGCAAGGTGTGACAAAAACAGTGACACATTCTTCTGTCCCATTTTCAAATTTCGCCGGAATTCCACCAGAAAAATCGGTAAATATACCAAAAAGCCCATACGAATCCTCTTTCGTATGGGCTAAAAGGCTAAAGATCGGTTAAAAAACGCTGTCAGGAGTTCCGGGGTGCTCCGCACCAGGGGCAAATGACACAGTCAGAGGGGATCTGTTTCCCACAGTTGCCGCAATACACCGCATGACCAAAGGTCGAAACCGGGCGCTGATAGGGATTTCCCGGATTGGGGGCAGACGGTTCGGCGGACTGCTGGGAAGCGTTATTCTGAGGAGCGGGCTGCTGCTGAGGAGCTGCCGGACGCTGATAGGGATTTACCGGATTGGGAGCAGACTGTTCAGCAGACTGCTGGGGGACATTATTCTGAGGAGCGGGCTGCTGCTGAGGAGCCGCTGGACGCTGATAGGGATTTACCGGATTAGGCGCAGGCTGTTCGGCAGGCTGCTGAGGAGCGTTATTTTGAGGAGCAGGCTGCTGCTGAGGAGCCGCTGGACGCTGATAGGGATTTCCCGGATTGGGGGCAGACTGTTCAGCAGGTTGCTGGGGGACGTTATTCTGGGGAGCAGGCTGCTGCTGAGGAGCCGCCGAACGCTGATAGGGATTCCCCATAGGAGGCTGGGGCTTCTTGGAAACAAAGCTGGTGAAAGGATTATACCAATCCTCGCCCCGTGCTTCCCGGGGACCCACAGGCTTGCCACCCATCCGGCGGTTCAATTCCGTCAGGTTCCGGCATATGGAAACAATCAGAAGCAGGAACTCATAAACCAGCCGGGCTATCACATTGTACGCCACAATAATAATCAAGCCGCTGACCAGATTCTGGCCAAAGCTTCCGAAGCCCATGAAGATGGTAAAAATTCCATAGAGAACCAGGAAAATCGCCACCGTTAAATATACAATGCGTAAAATTGGCTCAAAATATAACTTTTTGGAATTCAAAAAATTATACAGCCAGCCGGCAAATCCATGAAACCGTCCTTCATTCCGGGCGGAAAGGAACGTACAATACAGCACCGCCATCACGACGACTGCCGCAGCCAGGCATCCAATGACAATCCAGGGCCATACAGCAGCCTTTTCATAGATGCTGTAGTAGCCGGACATCACCGAATCCGAATCAAAATTTGGTTCAAACATGATATGAACATCCTCCTTCTTGAAACCTGTTCCGGCTCCCACTCAAAAAAAAGTCTTTCGGGACTCTTCTTCTCCTGTGCCTTCCCAAAACGCTTCCCGCTGGCCGTTTGGACCGGCATTCTCTGAAGCATATTTTTCAACCCGTCCAAACAGGCGGGTCATTTCCTGTATTTTTTCCTCCATTTGCCGGCAGTGGTTCCGAATATTCCGGTCTGCCAGCAAAGCATCATCCAAATCCAGCTGCCGCATCGCCTGCTGGATTTCCCGAAGGCTTTTGACACACCTACGGCTTTGAAGCGATATTTTTTCCATCCGGCTCCTGATTTCTTTTTCGTTCATACAACAGCCCCTCCTTCTGGTATGAATCCCGATACACCGGCCTGTTAAAACAGGGTTTCCTCCCCGCTCCACAAGGAAGATTCCTTTAACAGGGCTTCCTGGGACCGCAGCTGCGCCCCTGCTTCCGAAATTTCCTGTGCCAGCTTTTCCATACAGGTAATCTCCCGCTTCATATCTGCGGAAGCCTGTTTTACCGCATTTTTCAGCTGGTCAAAGGTTTCGTCCCCTGTTTCCAGCCCTGCCATATCATCACAAAGGCCCGCAGCATTTTTTTCCGCCTGCCGCAGCATTTCGGCACAGGCCAGCAGGGTTTGCTCCTGTCTATGAATTTCACGCGCTTCTATTGACATTTTCCCGTCCCCTCCTGTCCCGGAAATCGTCACAGAAATCAGTATAAAACATCGCTAAAAAAATTGCAAATAAAAAAAACTTTTATAACCAAAAAACATCTATTCTCTGCTTTCCCCGTTGGCTTCCAAAACCTCCCGGGGTTCCCCCAGGGACTTGAGAAAATCAGAAAACCATCCCGGTAAAGGGCTTGAAAACTCCATGTATTCCCCGCTGCGGGGATGGACAAACCCCAGCCGTCTGGCATGAAGGCACTGGCCGTGAAGGGAACGGATCACGTCCCGGGGGCCATACACCTCATCCCCGGCCAGCGGATGGCCCAAATAGGCCATATGTACCCGGATTTGATGGGTGCGCCCAGTTTCCAGCCGTAGCCGCACATGGGTAAAGCGCCCATAGCGTGCCAGCACCTGAAAATGAGTCACCGCCTGCCGGGATGCCTTTTCCGTCACGGCCATTTTTTTCCGGTCCACAGGATGCCTCCCAATGGGGGCGTTGACGGTGCCGCAGTCCTCTTTCAGATTGCCATAGACCACGGCCTCATACTCCCGATAGAAGCTGTGCACCTGGATTTGTTCCGCCAAATGCCGATGGGCAAAATCATTTTTGGCCACCATCAGCAAGCCGCTGGTATCCTTGTCGATTCGGTGGACGATTCCCGGCCGCAAAACGCCGTTAATGCCCGAAAGGCTGCTGCCGCAATGAAACAGCAGGGCATTGACCAAAGTACCGTCCGGATTGCCGGGGGCCGGATGCACCACCATGCCCTTAGGTTTGTTGACTACCAGCAAGTCCCCGTCCTCATAGACAATGTCCAAAGGGATATTCTCGGGCTCCACGGTGGTTTCCCGCACCGGAGGAAGCAGCACTTCCACCTGCCAGCCTTCCCGAAGCTTCAGGCTTTTCTGGGGAATCTTCCCCTCCACCTTTACGCAGCCTTCCTCAATCAGCTTCTGGGCGCCGGACCGGGTCATTTCTTCCAGGCTCTCCGCCAAAAATCCATCCAGCCTTTTGCCTCCGTTTTCCGGGGAAACCGTCAGGGAAAAGCGCTCTTCTTCCCGGGAATTCACCGGCGGCTCCTTATCACATATTCCCGGCCATCGTCTTTGCCGGTACAGAAGATCACGTACACCAGCAGCAGGATCACGCCCACCACCACAAAGCAGTCCGCCAGATTGAACACCGGCGGGAAAAACGACACCTGGATATAATCCACCACATATCCCAGCACCAGCCGGTCAATGAGGTTGCCAATACCGCCGGCAATAATCAAAATCATCGACAGCCGGGACAATGCTGTGTGCTTCCGATAAAAAATCAGCACACCCAGCATAATCAAAATAAACACGGATGTCACCGCTACCATAATCCACAAATATCCCGGCAACATTCCAAAGGCCACGCCGGTGTTTTCCACATAAGTGACGTCCAGCAGGCCGGGAATCAGCGAAAGGGTTCCATCGGGCTTCAGGTTCTGGACCACCAGATATTTCACCACCTGGTCGGCACCCACTCCCAACGCCACGAAAATCAGAGAGAGAATCAGCAAAGAAGTTCCTCCTTACCTAACAATAAGCAGGGGCCAGCCTGTGCAGCCGCCCCTTACTTTTACACACATACGATGAGCGCCAAGCCCCCTGCCGCGGTTACGACTGATGCTTGTGGAAAATATCCACCGGGGACTCAGGGTTTTGGGAAGAATCGTCCTCCCCGTCAAAATGCACCGGCGTATACCGGACATCGGTCTGGGGAACTTCTTCCTCTTTTGCCGGCGGGAAGCTGGAAACCTTCAGGGTATATTCCTCTTCGCCGTCGTTCTGTTCCCCGTTTTCGCCTTCAGCAGGGGTGCCGGATTCGGTTTCCTGCGCTGCCGGCTCTTCCGGGGTTTCCTCTGCGGGGGATTCTTCCCCTTCCGGTTTGCCGCTGTCGTCAGCAGGCGCTGCGGTCTCTTCCTCCTGAGCGGCCGCGGTTTCTTCTTCCTTGGGCTGCTCTTCCTGTGCAGGCGTTTCTGTCTCCTGAGGTTCTTCTTCCTTCGGCTCCTCCCGGCGCTGGCTGGGAAGTGCCGTAATCAGCGTCAAATGCTGCTTGTACATCCGCAGCAGATTGTCGCGGAAATCAGAAACCTGCTGCTTCAGGTCAGCAAGCTCCTTGTCATATCTCGCAATTTCCCCTTCGGCCGCGCTGATAATCCGCTCTGCCTTGAGGTTTGCATCCTTCAAAATAATTTCGGCCTTGTGTCTTGCTTCCCGGATGGAAGCCTCTCCCAGCTTCTGAGCGCTGATAAGGGCGTTTTTAATCACATCCTCATCTTCCCGATAGGACTCTACCCGCTGGGCCAGCACGTCCAGCTTTTTCACCAGCTGCTCGTTTTCCGCTTCCAAAGAAGCGATGGTTTCTTTCTGCTGGATATTGGTCTTCAAAAGCTGCTCATAGGATTCCTTTACTTTATCCAGAAAAGCATCCACGTCCTCCGGCTTATACCCGGAAGAAAAACCGGATTTGCGAAAATTCGCATTGATAATGTCATTCAGCGTCAGCAATGCAATAACCCCCTTGCTTTGTCTCCTGCACGGTCACAGGTATTTGCGCCCGGCAATTCCAAGGCGCCCTTTTTTTGTCTTCGGCCCCAGGCGGTCAATTCGGTAGCGGCCCTTTCCCCTTACGGAGAGAAGGTCCCCTTCGGCCACCAAAGCCGAAACGGACTGGACGGGCTCGTGGTTTTTCATCACCATTCCCGAAAGGACCAGTCCGGCAGCCTTTTCCCGGCTCAGCCCCACGGCCGCGGCCACGGCGCAGTCGAGCCTTGGGGAAGCGATGACCCCTTCAAAAGGGGCAAACCCTCTTCCCTCCGGCAAAGGCTCCGAAAACCCGGGCGACAGCGTTACGCCTACCCGGCCCACCTTGTCCACCTGTTCCAGCAAAAACCGGGCGGTTTCTTCCCGGACGAACAGCACGCAGCGCCCTTTTTCGGGCAGGATGTCGCCCAAAGCGCTGCGCTGCACACCGGCACCCAGAAAGGCGCCCAGAAAATCCCGATGGCTCAGTTCGTCACAGGGCCGGTACCGCACGGTGATGGCTGTGATGGGGAATTCCTCCGGGTCAGGTTCCTGATAGGAAGGAAACACCCCCAGCATCACCCGCTCGCCGTTTTCATACCCGCCCCACAGCCGGAAGTTTTCACACCGGGCACGCTGTACCAGTTTTTCGGCAATGGCAGCTTCCCTTTCATCCAGGAAGGCTGTAAAGGCGGGGTATTTTTCCCCCTGACGAATCACATCCTGAATCCGGGCCTCCAGCCACTGCTCCTGACGGCTATCAGACATAAACGCCGTTATTTTCTAATTCATCCATTACCTCATCGCCGGTCAAATCCACGTTATACGGGGTAATGATGTAGGTGCAGGTGGATACCCGCTTAATCTTGCCGCCGTTGGCATAGGCCACGCCGCTGAGGAAGTCGATGATTCTCCGGGAGGTATCCTTGTTGGTTTCCTCCAGGTTCAGCACTACGGTATGCATTTTCAAAAGCTCGTCAGCCACAGCGCGGGTTTCCTCGCCGAAGTTTTCGGGCTTAAACAGCACCACCTGCAGCTGGGCGGTGGCGTGGATATTGACCACTTTGTTGTTTCCCTGGCCGCCACGACGGGCAGGGACTTCTTCCCGGCGATTTGCGGTTTCAGCTTCTTCCTCCATCTCCCCTTCTTCGTCGTAGACATAGTCCACTTCGTCATCGGGGGGGTTCCACATTTTCTGGAACTTATCAACAATACCTGCCATCTGTCAATCCTCCTGTATTTTCACTTTAGATTTGTCGCGTATTGCCGCTGACCAAACAGGGAAGAGCCCACACGGACCATGTTGGAGCCGCACAAAATAGCCTCCTCAAAGTCCCCGGACATTCCCATGGATAAATAGTCCATGGCTACATTATCACTTTTTTTACTCTTTATGTCAACAAAATATTGATGCATCAAAGAAAAATAATTGCGAAGCTCCTCATTTTCACGGCAAATCGGGGGGATTGCCATCAAACCACACACCGAAATTCCTTTCATTCCGGCAATTTCTCCCAAAAGGCTTTCCAGCTCTTCGGCCATCACGCCGGACTTATTCTCTTCCCGTCCCACGTTTACCTCTATCAGAATCCGGCTGGTCACGCCCCGCTGCACCGACAGCCGGGAAATTTCCGACGCCAGCCGCACGCTGTCCACCGACTGGATCATATCCACTTTTCCCACCAGATATTTCACCTTGTTGGTCTGCAAATGGCCGATAAAGTGTACCTGGCAGTTTTCTTTGTCCAGCCGGTCATATTTTTCCTCCAGCTCCTGCACGCGGTTTTCCCCGATGGTGTGCACCCCCAGAGAAATGGCATGGTTCACCACCTCCACCGGCACGGTTTTGGTAGCGGCCAGCAGGATAATGTCTTCCGGTTTTCTTCCCGAAGCCTGTGCGGCGGCAGCAATGCGTCTTTGAATGTCCGCAAGGTTCTGTTCCACGGCCCGGCACCGGGCACACAATTCCTCAGATAACTTTTCCGTCATACAAATCAGTCCCTTCCACAACCACTTCGTCATACAGCTGGATAGTCTCGTCAGTCACCAGCTGTTCTTTGTCTTCGTCCGTCAGATCCGTGCGGCAAATGGCATAGCCGTTTACGGTAATGTCAGAAAATACCTGCACAAAATGGAGCTGGCTTCCGCTTTTCACATACACGCCCATGACGTTTTCGTGGGTGACGGTGCGCTCTTTGCCGTTAGCGTCCTTCACCTTCTGCTCCACGTCGGCAAAATGGATGGCCTTCTGGTTCACCATAACGCCCGAATAGCTCTTGATTTCAATCTGCACCGTCTCTTGCCGGATATTGGCCAGCGCCGAGTTCATAGTATCACATTCCAGAATCACCGCCGCATCGCTGTTGGGGGTTTCCTGGTTGACCGCTGCCACCCGGGCAGGGATTTTTTCCGTAGTGGCAAAGGGCATGGAGATCTGCACTTCGCTGGTCTGTTTCAGCTTGAGGGCAGTGGTGGCGTCCACGGTACAGGCAAAATACCACATGAATTCCTCGCTGATTTTTCCCACGGCATGATCCGGCAGCTCCTCGGGGGAATACTCCCGGTTCAGGTCGTCCACCGTCAGGTTTAAAACTTTGTCGTAGTCAAACACATTCTCCCAGCCGTCGATGACGCTGGAAAAATAGCCCGATTCCGGCGCGGTCACCTGCCCCATCACCGCCGAGGCCTCTTTATCCAGAGCGGCCTTTTCATTTTGCAGGGTCCGCAGGCGGGTGGTATAATCCACGCTGGTGCCGGTAGCAATCTGCCTCTGGTTAAACTGGTGGGTCAGTTCCTCCCGCCCGGAGGAAAGGCCGGAAGCGTCATGATCCCGGATGGCGCACAGAAGCTCGGAAAAGGTCTGGTCGATACGGGCATCAATCTGCTGAATGTCCGCCGCATAGGTTTCCCCTTCGTTGTCAAGACTCTGGAGAAGCTTCATTTCCGAGTCCAGCGTTTCCGACTGCTGGCTGGCAGACGCCGCACTTTCGCTTTCAAAAACGTCCGCCACCACGCCGCCTTTGGAAACCCGGCCGCCGTCCTGGAGCCGATAGCCCAAAACGCCGCTGCCGTCCTGCCGGGTAATCACGGTTTCCTTTCGGATGGCGTAGCCGGTGGTCTGCACCGAATCGGAGGCCGTGGCCCAGGTAGCGGTTTCCAGCTTCAGAGGCTCATAATTGGCCGACCAGATTTGATACCCAATATAAAACAGGATTAACAGCCCCAAAATGCCCGAAACGGTCTTTCGCACAAGGGGGGCTTTTTTTCCAATTTCCACCTGCTCGCGGGATTGTCTCGCCATGGATTACATTCCTCCTTTTTATAAAATCTGCGCTTCTTGCAAAACAGCTTCGCTCTCCTGTATCAGCCTTTCAAGGTCGCCGGGCTCATCTACATACAGCCACTTTGCGCCTTCTTCCCGCCTTAGCCAGGTCAGCTGCCGTTTGGCATAGCGTCTGGTTTCCCTTTTAATATTCTCGACGGCTTCTTCCAATGGGATTTCCCCCCGGAAATAGGGCGCAAGCTCCTTATAGCCGATGGCCTGGATGGCCGTGTTTCCCGGATGCTTTTCGAGAAAGGCTTTAGCTTCCTCCACCAGCCCCTGCTCCATCATCATATCCACCCGGCGGTTAATGCGCTCATACAGCACTTCCCGCTGATGGAATCCCAAACACAGCATGGCCCACCGGTAAGGGGATTCCCCCTGCGCCGCCTCCTTCGACTGCTGGGAAAACGGCTCCCCGGTCAGCAAATAGACCTCCAGCGCCCGTATCACCCGCTTGCGGTTGTTGGGGTGGATATTCCGGGCCGCTTCCTCGTCCACCTGCCGCAGCTTTTCCCACAAAGCAACAGGGTCCCGCTCACTTTCTTCTTCCAGCTGTTTCCGAAGGGCGGGATTTTCGGGCATTTCGCAAAACTGGATGCCCCGCAGTAGGGAGCGCACATACAGCCCCGTACCGCCGGCGATAATGGGCAGCTTTCCCCGGCTGTGAATCTCTTCGATGCACTTGCCCGCCAGTGCCACATAGTCCGCCACACTGAACCGCTCGCTGGGGGAAAGAAACCCTAACAAATGATGGGGCACCCCCTGCATTTCCGATTCGTCTGGCCGGGCGGTGCCGATTTTCATTTCGGCATAAATCTGCATGGAGTCCGCCGACACTACCTCGCCATGATGGCGTTTGGCCAGCTCCACCGCCAGTGCGGTTTTTCCCGAAGCAGTGGGCCCGGCCACAACCGCCACGGGTATTTTTGTCCTATTCAAACGGCTCCCCCCTTTATGCCCTTCCGAACTGCTTTTCCAGCTCCCGCCGGGTAATCACCACCGACACCGGCCTGCCGTGGGGGCAGTAGCGCACGTCGGGGTTTTCTTCCAGCTGCTCCACCAGGGCGGCAAGCTCCCGAGGAGAACTAAAGTCCCCGGCCTTTACCGCTGCCCGGCAGGCAATGTTATGGTACAGCCAGTCCAGGTGCTCCGTGGTCAAATCCCGCCGGGAGGATGTGAGATACCCAGCCATTTCCATCACCGCCGAGGCGGCATCTTCTTTGTCCAGGGAAAGGGGGGCGCTGCGCACCGCCACGGTACCGCTGCCGAAATCGTCCACCTCAAAACCGGCCTCGGCAAACAGCTCTCTGGCTTCCAGCACGGCGGCGTATTCGTTTTTGTCCAGCGTAACGGTCACAGGCTCCAGCAGCATCTGAGCACAGGTCCCGCCGCCTTCCCGCCGCAGCTTTTCATACAACAGCCTTTCATGGGCTGCGTGTTTATCAATCAGTACCAGCTTGTCCCCCCGCTGCAAAATCACATAGGTGCCAAAGGCTTCCCCCAGCACCTTGGCCGGAATCTCCTGTTTTTCGGGGACAACCTCTTCTTCCGGCACTTCTTCCTGCTCTTCGTCCTCTTCCAAAAGGGGCTGCGCTTCCTCCGGCTGTGGGGGTGTTTGCGGTTCCGTTGTGAAAACCGGTTCCGCCGTTTTGAGCGGCCCGTTTTTCATCATCTCCGGCTGCCCGGTTTCGCTTTCCGGCGAGGAAAGAAAAGGCACTGCGCTGATAATTTCCTCCTCGTCTGTCTCGTCCAGTACCGGCGCCGTATCCGCCACCTTTTTGGGGATAGGGGTTTCTTCTGCCGGAGCCTGAAGACTCCCGGCTTGAGCCTTTGGTGCCGTTTTAGGAATCGTCTCCCTCTGGGGCAGCTGAATAATCCGGTTACTGTCGGAAGATTGGGAAGGCTTCTGTTTGCCCTTTATGGGCAGGGAAAGCTGTTCCCCACGCAGTTCCTTTTTGGGCGGGCGCAGCAAATCGGGATTTTCCAGCTTTACCTCTTTCGGGGTATCCTCCTTTTGCAGGGCGGTTTTGATTCCGTGATACACCACATCGAATACCGGCCTTTCGTTTACAAACCGAACTTCCAGCTTGGCGGGATGGACATTCACATCCACCGCCTGAAAGGACATTTGCAGGTGAAGCACACAGGCCGGGAACTTTCCCACCATGACGCTGCCTTTAAAAGCTTCTTCCAGGGCCACGGCGGCAGTACGGCTTTTGATAAACCGACCGTTGATAAAAAAGTTCTGCATACTGCGGTTGGGACGGCAGCAGGTGGGACGGCTCACATAACCCCACACCCGCACATGGCCGTATTCATAGTCAACGGGGATCATCCCATCGGTAAATTCACGGCCAAACACCGCATACACCGCGTCCAGCAGGTTTTTATTGCCGGGGGTATGCAGTTCCTGCCTGCCTTCCCGGATAAACCGCACGGAAACCTCCGGGTGGGACAAGGCAATTTTATCCACCACTCCCGCCACGGCGTTGGCTTCGGTCACGTTTTTTTTCAAAAATTTCATCCGGGCCGGTGTGTTAAAAAACAAATCCCGAATGACAAAAGTAGTCCCTACCGGGCATCCGGCATCATCCAGCAGCCTTTCCTCCCCGCCTTCTATCACATAGCGGGTACCTATCGGCTCCTCTGGCGGGCGGGTCATCACTTCTACCCGGGAAACGGCGGCAATCGACGCCAGCGCTTCTCCCCGGAATCCCAATGTACCGATAGCCTCCAAATCCTCCTGCCCGGACACCTTACTGGTGGCATGGCGCAAAAACGCCATCGGTACGTCTTCCTTTGCCATGCCGCAGCCGTTGTCGGTAATGCGTATGTAGGAAATGCCGCCCTGCTTGATTTCCACCGTGATGACGGTTGCCCCTGCGTCAATGGCGTTTTCCACCATTTCCTTGACCACCGACGCCGGACGCTCCACCACTTCACCGGCAGCAATCAGTTCTGCCACATGGCTGTCCAGCACATTGATTTTTCCCATGACCTGCCTCCCTTCTTACACCCGGTATTCGTACCGGGCATTGCACAAATGTACCCCCGGCACATCCACTTCCACCGTGTCCACAAAACGAAATCCAAACCCTTCATACAGCTTCCGCAGCTTCTCCCGGTCTCCCCGGCAGTCCAGCCGCAAATAGGGGATGCCCCTCTTTCTGGCATAGTCCGCCGCAAAAGCCAGCATTTTTCCGGCAAGCCCTTCCCCGGCAAAGCCTTCTGCCACCGAAAGCCGGTGGACATACACCGCCGAATTTTTTTCCTTTTCCGGCCAGAATACCGTGTCCTCCACCGCCAGCAGAGCCGTTGCCGCCGGCTGCCCGTCCTTTTCCAGCAAAAACGGCTCCACATTCTCTTCAAACACCGCTTCCGCCGTCAAATGGCACGGCAGCCACTGGACAATCCCTTTTTTCTCCATACGCCGGTTGGCGCTTTCCAGCACCTGCAAAAATACTGCCCGCTGCATGGGCGTTTCGGCCTTTTCGATTGTGATTCTGCTCACGGTTCTCCTCCTTCGGACTCTTTTACCAGTTTTACCAGCGTGAACAATTCATTCATACACTCAATAGGGGTCAGCGTGTTCACATCCAGCCTTCTCAGCCGCTTGAGCACTTCTCCCTGGCTCCCGCTTTCCACCAGCATCAGCTGGGCGGGCTGCTGTTTTGCCGGCTGCTTTTTCCCCGCAGGTTTTACCGCCGCACCGGATTCCAGCTCTTTGAGAATCTGCCGGGCGCGCTTGACGATTTTGTCCGGCACCCCGGCAAGCTTTGCTACCTCCACGCCGAAACTGTCGTCGGCGCCGCCCCGGACAATCCGGCGCAAAAAGGTAATGTCGTCCCCGTGCTTTTTCACAGCAATACTATAATTTTTCACGCCGGTGAGCTGTTCTTCCAGCTCCGTCAGCTCGTGATAGTGGGTGGCAAACAGGGCCTTGGCTCCCAGCTGCTTCACATCGGCCACATATTCCAGCACCGCCCGGGCAATGCTCATGCCGTCGAAGGTGGAGGTGCCCCGGCCGATTTCGTCCAGCACCAGCAGGCTGTTGGAGGTTGCATGGCGCAGAATGTCCGCCACCTCGCTCATCTCCACCATAAAGGTAGACTGCCCCGCGGCCAAATCGTCAGAAGCGCCTACACGGGTATAAATGCCGTCCACAATGCCGATTTCCGCCGAGGAAGCCGGTACAAAGCAGCCAATCTGGGCCATGAGCACAATCAAAGCAATCTGGCGCATATAGGTGGACTTGCCCGCCATGTTGGGGCCGGTGATAATGGCCACCCGGTTTTCCCCGTTATCCAGCGTTACGTCATTGGGCACAAAGGGGGCCCCCTTCAGCAGGGCTTCCACCACCGGATGGCGGCTGTCCCGGATCATCAGCCGGCCGGACAGGTTCACTTCCGGTCTTACATAATCCCGCTCCACCGAGACTTTCGCAAAGGAGACCAGCACGTCCAGCATGGCCACTGCCCGGGCGGTATCCTGTACCCGCCCCATTTCGGCGGCCACCTTTTTCCGCACCTCTTCAAACAGCTTCCCTTCCAGCTGTACCGAGCGGTCACTGGCGCCCAAAATCCGGTTTTCCAGCTCTTTCAGTTCGGGGGTAATGTATCTTTCACAGTTGGTCAAGGTTTGCTTGCGGATGTATTCTTCCGGCACCTGGTCCCGGTAGGAATTGGTCACCTCGATATAATAGCCGAACACCCGGTTATACCCGATTTTCAGCTTGGGGATGCCGGTTCGCTCCCGCTCCCGGGCCTCCACCGAAGCCAAAAGCCCCTTGCCGCCGGTCATATCACTGCGCAGCCTGTCCAGCTCCTCCGAATAGCCCGCCTGAATCATACCGCCCTCCCGGATGGAGAAGGGGGGCTCTTCCACAATGGCCTTGTCAATCAGCTCGCTGATGTCCTCCATCGGGTCAATTTGTCGGGTAATCTTTTGCAGAAGCTCCGAAGAAACACCGGAAAGCTCTTCCCGCAGCCCCGGCAGCCGGCACAGCGCCGACCATAAGGCCCGCAGTTCCCGGGCATTGGCCGTACCATAGACGATGCGGCTCATAATCCGCTCCAAGTCCTGCATCCCGTTCATCTGCTCCGAAAGGCTGTCACGGCGCATCCCGTTTTCCACCAGCTCTTCCACCGCGTTCAGCCGGCGGCTAATCTGCCCGGGACTTAAAAGCGGCTGTTCCATCCAGCTTCTCAGCTGCCGTTTACCCATAGCCGTGCAGGTTTTGTCCAGCACCCACAACAGGGAACCTCGCTTTTCCTTGCTGCGCATGGTTTCCGTCAGTTCCAGGTTCCGCCGGGTGTTCAAATCCAGGCGCATGAACCTTCCCTTTTCATAGTAAGCAATCGGTTCCAGCCGCTCAAGGCCCCCACGCTGGGTGCGCTGCAAATAGCCCAAAAGCTGCCCGGCTGCCCGCACCACAACAGGCACACCCGCTTCGCCCAGTTCTTTTTCGTTTGCCATCCCGTATTGGGAAAGTACCCGTCTGCGGCAGCTTTCTTCCTCGCACTCTTCTTCCGACAGGTATTCCGCCGATGCCGACAGCTTGTCCCGGATAAACCCTTCCATCCCGGCAAACCGGCGGCACTGGGGGTTCATCAGCACCTCCCGGGAAGAAAACCGGGACAGCTCCTCACAAATCTGCTGCTGCAGCTCCCGCTCGTCCTCTGTCAGCCGGCAGGCGTGCATTTCGCCGGTAGAAACGTCGGCAAAGCACAGCCCCGCCTGGCCGTCTTCCGCATAGACCGACGCCAGATAGTTGTTTTTCCCCTCTTCCAGCATACTGCTTTCCACCACGGTGCCCGGCGTGACCACCCGGATAATATCCCGCTTTACCAGCCCTTTGGCAGTAGCCGGGTCCTCCATCTGCTCGCAGATAGCCACTTTATAACCCTTGGCCACCAGTTTTGCCAGATAGCTCTCATAGCTGTGGAAAGGCACGCCGCACATAGGCGCCCGCTCCTTCATGCCGCAGTCCCGGCCGGTCAGGGTCAAATCCAGCTCCCGGGACGCAATTTTGGCGTCGTCAAAGAACATCTCGTAAAAATCCCCCAGCCGGAAGAAAAGAAGGGTGTCGGGATTTTCCTGTTTCATTTTGATATATTGCTTCATCATAGGGGAAAGGTCTGCCGTCTGCATATGTACTCCACCATCTACTCTCTGAAATTAAACAGCACGCCTCCTGCTGGCCGGTAAAGGGTCCGCCCTCTCCGCGGCACTGCAAGCCGGCGTGCTGGTATCACATTTTGCTGTTATCAGTGGCAGCCGCCGCAGGTGGCACAGCTGCCGGTGCAGGATTCTTCATAATCCGCCGTGGCCGGGTCCTCGCCCTCCACGCTCTTGGTGATAATGGCCGTTACCCGCTGCATCAGGGCGTCCATAGCCTCCCGGGCCATGTTGTAGGCGGTCATGTTGGGGTTCTTCATAATCTGGGCGTACAGGCGGCGCATTTCGTCGTTCAACTGGCGCAGCTTTTCTTCGTCGGTGTTTTCGCCGGAAGTCTCGTTGTTGATGGCCAGGCGCTTGAGGTTAAAGTCGCCAATCAAGTCCTGAAGCTGTGCGTCATCCTCGCAGTTCTGGGCTGCCAGCTGCATATTCAGATAGCGGTCGTCCTGCTGGATGGCTTTGCCCAGCTCTCTTGTCATCTCGATAATATCCATGTTTTTTTGTCTCCTATTCGTTTTCTGTTTTTTATTTTTTAATATATCATTCTTCGGAAGAAACCTGCTCCCCATGGAGAATCCAGTTCCGGGCGGCGGTCACCTGCACCTGTACGAACTGGCCAATGAGGGAAAGGTCTCCCGGGAATTCCACAATCACGCTGCCGTCGGTACGACCGGACAAAAGTCCCGTTTTCGGGTTGACTTCTTCCACCAGCACCCGCTCGGTTCTGCCCACCATAGCGGCACTGTGGCGGGCGGCGATTTCTTCCTGCGCCTGCAAAAGCTCGGAGAACCACCGGGATTTCTCCTCATAAGGGACAGGATCGGGCATTTTGGCGGCCACCGTTCCCACCCGGGGGGAGTAGATAAAGGTGAACAGAGAAGTAAACTCCACTTCCCTGATAAGGCTCACCGTGTCGAGGAACTCTTCATAGGTTTCCCCGGGAAAGCCCACAATAATATCCGAGGTGAGGGATACGTCGGGGATTTTTTTCTTGCAGTAGGCAATCAAATCCAGATACTTGGCCCTGTCATAGCGGCGGTTCATCTCTTTCAAAATCCGGTCATTGCCGGACTGGAAGGGAAGGTGCAGATGATGGGAAATATGGCGGCTGCCGGCAATCACATCAATCATTTCCTTGGTTGCATCCTTGGGATGGGAGGTCATAAACCGGATGCGGAAATCCCCGTCCACCGCGTCCAGACGGCGCAGAAGCTCCGCAAAGGTGATGGGGTTTTGCAGGCCCTTGCCATAGGAATTGACATTCTGGCCCAAAAGGGTGATCTCCTTATACCCAGCGGCCACCAGTTCCCGGAACTCCTTTTCGATGGCCTCGGGCTCCCGGCTGCGCTCCCTTCCCCGCACATAGGGGACCACGCAATAGGAGCAGAAGTTGTCACAGCCATACATCACCGTGACCCATGCCCGGAAATTGCCGTCCCGGTGAACGGGCAGGCCCTCTACAATGGTTTTATCTTCGCTGTCGTCGCCCCGCTCGAAAACCCGGCGGCTGTCGGTGAGCACCTGCCGGAGCATCTGGGGGAACCGATGCAGCACATGGGTGCCGAACACCAGGTTGACAAAGGGGAAGCTTTTATAAATCCGCTGGGCCACGTGCTCCTGCTCCATCATGCAGCCGCACAGGGCGATGATCACCGAGGGGTGGCGGCGCTTGATGTTTTTGAGGGCGCCCACATTGCCATAAATCCGGTCCTCGGCGTGTTCCCGGACAGCACAGGTATTAAAGAGGATAAAGTCGGCCTCTTCCTCGTTGTCGGTAAAGCCGAAGCCCATTTTTTCGAGCATGCCTTTTATTTTTTCACCGTCGGCCACATTCTGCTGGCAGCCGTAGGTACGCACCAAAGCAAGGGGCATTTCCCCTCTGGCCCGGACCTGCATCATTTGGGCAACGTCAGCCATATAACGGGCCTGCTCCCCGAAATCCCAGGGTTGTTGACTCATCAAATCAAGGTTCACTCCTTCGGTCTATTGATCATGCATTGAGAGTGTATCAGCCATGCGCGGAATCACGTTCTTCTGTTTTCCGGCAGGGAAACTCAACATCAAAAAAGAAAATTCCTTCATTCTGCCGGCAGCCACTATGCAATCCGGCAGTACCCTTCAGTATACCACAATTCCCTGTTTTCTTCAAGGAATTCCCTCACCGCAGCCGACGGGAAGAGGCTTTTCCTGCCGCCTTAACCTCCGCGGGCAGCTGGCTTCCAAATTTCCAGGCCAATGCAACCGCCAGTATCGTTACGGCCCCAGCTATTGCCGTGCCCATCCACAGGCTGGGAAACACACCGGCGCTTCCCATTTCCAGCGGCAAACGCTGCAAAATCAGCAGCACCGGCATACTCACTACCCATTTTGTGGAAAGGTAGCCCGACATGGCCATCCATAACAAAACCCCAACGCTGACATACAAGGCTATCATTAAAATTTGATCAACGCCATTGAGATAAAACGGAAGCGGGTCCCCCTGCACATACGCAATCATGTCCTGCACATACTGCAGCTCTTCCCCCTTCAGGGATTGGGTTAAAAATTCTTCCCCGCTTTGGCTCACCACCAGGGAAAAGGTATAATAAGTGAGGCTGCTCATGCCCGCCGAAATCATTGCATTAGCGCCCGCATGTCCCGAAGCAAACATCATCGGCTGGGATACCCGGTGCAGATACGGCTTCAGCACACGGAATGCTATGGCAAATTCCGCCGTTTCAAAAATCCCAGCCGCCACTGCTGCTGTTGCCGCATACGCCACCGGATTCCCCCCAATAGCCGGTACGGAAGACAAAAAGCCTACACATAGCCGCTCCAGCACTACTACAAAAGTAATTTGTAAGCTGATGCCGATAACAAACAGTAAAATCTGTGCCCGTTTTCGAGCTTTAAAGTAAGCCAGCAAAAACAAAGGTATTACAAAGCACACCACCATGGTGAACATCATGCCCATTACTGTAACAGTCGATACCATAACAATACCTCCAGAACACTTCCTTTTTTGAGACTGTATCTGATATTATACCATACCCCCGGCGGCTTTGTCGAATAAAAAGCGATTTTTTCTTGGTTTTTTGTTGGGTACAGGGCTTTTACCTGGAACAAAAATTTGATATAATATTAGTAATTGTCTTCTTATGTCGAAATGGAATGATGAAAACTGCTGCTTTCCAGGCGCCCCGCGGACAATGCGTCGGAAAATGCCCTTCTCTACCTGCTCTGTCCGGACTCTCCAGATTCTTGATTATTGGAAAAAAGGATGTTACCCATGTCTGTCTTTTCAGAAAAACTATACACCCTCTTCAGCCAGTCCAATATGACTGTCACGGCTCTGGCAAAACTCAGCGGAGTGGAGCGCAGCTATTTGCAGAAACTTTTGAGCGGTACCCGCAAGCCCAAACCCGAAGTGGTGGGGCGCTTGGCAGACGCGCTGATGCTTCCGCCCGAAGAACGGCATAATTTGAAAAAGTCTTTTTCCATCACCCAAATGGGGGAAGCGGTGTATTACCGCCGCCTGCTGGTGAAGCGTCTGATTGAGGATACCGAAAGCTATACCTGGAAAACCCACGTCAATTATGCAACCCCTCTCCCGGTATCCAAATCCAAGGAGCCGGTACAGGCGTTTCAGGGAAAGGCTTCGGTCACCGATACCCTGCACCTGTTTTTGGCCGAGGAACTGGCCGAAGAATCTCCTGAATTGAGCGCCCTTATCCAGCCTGACTGTGAAGCTGCCTCTATTCTGCGCTCCTATTGCTGGACCCGCCAGGATCTTTCCCTTCAGCATATCATCTGCTTTGACAGCGGTCTGCCCTACCAAAAGGAAAACCATCACAACCTCACCTGTATGCGCGCCCTCATCCCCTTCCTTCTGGGAAGCTGCCGCTATTCCGGCTGGTTCTATTACGATATTACCGAACCGCCTAACCGTATCCGAGTGCTTCCGTGGTTTATTCTGGGCCGCTCTTCGGTGTTGTCCATTTCTCAGGATAACGAAAAAGCCATTCTATATCGGGATCCTCGGATTCTGGAATTGTATCAGCGCATTTTCCGGGAAATCCAGAACGAGTGCCGTCCCCTGTTTGAAGTGGAAAACCTTCTTCCCGAACAGTTCTGGAACAGTACCCGCTGGCCTTCTAACTTTGACAAATTGGCCTATTCCCTTCAATATGACCCCTGCTGGGGAATGTTCTACACCATGGATATGGTCAACCACCTGCTCCGTCAGGACATCCCCAACCGGGAGCAAATTCTCTTTTTCTTCTCCCAGCGGCAAAAACAGATTTCCCTGCTGGAAGGGGAAAGAAGCAGCATCTCCTTTTTTACCGAGGAAGGGCTGGACGATTTTCTCAGGACTGGCCGTATCAGCGAAATTCCCGACGAGCTGTATGACCCCATCCCCCGGACCTTTCAAATCCAGCTGCTGCAAAGAATGTTGACTGCCGTAGAGAAAGGCTGCTTTTTCCCCTATATTATCCGCTCCCCGCATTTTCGCATTTCCCGCCAGCTGTCCTTCTTTATCGGGGATGATCAGCGCCTTTCCTGCAGTTGCCAGCATCCTGTCCACGGCACGGTGTCGGTCATGCTCCACGAAAAAAGTATTGTGTACTCCATCTGTGATTTTATGGAATACCTGCGGGAAACCGATCTGGTATATTCTCTGGAAGAAACCACCAAAATCCTGCAAAACAAATTGCAGCAGCTGCGGGAAAGCTGATCTCGCTTACATAAAGATTTTTTTCTTCTGACAGCACCCCCATATCAAACTGAAAAAATTTTTCCGGTATGGGCCTTTTTCTACAAGGACGCCGGATTTTTCCCGCTCTTCCGGGCTTTTTAGCCAGAAGGGCGGTTTTTTTGTGCCCGATTTTCCCTCTGTTTTCCAAAAAACCGGGGAGAAGCTTTTGCTTTCATTTGCTATGCTGTGTTTGCAAGGGAATTTGTCCCTAATGCACCGCTCTTTCTTCAGAAAGGAAAAATGAAAGCAAAACAGGAGGTCGTTTATCATGGCAGAAACCGGAAGAAAAAAGTCTTTTCTCCTTTTTTATGATTATGAGGATTTTCTCGAAGACCTGACCGACGAAGAAATGGGAATCCTTTTGCGGGCCATCTTTGCCTATGAGCGCCGGGGAAAGGAACCCCAATTTTCCAGCAGCGAAATGCGCATGGCGTTTAAATTTATCCGCCGGCGGCTGGACGAGGACCGAAAAAACTATCTGGAAACCTGTCAAAAGCGCGCCCAGGCAGGTGCCAAAGGCGGAAAAGCTCGTGCCGCCAAAATGCAGCAGGAGCAAAAGGAGGAACTCTGCGGCCCTTTTGAGGGAACACAAGCAACTGCTTCCTCCTGCTGGCACATGCAGGCAAATCAAGCTGATACGGAGACGGATACTGGAACAGATACAGATACGGAAACAGAGACTGAAACTGACACTAATACTGGGACAGGAAAGGAAACAGGGACGGAAACCGGCACGGCTTCGGAAACGGAGGGGAACCGGAAAATGCTGCGCCGGGCTTTTGAAAGTGTGGAAAACTCTGTTTTCATGAGCCAAAACAGGGATTATCCGCAAACTGTTGAAAATGCCGTTGAAAAGATTCCCCACCCCTTTGTGGAAAATCCCTCTCAGGAACCGGTTGACGGGGAAGGGGAAGTCCTGATCCGCTATTTCTGCCTGCGCTATTACCTGCACTTTCAAGAGAATCATCCCTACCTTCCGCCGGAAAAGCTGCCGCCTGTCTGCCGGATGCTCGCCCAATATGGCGCTACGAGGGAATGGGTCAACCGATTTTTCCAAGGGGACTTCCCCAAAAAGACACTCTGGGATTTTGCCACCCCGGAAGTCCTTTCTGCTTTGGCTGCCGGCCGGCGGTGATACTTTTTGTAGGAATACGCTGTATAATTCTGGAATATTTGTCCACCCTAACAGCATATTCATCAAACACCAGGCACAGAAAGGCGGAAACAATATGGAGCTTGCCATGAAGTTGACACAGGCCGTGCAGGCCATTCAGACAGCGCAGAAAATTCAGGCCCAGAAAAAGGAGGAACGGCAGGAAGAAAAACTGCTGGAGGAAATCCGGGAAATCAAACGGGACATCGCCTGCAATGAAGGCTGGTTCTCCGTGGAGCTGGACGAGGATTTGATTGAGGCCTGTGTCTATCAGGGGCAGGCCCTTCGGGCGCGGTACCGGTACCTGATGCGCCGGGCCAGGACGGAACATGTCTGCGCGCGGCTGTTTGAAGCAGAGTCGTAGCCCAGGCGGAGAAGGAGGAACGAACATGCCGGATAAGGAAGTTTTGTGGGTGGCAGTGGGCGTGGTGGTACTGCTGGTGATCTTACAGCTGATTGCCAAAAGCAAAAAGCCCATCCGAAGCGCCGTCAGTGGGGCGCTGCTGGGATGGCTGGCTTTGCTGGGAGTCAACGCAGCGGGCGCCTTTACGGGGGTGACGGTGCCCATCAGCGTTTTGAGTCTGGGAATTTCCGGTGCGGCAGGAATTCCCGGGGTGACCTTGCTGGTGCTGCTGGACATGGTGCTGTAGGTGCTCTGCGCGGGAAAAACAGGATTTCGCAGCAAAAAAAGCAGCGATTTGTGCAAAAACGCCTTTGAAACTCTCGGAAAAACAAGTTATAATAAACATACAGCGTGTGGCGTAACTGCGTAAGTCCAGTTGTTGCCCACGCTGTTTTTATTTTTGGCCAATGGCCGGGAGGAAGGAAATCCTATGAAACGAATCAAAGCTGCCTGTATTTGCCAGACGCTGCACTTTATGTTGAAGGAAGACGTGGCCCACAGCTTGGCGGAACGTATGGTGCAGGAAGAGGTCGCGCAGTATAAGAGGAGAATGGAGCACAGCCGTATCAAGTTCAAAATTCTGGAAGAAACCGTGCAGGAGGACGGCTCCATTATGATGAAGGTTGTAAAACAGTATAACCAGAGCCCCGTGGGGGAATATCTGGACTAACCAAAAGCATAAATCCTGCTATTTGGCTGTATTTTTACTGAATCAAACAGAAATCCCGGCTGTACCCTTTGCTCGGAGGTACAGCCGGAATTTTTTATTGGTTTCTATAATAGCTTTCATTCCCTGTTATTCCACCGGGAGGAAATCAATCCGGCCGGTCGCAACGTCTGCCGCCGCCACCTTTATCCGGAGCTCCTGCCCAATGGTGAGCTTTTTGTGGCTCAGTTCGTCATACTGGGTAATCATGCCGTCGAACACATAGTGGCAGCCTTCAAAGCTGTCCACCGGCACAAAGCCTTCCACACTGCTGGGCAGCTGGACAAAAATACCCCGGGAAGTCACGCCGCTGATAACGCCGGTAAACTCTTCGCCGATGTGCTGGCGGATATACTCAGCCATATAGCAGTCTTCGGCGGCCCGCTCGGCAGTCATTGCCCGGACTTCCAGCCGGGAGGATTCCTCCGAAGCGGTTTGGGCAAAGGCGGCAAAATGGCGGGAAATCTCTGCCGGGCTTTTGTTTTCGGCAAGGGCCGACAAAATTCGATGAATAGCCGTGTCGGGATAGCGGCGGATAGGAGAGGTAAAATGGCTGTAATCCGCCAGCGCCAGCCCAAAATGGCCGATGGGCTCGGTGGAATACCGGGCTTTGTCCATGGTGCGCAGCAATTGATGGGACACTACCCGCTGAGTGGGGGTTCCCTGGACGCGGCTGAGGATGGCGGCAAAATCCTTTGTTTTCGGTTCGCCCTGCCGGATTTCCTTGGCGCTGACCCCCAAAGCGTCCAAAAGCTCGATGAGGGTATCGATGCGGCGCTGCTCGGGGTTCCCGTGGACACGGTAGACAAAGGGAATCTCCTTTTCTTTGGCCAGCTTGGCCGCTGCCTGGTTGGCGCAAATCATGAGCTGTTCAATCATCTGCTCCGACTCGCCGCTGCGGCGGGGATGCACGTCTACACAAACGCCGTTTTCGTCCAACGTAAACTGAGGCTCCACGCTGTCCAGCTCCATATAGCCCCGTTCTTTCGCCCGGCGCTTGAGGATACCGGCCAGTTCCCTGGCGGCATTCAGGGCACGCATTACGGGGGCATATTTTTCTTTCAGCTCTTTGGAAGCGGTTTTGGCGAAAATCTCATTGACCTCGCTGTACACGCCCCGCACCTTGGAGCGGATAATACTCTTCCGGAACTGATATTTTTCCATATTGCCTTCGCCGTCCAGATAGATAATGGCGGAAAAAGCCAGCTTATCTTCCCCGGCGTTCAGGGAGCAAACCCCATTGGACAGGGCTTCTGGCAGCATGGGCACCACCCGGTCGGCAAAATAGACGGAGGTTCCGCGGGTAATGGCTTCCTGGTCCAGCCGGGAGCCTTCCTTTACATAATGGGACACGTCGGCAATGTGTACCCCCAGCTTAAAGCCGCCGGTACGGGTACGGGTGACGGAAATCGCATCGTCCAAGTCCTTGGCAGAGGCGCTGTCAATGGTAAGAATGGCAAACCGGCGCAAATCGAGACGGCCTTTCCGGTCTTCGTCGGTAATTCCCCGGCTGCTCACCTGCTGGGCTTCCTTCAAAACGTCCTCGGGGAACGTGGCGGGAATGTCGTTTTGTTCCAGAATGGCGTCGGCGCAAACCCGGGCACTGGAGCCCTTGCCATAAACCTTGACCACCCGGGCAAAAAGTCGGTCCCCGCCGGGACGGGTATACAGTTCAGCCATGACCTTGTCGCCCTCTTTGGCGCCCAGCAAATCCCTATCCATAATGGAAATATCATACCGGATGGCGTTGTCGGACCGCAGGGAAAAATAAAAGCCGTCCCGGACAACGGTACCGGTAGTACGCTGTTCTTTTTTCTCCAAAATTTTGATAACCCGGCCGCTGGGACCTTTGGGGTCATCCATCACCGGCAGGACCATGACTTTGTCTCCCAACAAAGCGCCCCGCAGGTTGCTGCTGTGAATAAACAAATCCTGTTCCCAACCGTCGGCCCGGGCAAAAGCAAAGCCCCGGGACAGGGAGACGATGACGGCGGGGACTAAATCGTCCTGAGAAATCAGGCTGGCCATATGGTCTCTGTCCACAGAAATCAGCCCTTCCCCTTTCATTTCGTCCAGTATCCGGTAGAACTTATCCTTATCCCGGACACCGGCTTTTTTCCGCAGCTGACGCACCGACACTTTTCCGTCGGCCTGTTCCAGCTGCCGCAGTACTTCTTTTGTAATTGTATTTTTCTTTCCCATACACTATCTTTCTCTTTTCTCCAAAATCTATACCAAACTTCCATTTTATACTTTTTTTACCCATTTATCCCAAACGGGAAGGACTTTTGGAAGGAAAAAGCCCTTTTGCTTTGTGCCTGTCGCCTATTTTCTCCGCTTTCCTGCAAGGGAAATCGAAACCATAAAGGCCAGCACCCATACTTTTAAACATCCATTTTCTTTCGAACCAACCTATATCCAATCAAAAAATTCCCATAAATGGGCAGAAAAAGACCCCGCTATGTGGGTATCACACCTGCGGGGCATTTGTCTGAATTTTACACTCAGGCGCTGAAATACATGATGATATTGATAAGAATCACCAGTACAAAGAATCCAATGGCAATAACCTTGGTCCATCTTTCCAGAAAAGAATCAATAGAGCGGGCTTTGTTCTTGGAAAAGAACGTATCTGCACCACCGGTGACAACACCCACATTCTTCTGATGGCCTTCCTGCAGCAGAACAATGACAATAATGCCAATGGAGAACAAAAGCAATACAGCACCAAAAATGATTTGAACTGCGCCCATACTTTGCTGCCTCCTGTATCAAACTACTTTTTGTATCATACCACAAAGCCAAAGAATACGCAAGCTTTTCCTGAATATCCCGGAATTTTTTTATTTTTCCCGCATATTCTCCCCAAACCTGCATATCCTACTGGCAGGAGCTTCCCCGGTATCGCGTTTGCACAGGGAAACTCCCCGGCCTCTTTCGTGTTTTGCGGAAGGGGCCGCTTTTTTGCCATTAAGACAGGGTCAACTGTTCGCCCAAGGTTTCTTCCGCTGCGGGCATTGCCCCAAGGGCGGGAATGGCTTTCCGATACCGGTCGGGCTTTTTGAGCATCCCCTCTTCATACGCCTGCACCCGGAGGACCTTCTGGCCCCGCTTGAGGGTCATCACGGCCACGCCCTGGGTGTTCCGGCTGGACTTGCTCTGGATGGAGCCGGTGTGCATGAGCAGCAGCCGCCCTGCCGACGAGGTCAGCAGGATTTCACAGTCCTCCGGCACATACAGCGCCGCCGCTAACGGGGCTTTGTCGCTATAGGCCCCCACAAGCTTTTTCCGATTGGTCTTGGTGGCATAAGCGCTCATTTCCACCTTAGCCACCTTGCCGTTTTCAAACACAAACAGCATAAAGCCCTTGTAGTCCTTGGTCACCGCCATGTAAACGGCGCTCTCCCCCTCTTCCATGCCCAGCTTGGCCGGGATATATTCTCCCAGAACGCTGGCCTTGGTGTCGGAAAACTCGCTGGCGCGGGTCTTGTATACCTGGCACTTGTCGGTAAAGAAAAGAAGTTCCGTATTGTTGGTGGCCTCCACCTGCTGGGTGATATGGTCGTTTTCCTTCAGCTTCTGCTCGCCGCTCATGCGCAGGGAAAGGGGCGTAATCTTCTTGAAATACCCGTCCGCCGTAAAGAACAGGTTCACCGCATAATCCGGAATGTCCTCCTCGGGGGAATATTCCTCGATTTCGTCCGCATAGAGAAGCTGGCTCTTTCTCGGCTGGCCATACTTTTTCGCCACAGCCTCCAGCTCCCGGATAATAATATTCTTCACCCGGGTTTTGGAATCCAGAATGGCCTGCAAATCGGCAATGTCCTTTTCCAGCTGGTCGATTTCTTCCGTGCGCTTCAAAATGTATTCCCGGTTTAAGTGCCGCAGCTTGATTTCCGCCACATATTCGGCCTGGGTTTCATCAATGCCGAAGCCAATCATCAAATTGGGCACCACTTCCTGCTCCTCTTCGGTGCCCCGCACAATGGCAATGGCCTTGTCAATGTCCAGCAAAATCGCCTGCAAGCCCCGCAGCAGGTGCAATTTCTGCTGCTTCTGCTGCAAATCATAATAAGTCCGGCGGCGCACACACTCCACCCGGAAGGCCGTCCACTCGTCCAGCAGCTCCCCTACGCCCAGCACTTTGGGAGTACCGGCAATCAGCACATTAAAGTTACAGGAGAAGGTGTCCTCCAATGGTGTCATTTTGAAAAGCCGCTGCATCAGCTTGTCAGGGTCCACGCCCCGCTTCAAATCGATGGTAATTTTGAGGCCTTCCAGACCGCTTTCGTCACGGACATCGGCGATTTCCTTCACCTTGCTCTGCTTGACCAGCTCGATAATCTTTTCCACAATGGCCTCGATGGTGGTAGTCGGCGGAATCTGGGTGATGTCGATACAGTTGGCGGACTTATCGTAGGTATACCGGGAGCGTACCCGGATACCGCCCCTGCCGGTACGGTACACGTCCTCCATAGACTTGCGGTCAAAGATAATCTGGCCGCCGCCGGGGAAATCCGGGGCAAGCAGCGTGGAAAGCAAATCGTGGTCCGGGTCGCGCATCCGGGCAATGGCGGTCTGGCAAACTTCCGCCAGGTTAAAGGGGCAAATGGAGCTGGCCATGCCCACAGCGATGCCGGTGTTGGCGTTTACCAGTACCGACGGAAAGGTAGCGGGCAGCAGGGTCGGCTCCTTCATGGTGTTGTCGTAGTTGTCCACAAAGTCCACGGTATCCTTGTCGATGTCCTTGAATAGTTCCTGGCACAGGGAATCCAGCCGGGCTTCCGTATATCGGGAAGCAGCCCAGGCCATATCCCGGGAATAAAACTTACCGAAGTTTCCTTTGGAGTCCACATAGGGGTGCAAAAGCGCCTCATAACCACGGGACAGGCGCACCATGGTATCATAAATCGCCGCGTCACCGTGAGGGTTCAGCTTCATGGTCTGGCCCACAATGTTGGCGCTTTTGATACGTCCGGAATTCAGCAGCCCCATTTTATACATGGTATAAAGCAATTTCCGGTGGGAAGGCTTAAACCCGTCGATTTCCGGGATGGCCCGGGACATGATGACACTCATGGCATAGGGCATATAGTTTTTTTCCAGCGTGTCGGTAATCCGCTGCTCCACCACTTCACCGGCTCCGGCAATATAGCCCTTCGGTTTGGCGGCGCGTCTGGCAGGCTGGCTGTCGCTTCGTTTTCTCGCCATTTCTCCCGTCCCCTTTCTTATGAAATATCCAAATCGTCAATATACAAATGGCCGTTTTCGGCAATGTGGCTTTTCCGGCCCGCCAGGTTATCGCCCAGCAGCAAATCAAACACGGCGGCAGTCTGGGCGGCGTCATCCGGCAGCACTTTAATCAGGCGGCGGGTCTCCGGGTTCATGGTGGTCAGGCTCATCATGTCCGGCTCGTTTTCACCCAGTCCCTTGGAGCGCTGGATGGTGAACTTCTTCCCTTCCAGCTTTTTCAGAAACTCGTCCTTTTCCCGCTCGTTATAGGCAAAATAGGTGTCGTCCTTGCAGGTGATTTCATACAGGGGCGACTCGGCGATAAACACCTTCCCGGCCTGAATCAAATCGGGGGTCAGCCGGTAGAGCATGGTCAGCAGCAGCGTGCGAATCTGGAAGCCGTCCACATCGGCATCGGTGCAGAGGATGACTTTGTTCCACCGCAGGGCGTGAATATCAAAGGAAGAAAGCTCCTTGTTGGCCTTGGACTTGACCTGTACGCCGCAGCCCAGCACCTTAATCAGGTCGGTGATAATCTCGCTTTTGAAAATTTTGTCGTAATCAGCCTTCAAACAGTTGAGAATCTTGCCGCGGATGGGCATGATGGCCTGAAAATCGGGGTTTCTTGCCTGTTTACAGGCGCCGAGTGCCGAGTCGCCCTCCACGATGAAGATTTCCCGCTGGGCAGGGTCTTTGCTGCGGCAGTCCACAAATTTTGCCACCCGGCTGGTCATGTCCATGTTGCTGGTGAGCTTCTTTTTCAGGTTCAGACGGGTTTTTTCGGCGTCCTCACGGCTGCGCTTGTTAATCAGCACCTGCCCGGCGATTTTGTCCGCGTCCATAGGGTTCTCGATAAAGTAGATTTCCAGCTGATGGCGGAGCATTTCCACCATGGCCTCCTGGATACCTTTGTTGGTAATGGCCTTTTTGGTCTGGTTCTCATAGGAAGTCACGTTGGAGAAGGAGGAAATCACAATAATCAGGCAGTCCTCCACGTCGGGGAAGGTGATTTTGCTTTCGTTTTTATTGTATTTCCCGTTCTGCTTGAGATATGCGTCAATCTGATAGACAAAGGCGTTGCGTACCGCCTTATCCGGTGCGCCGCCGTGCTCCAGCCAGCTGGAATTGTGGTAGTATTCCGCCGCGTGGGTCTTGTTGGAGAAGGCCACGGCCACGTTGATTTTGGTTTTATATTCCGGCTTATCTTCCCGGTCCCGAACCTTGCGCTCGGTCTGCCAGAACTGGACGGAAGTCAGGCTATCCTCCCCGGCCAGCTCTTTGGCGTGGTCCACAATGCCGTTTTCATAGGAAAACTCGGTGGTTTCAAACTTGCCGTTGACCTCATTGCGGAAAACAAAAGTCACGCCGTCGTTGACAATAGCCTGCCGCTTGATAATGTCCAGATAGTATTCTGCGGGCACATCGATGTCGGTGAACACTTCCAAATCGGGCTTCCAGCGGATACGGGTACCGGTATCCTTTTTGGCGTAGTCCTCCCGATGCAGGCCGCCGACATTTTCGCCCTTTTCAAAGTGCAAGGTATACCGGCTTCCACCGCTGCGGATGTCCACGTCCATATATTCGGCGGCGTACTGGGTGGCGCACAGGCCCAGGCCATTCAAACCCAGGGAATACTCATAGCTGCCGCCTTGGGCGTTGTTGTACTTGCCGCCGGCGTACATTTCGCAGAACACCAGCTCCCAGTTATACCGCTGCTCCCGCTGGTTAAAGTCCACGGGGATACCACGGCCGAAGTCCTCCACCTCCACAGAGCGGTCCTCATAGCGGGTGACGATAATCCGATTGCCAAAACCTTCTCTGGCCTCGTCGATGGAGTTGGAGAGGATTTCAAATATGGAATGTTCACAGCCCTCGAGGCCGTCGGAACCGAAAATAACGGCAGGACGGCGGCGCACACGGTCAGCGCCTTTGAGGGCAGAAATACTGTCGTTGCCATAGGCAGGTTTTTTTGCCATAGACTGGCCTCCTTTTTACAATTGCCATAGGGAAGGTTTCCTATCCTATACCCAGCGCACGCGCAGCGCGAGCCCTGATAAATCCCTAATCAAGCCCTACACACGAAAAAGGAAAGGCTTTTCAAAAAGCCTTCCCTTTTCATGACATTTCATTCGTCAAACTGGCCTGTTTTACGGGGTTTCCGGTGCCGGGGGATTCTCGTCTACCTTCCAGTAGTCGCCGTCGGTTCCGTCTTCGGTGGTTTCGGAGCTTTCCATCATTTTGGCAAACTCTTCACCGCTCATCTTCTCGTTGCGGAACAGATATTGGGCCACCTTGTGCAGCTGGTCCATATGCTGGCGGAGAATGTCCTCGGTCTGCTGATAGGCATTATCAATCATGCGCTTGACTTCCGCATCAATCTTGGAGGCAGTCTCCTCAGAATAGTTGCGGATATGGCCCATATCCCGGCCCAGGAAGGGCTCGGAGTTGTCGGAACCATACTTAATCGGGCCAAGAGCATCGCTCATGCCGTATTTGGTGACCATGGCATGGGCTGTCTGAGTGGCCCGCTCAATATCGTTGGAGGCGCCGGTGGAAATATCATCCAGCACCAGCGCTTCAGCCACACGGCCGCCCAGCAGCACAATCAGGCTTTCCAGCATCTCATTGCGACTCTGATAGGAGCGGTCCTCGGTGGGCAGGTGCATGGTGTAGCCGCCGGCCATACCGCGGGGGATAATGGAAATCTGGTGTACCGGGTCCTGATGCTTGCAGTAATAAGTGGTCACTGCATGGCCGCCTTCGTGATAAGCGGTCAGCTTCTTTTCCTTGTCGGACATGACACGGCTCTTCTTTTCGGTGCCCACCACTACCTTAATGGTAGCCTCTTCAATCTCCGTCATGGTAATGGCGCGAAGGTTCCGGCGGGCAGCCAGCAAGGCCGCTTCGTTCAAAAGGTTCTCCAAATCGGCGCCGGTAAAGCCAGCGGTGGATTTGGCAATGGTGTCCAGCTTCACGTCGGGAGCAATGGGCTTGCCCTTGGCGTGGACTCTCAAAATAGCTTCACGGCCCTTGATGTCGGGATAGCCCACCATGACCTGGCGGTCAAAACGGCCGGGACGCATCAATGCCGGGTCCAGAATATCCGGGCGGTTGGTGGCGGCAATCATAATGACGCCTTCGTTGGCGCCGAAACCGTCCATTTCCACCAACAACTGGTTCAAAGTCTGCTCGCGTTCATCGTGGCCGCCGCCCAAACCGGCGCCGCGCTGACGGCCCACCGCATCAATCTCATCGATAAAGATGATGCAGGGGGAATTCTTCTTGGCCTGTTCAAACAAATCGCGGACACGGGAAGCACCAACGCCTACGAACATCTCCACGAAGTCAGAGCCGGAAATGGAGAAGAAGGGCACACCTGCTTCACCGGCAACGGCTCTGGCCAGCAGGGTTTTACCGGTACCGGGAGGGCCCACCAGCAAAACGCCCTTGGGGATTCTTGCGCCCAGTTCGTTATACTTCTTGGGGTTCTTCAGGAATTCCACAATCTCCTGAAGCTCTTCCTTTTCCTCGTCAGCGCCGGCCACATCGGCAAAGGTGGTCTTGCGCTTCTCGTCGTTCATGTTCTTAATCTTGGCTTTGCCGAAGTTCATCTGTTTTCCGGCATCGCCCATGGTCGCGCTCATCCGGCGGTACATGAACCACCAGAAGAAGATGAGGCCGCCAAACAGCAAAATCGTCGGCAGCAGGCTGACAAACCAGCTGGTTTCCGCCGGGCGAATCACATCTTCCACCATGCGGGTCTCATGGCTGTCGTTATAGGTATCGATGTACTTCTGCACATCATTATAGAATTTGTTCACATTGGGAACCACATAGCTGATCACCTTGGGGTCATTTTTGCCCTCTTCGGTCACCTTCATCAGCATTTCGCCGGTACCCAAATCCAGCTTGTATTCGCTTACCTGCTCTTCGGCAAAATAGCTGACAATATCCGAATACTTATACGTGGTCTGTACCTGCCGGTTATTCAGCAGCATAAAGATGATGATAAACAGCAGGATCGGGATTCCCAGGTAAATCGCAATATTGCGAATAGCCTTCTTGTTATCCAAGTATCAATCACTCCTTCAGGGAACATCTCGAAAATTTCGGGTTGCCTGTATCGTTAACCGCCATAAACCTCCGGCTTTAAAATGCCTACAAAAGGAAGATTGCGGTATTTCTCGTCGTAATCCAGCCCATAGCCGACAATAAAGGCATCCGGGACCTGGGTGCCCACATAAGAAGCCTTCACCTCTGCCTTGCGTCGCTCGGGCTTGTCGAACAGGGTGCAGATTTGAATACTTCTGGGGCCTCTGGATTTGAGCATATCCAGTATGTAGCTTAACGTCATGCCGCTGTCCAGAATATCCTCCACAATCAGAAGGTCATAGCCTTCCAGCGGGATGTCCAAATCCTTGATAATTTTTACCACGCCCGAGGTCTTGGTACCGGAGCCATAGCTGGAAACCGCCATAAAATCAATCCGGCAGGGAATGGTAATGGCCCGCATCAAATCCGCCATAAAGACCACCGAGCCTTTGAGAATACTCACCATCAAGAGCTTTTTGTCCCGGTAATCCTCGCTGATCTGCTTGCCAATTCTCTCCACCATACTGTGAAGCTCTTCCTCACTGAGCAGCACCTGCTGAATATCCGGCATCATGGAATTCTCCGTTGTCTGCGCCATGTCTGTCACGCCTTTCCCGAAAGCCTTTGGGCCTTCAAAATATAATTCTTTACACCTGTCCCGCTTCCCGGCCGTCAGCCTCCAAAAGCCACAACAGCAAAACCGTTTGGGTATTCTTCCCGGGCCGGCATCTTTCGCAAACGCCAAAGCCCTCCACCCACAGGATTTCGCCATCAAGCTCCAGCACTGCCAGACAGTCCCTTTTGACGGCGGGGACTCTTTCCTCGCTGAACAGCTTTTTCAATGTTTTGGAAACGCCCCGTCCGGCAGGCGAAAACCGGTCGCCGCCCCGGCGGGTACGCACCGTCAGATTACCCCGACTATGGGATATTGTATCATAGTCCAGCAGAATAGGAAATAACAAATTATGAAATTTTATTCGGTTTTTGATTTCAGAAACCGGGCAAACCTCCCGAAAAAGGGTTCTTCCGTCCCCTAAAATGGTTTTTTCATGCAAAACCGGCGTTTCCCAGGCGGCTTGGGGACTTGTTTTCCTACTGACACACAGCCGGTCACGCCACACTTCCAAAAAAAAGCCGCCGGGCAAATCCATTCTTCCACCGGCTTGCCTTACCAGCGCCGCCGCTTGCCGGATATGCACTGCTTCGGGACGCAAACAGCCCTCTTCTTCCAAACAGCGCCGCAGCGCCCGAATCAGAACCGCTTGGTCCGCCTTTTGCAGCACCGGCACCGACAGCCCTTTGTTTCCCGGCAGCCGGGCTTTTTCCACCAGTTCCCCGGCGGTTTTGTCCAGACAGGTTTCGTCCTCCCGAAGGGAACCGGCGGTACGCACCAGCGCCTCCTCCATATTGGGGTTCATTTCCCGCAAAAGGGGCAGCACCTGATGGCGCAGCCGGTTGCGGGTATAATCGAGGCACCGGTTCGTGCTGTCCTCCCGCCACGGAATCCCGTTTTCCCGACAATAGCCCACGGTTTCTTCCCGGCTCAGGCACAGCACCGGGCGGATAATGTCCCCCCGCACCGGCCAAATCCCCGAAAGCCCTCTGGCCCCGGCGCCCTGAATCAAATGGAGCAAAACGGTCTCGGCCTGATCACTTTGGGTATGGGCAGTGGCAATCAGCCCGCCGTTTTTTTGGGAAAGCTCCCGCAAAAAGCCATACCGCAGCCGCCTGCCACATTCCTCCAGCCCTTCCCCGGCCTTTTTTGCCTCTTTCGGCACATCGGCCCGAAGGACTTCCAGCGCAAGCCCCATATCCCGGCACCACTCCCAGACAAACTTTTCGTCCCCGTCGGCCTCTTCCCCACGGATTCCGTGGTTCACATGGGCGCACAGCAGCCTCTCCTCCCCCAGAATCCGAGAAAGAATATGGGTCATAGCCATGGAGTCGGCGCCCCCGGACAGGGCGCAAATCACTTGGCCCTGCCCGGACAGCATCCCTTCTTCCTCCATAAACGCCCGCACCCGGGCCACCGCATCATGACTCATGACGGAACATCTCCTGGGAAGTAAAGCGCATAAACTCGCCCTGCCAGTGGAGGGGCACGGTTTTAATTTCGCCGTGACGGTTTTTGGCAACAATACATTCGCCGCTGTTGCGGTCGCTGTCCTCGCTGGGGCCGCTTTCGTTCTGGTAGTAATCCTCCCGGTACAAAAACAGCACAATGTCCGCGTCCTGCTCGATAGAACCGGAATCACGCAAATCCGAAAGCACCGGCCGGTGTTCGGTACGTTTTTCACTGCCGCGGGCCAGCTGGGAAAGAGCCAGCACAGGAATATTAAGCTCTTTGGCCATAATCTTGAGATTCCGGGTAATTTCCGAAATTTCCTGCACACGGCTTTCAATCCGTTTGGCACTGTTCATCAGCTGCAAATAGTCGATGATGACCAAATCCACATGTTTCAGCCTGCGGATTTTGGCCTTCATCTCCGGCACGGTGATATTGGAATTGTCGTCCAGATAGATGTCGGCTTTGGAAAGAATATCGCCGCCCTCCACCAGCCGGGACCACTCGCCCTCGTCCAGTTCGCCGGTGCGCAGCTTGGTGCCGCCCACCAGCGATTCGGTGGAAAGCAACCGGGCAGCCAGCTGTTCGCGGCCCATTTCCAGCGAGAAAAAGGCCACCCGCTTTTTACATGTGACCGCCGCATGACGGGCAATATTCAAAGCAAAGCTGGTTTTACCCATACCGGGACGGGCGGCCAGAATAATCAAATCGGAGCGGTTGAGGCCGGTAATGGTGTCGTCCAGCTCCCCAATACCGGTGGGGATGCCCCGATACAAATCCCTGTCGGGGGAATTGAGCTTGTCCAGCCGGTCGAAGGTTTCAATAATCACTTCGCCCAAGGGCTGGAGCCCCTGCATATTTTTGCCCCGACGGATATCAAATATGCGCTGCTCCGCCGAATCCAGCAAGGTAGAAGCGTCCACGCCGCCTTCCATGGCGTCCTCCAAAATCTGGCGGGCGGCCAAAATCAGCGTGCGCACGTCATATTTATCCCGCACAATTTTGGCGTAGGCCTCCACGCCGGAAATCGACGGCACAATTTGTGCCAGCTGCATCAGGTAGACTTTTCCGGTCGCCTCATCGAAGCTGCCGTTTTCCTTGAGGGTTTCCAAAACGGTGATAAAATCCACCGGTTTTCCCGCAGTAAACAATTCCAGCATGGCCTCATAAATCAGGCCGTTATTCACGCCGTAAAAGTATTCGGGCTTTGGCAAAAATTCCGTCACCCTGTCCATGCAGGAGGAATCCAGCAAAATAGCGCCCAGAACTGACTGCTCGGCTTCGGGGCTAAAGGGCATAGCGATGCCGGGAAGCGCCTGCGTCCGAAGGGAATTGGAATTTTTGCTGTCTGGCATACCTAACCTCTCCTTTCCCCCCGGGTATCCAAAAAAGGCGCGGGGGAATTTGTGATAAAAGCGGGAAAAACCTGACAGCAGGAAACGGCTGTCAGGCTGACTGATAACATGGTAACATGGGGAGACCATTCGCCTCTGTCCGCATCGGCAAAGCCGGGAATTTCCACGCTATTACCCCGCGTACATCGATAAAAGGCCATTGTTTTTTGTAGTATTGGCCACCCAGTCAATAAAAGTCCCACTCTCTGAAATTTTCGCAAAATCGGGCGACAAATTATTCTGCCACCATCACATACATTTTCGCTGTGATTCCCGCATACAGCTTAATCTCGCAGGAATAGGTGCCGAAAGCCTTAATATCCCCGTCCACGACGACTTTACGCTTGTCAATTTCAACGCCGAACTGTTCTTTCAAAGCTTCGGCAATTTCCTTCGCCGTCACCGAACCGAACAACCGGCCGCCCTGACCAGCTTTTGCCGTCAGGCGCACAGTTTTGCCTTCCAGAACACCGGCTGCTTTTTTGGCTGCTTCGGTCTCTGTCTTAATCTTGTATGCCTTGGCCTCTTCGGCATTTTTCAGCTCGTTCATGGCCTGGGCGTTGGCTTCCTTGGCCAGCTTCTTCGGGAACAGGAAGTTTCTGGCATATCCGTCGGAAACATTCACCAGTTCTCCCTTTTTACCGCTTCCCTTTACGTCTGCAAGCAATACTACCTTCATATGGCAATACCTCCTGTATCATACTCAATTTTTATCCCACTGGCACAACATCCCTTACGGCACGTCATGCTGTGTAGCAGAATCCAGCTGCTCATTGAGCACCGAAATCAGCCTTTGCCGGGCGTCGCGCAAATTGGAGTTTTCCAGCTGAGCACCGGCCATGGTCAAATGGCCGCCCCCGCCCAGCGCCTCCATGAGAATCTGCACGTTTACGTCCCCCAGGGAACGGGCCGAAATACTCACCGTATTCCCCGTTTGGAACAGCACAAAAGAGGCTGTAATCCCCTGAATGGACAAAAGCTCATCTGCCGCCTGTGCCGAAGCTACCCGAATGTCGGGAATATTCTCGGAAGAACAGGCAATGGCGCAGTTATTATTATAAATCTCCGCGCTGGAGACCAGCTGGGATTTTGCTTTATATGTATCAATGCTGTTGGAGAACAGCCGTTTGACCTCCACGGTATCCGCACCCCGCCGGCGCAGATAGGCCGACGCTTCAAAGGTGCGCACACCGGTTCGCAGCACAAAGCTCTTGGTGTCCAGCATAATACCGGCCATCAGCGCCTCGGCCTCTACCCGGCCCAAACAGTTGCTGCTGATATACTGCACCAGCTCCGCCACCATTTCGGAAGCCGAACTGGCATAAGGTTCATGATAAAATACAATGGCGTGTTCAATATGCTTCACCATCATCCGGTGATGGTCAATCACTACCACCCGGGACACAGCCCGCAATACATCGGGGCTTTCCACAAAGGTCGGGGAATGGGTATCCACCACAATCAGCAGTGTCCGGGCCGTTACCATAGGCAGCGCTTCCCAAGGGGAGATAAACACTTTCCGGTCCTGCGCCACCTTTTCCACACTGGTGATAATCTGCTTTGCCAGCGACTGCTCCCGATCGATGACCACATAGGCTTCGTGGCCCAGCCCCTTCGTCACAGCGCTCCACATGCCTACCGCCGCGCCGACCGAGTCCAAATCACTGGACTTGTGGCCCATAATCAGCACCACATCGCTGGCGTTCACATGGTCGGACAAGGTAGCGGCAATGACCCTTGTGCGGACCTTATCCCGTTTTTCAACGCCCTTGGAAAGCCCGCCGAAAAACTCATAGGCGTCGTCCTTCTGCTTCACAGCCACCTGGTCGCCGCCGCGGCCCAGCGCCATGTCCAGCGCCTGCCTGGCCCAGTGCTCGCTCTCCTGCAAGTCCACCGCGCCCCGGCCTATGCCGATGGAAACCGTGGCCCTGCGGCCCTCCTGGGTTTTAATCTCCCGGACCTTATCCAGAATTTCAAACCGCTTTTCCTTGGCTGCGGCAATGTGGGACTCGTCGGTCATCATCAAGAACCGGCTTCCCGAAAGCTTTTTCAAAAAGCCTCCCATTTCCTGAGCCCAGCGGCTCAGTGCGCCTTCCACCTCCGAAGAAATCCGGGCATCCTCCATGCCGGAAGAATCCCTTGCCAGCTCTTCCCGGTTATCAAAAGCAATAATTGCTACCACCGGCCGTTTTTCGTTGTACCGGCGGTTAATTTCCTTATAATACGTATCGTCGATAAAATACAGCACATAGCCCCGCACGGTACGGATGGCATGTACGGTATATTCCCTGTCCTGAATGGTCACAGCCGTCCCTTTGTCCACCGCCACCTGATGCAGCGTTTTGGGATAAATCAAGCGCAGCGCGTTTTCTCCCCGGATGTCCTTCCTTCCGCTGATGGCCTGGAGAAACACCTGATTGGCCCACACCAAATCGCCTTCTTCGGCCACGGCAGCCACCGGGATCGAAAAGGAATTGAGCGCTTCATAATCCTGGGCGGTCAACACATTTTTGGCCGCGCGCACAGCACTGCCCACATGGGCCTTAAACTTCTTTTCCCCTACCAGCACTATGACAAACGCGGCAATGGCAATCACCAGTTCCACCACAAAGGCGGCCGGACTGTAAAGGAGGCTGACTACCGCCATACACAGCGTGGCAACCACCATAACATAATAGATGGGTGATGAAATCCAAATCCTGCGACGCTTCAATTCCAACGACTCCTTTGCAAAATCAATCGGAAACGGGACGACCTTTCCCCCATCAGACCTCCATAATAATCGGGAGGATCATGGGGCTTCTGCGGGTACGCTCATACAGCAGCCGGGAAAGCCCTTCCTTGATACGGGTTTTCAGCGTTCCCCAATCGTGGACGTCTCCCTGGGCGCTGTTTTCCAGTATAGTATACACCAGTTTTTTGGCTTCGTCCATAAGCGGTTCCGATTCCCGCACATAAACGAACCCTCTCGACACCACATCCGGCCCGGAAAGCACCTTTCCCGTACCGGCAGCGATGGTACACACCACTACAATCAGGCCGTCCTCGCCCAGATGTTTGCGGTCACGCAGCACAATGCTGCCCACATCGCCCACACCCAGGCCGTCTACCATCACCCGGCCTGCGGGTACCGACGGCAAGACTTTCATATAATTTTCATTCAGCTCCACACAGCTGCCTACGTCGCCGATGAAGATGTTTTTGTCTTCCATCCCCATGGCTCTTGCCAGGCCGGCGTGTTTGCGCAGATGCTTCTGCTCGCCGTGAACGGGAATAAAGTACCGGGGCCGGACAATGCCCTGCATCAGTTTCAGCTCTTCCTGGCAGGCGTGGCCGGACACGTGGACTTCATACATGGATTCATACACCACGCTGCATCCCCGTTTCAGCAGCTCATCCACCACGGTGCCCACCATTTTCTCGTTTCCGGGAATGGGACGGGCAGAAATAATAATTGTATCCCCGGGGCCTACCTCCACTTTCCGGTGGTCGGCAAATGCCATGCGGGTCAAAGCGGACATAGGCTCGCCCTGGCTGCCGGTAGTCACCAGCACAATCTGCTCTTTGGGATACCGGTTAATCAAATCAATATCAATCAAAACCCCGTCGGGGATTTCCAGATAGCCCAGTTCTGCCGCAATGCCCATAACATTCAGCATACTGCGGCCGGACAGGGCCACTTTTCGACCATATTTCACCGCGCAGTTGATAATCTGCTGCACGCGGCTGATGTTGGAAGCAAAGGTAGCGATAATCAGCCGGTCCTTTTCGGCCTGTTTAAACAGGTTGTCAAAAGAAGCGAACACCTTCTGTTCCGTCTGGGTATAGCCTGGGCGCTCGGCGTTGGTGGAATCGGCCATCAAAGCCAATACGCCCTCCTTGCCCAGCTCGGCAAAGCGGCCCAAATCAATCATACCGCCCTGGGTAGGGGTACAGTCGATTTTAAAGTCGCCGGTATGCACCACGGTTCCCGCCGGGCTGTGGATGGCAAAGCCCACCGCGTCGGAAATCGAGTGGTTCACATGGATAAATTCCACGCTCATGCAGCCCATTTTCACCGTTTCGCCGGGATTGGTCACATGCAGCTGCACACGGTTTTGCAGTCCATGCTCCCGCAGTTTCCCTTCCACCAGTCCCAAAGTCAGGGCAGTGCCATAAATGGGCAGGTTAATTTTCTTCAAAAGATAAGGCAGTGCGCCGATGTGGTCCTCGTGGCCGTGGGAAAGGACGATTCCACGGATTTTATCGGCGTTGCGTTCGGCGAAGGTAAAGTCGGGCAGCACCAAATCGATTCCCAGCATATCCTCTGTGGGGAAAGCCAGCCCGCAGTCCACAATCAGCATATCGCCGCCACATTCAAACAGTGTAAAGTTTTTTCCAATCTCATTCAAACCGCCCAGGAAATACACCTTCATGGAAGGCTTTTGAGCTGCCTGGCGGCCTCTCCCCTTTTTGGCAGCCGGTTTTCTCACCGAACGGGAAGGCTCGCTCTTCTTCCCACGGGACGGCGCTTCCGTTTCAGCTGCTGCCGTTGTTTTTTGCCGTTTCGGGGGCGTCACCCGCTGATACAGGGGCATATCTGCCGGTTTGGCCGTCTTTTTGGTCGTTCTCGGCCGGCGGGTCTTGTTTTCCGTTTCCTGAACGGCAGTCGTATTCTTTTTTACCACGCAATAACCTCCAGTTTTGGCGCAACAGGCAAGGCTTCTCCGCAACGGGCGGCAGAAGCTGCGCGTCTGTCTGCTGCCAATCATAATATATAACAAAACAATCTGCCATTTCCAGAGGCCCAAACGCCGGCACGCGGCTTTTCACACCAGGTCTCCCGGGAAAGCCCAGCCGGCTTTTCCCTGCGACAGATTGAAACGTTCTGCAAAAAGCGGCATTTCCCCGCCGAAACGCGGGAGCAAATCCGCTGCGCCAAGAGCACAAAACCTTGACAGGCTCGTTTTCCCTCAGCAAACAAAAAAAGTACGGACAGAATATTCCTCATTATTTTACTCTACATCGCCTTTAGTGTCAAGGGATTTGCCGGGCTGCTATCGCCCCTTACCGAAAATCTATTTCCATCCCATAAAGGTTTTTTGTAGTATTTCCCAAATTTTCCCCCCTATTCTTTCCCAAGACCCGATGGATATTTTTCTGTCCCCTTGCGCCTGCCTGCAAAAAGGGGTATCATACTCACCAGACGAAAGGGGAAAGGGATGGAAAATGATGAAAGAAATTTATGCCGACCATTCAGCCACAACGCCGCTTCTGCCCCAGGCGCTGGACGCCATGCTTCCGTTTCTGACAGAAATATATGGCAATCCCTCTGTACTGTATTCCCAGGGGCGGAAGGCCCGGAAGGGGATGGAGGAAGCCCGCTGGAAAATTGCCGGATGTCTGGGGGCGTCTCCGGACGAGATTTATTTTACCAGCGGCGGAACGGAGTCGGACAACTGGGCCATAAAGGGCGGGGCACAGGCTATGGCACAGGCGGGAAAACGGCACATCATCTCCACGGCTTTTGAACATCCGGCCATATTGCAGGCGCTGGAAGCCCTGAAACGCCAGGGATACTCCGTCACGCTTCTTCCTGTGGAGCCCGACGGCACGGTTTTGCCGGACCGCCTGCGAAAGGCCCTTCGTTCGGACACCGGGCTGGTGTCGGTAATGGCAGCCAACAACGAAACCGGGGTACTTCAGCCGGTGGAGGAAATGGGGCAAATCTGCCGGGAAGCCGGCGTCCTGTTTCATACCGACGCGGTACAGGCAGTGGGAAACCTTCCTTTCTCCCTACAGGACTCCTCTATCGATATGCTGTCATTATCCGGCCACAAGTTGGGCGGGCCAAAGGGAACCGGGGCGCTGTATATTCGCCGGGGACTGCTGATTTCCAATCTGATAGACGGCGGCGGACAGGAAAGCAATCGCCGCAGCGGTACCGAAAACGTAGCGGGCATTGTGGGGCTGGGGGCAGCCATGGAAACCATGTACAGCAATCTTTCAGAGCGCACCCGGTATATCACGGCCCTGCGGCTTCGTTTGGAGGAAGGCATCCTGAAACTTCCGGGGACTCATCTCCACGGCGCCGGCTCCCCCCGTCTTCCGGGCACTTCCAATATCGGGTTTGAAGGGGTCGCCGGCAGCACCCTCATGCTGATGCTCAGCCGCCGTGGCATTTGCTGTTCCACAGGCTCCGCCTGTTCCAGCTGTTCCCATCAGGGAAGCCATGTCCTCCGGGCCATGGGAATTTCAGAAGAAATGGCAAAAGGTTCCCTGCGATTTTCCCTTGGCGCCGAAAACACCGACGAGGATATACAGGCAATCCTCAAAGGGCTGCAAGAAACCGTTTCCTTTCTCCGCACCACTTTTCCGTCCGGTGGATAAATAAATTTGCCTTTCCGAAAAAGGAACAGGAGCCGGTATGCAAACTCACACCGGCTCCTGTTTTTTACCCTTCTTTTTTCTGCTTTCGGCGCTTTTCACGGAGCCTTTTGAAAAAATCCTGCAAAAGCCCCGCCGCCTCTTCTTCCATAAACCCCGCCGTTACCTGCGGGTGATGATTGTATGGCATGGAAAATAAATCCGTCACCGAGCCGCACGACCCGGCTTTTTTGTCATAGGCCCCAAAAACCACCTGGGGAATCCTTGCGTTAATAATCGCGCCTGCACACATGGGGCACGGCTCCAGCGTCACATATAAGGTACATTGCCACAGCCGCCAGCCGCCAAGCGCCCGGCATGCGCCGTCAATGGCCTCGATTTCCGCATGACACAGGGCATTTTTCCCTGTTTCCCGACGGTTTCGGCCTTCGGAAATCACTTTTCCGTCATATACTACCACTGCCCCCACCGGGACTTCTCCCTCGGCTGCCGCTTCTTTTGCCAGCTCCAATGCCCGCAGCATGGGCTCCCGGGCCGGGACAAACACTCTTTCTTCCATCATGCGTTCCCGATACAGCTGAAGAGAAATAACACGAAAAAGGCCACAAAGCCCGGATTGCTCACAAACGCCCACATTCTGGTGGAAAACGGCAGCAAACCGGCGACATACCGTCTGCGGAAAAATCCCCTGTTCCGTCTTGCCAACAGAACCAGCGACACAATCCCCAACAGAATCAGCCCGTAAAATATCACCTCATTCAGCGTCTGATAGGCCGCATCACTGATATACGAGCCCACCAGGTCAAACAGCAGCGAAACCCCATTGTTAATGGCATGAATCACAATGGGAATCCACAGATTGTTGGTGCGAACCATAATAAAGGCCAGAATCAGCCCCACCAAAAAGGTAAAGGCAAACTGCATCAAATTCCCGTGATAAAACGCGAACAGCAGCGCCGAACCCAGCACGGCAAACCCATCGCCGAACTTGCGCAGCTGGGACAAAATCACACCCCGGAATGCCAGCTCTTCCACCAGCGGCGGAATCACGGCAATCTGAAGGGCCGACAAAATAATGGCAAAAGGCGTCTCCGCCGAAACAATGTCCGGCATGGGGCCGCTGATGCCGCTTTCCTGTAAAATCACCGCGATAATATTGGCGGGAATGTTGGTAAACATACAGAAGCCTGCGCCAAACAGCACCAGCAAAATAGAAGTTCCCGCGCCCACCTTTTCAAACCGGAAGGTTTCGTTTACCGGTAAATGCATAAAGCGTACGCATAACAAGAATGGAAGCGCCACTGCTATTATGTACACAGCGCTGAACAGCAAATAATACATGGTAGGGGTCATGCCGGCGCTGCTCATATAATCGCCGGAAAAGGGATAGCCCACCATCAGCAGGAACCGGCTGAACAGCAAACTCAGTCCGACCATCAGCGCCTGTACGGCAAAATTCGCCCAACCCAACACGTTGGAAGTATGGCGGATTTTTTTCTTTTCCTGCCACTGGGGCGTTTCCCAATAGGGGACCTGCGGCGAAAAGGGGCTGTTCTGGGGCCAGCCGCCGCTGCCGCTCCCATATCCGTTTTGATACGGAGGGAATCCGTTTGTCATAGGTATCCACACCTGCCCTTTCTTTCCTTTGCAAAGCCTTATCGAAAGCAGCATCCACGCAGCCGCTTTGTGTGTATTTAATTATTATGCACCAGAAGAAAAGGTTCTGTCAACGGGATTTTGACAAAAAGCCTATATTAAAACCCAATCCTCTGTTAAAATTGATTCGCAAATTCCTGCAGAAGCCAGCCCAGCGCAGACTGTACCGTATCGGTACAAATCACAATTTCGCCATCCTCCACATACAAATCTGTCAGGCTCACGCTAATGTCCACCCCATATTGGTCAAGGGAAACGCCCGGCGTTTGTAAAACCAAACTATCCCCGTCCTGGGAGATTCCCTCGGGCAGCTTTTCCTCTGCCAGCGAAAGCACAAAGGACGGCGGAAGGGACAAAGTGCCCATCCCTGCTTCCAGCACCTGAATCCGCAGGGTTTTGTCTTCAAAGGCAACAGATGCCCGGCACCAGGCTGTCCCTTTCAGCCAGCCTTTGTCCACCGGCGCCCACACTTTCAGGGTGTCATCCGGCTGCACCTGCAAAACCAGGCCTTTCAGCGTCTCGTTGTCCTGGGCTTCCCCCAAATAGGTCAGAAACCCATTCAGCTCTTCTCCCGTCAGACGGATTTCCCCACTGGTCAGGGCGCTTTTTACCACATCCCCCACCATGGCGGAGGAAGGTTCCGGCGCTGTTTCCCCGGTTTCAGGCCCTACCTGCCATGTCAGGGAAACATACAAGGAAATCAGCGCCGCCGCCAGCACTGCCACACATCCCAGGACAATCGCAAGCACTTTCTTTTTCCCCTTCAAAACATACACCCCTTTTTCTCGATTTATTTCAGCTCGGCAATGGTCACGCCGCTTTCGCCCTCACCGAAAACGCCCAGCCGGTAGCTTTTTATGGAAGGATGCTTTCGCAGATGCTGCTGCACCGCTGTCCGCAATGCGCCGGTTCCTTTGCCGTGAATAATGGTAATTTGATGAATCCCCGTCAAAATGGCGTGGTCAATGTACTGGTCCAAGGTCATCAGGGCTTCTTCCACCATCTGTCCCCGCAAATCCACCTCGTTAATGGAGCGTCCGCTTGGGCTTTCCTGTCCCTGTGCGCCCTTGGCAACGGAACGGGTAATCCGGCGCTCCCGGCGATTGGGTCCGGCAGGCGCTGTATTTTTCGGCTCCTTAATCAGCCGCAGATTGGACATGGGTACCCGGGTCTTGATAATACCCGCCTGTACCAATACCTGGTCGCCTTCCTTGGGCAGTTCCAGCACCACGGCCTTTTTGTCAATATCGAAAATCAGCACATTGTCCCCTACCTGTAAGGGCCGGGGCAGTTTGTAGCCTTCGTCCTTCTTTCTGCCGTGCACCGGGTCGGCGGTATCCTCCAGCTTTTTCATGCCAGAGCGCAGGCGGGCTTTCTGTTCGGCAGAAAGGGTCTTGTTTTGCTGACGGCGCAGTTCATCCATCTCGTTGAGCAGGGTGTCAATCTGCGCCCGGGTACGGGCCACCAGCTGGGAGGCCTGCTGACGGGCTTTTTCCAGCTCCTGCCCGGCTTCTTTTTCCACCTGACGGCGTTTATCTTCCGCTGCCCGGCGGGCTTCTTCGGCTTCCCGGCGCAGCTGGTCCAGCTTTTTGCGCTCAAATTCCAACTTCTGGCGGCTGGATTCCAAATTCTGCACCACGTCCTCAAACTGGGAGTTTTCCTCGGAAACCAGCGACTTTGCCCGGTCAACAATGGCGGGCTCCATGCCCAGCCGCAGGGAAATGGCGAAAGCGTTGGAACGTCCCGGCACACCAATCAGCAGACGGTAGGTAGGCCGCAAGGTGGCAACGTCAAATTCACAGCAGCCGTTTTCCACACCGGGGGTTTGCAGCGCATAGGCTTTCAGCTCCGCATAGTGGGTGGTGGCGGCCATGCGCACGCCTTTTTCCCGCAAGGCTTCCAAAATGGACATGGCCAGCGCCGCGCCCTCAATGGGGTCGGTACCTGCGCCCAGTTCGTCCAGCAATACCAGGCTTTTGTTGTTCGCCTGTCCCATAATCCGAATAATGTTGGTCATATGGGCAGAGAAGGTGGAAAGGGATTGTTCAATGCTTTGCTCGTCGCCAATGTCCACCAGCACCTGATCGAACACGGAAACCTCGCTCTCGTCCGCCACCGGCAGCATCAGGCCGCACATGGCCATCAAGGTCAGCAGGCCGATGGTTTTCAGCGAAACGGTTTTACCGCCGGTATTGGGGCCGGTGATGACCAAAGTATCGAAAGTTTCACCCAGGGAAATGTCGGTGGGCACGACCTTTTCTTTGGCAATCAGGGGATGCCGGGCCTGCTTCAAATTGATTCGGCCGGTATCATTGACCCGGGGCAAAGAGGCTTTCATTTTATAGGCCAAATTCGCCTTGGCAAAAATCACGTTCAGTTCCACCGCCGCCTGATAGCTTTGAATAATGCCATCGGCAAAGGAACCCACTTCACCGGAGAGTTCCAGCAAAATCCGCTCGATTTCCGCCTGCTCTTTGGAAAGGAGCACCCGGATTTCGTTGTTGGCTTCCACCACGCCCATAGGTTCCACAAACACGGTGGCGCCGCTGGAAGAGGTATCGTGAACCAGGCCGGGAATCTCGCCCCGACATTCGGCCTTGACCGGCACCACATAGCGCCCGGAGCGCATGGTGACGATAGGGTCCTGTAAGTATTTCTGATAGGCGGGGGAGCGGATCATTTTATCCAGCTGTTCCCGTACCCGGCCGGAAGCATTGCGGATTTTCCGGCGGATATTGGCCAGCTCCGAAGAAGCGTTGTCGGCAACTTCTTCCTCGTTTTGCACCACGGCAAAAATCCGCTCCTCCAAATATTTGTTGGGGGCCAGCGCTTCAAACCGCCAGTCAATGCGGGTTTTCATGCCCTCACTTTTGCTGCGCCAGTCGGTAATCCCCCGGATATTCCGCAGCACGCCGCCGATACGCAGCAGTTCCGTCAAATTCAAAGTGCCTCCGGCTTCGGCCCGACGCAGGGCATTGGTCACATTTTTCAGCCCGCCAAAGGAAGGGGCGCCGAACCGTGCCATCATCACATAGGCGTCGTCGGTTTCCCCCAGCATCCGCTGCACCTCTTCGAGAGAGGAAACGGGCTTAATTTCCCGGGCCAGTGTGGCCGCGTCGTCACAGGCGGTTTCTTCGGCCAGCAGGTGGAGGATTTTGTCCAGTTCCACTGCCCGCCAATGCCGCCCGGCAATTTCGGTATTCATATGTTTGTACCTCCAAAGAGAATAAAACCTGTTTATCTATCTGTATCAACCTGTTCCACTGTACGCGTGATAAAAGGAAAGAAATAAAACTCCGTCATAACGCGGGCAGGGACATTTTTTATGCTTCCATCTGATGGTAAAATTCCAGTGTGGAAAAACTGCGCTGCAATGTATGTATCACATACCGCTCCGACGCCTTGGCCACCTGCTTCAAGCCCTCCGGGGAAAGCTGAAAAGAAAACAGCTTGTCAAAATCCGCATAAATGCTGTGGCGCAGCGCCGTTACCATCCCCTTTTGCAGAGGAATCGCTTCTTCCGAAAGCCCCCGGGCACAATTGGTACATAGCAACGTGCCGGAACGGGGCAAAAACAGCATGGTGTCCGCCTCATAGCAGCCGCAGCCCTGACAGTACAATAAATCCGGCATGTAACCGGAAAAGCTCATCATCCGCATTTCCACCACCATTTTCAGCAGCAGCGGCGGCCGGGTATTCTTGGAAAGAAAATACAGCCCGTTGAGCATCAGCCGCAGGTAGTCCTCCGCCGGGCTTTCCTCCGGGGCCAGCACGCCCACCAGCTCGCAGAAATATTGGGCCAGCGCCAGCCGGGAAATATCTTCCCGCAGGCCGAAAAAGCTCTCTTTGGGCCGGGCGTCGTCAATGATGACCCGCTCCCGGCCCTTAAACACAGAGAACTGGGAATAACACAGCAAACTGGTACCGGAAGCCTTAGCACTGCGAATGGTTTTGGCCTGTTTGGCAAATCCCCGAAGAATCCCCGCACTGCGGGTGAGCAGCGTTACCAGCCGGTCGCTCTCCCCCACGGTCTGCTCCCGGATGACCAGCCCGTCCGTTTCGATTCGCATTTATGCCGTCCTCCTTCATGCTTTCCGCCTCGCAGCGGTGCAGGCGGCTATATTGCAGATACGCCTCCACACTGCCTGTGCGGCAAAAACATTCCCACGCAGTCCGTTCATCCATGGTCACGCCTCCTTGCCTTTTATAAATAGAGTATTTGTAAAAGGCCCCGGGGTATGAATGGAAAATAATTGTTTGTTCGCCTTTTTCCGGCAGACTTTTCGCCGGATTTATGGTATTCAGCCGTTAAAATCCGTTTTGTCATAGCCGAGGGTATGGAGCACCGCTTCCCGGTTGCGCCAGTCCTCCTTGACCTTGACCCACAGTTTCAAATTGATTTTGCATCCGAAAAACTTTTCCATGTCCTGCCGGGCATAGGTGCCCACCTTTTTCAGCATGGATCCGCCTTTTCCGATAATAATTCCCTTGTGGCTTTCCCGCTCGCAGAAAATCACCGCGTCAATATCCGTTGCGGAGCCGTCTTCCCGCTCGCGCATCCGCTCCACAGCCACAGCGGTTCCGTGGGGGATTTCCCTGTCCAGCAGGCGCAATAGCTTTTCCCGGACCATTTCGGCAGCCAGCACCCGCTCGGGCTGGTCGGTCAGGGTATCCTCGTCAAAGAAATGGCCGCCGGGCTGGCACAGTTTTTCCAGCTCCCCAATCAGTTCTTCCACGCCGCTGCCGTCCTGGGCAGAAACGGGCACCACGGCCTCAAAGGGGAACAGGGCGGAAAGCTCCACAATCTGCCCCATCAGCTGGGACTTATCCTCCAGCAAATCAATTTTGTTAATGGCCAGCAATGCAGGCATCCCGGACTTTTGAAAACGCTCGATTAAATCCCGGTCGGCAGGGGAAATTTTCTCTCCGGCCTCCACCACCAGCAGCCCGGCGTCCACATTGGCCACCGACTCGGTGACGGACTTGACCATATAATCCCCTAACCGGCTGCGGGACTTATGCAGGCCGGGGGTATCCAGAAACACCAGCTGATTTTCGCCCCGGGTGAGCACGCCCATAATCCGGGTACGGGTAGTTTGGGGCTTACTGGACACAATCGCCACTTTCTGGCCCAGCATCCGATTTAACAGGGAAGATTTTCCCACATTTGGTCTTCCTACAATGGCGACAAAGGCCGCCTTATCTTCCTGACGGTATTCCATGCATAACTCCTTTTATCATTTGATTTATCAATCCATTTTCTATTCTAACAAAAATTATCTTGCAGCCAAAAATATCCGCGTGGATATAACGCCCCTATTTTTTCCGCAGCAATGTTAGCGGTACCACTATCACTGTACCAACCGCCACGATTGCCAGAGCGAAAAATATCCCCAGGCAAACCCTAAACGGAGCTTTCACCAGCCACAACACGGCCATCATCAGCCAGACAACTCCCCCACACACCAGAGATAGTGTTCCGGCTGTCCGGTTGGCAAACTCCCAGGTTTCGAGGCTTTTCTCGGCATCTTCTACATGGTATCCCACTTGGGTCGATGGATAGACGGAATGTTTTTTAAGCACACCCCATCCCACTACCAAAAGAATCAAACCCAATACAGCATAAACAAGCAAAAGTCCCGGTTTCATCCTGACCGTCCCCTTTCGGTTGATAGAAAGCTGCAAACTTTCCCTGTACCGCTGCTTCCTATTGTAATCCACCGCCGCCAGCGTGTCAAACCCTTCCGGGTGTTTCTCATAAATTTTACACCATACAAAATCAGCTTCCACCCCATCTACAGGGCGGAAGCCGATTCATTTTCTATTTATGGTGCAGCATATGCAGTCTTTCCAGTATCGGCCCCGGTCCCCAGTGGATAAACGCCAGCGCTGCCACCACCGACAGCGCAAGCATTGGCAGCCGCCACCAGCAGGCTGTGAAAAACTTCCAAATCACCGGAAATACCTCCGGCTTCCAGAACAAACACACGCCCACCCCGATGGCAAACAACGCGCATACCAGCACCGCCCCGGCCGCCGTATCCTTCACGACTCTGGCCCACTGGCTGAACCCTTGGGTATCCCTGTCACACAGCCGCTCAATCGAGGTATTCACCACCTCGGCACACAGCACCAGCCCAAAGGTGAGGAATAATACGGCATATTCTGTAGCGCCCAACCCGAAAAAAACGGAAAACCCCGCTACATATATGGCCGCCACCGTGTGGGTACGCATATTTCTTTCCTGCACAAGGCAATACCCGATTCCCTGTACCGCTGCCCACAGGCTCTTATAAAAAGGCCTTTTATGACTCATCGCCAAAGGTATAAGCGCTGGAAGCAGGCAGTCCCAGCATGCTCATAACGTTCTCTTCCTTTTCGCGCATACGGACCCGCTCGATGCCGCCGTTTTCGTGGTCATAGCCCAGCAGATGCAGCATGGAATGAGCCGTTAAGTATCCCACTTCCCGCTCAAAGCTGTGGCCATACCGTTTGGCCTGCTCCAAAGCCTTGGGAATCGAAATCACAATATCGCCCAAAATCTTGGCGCCGGTGTTGTGGTTCTCGTCATACACGCCGTTCTCGCCCATGGGGAAAGACAGCACATCCGTAGAAATATCCTTGCCCCGATATTCCCGGTTCAGTTCCTGAATCTGGTCGTTATCCACGAAGGTCACGCTGATTTCTGCGGAATAGGGGAATTTCTCCATACGAAGCACCGCGTTGCAGCAGCGGCGCACCAGCATTCTCATTCCGGTAGGAATCTTCACAGCTTTCTGTTTATTGGTGATAATTACTCTTATTTTTTCCATTTCTCGCGCCAGCCTCCTCGTATTTTTCATAAGCCTTGATAATTTCCTGTACCAATCTGTGACGGACAACATCCCGCTCGGTAAAACGGAAAATGGCGATGTCCTCCACGTTTTTCAAAATTCTCATCGCGTCCTTTAACCCGGAGCGCTTTCCTTCCGGCAAGTCGATTTGGGTAATGTCGCCGGTAATGACCATTTTGGAATTAAACCCCAACCGGGTCAAAAACATCTTCATCTGCTCGGGCGTAGTGTTCTGGGCTTCATCCAGAATAATAAAGCTGTCATCCAACGTGCGGCCTCTCATATAAGCCAAAGGCGCGACCTCAATATTCCCTCGTTCCACATATTTCTGATAGCTTTCGGCGCCGAGCATGTCAAACAGCGCGTCATACAGCGGCCGCAGATACGGGTCTACCTTCTGCTGCAAATCCCCGGGCAAAAATCCCAGCTTTTCGCCGGCCTCCACCGCCGGTCTTGTCAGGATAATCCGGTTGACTTCCTGGGCCCTGAAGGCCGTTACCGCCATGGCCACCGCCAAATACGTTTTACCGGTACCGGCCGGCCCTACGCCAATGGTCACGGTGTGGGAACGAATGTCGGTGCAATATTGTTTCTGGCCAATGGTTTTGGGTTTCACCGGTTTTCCCTTGCTGGTAATGCAGATACAGTCTCCGCCAAGCGACCGGAGCTTCTGCTCGGACCCTTCATTGACCATGGAGATACAGTAGCGGACATTCTGCTCGGTCAGCGCCTCTCCTTTGTTAATCAGGTTCAAAAGGCTTTCGATGGCCCGCACCGCCCGATAGACACATTCGGCGTCGCCGGAAACCTTAATTTCCGAATCCCGGTTGACAATACTCACGCCATACTCTTTTTCCAGCAGCCGGACATTGCTGTCAAAGCTGCCGAAGAGGGCCGCAGCCTGCTCCATTCTGTCAATATTGATCCTCTGTTCAAACATAGCATCACCTTGATATTCCCGAAAATTGCGGGGGCATTTCCGGCAAAAGTGCTGTTTTCAGTCGGAATTTTCCGTTTTTACAGGAAGCCCCAAAAATCATTTTCCGCTTCCGGAAAATTTTCGTATTTATTATACCACATTTGCCGCCGCTCGTCATTAAATAATTCATAAAAAATTCAACAAATTTTAGCTCATTTATACAGTATTTATCACATATCCCCCCGGGGAAACCGGCCCATTTTGGCCCGTTTCCTGTACAGATTTCACACAATCACCCAAAAAGGATTTCCTGCAAAACGCCGATGTTCTCCTGGCACTGGGCCGTTACCGTCAAAACCAAAACGTCGTCCTCCACGCTGATACTGGGCTTTTGAGAAAGCACCCGTCCGTCCTTGCCCAGCTGTTCCCGCTGCTGGAGGGTCACGGCTTCCCAGGCTTTTTCTTCGGCTTCTTCCTTCGACAGCTTATGCTCCACCTGCTGATATTCCGTCCATTTTTCTTCTACCACCGAAACCGGCAGGTCCGTGTCCAGCAGGGAAAGGCTCTGGCAAAATTGCTCCCGCTGCCAAAGCCCCTCGGGTTCTGCCCGAAGGGTGAGGGGAAGGGTCACGCCAAAAATCGAAAGGCTTTTTCGATAGCGCACCTTTCCTGTTTCCACCGTCTCCGTCTGCAAAAGGGGAATCCGGGCCGAAAAGGTGCGGCTTGTACGGGCAATCACGTTTCCACTGGCATGGGAAACCGTCATACCGCCCCGCTCCCCTTCCCAGATACCGGAAATCAGCAGCTGCCCCTTCACCACGCCGTCCCCCACCTGGACAGCCGGTGTCCCACTGAACACGTCCATGGAAATAATCACTCCATCCTGGCCGGCCAGCAGGTTGGCAGGCTCCTCCCCCGACTCCTCCGGCTGGGGAATCCCCTCCTCCAAACAGATTTCTGCCGCACATCCCTGGGTATTCACGCTGACCCATCCGATTTCGGGGAACCGCTCCATCAGGGCAGCAGCCACAGACTTGGCGTCCACTTCCTTTCTTCCGGCTCCGGGAAACAACCCTTCCTCCTGGGCAGCGGCCAAAATGGTACTTTGGGCAAGCTGGCTGTTTCCCGACACCGTCACCAGCCAGTACCGGCTGGAAAGCGCCCAAATCAGCACCAAAAACAGCACTGTACCCACTGCCATCCCTTTCCGCTTTTGAATCCGGCGGCACTGAAAAAACAGCCCGTGCTTTTTGAGAAGACGCAGCCGCACCCCACACTTTCTGGCTCCCGGACGCAGCTCGGCATATTCCGAAGCCCGCACCCGGCACCGAAAAACATTCCCCTCTTCCTGTGGTTTCATCCCCCAAAACCACACCCCCGAACGGGATTCCAGTGTAAAGAACCGTTCCGCCTGCCCCTTTTTCCGCCCGGCAATCTCAAAATCCACCCAGCCGGTGAGCCATCTTGTCAGTCGCACCATATTCCCGTCCCCTTATACCCGATATTCCACGGAAGAAATAAACCCCTCCACAATCATGGAGTTCCCGCTCATACAACGAATCTGCAAGCTTCTGCCGCAGAACCGCACGCACAGCTTTCCCAGCCGAATCCGAATGGTTTCCGGGCCATATTCCAAAACGCCGCCGCTGCCCTCAATCACGGCCCTGCGGTTCCCCCACAGTTCAATGTGGCCTCCGGCGATGGCCGGGCCTGCCGCCGCAGAAAGATAAAAGGGCTCATGAATCCTGCCAGTACCGTGCTCCCTGCGGTATTCCCTCATCACAGACAGCCCTCCTTCCCGGTTTTTCTCTGTCACATATATGCGCCGGGACAACCTTTCCATGACACCCTCCTATTTCCCGCATAAACTGCGCCAACCCTCGATACATATAAAAAAAGAGAAGGTTTCTCTCAAAAAGGATGTACCGCCCTCTGGAATCATGTCCCGGAAGGTTGGCTGTATAGTATGGTGGGAGTCCATGGGGTTTTCCGCCGTTTTCCCGTTTACAAGAACGTTTCATTTGCTTTTACTCATTTTTAAAGGAGTCCTTTTGATGAAGCGATTTCATTTTTTTCAAATTCCCGGCATACGTCTTGCCGCAGCAGCCGGACTGGTTCTTGCTTGCGCCGTATGGCTTCTGCGCACTCCACAAACTGCGGCCCAGGGCGTTTCTCAGGGAGCGGCCATTTGTTTGAACACGCTGGTTCCTTCCCTGTTCCCCTTTATGGTCCTCAGCACCTATATTGCCGAAAGCGGCCTTGCATCCAGCCTTGGACGGTTTGTACAGCCTGTTACCCGTCTGCTGTTCCGCCAGCCCGGATGCACTCTGCCGGTAGTCCTTTTGGGCCTTGTGGGAGGATACCCTGCCGGTGCCAAGGCCGCTGCGCGCCTCTATGAAAAAGGGGAAATCACCCGGGAACAGGCCGGACGGCTTTTGTGCTTCTGCGTCAGTGCCGGGCCACCTTTTGTGCTCACCGCTGTTGCGGCCTGTCTGCTGGGAAACCCGTCAGCCGGGGCGCCTCTTCTCTTATCGGTAACGGGGGCGGCCTTGCTTTTGGGGATTTTCACACGTTTTGGCGCGCCGATTCCAGAAAAAAAGCCCCGTACACCTAAACCGGACTCTCTTCCTTCCTCCTCCCCGTTTGTCGCTTCGGTACGGCAGGCGGGGGCTGCCATGGCGCTGATGTGCGCTTTTGTCATGATTTTCTGGGCGCTGCTTTTTCTCATTCAGGAATCCGGTTTCATGGGGGCTTTTACCCGACAGCTTATGAAATGGGGTCTTTCACCGGCCAGTGCTGCCGCGTTTCCGGCCTTTTTGAGTGAAGTCACGGCCGGATGCCGTACCGGGGCAGCCGTCAATGCGTCCTTACCGTTGTTTGCCTTTGGCCTTGGCTGGGGCGGGCTTTGCGTTCACCTGCAAATCTTCTCCCTGTTCCGGGAATTCCCCCTGTCACGGCTTCGGTTTTTCCTGTTCCGATTTCTTCACGGGTTGTTGTCCGGGGGGATATGTTGGCTGATTCTTCCCTTATTCCCGGAAAGTGCCGCTGCTTCTGCCTTGTGGAGCACCTCCGCCATACAGGTCAGTACCGTATCCGTTCCAGCAGCCATCGTTTTGTTTTTGCTGCTGCTCATTATGGCGCTGGACGGGAGCAAAATCGGCTCTGCGGACAGCTTCAAGAAAAAATGCCCGCGTGGACAAAATTAAAAAACGAAAGCCGCCCCCTACGGGACGGCTTTTTGAGATTGTTATGCAAGGGGTATGATTATTTCCCGAAAATCGGCCAGTCGCCTTCTGCGTGCTTGCCGTCCTCAAAATAAATGTCATACCACACAATAAAGATAAACAGCGTCCAAATGCGGCGGCTGTAGTCCTGACGGCCGTTAAAGTGGTCGTCCAGATACCGCACCAGCTCTTCGGTGTGGAAGAACTTTTCGGCAATGTCGCTGGTAAAGGCAGACTTTACAATGTCATAATACTTCTTGTCGCGCAGCCATACACGGGTAGGCACCGGGAATCCCAGCTTCTTTTTCTGTGCTGTCTCCGGGGGCAGATGCCGCAAAGCAGCCTGCCGCATGGCATACTTGGTATTTTTCCGGTTGACGCGCAGCCGGGTGGGAATGGTGGAGGCTACCTTGAACACCTCTTTGTCCAGGAAGGGAACCCGCAGCTCCAGAGAGTTGGCCATACTCATCCGGTCGGCCTTCAGCAGAATATCGCCCACCATCCACATGTTGATGTCCAGATACTGCATCCGAGTCACATCGTCCAAATCCTTCACCCGGTCATACCAGGGCTTGGTGAGGGTTTGGGGACGGGTAGCACATTCAGGATGCTTTAACAGCTTTTGCTTATCCTCATATCCGAACATCTTGGCGTTGCCAATAAAGGACTCGTTGGTGGGATATTCACCGCGGGTCACGAAGCTTTGGCCGCGGAAGTGGAACGGCACCTTCTGTACCAGTTTCCGCAGGCCGGTGCGCACACACTGGGGCAGCACCTTGCGATAAACGCGGAATACATGAGGCTCGTTGTAGATGGTATAACCGCCGAAAAGCTCGTCGGCGCCTTCTCCGGAAAGTACCACCTTTACATATTCGCTGGCCAGCTTCGAAACGAAGAACAGCGCGATACAGGAAGGGTCAGCCAGCGGCTGGTCCATGTGATACTGGACCTTTTTGATATTCCCCCAGAACTCTTCGGAGGAAATAATCTTGTAATGATGGTCCACGCCGATTTTTTCGGAAAGGCCCTTGGCCCAGTCGATTTCGTTATATTTTTCACCGAAGTCAAAGCCTACGGTAAAGGTTTTCTGGTCGGCAAAGTAGGTGGAAACATAGCTGGAATCCACGCCGCTGGAAAGGAAGCATCCCACTTCCACATCGCTGATTTTGTGGGCGTTGACAGAGTTTTCGAACACCTTTTCAATCTTGTCGATAGCCTCTTCCTCGGTGAGATTCTCGTCGGGATTAAATTTCGGCTCCCAATAGCGGGTGGTGGTAATCTTGCCGTCCTTAAACCACAGATAGTGAGCCGGCATCAGGCAGTATACGCCCTCAAAGAAGGTCTGGGGCGGCACGGCATACTGGAAGGACAGGTAGTTGTTCAGGGTATCCATATTGAACTTTTTCTCAAACCCCGGGAACTGCAGGATGCTCTTGATTTCGGAGCCATAGACAAAGTGGTCTCCGACCATGGTATAATGCAGAGGCTTAATGCCGAAAAAGTCGCGGGCCATAAACAGGCTCTTGTCCTTTTTGTTCCAAATGGCAAAACCAAACATACCGCGCAGACGGTTCAAAAGGCCTTCCTGCCATTCCTCAAACCCATGAATCAGCACCTCAGAATCCGTGTTGGTACGGAAAACGTGGCCTTTGTCGAGAAGCTCTTTCCGCAAATCCTGATAGTTATAAATCTCGCCGTTAAAAGTAAGCACCAGGTTACCATCCTCATTATAAATAGGCTGGTCGCCGGTAGAGCTGATGTCGATAATACTCAGCCGGCGAAAGCCCATGGTAATGCCTTCGCCCTCAAAAACGCCGCTGCTGTCAGGGCCGCGGTGGGTAATCACATCGGTCATTTTGGTGATAACCGTACTGCGGTCCACGATTTCACCGGTAAATCCACAAATTCCGCACATAGCTTTTAAGTCCTTTCTGTTGCATGAATCTGGCGGGGAAACCTCCCCGCAATGAGACGTTTTTCCGCCGCTGTTTCCTGTTTTTCAGCAAGCAGCGGCATCAAAGCCGTCAGTCATCCATCTCCTGATATGTTTCCATAATTTCATCGGCCAACAGGGAGTCGATTACCGGAAACCCGCTTTCAGGCTTATACTGTACTGCCCGGAGCACCTCTTTTGCCTGCTTGTACACATCAAAGCGGGTGCTGTGATACACCGGGGTCTGCTGCCCCTGCCAGTAAAAGGCAAATTCAATCTGCTTTTTGTTGCAGGAGCAAAAATAGGCGGTCACTTCGGGAATCCGCCACTTTCGCTGCACCACCTCGGAGAGGGCTTTTTTCACCAGCTCCATGGCGGTATCGTCCATCCCCGACTCGAACAGAAGGATTTTTTCCTTCAGCTGAGGCAGGGTGGACACAGCCCGTTTGACGACTTTGTCCAGATATTTGGGGATTTCCAGCGTAAAGCGGGTGCGTCCCGGCGCCAGACAAATCATCACGCCCAGCTCCCTGTCGTGATACAGGCAGGGATAGGTCATCTGAGCCGTATAGCCGCATCGGGGGCATTTCCAGTCAAAAAATGTCTCCTCCATAATCCGGGCCCGAAGCTCCGGATGCGCCAGCCGGTCAATGCCGGGCCACATCTGGGTCCGGTGGACTGCCCCGCAGTTGGGGCAGCTGATATCCTTGGTGATACAGGTTGACAAAGTAAAACCCTCCTTCAAGGTGGATTGCAAGGGCCGTTACGGCAAGGAAGAAACAATGGTTCCGCCGCCGGCCACCACGTCCCCCTGATAAAAAACGGCTGCCTGCCCCGGGGTAACGGAGCGTTGGGGCTGCTCAAATTCCACCCGAACCCTGCCATCTTCCAGTGGGAACACGGTTGCCGGAGCAGGAGATGCTTTATAGCGCACCTTTACGTCTGCCCGGAAGGGGCTTTTGGGGGAATCCAGGGCAACCCAGTTTACTTCCCCGGCCACAAGGCCGCTGGCGTATTGGCTGCCTTCCGGCCCCAACACCACCCGGTTGGAAGCAAAATCGATTTTTGTCACATACATGGGCTGTCCAAAGCTGATGCCCAGCCCCTTGCGCTGCCCCACGGTATACCGGGTAATCCCCCGGTGCCTGCCCAGCACATTTCCCTTTGCATCCACAAAGTCGCCGGGTTCCGGTTCTTTCCCCACGGTGCGGCTAATAAACCCGTTGTAATCCCCGTCCGGGATAAAGCAGATGTCCTGGCTTTCCGCCTTGTGGGCAACCGGAAGCCCGGCCTCTTCTGCCAGACGGCGGATTTCGGGCTTTTCCATGTGGCCAAGGGGTGTGAGGACGTGGGAAAGCTGGTGCTGGCTCAGCTGATACAGCACATAGCTCTGGTCCTTATCTGTGGGGGCGCGCCGAAGGACCCAGCGTTCACCGGTAGGCTCTACCAGCGCATAGTGGCCGGTAGCCACATAATCAAACCCATTTTCCAAAGCATAGTCCAGCATAGCCCCGAATTTTAAATACCGGTTGCACCGGATACAGGGGTTGGGGGTACGCCCGGAAAGATATTCGGAAACAAAATTCTCCTGCACCTTTTGTGCAAATACCGGGGAAAAATCCTTCACCTCGTGGGGAATCCCCAAGCACCGGCACACACTGGCAGCATCTTCTGCCTCCCGAAAAGAACCGCAGCCGGAATCCTCCTGCCGGGGGTTTCCGTGCAGCAGCATGGTAACGCCGGATACCTCATACCCGGCACGCAAAAGGACAAGCGCCGCCGCAGAACTGTCCACGCCGCCGCTCATCCCAACAAGAACACGCTTGCTCATAAATTTGTTAATTCCTCATCAGATGATTTTTAAATAAAGGGAATATCCCGGTTATCCCGGCTATCCGCCACTTCCCGGGAAGCGCAGTCCACAGGGGGCTGAACCGGCAACTCCGGCTCTGCTTCCTCATATACCACATCTTCCTCTTCGTCGAAAACCGCTTTCTCACTGGGGGCAGCCTCTTCACTGGGAACGGCTTCTTCCTCAGCCGGGGCGGGCGTCTCTTGGACAGGCGCAGTTTCTTCTGCCGGGGCAGCTTCTTCGGGAGATTCGGTCACTTCATCGGAAAAGTCCTCATCCTCCTCAAAAGCATCTTCTCCACAGTCAGCGCAGCGGTAGCTGCAGGAAGCGCAGTCCTCTTCATTGCACTCAGGCTGGGCGCACAGCTCTTCCAGACGGGTGATAGCCCTGTCCATTCTTCTGGACGCCTGGTCAATGGCGGCACAATGGGGCTCGGTAATCGGGTCGGAAGCATCCCGAAGGTGGTGATAGTAATATTTTCCCAAAGCCACATACGCCTTTTCGGAAACCCGCTCTTCGTTGCGGATAACCAGTTTCAAGCGGTTGATTTGAGCGGTTTTCCGATTTTTATCTACCACATGTTCCACTGCACGGGAGAGAGAAACGCCAATAGCTTCCAAAATGTTTTTCATGGTTACAACCTCCGTTTCGCACAATGCGCAAGAGCTTTATTTCCACTATTATAACGCAAAACCCATGAAAATAACAGGGCTTTTTCCGCTTTTCTAAAGCAGCCTCTCAAAAAACGGAAAAATCCAATCTGATTTTTGCATATAACCGGAAATTTTCAAAAAAAACCGCCAAAAAAGCCGGGGGCCGGTGCATTTGCAGCAGCCGGCCCGGGGGCATTTATATTTATTCTATTTTTACCGTCATCACCTGTCCGGGAGCGAAGGTAAGGGACAGGCAGTTTTCCTCCAAAGGCAAAGGCTTCTTTTCGATTTCGGCCAAATCGGTTTCCGCTGCCCGGGACACGGGAATCCCGAAGCGCAAAACCGCTTTGGCAGGCTCGCTGGTCGAAAGATTGGCCAGACGGAGAATCAAGGCGTTTCCTTCTTCGCTCATTTTCACGCCGGACACCGAAACGCCGCCTTCCACCGAAACCAGCTGGCCCGTCAGCGGCAGGCTTCCGGGATGGGCCGTGTTGGTGGTATAGGGGAAGCTCCAGTGAGCAAACCGTTCACCCAGCTCTTTCAGGGCAAACACCGAGCCGTCAGTAGGCGCCAAGCCAATGCGGCAGAACCGCTCCCCGATTTCGGGATACCGGTCGGGGCCGTTGGAAGCCCGCAGCAAAGAAAGATGCAGCGTGTTATCCCACAGCCGGCAGCCATAGCGGCAGTCGCTGAGCAGGGAAAGGCCTCTGTCCCCGGTCTCGGGCAGGCCGAACAGGAAGTTGCGGGTAAAGCCGTCGTGCATCCCTTCCGGCGCTCTGTCCAGAATCCCGGTCTGCATGTCGCACCGCAGCGCGGAAGCATGATACTGAAGAGGCGCCGTAAAGGAAAGATGCGGTACACCGGTTTCGTCCCCAGTGGGGAACTGCTCCATTTCTACCGAAAGCTCCAAAATAGGACTGCCGTCAAACAGCCGGGCCGTAACCCGAATCGTGAAGCCCTCCCACTTGAGGCTGTAGACGAGTTTTTTACACAGAGGGGTGTCCAGCTCCTGGCAAAGCAGCGCCGGGGTTCCCACCTGATGCAAATTCACCGGCTGGGTACACACGCCTTCGACCCAGGCGTTTCCGCCGGACAGGATGCCGACTCCCTCCTGCGCGTGCTGTTCCCGATACAGTACAAACTGTGCCGGGGAAGCCAGCAGCTCCTTCCCGGTCACCTTGTCCACACAGGAAGTAATGGCAAAATTCCCGTCGTCAAAAGTCACCTTTACCAGGTCGTTTTCCATCACATTGCTGCGATAGCAGGTGACCCGGGGATCGGGGGGCATGGCGGAAAAGCAGAAACTTCCCTTTTCCCCTTCCTCGATTTTTACGGTGGTATAGCCGAAAGCGGGGATTTCCGCTTCCACCAGCACGTCGGTGCGCAGATGGTTCCAGTCGGTCATCTGGCGTGCCACCCGGCAGGCAAGGGGGTTTCCGTCTGTATCAAAAGCCCGCATCTGTTCCGGGTTTCCGCTCCAGTCCCAAAGGGTCACTTCGGCTACATCCTTGCGGGGGTAACGAGTGGGGTTAAACAGGTGTACCAGGCGAGTTTTGCCCCGGCCGCGCTCGGTGCCCGAAATGCGGAACCGATATTTTTCGTCGGTATTCAGCCCCACGCCGCCGCCTTCCGAGCGGGAAGTGAGGGGCTCGTCGGGAGTAGAGAACATGGATGTATCAATTTCTTTGGCAAAGGAGCGCAGAGACGAAGCCGAACCGGCCATCACAACGCCCATCGCTTCTTCAAAAGCGCCCAGGGCATGGGTGGCAGACTCGGGGGTATTGGAGCCGGGGAGAATGTCGTGGAACTGGTTAAACAGCACCTTTTCCCAAGCGTCCCGATACTGGCGGGTAAAGCTGCTGCCGGAAGCCGCCTTCTGAGCAAACGCCGAGATCATTTCCCCTTCATACAGCCGGTCCTCTCCCATACGGTTAATGGACTTCATCCGGGACTGGGACGTATAGCAGCCGGTAAAGGTGGGGCCAAGCTGTCCTTTGATAACGGGCAGACTGCTGCGGAAGGGCTCTACTGCGGCAAAAAAGGCTTCATAAGTGGAGAAACGCACCGTAGGAGCCACCGGCCACTTCTGCATATCCAAAATCAATTCAATATCTCTGCGAGTAGGTCCGCCGCCGTGGTCGCCCACACCGTATACCTTCATCATATCCCGCACCCCATTGTGATAGCAGAACTGGGGCACAATATGCAGATACATGGGCCGGATGGCGTCGTTATACCACAAAGGTTCGTTGAGGGCCAGCAGTTCGCCGTTTGCCCCCTGCCAGCGGTACAGCTGTACCCCGTCCAGCCCGCGGCAGTGATAAAAATATTTGATGCCGCCGGCAGCTAACACGTCGGGCACCGAGGGGGAATGGCCAAAGGAATCGGGGTGGAAATCCAGATTCACCTTTTCCATGGGAATCCCGAACTCGTCCCGCAAATACCGCTTGGTATACAGGATGTGCCGGGCCATGCTTTCGAGAGAAGGCATGTTTTTGTCCAGCTCCACAAAGGCAGAACCGGCAAATTCCCACCGGCCTTCCTTCACCCGCTGCCGAATCCGCTCGAAGAGCTGGGGGTCATAGTACTGGGCAATCCGATACACGGCGGCCTGAGACTGAGAAAAGGTAAAGTCCGGGTATTCGTCCATCATATCCAGCATGGTGCGAAAGGTGTTCAGCGCCACATCCACCGTCTCGTGAAAGCCCCACATCCAGTCCATATCAATATGGGCATGGGATACACAGTGCATGGTCATGGACTTGGCTGTTTCCGACAGGGGCAGTAAAATTTCTTCTGCCTTCTGGCACACGGAGTCGGGCAGTGCGTGCTCCTGCTCCCATACGGTATACAGGCAGTCAACAGCGCTGTTAAGCAGACCGTCGAAGCAGCCATTTTCGTGGGTATTGATTTCCTCCGCCACGGCGATTTCGGCGAATACCCGCTCTCCCCAATAGGAAAGCTCCGGTATATCAATCCAGTGGTTTTTCTGCTCGGGTTTCATCCGGGCGATTTTGTCATATCGAGTCATAACAAGATACCTCCTCCTTGTATCTTTGGGAAATCAGGGACATTGTAGCAGGATGAGATACAAAAATCAATCGGTTTTTCAAAAACTTTTCCAAATTTTCTTTTGCCGCAAATGGCAGTGATTTCTGCTTAAAGACGTAAAAAGCGCCAAAGAAACTGTCCAAGTTTCCTTGACGCTCGTGAAGTTTTGATATAAGAAGTCAGCTGTAACCGTACGCCCGCTTTTTTGTACGCAAAACAAACCATATCATCCAAAATACAGCAACTATTAAATAAACACAATAGTAGATATTCTGCACGACTCCTGGCAGGATTGCAATTTGAGACAAAACGGCAGGCTGATAGAACAGAAAATTCAAGCTAATCCAATTGATAGGCCATAATCCTATAGCTGAAAGAAGCTGGGGCAGAATTGTAATAGCTCCCCCAATTAACAGCACATACAACACGGAAAATTTGTGGGAAGACAGCCATAGAGTGATTACACTGACCATCACAAGTCCCATCAATTTTAAAATATAATTTAATAAAATAGCGCCGGTGACAGAAATCTCTAATGAGACATTTTTTAACACCATAATACTGTACAAAGGCGCTTGGCTCCATGGCGAACCATACCTTTTGACATACAGGAGCATTTGGGGGATATACGACAATACGTATACCATGATTGTCAGGAAAAAACAAATACCAGTTTTAGTCCAAAAAACCTCCTGTCTCCCCTTAAAGGAAGCTGCCAGTAATTTTGACATACCAGTAGAATACTCACAGTTGTATGCAGCCGAAAAAAGTATAAGTATAAGTAAGCTGGCTGTTAAATTGAGTTCAAAATCATGATTGGTATACTGTAAAAATGTGGTATAAGCGCCATCGTATATGTATTCAGCATGATTGTTTTTTACGTTTTCCTGCATGGCTTCCAAACGCATCAATACATTCTGCGGAATTTTTTTCATATTCAAGGTTTTTACTTTTTCTTCTTTTACGGTTTCCGTAAGAGTAGAAGCATAAACCTCTTCTATTTTTTCATCAATTTCCTGATTTTGCTCGAAAAGGGAGGCAATATAGCGGTCATTTTCTGTGGAATCTCCGCCAGATAGGTTTGTACACAAGGACTGAAAAACAGCATCTTCAGCGGAGATAATAGCGGGCTGATTGTTTTGCTGCCAAAAATTGATTTGCAAAAAGACAAAAGCTAACAATATCAGGAATCCTTTTTGCGATATTAAAATTTTATATGCTTCGTGAAATATCAGATTGGTATAACTGCCTTTTAAAAAGGCAGGCGCCTTACAAAAGCGCAAAAGTTTGAAAACCCCTGTTATGCTGCGATGTTTTCTGGAATAACAGTAGCCCCACAGAGTCAGGACAGAAACTGTTATCCATAAAATGCTATACAAAATAACAACCGAATACAACACCGAAACCGGGATGGAAAAGAAATTTAAATTTGCATATTCCGTTAAATAGTTTCTGACAGAAATAGCATTTACAGGATTCAGATATCGCAAAAAATTCAAATAGGAAAGACTGCTGATGGATATCTGGCAGACAAAAGAGAGTCCAGCAATTCCAGCCGTAACAGCGCAAGTCAAAACACCATTTTTAAAAACCACACAGAGAAAAGACAAAAAAGCAGTCAGGAACAGCATCATCAGCAGTTTTATCCCAATGTACAGCAAAATAGTATTTCCAACACTTATCGGTAAATTACACCGCATAAACCCTTCTACCGATTGGATAGGACGAGACAAATCTCCAAGGCCATATTTCCATTCCATGATGATGAGATTAGCGAATTGAAAACAAAGGGTAAGGAAAACGCTCAGCACACTGGCAACCGTCAATTTTGCTCCTGCATATGGAAGTCTCCCATTCACCGTTGGACGCGTTATTAGGGAAAGAGAACGATTTTCTTCGCTCAAAAACAAAAACGCACATACAGCAAACAGGAAGACTGTTAACAGCAAATCTGTGACGGGTGTTTTGACAAACCCAACCACACCTTCCGAAATATCGATAGTTGTATGAACATCCGCTACAACCGCAAAATCAAGGGGAGTTTTCCGAATGTTTTCCTGTTCAAATCCACTAAGCTCCTTCGCAAACAACGAAACAGACAGCATAGATTCTGCCCGTTCTTCCATGGAACGAATATATTCCTGATGTTCTTCTTCACGGAAACTGGATTTTTCCAAAGCTTTAAAGATTGCATATTCCGTGTGGACATTATCCGAATACTGAAGGTACTCCCTGCTTTCATATTGCTTCAAAATAGATTGATTGAAGTCTTCAGGAAGAGCGCTTGATTCACCGGTTTGTAAGGTTTGATAATAAAAATCAATTTGACGAAAGGTTTCCAGCTCTGCCAGACGTTCCTGAATTTCCCGGCTTTTCTCTTCCGAATTAGCTCCTCGATAATCGTAAAACGCCTGTCGATAAGCGGCAAGATCTCCTCCTGATTTTTCATATACACTTTGTTCAGAAAAAAGGAAAACCCCATTTATGATGAAAAACGCCGCTAACAATCCCCAAAAAATACGCCGGTTAAAAATTCGGATGAGTTCATTGATTGCAATTTTCATACCTTACACCTCGCCGGAAAAATAATAGAGGTATAAATCTTCCAAAGCAGGAGGAACTTCATAGACATCTTCCATAGTGGGAGGAATATCCGATACGATTCTTACCTGAATTTTATCCTCCTGAGAAACGATATTGCTGATTCGATACTGTGCCTGCAAGGGTTTCAATTGTTCCGGCAGGATTGAAACCGCAAAAACCTTATGCTCCATTTTTTTCAAAACCTGAGCGGGCGGTTCTTTCAGCAAAAGCTTTCCACTACGAATCAATACAATTTCCTTTGCAATAAATTCAATATCAGAGACCACATGGGTAGCAAAAATAACTATCTTATTCATAGAAATTTCGCTGATAAAATTTCGAATACGAATTCGCTCTTTCGGATCAAGCCCTGCTGTTGGTTCATCCAAAATCAATACGTTGGGATCATTCAGCAGGGCTTGTGCGATAAAGACTCTTTGTCTCATTCCGCCGGAGAAGCTGCCGACCGATTGGTTTTGTACATCCGTTAGTCCCACCAGCTCCAATAAATCCGTAATTCTTTCTTTGGCCTGTCGATGGTTAAGCCCACATAGGGAAGCCATATACCACAAAAATCGTCTGGCCGTAAAGTCGTTGTAAGTCCCCTGCTGTTGTGGCATATATCCCAGCTGTCTGCGAAAACTCTTCCCCATTTTCAGAGTATCCTCGCCATTAAAAAGTACTTTCCCCCGATCCGGTCGAATATTGTCAGCAATAATGTTCATGAGTGTAGATTTTCCAGCACCGTTAGGTCCGAGAAGAGCATATACACCTGGCGTCATTTTTGCGCTGAAATGGTCCAAAGCGGGAGGCCGCCCTTTTTGATAGGTTTTGCATAAATTATCCAGATAAAGTTCCATACAGGAATCCCTCCTTTTAAACTGCCACAAGCTCTATTTCGCTTTACTCTACAAAATATATGGGTCGGCAATCATTCCTTCTATAGGAGATGGAGCTGCAGTTTCAGGAGTTTTGGTAAAGGTATCCACATCTATCAAAAAGTATTTTGTCATATCCCGGAATGCAAGGAGTTTCCCGTTTGCATCCCCCAGAAATGCCAAAGAATAGGGAACCGTATAAGTATTACTTTCCTCGGTATTCAAATCAATTGCCAGAATATCACTTTTTTCAGAAGTGATTGGTTTCACACAAAACAACTGGTCTTCCATACGACAAATACCGCTGACATTTCTCATATCCAGGGGATATTTATGATCTTCTTCTAAACTTTCATCATATTCATGATAAATCTGTGTTTGGCTTTCACTATCCCAAAGAGATTCTGTGATGTAGAAATCCCCATTCTGTGTAATGTGTGGGGTTAAAATTCCGACATCCTCAAAATGCAAAGTCTTATCTGTTTTTCCTGAATCTAAATCCAAAGAAATCAGCTGATAAGTATTTTGGGGAGATTCTGTCGCACTTGTAGAGGTCTTATCAATAAGGGTAACCAGGCAGATCATGCGCTTCCCGCACAAAACCGCACGCATAGAAACACAAGCGTCCAGTTGGCTTACAATTTCATCATTTTTAATTTTTTCCATATTATTTTTTGAAATGTCATAATATAGTAAAATATATTGCTTTTTATTTTCAGTGTCTATATTTTGAGTGGAAGTATAAGTAATTACAGTATTGATATACAATTTTCCGGAACGTGCTCCGAGAATCTGTGGATAAATATCCACTACAGAAGATCCGGAATTATTAGACAGGTAGGAATCAATGTCATCGGATAAAAAATCCTGAATATTGGTAAGGGTTTTGGTCTCCGTCCCTGTGGGAGTCGCTTCACAAAACACAGACGAAGTTTCTTCTTGACCGGAGAGCGTATAATACAATTTTTGCTGATAATAATAGAGAGAACCATGTCCATCATAAATCATCTGCGCAAAGCAGTCCAGGGACTCTATGGCCGGATTTTCTACATAATGGGGACAATCTGGTTTTGAACAAAGAATAGAGGCTTGATTCGTATCTGTATCGACATAATGCAGAGCATAAGGGCTATAACAAAAATAAATGCCAGTTCCATCACTTGTCATCTGAATTTCAGAAAACTCTGCGGAAAGATAATTATTCTCTGTAACCAAATCATCATCTTTTACAGTTGTTTGCTGTTGGCATCCGGACAACGAACCTATGAGTACCGTTAGAGACAGTAAGAAAATCAAAATTTTTTTCATAATTCAACTTCTCCTTTTCAGTTATCATTATCGATATACAATCGATTTGAAGCGATTAGGTTCAGCGATAAATATTGGCACAATCAGCAAATAAGATTTTCAATACTTTCTTTTTCCCAATTATGCGTATTTTGTTATCATAAAAAGCTTGCGCATAGGTCACGGTCTCACAAATATTCATTATATATCTATTTTTATTATACAATTTTTATAAATAATGTCAATATAAAACAAAAAAGAAGCCCTCTTTTCTCGAATAAAAAGAGGACTTCTGATAACGGTAATCGTTTTTTCTCAAAGAGAGTTTTCTGGGAGATCAAATTTTGGTTTAGTGCTGGACAGGGGCGCCATCCCCGTCGATGGGGAAAACTTCCGGAACCTGCTGCAGCAGCGACAACAGCTTCGCGTCCACATTCTTTTTCACGCAGCAGTTCTCGTCAAACAGCATCACATTTTCTTCCCCTTCCCCACAGGCCGGCCAGAACGGCAGCGAGGGAACGTTAGGGTTCCCGGTACGGGCAAACTGTACCCATGCACCGCTCATCTGCTCTTCTAACCTATCGGAAACGCCGGGAATGTTGCAATAGGGGATTTTGTCCGAATTGTGGAACACAAAGGGAATCTCGCAGCAATGCCAGGGGGCATGAATCCCGTCATAGGGGAAGTCATAGGTAAACTGATAGGAATATACCGGCACCGGAGAGGAATCCACCCGCTTCATAATAAAGTCCCGCGTGGGAAGCCGGAAGAGCAAATCCACAAACAGCAGGTCGGTAATTTCCTTCCCCGGATACGCTTCCCGGAAAGCGTCCAGCAGCGCCGGGGCATACTGCGCCCCATACTTCCGGCTGATGAGCGCTTCTTTTTCTTCTTCCGTCATACTTTCAACGCCCGGTACAGCCGGCCCAAAAGAGAACTCACCCAGTACCGTTCCAATCAGCAGGGGAACCTGTTTGGCAAAGGAAGAAAATCCGTTTACTCTGGGGTCTCCCAGCATCCAGCTGTTTTCCATGGGGGCAAGGCCGCGGTATTTCCCGCTCTTTTCAAACTCGGGGAAGATTTCCCAATAGGCCTTTGCCAATTTTTCATAGGGAATATCCAGCAGCTTCAGTTTTTCTTCTTTGGGAATCCCCAGTTTTTCCAGCAAAGCCAGGCACAGCTCGTTGCCGCCGTGGTTGCGGATGGGATGCAGGTCATATACACCGCTCTGGATAATCCCCTTGTGGAAAAGCCCAAAGGCCGAAGGCGTCTGCAAAAGCGTCCAAACCTTGGCTCCGCCGCCGGACTGGCCGAACAGGGTCACATTCTCCGGGTCCCCGCCAAATGCGGCAATATTATCCCGGACCCAGCGCAGGGCGGCCACAATATCCTCCGTACCGGCGTTGGCGGAGTTCCGGTATTTTTCTCCCAGAAAAGAAACATCCAGATACCCCAGCACATTCAGCCGGTGATTCAGGGACACCACCACTACATCCCCGAACCGGCTCAGGTTTTCCCCGTCATAGGCAACGTGCTCAATCGAAGAGCCATCGGAAAAACCGCCGCCGTGCAGCCAGACCATAACGGGCCTTTTGGCGTCAGGATTTAGTGATGTGCTCCATACATTCAAAAACAGGCAGTCCTCCCGCTGGGGCCAGTACCGGTGTGGAACCATCACTTCGCCGCTTGGCTCAGGTTGGTTGATAAGAGGGCATACATACCCATAAGAAAGGGCGTCTTTGATTCCCTCCCAAGGCTCCACCTCCCGGGGCATTTCGAACCTTCCTGCCTGTGCGTAGCGAATCCCATGGAATGTGTATACGCCGTCCAGCAGAAATCCCCGGAGCTTTCCCGCTTTTGTCTGGACAACAGGCTCCGTTTGCGTGCACAGAAATTGTCTTGCCATTTGATACAACTCCTTAAAAAACAATGAGATTGACACAGCCGGTTTTTTCGGGCTATTTTTTCCCCGAACCGTTTTTCTCACAGCCGAGGGTCGAGAAAACGGCTTGTGTAGAGATAATTTTATTATAAAGGGTCATTTTTCAAAAAAAAAGTACTTTTTTATAATAATAGGACTTGTATTTTCTAAAAGAAGAGGATATACTATAGGTGGAAATCGAAATATTGCCCGTGGAGTTTTTTAGAGCGGCGGCAGAAAAGTCTGTGTATTTATGCAGGCTTTTTTGTTGCCCTTTTCTTTTTATTACGGGAAACAGGAGGGATTTTTTTGGAAAACCATCAATATGAGGTTGCTGTCATTGGCTGCGGCGTTGTGGGCGCGGCAGTCGCCCGGCAGCTTTCAAAATACCGGCTGTCGGTGTGCATATTGGAAAAGGAAAACGATGTGGCGGTGGGTACCACCAAAGCAAACTCCGCCATTATTCATGCAGGGTATGACCCCAAGCCCGGCTCATTGATGGCAAAGCTCAATGTCCGGGGCGTGGAGCTGGTGAAAGAGCTGGCCCCGAAGCTGCATTTCCCCTATCATCCCATCGGCTCGCTGCTGCTGGCCTTTACAGAAGAAAACCTGAAAACCGTGGAGGTGCTGTACCAGCGGGGGTATCACAACGGTGTGCCAGGGCTAAAAATCCTCTCCGGTGAAGAAGTGCGGGAGATGGAGCCCAACATCAGCCCGGAGGTAAAAGGCGCCCTGTATGCCCCCAGCGCCGGAATCGTTTCCCCCTGGCGCATGGCGCTGGCCTTTGCCGAGTCTGCGGTGCGAAACGGCGCGGCGCTGTACCGGAATTGCCCGGTGACGGGGATTTCTAAAACAACGAAAGGCTATAAACTTACCACCCCTTCCGGCGAAATCAGCGCCCGGTATGTTATCAACGCCACCGGTGTGGACGCTTTTAGAGTGGCTTCCCTTTTAAAACGCCCCCCCTATGAAATGAAGCCCAGCCGGGGCGAATACTACCTCTTCGATAAGTGTGCCGGGGAGACCGTGCATCATGTGATTTTCCAGTGCCCCACAGAGGTGGGCAAAGGGGTTCTGGTAAGCCCCACCGTGGACGGAAACCTGATTGTCGGCCCCAATGCTGAACCGGTGGAAGGGTCTCTCGATACGGGCACCACCGCAGAAGGATTGGCTTATGTGAAAAAAATGGCGCTGCTGTCGGTACCGGGACTTTCTTTCCGGGATTCCATCCGCAATTTTGCAGGCGTGCGGGCCAATACCAATATAGACGATTTTCAGATTCGCTGGCTGGAGCCCGGTTTTCTGGATGTGGCGGGCATCAAGTCCCCCGGCCTTTCCAGCGCCCCGGCTATTGGGGAATATGTGGCGGATTTGCTCATGCAGGACGGCGTAAAGCTTCTTTGCAAGCATGATTTTCAGGAAGAACTGCCAAAGGCCATTCATTTCAAGGAACTTTCCCCAGAGGAAAAAGCCCAGGCAGTCCGAAAGAATCCCCTTTATGGCCGCATTATTTGCCGGTGCGAGACGGTGACCGAAGGGGAAATGGTGGACGCCCTTCACTCCCCCATCCCGCCGGTGTCCATCGACGGCATCAAGCGCCGGTGCGGCGCAGGCATGGGCCGGTGCCAGGGTGGCTTCTGCGGCCCCCGTGTCCATGAGATTATCGCTCGGGAGATAGGAATGTCCATGGAAGACGTGATGCAGGACCGGGCCGGAATGGTGATTGTTACCGGCGAGACCAAAACAGGAAGGGGAGAAAACCCATGAAATACGACGTCATCGTCATCGGCGGCGGCCCTGCCGGACTGGCTGCGGCAGAAAAAGCCCGGAAAAACGGCGCGGAACATGTGCTGATTTTGGAGCGGGACAAGGTGCTGGGAGGTATCCTCAACCAGTGCATCCACAACGGCTTTGGCCTCCACTATTTTAAAGAAGAGCTCACCGGTCCCGAATATGCCGGAAGGTTTATCGATATGCTACAGGGCACGGGCATCGAGGTCAAGCTGGATACCATGGTGCTTCACATTGCAAACGACCGTACCGTCCATGCGGTAAACCCCACCGACGGCTATATGGTGCTGGAAGCCGGTTCTATTGTGCTGGCCATGGGCTGTCGGGAGCGCACCCGGGGAGCCATTGCCATTCCCGGCGACCGTCCCAGCGGCATTTTTACCGCCGGAGCCGCTCAGCGGTATGTGAATATCGAGGGCTATATGGTGGGCAAACGGGTGGTAATTTTAGGCTCCGGTGACATCGGCCTGATTATGGCAAGGCGTATGACACTGGAAGGCGCAAAAGTGCTGGCCTGTGTGGAGCTGATGCCCTACTCCGGCGGCCTGAACCGGAACATCGTCCAGTGCCTCCACGATTTTAACATCCCCCTATATCTGTCCCATACGGTCACGGACATCAAGGGCAAAGAGCGTCTGGAACAGGTCACCGTTGCCAAAGTGGACGAAAACCGCCGTCCCATTCCCGGCACCGAAATGGTGTTCGACTGCGACACCCTGTTGCTTTCCGTGGGGCTGATTCCCGAAAACGAGCTGACAAAAGAAGCGGGCATCCAGATGGACCCCCGCACCAATGGGGCCGTGGTGTTCGAGAATATGGAAACTTCCCTGCCTGGGGTGTTCGCCTGCGGCAACGTGGTACACGTCCATGATTTGGTGGACTATGTGACCATGGAGAGCCAGCGGGCGGGAAAAGCCGCCGCCGGCTATGTGAAAAACGGGGAAACTCCTACCGGACGCGTTTTGAAACTTACAAACGGAGACGGCGTCAGCTATACGGTCCCCCAGCGCATCCGGGTGGAGCATATGGCCAAAACTGCGGAGATTTTCTTCCGGGTGCGGAACATTTACCGGAACGTGGAAATTCAGATTACCGACGGGCAGACTGTGCTGGCTCATTTTGCCCGGGAGCATATGGCCCCCGGTGAGATGGAAAAAGTGGTGCTGCCGAAGGTGCTGGCAGAAAAAGCCTGCGGCGATACCCTGACGGTGCAGATTGCGGAGAAGGAGGGGTTACAGTGACGGAGCTGATTTGTATTGTGTGCCCCAAGGGGTGCCATTTGAAAGTGGACGAGGAAAACGGCTATGCGGTAACGGGCAATTCCTGTGAAAAGGGCGCGGCCTATGGCAAAAAGGAGCTGACAAACCCGACCCGGGTGGTAACCTCCACTGTGCGGGTGGATGGCGGAGAAAAGCGGCGGGTTTCGGTCAAGACCAACCGGGACATTCCCAAAGGGAAAATGCTGGAAGCAGTGGCCTTGCTGGATGCTGTATGCCTGACGGCTCCGGTACACATTGGGGATGTGGTACTCGAGGACATTCTGGGTACCGGCGCAGATTTTGTGGCTACCGGGACAGTTTTGAAACTGTAAAATACCAATCACAAAAAACAAGAGGCACCCCTGACAGTAGACAGGGATGCCTCTTTCTTTTTCTTGTTACGCCATCTTTTTCAGACGAATCACATTCCAGCTGTGCTTGCCCAAAACCGCCGACAGCACGCCGTCTTCCACCTTGGAAACTCCGCCGTTTACAGGCTCTACCTGATGAGGGTCGCTTTCCGTGTTGACTGCCTTCATATCCTCATGGCTCATGACAATATGCTCGGCCACCTCGTATCCGGCAAATTGCCGCAAATCACAGGTAACCTCTATATCCTCGTCCAGAGACTTGTTTACAGCCAGCATCGTCAGCTCTTCTCCCTCTTCGTTCATGACCAATACCGAATCCAGATAGGGCGCATCGCCATAGGAGCTTTCATAAACCGGCGATTTCACCAGCGTATGCAGCACCGTTCCCCGGGCATAATTGCTGGCATGGAAGAAGGGATAAAAAATCGTCTGCCGCCATGCGCCGGTGTCCGAGGTCATAATGGGCGCAATCACATTGACCAGCTGGGCCAGACAGGCAATCTTCACCCGGTCTGCGTGGCGCAGCAGGGTAATCAGCATACTGCCCACCAGCAGCGCGTCCTCAAAGTTGTAAACATCCTCCAGCTGATGAGGGGCATGTCCCCATTTTTCCAGCTTTTCGTCCGCTTCGGCGGAATGATACCATACATTCCACTCGTCAAAGGACAGGTTGATTTTTTTCGAGCTGCGCTTTTTGGCCTGCATATAATCGCAGATTGCCACCACAGACGAAATAAACGAATCCATTCTCACGCTGCAAGCCAGAAAGTCCGGGGTATTGTTCTGCTTGTTGTCATAATACTGGTGCAGGGAAAGATAGTCCACCTGGTCATAACATTCATCCAAAACGTCCGCTTCCCACTGGACAAAGGTGGGGTTCATCATGGTGGAGCTTCCGCAGGCGACCAGCTCAATGGAGGGATCCATCATCCGCATAATTCTTCCCGTTTCTGCCGCTACCCGTCCATACTCCCGGGCTGTTTTGTGGCCCATCTGCCAGGGGCCGTCCATTTCGTTGCCCAAGCACCACAGCTTGATGTTGTGGGGGGCTTCATAGCCATGGCTGCGGCGCAAGTCGCTGTAATAGCTTCCCTTCTTAAAGTTGCAGTATTCCAGCAGGTTTTTGGCATCCTCCGGGCCGCGGGTTCCCAGGTTTACAGCCATCATCACTTCCGAGCCGGCCTTTTTGCACCAGTCCACAAACTCATTGAGCCCGAACTGATTGCTTTCAATCACACTCCAGGCCAAATCCACCTTGGCCGGACGCTGTTCCTTGGGGCCAACGCCGTCTTCCCAGTGATAGCCGGACACAAAGTTTCCTCCGGGATACCGCACTACCGGCACATTCAATTCCTTCACCAGTTTCAGTACGTCCCAGCGCATCCCCTGCTCGTCGGCAAAGGGGCTTTCCGGCTGATAAATCCCCTCATAGACCGCTCTTCCCAAATGCTCAATAAAAGAGCCATAAATCCGCTCGTCAATGGGGGCAACAATAAACTCCTTGTCTATTACAATACGGGCTTTCATAAAAACAGAACCTCCTCCGTTCATCCGTTCCGGCTGTACCGGAATCCTTTTCTTTCCTGTCTCTATGATACGGCAGCCCTTTTGAAAAACCAATAGCGTATTATCCGGTTTTCTTGACTTTTTCTCCGGTTTTTTGTCAAAACATCCCTCTTCATTTTCCCTTTTCTCCACAACAAAATCCGCCGGAGTGCAAAACCACTCCGGCGGATTTTTCCGTAAAACGGCCATATTCAAAAATGCGACCAGGCCTGTAAGCCGAGTTCTGTCGTGAACAGCCATCTATCTTGGCCGGGCGTTGCCGCCGCGGCTCGTTGCCACCTCCCTGGGACGCGCCGGGCCGACGCATCATGTCCCTCCGCGGTGTTGCTCCGAATAGGGTTTGCAGAGCCGTGCAGTTCCCCGCACGCTGGTGAGCTCTTACCTCGCCTTTCCACCCTTACACACCAAAACGGTATGCGGTATATCTCTGTTGCACTTTCCCTGGGGTCGCCCCCGGCGGCCGTTAGCCGTTATTCCTGCCCTGTGGAGCTCGGACTTTCCTCAGGCGCTGGCTTTCGCCTGACGCCCGCAGCTGTCCAGCCTGCTCGCAGACATTATTGTACCTGTAATCAAGGGGATTTGTCAAGGGGTACCGCTGCTTCCATCCGCACAATTCTTTCTGCCGTTTGTTCTGGAGTTAAGCCGGTAACATCCAGCTTGCTTGTCATCAAATTTTCATAGAGCGGTAGATAGGACAAGCTTTTTTCTACAGCATTTTCGTCCCGTAGCCCTTTCTGGACATCGGACATGACCCGTTTTTCCAGTTCCTTTTCCTCGCAAACCAGTGAAATCAAATGAAAATGGCACTGGGTTTTGTCCAGCCGGGACAAAAGGTCCGAGAGAATCTCCTGTTGGTGCAAAACCCAGCAGAACACAATAGTTTCAAAGGCTGGGCAATGAATAAACTGATTGAGCAAAAAGGCAATGTTTTCCATCACCATCTTTTTGGTATCCTCCGTTACCTGAAAAGGGTGCATATCCCAACACCAGTCCCCATCCAGAAAAACACAGCGGTTCAAACGGTTTTTCATCATACGGCATACGGTTGTTTTGCCCACACCCATGGGACCGCCAATGATATAGACCTGTTTTATATTTTTCATTCTGTGATTCTCCGTCCCAAACGGTCGGCCATTTTCAGAGCTGCAAAAGCGCTTTCCTCCGTGACCGGGAAGGGCATATGCTCCATATAACTATTTCCGTCCAGACTGGCTTTGGCTGCCAGGCGAAGCTCTTCATCGGTACAGGTTTCCCCGCCGCCCAGCTGTTCCAGTGTAACCGGCAGGCGGATGCTCCGGCAGAAATCGAGCACTTGCCGCAGCTCGCTTACGGGACGGTTTTCCAGAACCATTTGGGCCACGGTGCAAAAAGCCACCGATTCCCCGTGCATGGCCCTGCGCAGTGCCGGCACATGGGTCAGGCCGTTTGCCAGAGCGTGGGCCGCTGCAAGGCCGCCGCTTTCAAAGCCCACACAGCTCAGATAGAGGTTGGCTTCCACCACATTTTCCAAAGCCGGCGTGACGATTCCTTCTTCCACTGCCAGCCGGGCCTGTACGCCGTCCCGAAAAAGAATCTCCCGGCACAGCCTTGCCATGGCCAGGGCGCCGTTGGTGCTGCGTGCGCCCGTATCCGTGACAGCATGGGAATGATGGCAGGCCTCCGCTTCATAGCAGGTGGAAAGGGCGTCGCCCATTCCGGCGGAAAGCAGCCGGGCCGGCGCCTTGGCAATGACAGAAAGGTCAGCCACCACCACAGCCGGGTTCACCCGCAAATGCAGATAGCGCTCAAAAACTCCCTCCGGCGTATACAAAACCGAAAGCCCGCTGCATGGGCCATCCATAGAGGCCGCCGTAGGCACTGCGATTACCGGAACCCGGGCATAATACGCCACCGCTTTGGCAGTATCCAGCGCTTTTCCGCCGCCGATTCCCATGACACAATCACATCCGCTTTCCCGTATCAGGGCGCAATGACGGTCAATTTCGGGCAGGCAGCATTCCCCCTGCAATTCTTCCAGCCGGTACCGCACGCCTTCTTCCAAAAAGCTGCGGGGCAGTTGTTTTCCATAGCTTTTTACCGAAAAGGCGTCTGCCAGCAAATATCCCGATGTACATCCCAGCTGCTTCATATACACGGCCAGCCGGGAAAGCAGATTTTCTCCCTGCACATACCGGGACGGGGACTGGATGATTCTTTCCATAGATTTCACTCCTTTTGTCCGGTTTCCTGTTTCCTCCATAGTATAGTAGATTGTCCCAAAAAGTGCAAGGCTGCCATACCATGCCTTCCCGAAGGAATTTTTTCGCCCCTTCCGCCTATAGCCTTGCATTGCCGCCTGTTCTCCCGTACAATAAAAAGTACGGAAAATTCCCATTTCATTTGACAGGAGGCGGAACGATTTGGCTTCTCTTTCCCGCATACGATACCGATTGCAGGCGCCGGCTGCCGCCGTGGTCCTTCTTGTGTTTGGATACCTTTTGTATCACACCATTGCCGGCGGTACCCTTCTCAGCCCCAATGTTTATGACAGCTATGCCCTACAGGCGCAAAACTGGCTCAACGGCCACTTGGACGTGGAGGGCGGCGCTTCTTACACCTGGCTGGAGCTGGCCATTTTTCAGGGGAAATATTACGTATCCTTCCCCCCTCTCCCCAGCCTGTTCAGCCTGCCTTTTGTGGCGATTCTGGGAATGTCCCCAGCCAATTTGCTGATTGCTCTCTATGGCATTGCCGCTTTTCTGGGGGCATATGGCTGCTTCCGGACTGTGGGATACCGTCCGGCACTGTGCGTATTCTGGGGCATCTTTTTCACCTATGCCACCAATCTGACAGAGCTTTCCCGCACCGGCGGGGTTTGGAACCAGGCTCAGGTGTTAAATCTTGCCTTTTGTTTTTGGGGGATGTGGGCGCTGCTGTCCCAAAAAAGAAACCTGTGCCTGATTCTTTTGGCGCTGGCCGTGGGATGCCGTCCGTTTTCGGCCATTTATCTTCTGGCGGCGGGCTGCTGGTTTTTATGGAGAGGAAAGCGCGCGCTGGGACGGACTCTTTACACACTGCTTCCGGGAATTGCCGGGGTTTTGGTGATTGCAGGCACCATGATGGCCTACAATGCAGCCCGATTTGGAAACCCGCTGGAATTTGGCCACAACTATCTGCCGGAATTTACCGAAAGCCAGTATGGCCAGTTCCACTATTCTTATATTCTTCCCAATTTTTTCCAGCTTTTCCGGCTTCCCACCATAGATAGCAGCTTGTCTTTCCATTTCCCCCTGTTTAACGGGTTCCTGTTTTTCCTGGTGAACCCTATTTTTCTGGTTTACGGCATCCATCTTTTCCGGGAGCGCAAGCTTTCTCAAATCCGGGAGGTACTGTGTTTTTCCCTGCTTCCCCTGGTTCTGGTACTGCTGTCTTTATGCGCCCACAAAACCATGGGTGGCTGGCAATTTGGCGCCCGGTATACGGTGGACATGCTTCCGGCGGCCCTGTTGGGAATCTGCCTGTTGTCTAAACGTTCCCCCCGGCACTGGGAGCGCTTTTTGTGGGCAGTGGGGATTATGATAAACGTTTTCGGGATGGTTTTTATGTTTGTCCAGGAAAATTTATGATAAAAGAGAAGAGGCCGGCTCCCAAAAGGGGCTGGCCTCTGTTTTTCAAATATTTGATACACGAAACTGTGGGGATAGACGCTCACGGCTTTTTCTTTTTCGATGAGAACGTGGAGCAGATGGACTGATGGGGACAGGCTGCCTTACATTTTCCACAGCGGATACATTCGAGGCTATTCGGCTTTTTGTACACGGGGATGTCCATGGGACAGGCCTTTTGACAGGCTTTGCACTGGGTACAGGTCTGCTCATTGACAGAATAACGATACAGGGCCACCGGATTAAACACACTGTAGACAGCCCCCAGCGGACAAAGATAGCGGCAAAACGGACGATATACCACGATGGACAGCAACAGCAGCACCACCAGCAAAGCGAATTTCCACGTAAACAGCCAGGAAAGGGCCGACTGCAAGGCTGGATTAGCCGAAATCAGCGGAATTCCCCCGAAAAGGGTCCCCGAAGGGCAGATGTATTTGCAAAACCACGGCTGTCCCTGTCCTACTATATCCAGTACCGTCAGGGGCAGTATAATCACAAAGCCTATGAGAATGACATATTTCAGAAACCGGAGAACGCGGTCACCCGGCAACTTTTTCAGCTTTTTCGGGAACGGAATCTTATACAGCAAATCCTGTACCAAACCAAAGGGGCACAGCCATCCACAGACAAAGCGTCCCAGCAAAGTCCCAAACAGCAGCAAAAATCCCACTACATAATAGGAAAATACATGGTCCCGGCTAGTGACCACCGCCTGAAAAGAGCCAATGGGACAAGCACCCAAAGCTCCCGGACAGGAATAACAGTTCAGGCCGGGAACACAAACCACCTTGGAATTCCCCTTATAAATAGTCCCCTTGGCGAACCCGGCCGCATAGCCGTTGGTCAAAGCCGTCACACAGATTTGAACGATGGTGCGCAGATGTTTTCGAATCTTCTTACCCAAGGCCAATACACTCCATACAAATATTGATAGCTTTTCGGTAAACTTCTTCGGTTTCTTCCTGCCATACCCCTATCGCCACAAAGGCAGCCCCTACAAGAAGAAGCAAAATCGTAAAGTACCGGCTCTTCAAGAACTTCATTCTGCCACCTCTTTTAGCAGCTGTTCAATAATGCCCTTCCATGTTTCCTTATCCTTGGCCCCTACATAGGCGTTTCCAACCTGATTGCCATTTTCATCCACGAAGAAAGTCGTCGGGACAGAGGTAATCTGATACAAAAGGCCGTATAAATCCTGGCCGGGAATGATGTGCGTATAATTGGCAGATGTTGAATCCACAATCTCCTGTGCCAAAGCCACCTGGTCCTGGTCAATGCTGCCGTCTGACGCCATAGCATCCGACACCAATCCGACAATCTGGAACCCCTTGTCGGAATATTCCTGGGATAACGCTCCCAAGTCCGGCATTTCGTTGATGCAGGGGGTGCAAAAGGTTGCCCATACATTGACCATGGTGAGCTTGTGGCCCTGAAGAATCTCCTGGTCCACCGATTTCCCCTGCAGGTTCTGCCCCGTAAACTGAGACAAAACCCCAGCAGTCCCAGCCTCCGACGACTGTGACTGCTGCGTATCCGGCATGGATGTGGTCGAGGCTTCCTGATTGCCACAAGCGGTAAGACAAAGCGCCAGGCAAAGTGCGGTAATCAAAGCGGGTACTTTCATAGATACCTCCTATAAAATAACAATGGGACATTTTGTCTCTGAACCAAAACAGGGATTTATCCTTTCGGACAAACCCCTGCTTATTTGTATCTAATTTTTGCTATCCGTCAATCAAATAGAAATCCGCAAAGCAATTTCATAGAGCTTCTTGTCGAATACGCGCTCCATCTGCAGTGCTTCGGTAATGTCAAAGTCAACAACCTTGCTCTCACGATAAGCAACTACACGGTTACCGATTCCACGTTCCAGCAGCTCCACAGCATGATAGCCCATACGGCTGGCCATTACACGGTCGCGCAGAGTGGGAGAACCACCGCGCTGTACATGGCCCAGAACGGTTGCACGGGATTCAATACCAGTTTCGTCCTGGATGTTCTTCGCCAGCTGCTCTACTCCGCCAACGCCTTCGGCAACCACGATGATAAAGTGCTTTTTGCCGGTTTTCTGCGTAAACTTCATACGCTGAATGACATCTCTCTCAAAGTCATAGGGAACTTCGGGAACCAAAATAGCGGTTGCACCTACGGCAATACCGGTATGCAGTGCCAAATCGCCGCACCGACGGCCCATCACTTCCACCACGCTGCAGCGGTCATGGGATTCGGTGGTATCACGAAGACGGTCTACCATCTCCATAGCGGTGTTCATAGCCGTATCAAAACCGACAGTGTATTCTGTGCAGGCAATATCATTGTCGATAGTTCCGGGAACACCGATACAGGGAATTCCTGCATTGGTCAAATCTCTTGCACCACGGAAAGAGCCGTCGCCACCGATTACCACTACGCCGTCAATGCCCATAGCACGACATTTGTCGGCAGCCTTCTGTACACCGGCCGGTGTATTAAATTCGGGGCTGCGAGCAGTATACAGAGCGGTTCCGCCGTGATGGATAATATCGGAAACACTGCGCAGATTCATTTCAATCATGTCGCCGTTCAGAAGGCCATTATATCCTCTACGGACGCCATACACATGCATTCCATAAGAAATCGCTGTACGAACTACTGCGCGAAGTGCAGCATTCATTCCGGGAGCGTCTCCTCCACTGGTCAACACGGCAATTGTTTTGGTACTCATAATATACCGTCCTCCTAAATCATGTTATAATACTGGTTCCCATTTTGTAAAGGAGCAGAGTAGTCCCTGCTCACACATTTATTCTTACTACTTATTATAATAAATAGGGCGCGAATAATCAAGTATTTCCCATGTAAAAAAATCTCGTGCCCATAGTCAATTTGTCTCATTTTGCTAATTTTTTTAATCGATCAAAAAAACAGCATGACAATTCATAAACTGTCCGGCTTTACCAGAGCAACGCAGTCCTCTCCCAGCAGTTTTTTCAGCTCCCGGATGAGTACCGAATTGGCATCCAGATTCATAGAAGCCGGTGCCCGGACCAGCTTTCCCGTATCCTGCAAATAAAGATAGAGCGGGGTAGCTCCGTCGAAGATGGAGATATATTGCAAGGCCTTTCGATATTCCCGGCTGTCTTTTCCCGGAACCTTGAGATACAGGCCGGGACGAGAAGTATGTTTTTTCTCATCTTTTGGAGGTCTGCCTTGGGATTCTTTCCACGACGGAAGGGATGTATGGGCATCCGGCGGCGGATAAACGGCGTCACACACCAGCTTGGTATCTTTTTCTTCCGTCAGGCTCAGCCTTCCTTCGGCCAAAACAATTTTCCCTTCCCGAAGAAGATGGGTGTATTGGCTGTATACATTGGGAAATACCAGCATCTCCATGGAATCATACAAATCCTCCAGCATCACGAAAGCCATGGTACTGTTGCTTTTGGTCAGTTTCTGTTTGACCGACTGCACAGCTCCCAGCACCCGTACCCGCTGACCATCTCGGAACCTTCCTCCATTTTCCCGGGCATCCTTCTGGATATCCCCCATAGAAAGCACCGCTTTTTGCCGGAACAGCTGGGAATATTCCGAAACCGGATGGCCGGAAAGATACATCCCGGTCACTTCTTTTTCCATCGCCAGTTTTTCCGAAGGGGAGAAGTCCTGCATAGAAGGAAGCCGCTCCTTTTGGGATTCCTGTTCTTCCCCGCCGGACGCCATATCAAAAAAGCCCAGCTGCCCGTCCAAATTGCGCCGCCTATCCGCGTCCAGGGAATCCATCACCGTATTAACAGAAGCCAGCATTTCTCGGCGGTTATTCCCCAGCCCATCCAGCGCACCGCATTTGATCAGGCTTTCCAGCGCACGGCGGTTCATGTCCGAATCGTACATCCGCCGGCAAAAGTCATAGAAAGAAGAAAACGGCCCCCCATTCTCCCTCTCCCGCACCAGGGACTGTAAAAATCCGCGGCCCAGGTTTTTCACTGCCAGCAGGCCAAACCGGATATTGTCCCCCGACACGGTAAATCCCCGGCGGCTTTCGTTGACGTGAGGCGGCAGCACCTGAATTTTCAGCCGGCTGCACTCGGCCATATACTCGGCCACCTTGCCGGAAGAATCCAGCACGCTGGTGAGCAGGGATGCCAGGTACTCTTTTGGATAATGGCATTTGAGCCATGCCGTCTGATAGGCAACGGTAGCATAGGCCGCGGCATGGGATTTGTTAAAGGCATAGGAAGCAAAGCTCTCCATCTGCCGGAAAATATCCTCGGCAGTTTTTTCGTCCACGCCCCGGTTGACGCAGCCCTCCACTTCCCAGCTTCCGTCCTCCCTTTGCAGGCCGTGGATAAAGATTTTCTTTTCCCGCTCCATAACATCGGCCTTCTTTTTGGACATGGCACGGCGCACCACGTCTGCGCGGCCCAGGGAATAGCCTGCCAGCTCCCGGAAAATCTGCATGACCTGTTCCTGATAGACGATGCAGCCATAGGTGACGTCCAGAATTTTGGAAAGCCGGGGATGCTGATAGGTCACTTTTTCCGGGTGATGGCGGTTTTCCACATAAGTGGGGATAAACTTCATGGGGCCTGGCCGGTAGAGGGAAATCACGGCAATCAAATCTTCCAAATACTCGGGCTTCAGGCTCATGACCACCCGGCGCATCCCGGCCGATTCAAACTGGAACACGCCCTCGGTGTCCCCATCGGAAAACATTTGAAACACGGCCTTGTCGTCCATGGGAATTTGCTCAATGGTAAAACCGGGCACTTTCCGGGCCACCATTTTCACCGTGTTGTCAATGACAGAAAGGTTCCTGAGCCCCAGAAAGTCCATTTTCAAAAGTCCCAGCTCTTCCAGCGTCGTCATGGTATACTGGGTGACAATGGACTCGTCGTTTTTGGCAAGGGGCACATATTCGCTCACAGGCCGGTCGGTAATGACCACTCCCGCCGCATGGGTAGACGTATGCCGGGGCATCCCTTCGATTTTCCGGGCCATGTCGATTAGCTCGTGAATCTGTGGGTCTGTATCGTACCGGTTTTTCAAATCAGCCGAAACTTCCAGCGCCTTGTCCAGCGTCATATGCAATTCCATGGGTACCATCTTGGCCACAATATCCGTGGTAGCATAGGGAATGGCCATGGCCCTGCCCACGTCCCGGATAACGCCTCGAGCCGCCATGGTACCAAAAGTAACAATCTGGGCTACATGGTCCGCGCCGTATTTGCGAATCACATAGTCAATCATTTCCTGGCGGCGCTCGTCGCTAAAATCAATATCGAAGTCGGGCATACTCACCCGCTCCGGGTTTAAGAAACGTTCAAACAGCAGGTCATAACGAATGGGGTCAATGCCAGTAATGCCGATACAATAGGCGGCAAGGCTTCCGGCGCCGGAACCTCTGCCCGGCCCCACGGGGATTCCCACCGACCTTGCATAGCGGACAAAATCGTGGACAATGAGATAGTAGTTGACATACCCCATTTTTTCAATCATGTCCAATTCATAGGCAAGCCGCTTTTGCACCTTTTCCGGCGGATTCTCCCCATAGCGGCGGACCATCCCCTTTTCACACTGTTCCCGGAAATAGGCGGTGTTCTCCTGACCGTTGGGGGTGTCGAACCGGGGAAGCTTGGTTTTGCCGAATTCAAACTCCACCTGGCACCGGCGGGCGATGTCTTCTGTATGATCCGCCGCCTCGGGACATTCGGGGAACAGGGAACGCATTTCCTCCTCGGACTTGACATAGAACTCCTCAGAGCCAAACTCCATGGTATCCGGGTCCTCGATGGTGTGGTTGGTCTGGATGCACAGCAGGATTTTGTGCATCTGGCTGTCCTCTTTCTGAATATAATGGCAGTCGTTGGTCACCACCAGGGGGATTCCCGTTTCCCGGGAAAGCCGGATCATCTGGGGATTGATGCGCTGCTGCTCTGCCAGACCGTGGTCCTGCAATTCCAGAAAGAAATTTCCCTTCCCAAAAATCCCCTCATACCGCAAAGCGGCTTTTTTGGCTTCCCCATAATCCTGCACCGAGAGCGCCCGGGGAATTTCTCCCGCCAGACAGGCAGAAAGAGCAATCAGCCCTTCGTGATATTGGGTAAGCAGTTCAAAATCCACCCGGGGCTTGCTATAAAAGCCCTCCGTCCAGGCTTTGGACACCATGGCGATCAGGTTTTGATACCCCTGCTGATTCTCACACAACAGCACCAGATGACGGTTTTCGCTGTCCAGCTCGTGGACTTTATCAAAGCGGGTGCGCTTAGCCACATAGACCTCGCAGCCAATGATTGGATGTAGCCCCCGCTTTTTTGCCGCTTTATAAAAATCCACGGCTCCATACATGGCGCCGTGGTCGGTAATGGCGATACTGTCCTGTCCCAAGGCCTGCACCCGATCCATCAGTTTTTCAATACGGCAAGCCCCATCCAACAGGCTGTATTCGGTATGAACGTGAAGATGTGCAAAAGCCATCAGGACCACTCCTTTTCGTCTATTCCGTTTTTGCCATTTCCAATAATCTTTGAATCCGGTGGTTTGCGCCGGAACGGCTGATTGACAGCGCCTCCCCCAGCTCCCGCAAGCTCATTTCCGGGTTTTCCAGCCGCAGATAGGCCATTTCCCGCAAATCATCCGGCAGATTCTCAAGCCCCACCGTTTCCTGCAAATGCCGAATGGCCACCACCTGTTTGGCCGAAGCGGATGCGGTTTTGTCGATATTGGCCGTCTCAAAATTGGTGGTACGGTTCACATAGTTGCGGACTTCCTTGACCATTTTGGCCTGCATCAGCGTCATGGAAGCAGTCGGCGCCCCCATATAAGTGAGCAAATCGGCAATCAGCTCGCTGCCCTTGATATAAACCACATAGCTGCCCTTTCGCCGGGTCACCGAAGGCTGTAAGTGAAGTCCCTCCACCTCTTCCAGCAGCGTGACAAAATCCTGCGCCAGCCGCCGGTGGTTAATGGAAAATTCCAGATGATAGTCTTTTTTCGGGTCGGTCACCGTACCGCAGGACAAAAACGCCCCCCGGATAAAGGCGCGCATACAGCAGTCATTTTCCAGGTTGGCCCGGTTTAAACGGAGGTTCACTTCCCTCCCCGTATGGCCAAAAGCCTCCAGCAGACGAAGCCGCTGGTCATCTCCCGGGACGGTCAGCGTGTACACCCCCGATTCCTTCCGGCGCATGGAAACGCGCATTTCTGCCATCACCCCGGCCACTTCCGCTGCCGATTCCGCCATCAGGCGGGCTACTGAACCGTTTTCGGTCACCACGGCGTTTTCCTGCAGCGAAAACCCCCGGGTAAACAGCCACAGCCCATAAGCCATTGCCTTTTGGCAGCAGGGAGACGAAACGGTTTCCCGACAAATTTCCTTTTTGGTTTCTGACGCAAAGGACATACACGCCACCTCACTGCTTTCGAATATCCCGATGGTTGACACCGGCCCGCCTTCCCTGATTGACCAGATAGTCGCACAGATACTGGGCCAATGCCACCGAGCGGTGGTGTCCGCCGGTACAGCCTACGGCAATGACCAGCTGGCTTTTCCCCTCTGCACAGTACAGGGGGTACATATAGTCGATTAAATCAATCCAGCGCTTGAGGAAGCCTTGGGTCTGCTCCCATTTCATCACATAGTCCCGCACCGGTGCATCCAAGCCGGTTTGATGGCGCAGCTCTTCCACATAAAAAGGATTGGGCAGGCAGCGAACATCAAACACCAGGTCGGCTTCCGAAGGGATTCCATATTTAAACCCAAAGCTCATGCACTGCACCATCAGCGCATCCGTAGACTTCTCCAAAAACAGGTTGGAAATCCGGCTTTTCAGCTGGGCCGTGGTCAAATAGGTGGTATCGATAATATAATCCGCCCGCTCCCGCACTGGCCGGAGCATTTGGCGTTCCAGACGGATAGACTCTTCCACAGAGCTCTGGTTAGCGTCTGCCAGCGGGTGACGGCGGCGGTTTTCCTGATATCGGTTGTTCAGCACTGCATCTGTGGCGTCCAGAAACAGGATTTTGTAGTCCATGTGGTTCTTCCGCATATCGTCCAGCACATCAAACAGGGAATCAAACAGTTCCCCTCCCCGGGTATCCGTCACCACTGCCACACGGTTGCGCCGCTCCTTGGAAGACACGCAAAGATTATAAAAGGTGGGAATCAGCTGTGCCGGCAGGTTATCCACACAGAAAAAGCCAATATCCTCCATAGAATGCAGCGCTCTGGTTTTGCCTGCACCCGATAATCCCGTAACAATCACAAAATCCATTTCCAGTTCCCGTCCTTTCTTTCCCCTCGGGAAAATTTACCTTTCTCCGCAGGCGCGCACTTCACATTCCAGCTGTACGCCGGTTTCCCGAAGCACCGTTTCCTGAATCAGCGAAATCAGCTTCTGGACATCTCCACAGGTTGCGCCGCCGTTGTTGACAATAAACCCGGCATGTTTGGGGCTCACCTGGGCGCCGCCCACTGTTTTCCCCTTCAAGCCGCACTGCTCAATCAGCGTTCCGGCAAAATATCCTTCCGGCCGTTTAAACACACTTCCCGCGCTGGGCATATCATAGGGCTGTTTGGTCTTCCGGCGCTCCATCAGCTCATCCATTTTGGAGGCTATGGCAGAATGATGCCCCTTTTCCAGCTGCAAATGCAAAAACAGGATGATGTTGTCTCCCCCGGAATAGGCGCTGTGCCGATATGACAAATCCAGCTCCTCACCGAACAGGGTCTCCATTTTCCCGTCCATGGTCATGTGCTCACAGGCGCGCAGCACGTCCTTCATTTCCCCGCCATAAGCCCCGGCGTTCATATAAGCCGCTCCGCCGGCACTTCCGGGAATCCCCCAGGCAAATTCCAGCCCGGTCAAATCATGGTCTCTTGCATAAATGCAGGCCGAAGCCAGCGAAGCCCCGGCTCCGCAGCAAATGCCCGCATCCCCTTCCCGGGTAATCCGGTTAAAATCTCCGGCCAGCTGCACCACGACTCCCCGGATGCCCTTGTCGGACACCAATATATTGGAGCCGTTGCCCAAAAGCTGCACCGGCACCTGGTTTTCCCGGCAGGCGGTCAATATGCCCCGAAGCTGGGAAAAGCTCCCGGCATACACCAGCAAATCTGCCGGCCCGCCGATTTTAAAGGTGGTATGCTTTGCCATTGGCTCCTCCCGCAGACAGCGGCAGCCCAGTTGTTCTGCTTTTTTTTCTATCAGTTCCAGCGTATTCATCGCTGTTCACGCCCTTTCTGTGGCAGGATGCCTCCATGCCCTGATTACTTCCAAAAATGTGTATGCGCCCGAAGGTACTGGCTGAACCTTTCGACCGAAGAATTCACCACAAGCTCTTCCGGAAAATCCAATTCTTCCAGCATATGCAGAGCATCCCCGCAGTCCAGAATGGAAGCGGAAAAATGCGCGTCGGAATTGATAACCACCGGCACCTGATACGCTTTGCACAGCCGGGCAATTTCCCGGCAATTGGGCACATAGTCGGCCCGCGCCACAAAGGAATGGGAATTGATTTCCACCAGCTTCCCCTGTTTTCCAAATTCGGGAATCACCCGCTCATAATCATACGCATATACCGGGCTTCCGCTGTGCCCAATGACGGTTACATAGGGATTTTTGGCAATTTCCAGCCAAAGCTGGGTACACAATTCCCGGGTTGGTTCAATCCCTTCCGGCATACAGCAGCTGTGAATGGACGCGACTACCCAGTCGAGTCTCTGCAAGTCCCCCTCGGGAATATCCAACTGGCCTTCATAACCGGTCACATTGGCTTCCGCCCCCCGCAGGAGCCAGACGCCTTCCAGCTGGTTCGGCACGGTGCAAAGATTCCGAAAATACCAGGCTCCCGGCCCGCCGGGCATACTGTAGCCATGGTCGGTAATTCCAAGGGCAAACAGCCCTTTTTCGGCGGCCGCGTGGACCATTTCCTGCAGGGTGCTGTAGGCATGGGTAGAAGCCACGGTATGGGTATGGGTATCCGCGATGAGTTTCATGCTGAAGTTCCTTTCTGTTGCCTGTGCTGCTTAAAAAATAAAGTTAAATCAAATCCTTTTTGGTTTCGGTCTCGGTCAGGCCGGAAACGTCCATGCCCAAGCTGGCCAGCAGCTCCTGGGCGGCATTATAGCCCATTTTCTTCTGGCGGTTGTTCATGGCGGCGACCTCGATAATAATGGCCAGATTCCGCCCGGGCTTTACGGGAATGGTCATCACCGGCACCCGGTTGCCGAGAATTTCGGTATACTCGTTGTCAATGCCCATACGGTCGTATACCTTGGTATTGTCCCATATTTCCAGATTGATACACATATCAATTTTTTCGCTGACTTTTACGGCGCCCATACCGAAAATCCGCCGGGCGTTGATAATGCCAATACCGCGCAGCTCGATAAAGTGGCGGATGTTCTCCGGTGCAGAGCCCACCAGGGTTTTGTTGGATACCCGTCGGATTTCCACCGCATCGTCGGCAATCAGCCGATGGCCTCGTTTAATCAGTTCAATAGCCGTTTCGCTCTTGCCCACGCCGCTGTCGCCTACCAGCAGGATTCCTTCGCCATAGACTTCTACCAGAACGCCATGGCGGGTAATCCGGGGCGCCAGTTCCGTGTTCATATAGGCAACCAGCGCTGCCACCAGATTGGAGGTGGTGTCTGCCGTTTTCAGCAGCGCCACGCCGAAGGTTTTGGCAGCTTCCACCATTTCGGGCGCAGGGGTAATGTTCCGGGCCACAATCACAGCCGGCGGCTTGCGGGAAAACAGCGCGTTGAGCACCTGGCTGCGCTTTTCTGAGGTAAAAGAAGCCAGCAGGGCCGTTTCTGCATTGCCGAAAATAATAATGCGGTTTGGATCATAGTAATCATAAAACCCGTTGAGCTCCAGGCCCGGACGATTAACGTCCCGGGAAGAAATCAAAATTTCGTCGGCGCTCATGGGCAGATAAATGGTAGCCAACCCCAGCTCCTTCATAACCTTGGAAAGGGACACGGTAAAGGTGGTGACCATGGTTCATCGTCCTTTCGTTTTTTATTTTCGAGTCCCGGCTTTCAAAGACCGGTATATTCTCTTTCTTTCAGAGGGGTACTGTCTTTTCTGTCTCCCCATTCACACGGAAAAACCCGTGTATTCATTATATCGCATTATGCAAAAAGATGAAAGAGAATTGTTGCGTTTCCGACGAAAAATCTATTGAAGCGACTCAAGTTTGTGATATAATGTGAACAGACAAGTACCTTTTTGCACAATTTGACACAGATAGTAACGTGTTTACGATAGATAGAGAGATTTGCGGGATGTTTACCCGGATAGCGGAGGAGACCCAATGAAAATTGCTTTTATTACCGATTCTTATACTTCCATGAGTCATGATATTGCCGTTCATATTCACATTCTGGCTGAGGGGCTGTACCGTATCGGACACACGGTGCTGGTAGTTATTCCGGAGGTCGGGACTCGGGAGCCGGCCATTGAAGGAAGGCTGGTAAAATGTGACGGCAAACCGGCAGAAAACCGGGCTGGCATCCAGCTTTCCAAACTGGGAAAGCGTCAGCTGTTCGAGACCCTCTCGGAATTTCAGCCGGACGTCATTCACATTCACACCCTGTCGGAAACCGGCCGGTATGCCCAGCAGTTCGCCCAGAAGAACCGGATTCCCGCCCTGCTCACCGTCCACTCTCTGGAGGACGCGGAGAAAGGCCGGCGCCGGTTTTCGCCTGCTGCCATGATGCGGGAAAGGGCCCGGATTCGGACGGCCCAGACGGTTTTGGAAGAGGCCGGACAGATTGCCGTACTCAGCGAGGCCATGGCCCGGCGGCTCCATGATGAAGGGCTGCACACTTCGGGGACGCTGTTTCCCAGTGCTATTGACACCAGCCTGTTTTATCCCGGCGGCGCCCGGGAGGAACAGAAGAAGGCGTTGGCAGATTCCCTTTCCCTTGGAGGGAAAACGGCGGTGCTCTGCGGCGTTTGCGATGATGATTCCATTTATACAGTAGTAGAAGAATGGGCCGAAGCTTTTCGGGAGGACGATACATTCCAGCTGCTGATTATGGACCGGGAGGAACAGACCGACGAGCTTTTGTCCCTGATTCATTCCCTGCACCTTTCCCAGACGGTTTCCCTGACCGGCCCCTTAACCCGGGAGGAAACGGCTGCCTGCTATCAGCTGAGCTGCTGCTATATTTCCTGCTCCCAGTCGGAGGAGTTCCATTTTTCCGCCTGGGAAGCCGCCGCTTGCGGTACCCCCCTATTGGTGCGTCGCGGCAGCGGCACGGCATGTATTGTGGAAAACAAAAAGAACGGCTTTGTCTGGTCTGAGGAATCGGAACTGTTTGATTTGGTGCGGAAATTTGCACGAGTCCAGGGGCCGGGAAAAGAAGCCTTGACCCGGCTTGTCAGTTCCACTGTGCGGGGCGTCACGCCGCAGAATCAGGCGGTGGCTGCCGAGAGAATCTATCTTTCCCTGCTGGCATAATTGGATGATTTTCCCTAAAAGAGTCGGAGAAATCCGGCTCTTTTGTTTTATTCGGGATTCTCCCTTCCCGTTTGTCAGGAAAGTTACAGGTGTTTGTAAACATTTTGTTTCTTTTTTACGGAACGGCTTTTATCCATTGGAAAATGAAGGGTTATCTGTTATAATAAGGGGCAGTACAGTAATCCATTATCGGGTACGCTGGATCAGAAGCACCTTATGATGCCGGCCCTGTTTCCTCAAACCCAACGCCGGGCGGTATGTTTGCGGCGATAATACCGTATGATAAGAGTATGGGCGTCTTTTTGCTTTGCGTTCCCCAAAACAGGTAAAGGAGATGGATTCTTGGATATCATCGAATTGTTAAAAGCCGTTCTTCTGGGCATTATCCAGGGAATTACCGAATGGCTGCCCATCAGCAGCACCGGCCACATGATCCTTTTCGACTCTTTCTGGCCCATGGATAAAACCCGTTTTACCGGCGGGCAGGCCTTTGTCGATTTGTTCCTGGTAGTCATTCAGTTTGGCTCCATTTTGGCAGTGCTGGTGCTCTATTTCCACAAGCTGAACCCCTTCTCCCCCAGCAAAACCAAAATCGAAAAACGGCAGACCTTTTCCTTGTGGGGCAAAGTGATTATTGCCACCATTCCTGCCATGGTTTTGGGCCTTCTGTTCGACGACATGATTAACGATTATCTCTACAATGCCGTCACGGTTGCCATTATGCTGATTGTCTATGGCGTATTTTTCCTGTTGGCAGAAAGCCGCCATCGCCGTCCCAGAATCCAGGCCTATAACCAGCTGGGTATCAAAACCCTGCTGCTCATTGGCTTGTTCCAGGCGCTGGCCATGATCCCCGGTACCTCCCGCTCAGGCGCTACCATTCTCGGCGCTGTGCTGCTGGGATGCTCCCGGAGTATTTCCGCAGAATTTTCCTTCTTCCTGGCCATCCCCACTATGCTGGGAGCCAGTGCGCTGAAGATTTTCAAGTATTTCAAGGATTATGGCATTGGCTTCACTTCCAACGAGCTGGTGATCCTGTTGACCGGTATGATTGTTGCTTTCCTGGTTTCCGTACTGGTAATCCGGTTGTTTATGGGCTTTGTCCGCAAACACGACTTTAAGCCCTTCGGCTGGTATCGGATTGCGCTGGGCGCTTTGATTCTCATTCTGTTTTTCTGCAATGTCCTGCAAATCGTCCCGGCCTGATGAAACACCAAATCTCCTGAAAGCCTACTTGCTTCCAGGCTATCATAACGGATAATGGGGAAGTGAATATGGATAAGTATAAACGATTATTTTCCAATACGCTGATTTTTGCTATCGGCACCTTTGGCTCCAAACTGCTGGTATTTTTCCTGATGCCGCTATATACCAACGTGCTGACTGATGCGGAATATGGTACTTCCGACCTGCTGCAGCAGAGTGCCAACCTTCTGGTACCACTGGTTTCCTTCGGGATTACCGATGCCGTCATCCGTTTCGGCCTGGACAGGAAAGTCCCCAACAGTGAAGTGCTCTCCACCGGCCTGTTAACGCTGCTAAGCGGATTTGTCCTTTTGTTCCTGTTCTATCCACTGCTGACGATGATTCCCGGGCTGGATGGGTATACCAACCTTTTGTGTATATTTGTGATTACTTCCTCCCTGCGGCTGCTGTTTCAGCAGTTTGTACGGGCAAAAGGTCACATCAAACTGTATGCAGTAGACGGAATTCTGAGTACCGCCTTGACGCTGCTGTTTACCATTATATTCCTGCTGGGGTTTGATTTGGGCGTCAACGGATATTTGGCCGCCATTGTCTGTGCAGACGGATGTTCCTGTCTGTTCCTGGTGTTTAACGGACGGATTTTACACTATTTTCACCCAACGCTTCTTCGCGGCTCTTCTACCTGGAAGGACATGCTTCGGTATTCCATCCCCATGATTCCCAATACGGTTTTCTGGTGGGTAACAACTGTTTCTTCCCGGTATATTATCACCGCGATTTTAGGTGAGGGGGCCAACGGCCTGTATGCAGCGGCATACAAATGGCCCTCCGCTATTATCTTGATTTCGACGATTTTTATGAATGCCTGGCAAATGTCTGCCATTACCGAAGAAAAAGGGCGGGCCCGTTTCTTTACCCAGGTTTTCCACAGCTTGAGCTCCTTGGTGTTTATTGTAGGTTCTTTCCTGATTCTCTTTGCCAAGGTTATCACCAGTATTATGGTGGCGGATTCCTATTATGAATCTTGGCGGTTTGTCCCGCTGCTCTCGGTGGCAACGGTTTACTCCTGCATGGTAACGTTTTTGGGTACTGTCTATATCGTCAATAAAAAGAGTATCCTTTCCCTTGCTACCACGGCGGCCGGAGCTGTGGTCAATGTGATTCTCAGCTTTATCCTGATTTCCTATTTTGGTGTAAATGGCGCTGCATTTGCCATGTTTGCCAGTTATTTTGTGGTATTCCTGCTGCGGGCTTACGATACCAAGCGGTTTATCCACATGCGGGTCGGTGGTATGCGGCTGACTATCAACACTATTCTTCTTTTGGGACAAGCATTTATCATGGTCATGGAGATTCCTTACTGGATTCCCATAGAAATTGCACTAACCATCCTCATTACGGTGCTGAATATCGGCGGGCTGCTGTCTGCTGTGAAAAAAATTCTTCCCAAAAAGAAAAGCCGTCAGGCTGCATAACAAAAAACAAAGCCTCTTACAGAATGGAGATGTTCTGTAAGAGGCCTTTTCATTTGTGGGAAAGGGAAAAGAGGGCCTTTCTGCCAGCCATAGAAAAACCTTTAACTTCCATAGCTCAAAAATGGCTGCAAAGCCTGCGTTTGATGGTTCCCTTCAAAATACCCATCGGTTCTTCTGCCTTGAAAGTCCATCAACACAGACATAAAAAGGAGCTTCTGCATTTCTGCGGAAGCTCCTTCCTGATTTGTTATTCTTTTACCAACTTGCTTACTCCGGGTTTACCAGCCTTACACCAGCGGTCTCCCGGTCAACGGGCAAATGGCTTTCTATTCAATTGTATCATATCGTATATCTCTGAGAACCGGAACCCGGATCAGAGAAGTTATCTGATAAAGATTTTTGTAACTAATACATGGGCGTTTACCATTTGACGACTTGGTTACTGTTCTTCCAATTTTTCGGCTGGGCATAAAGCCTGAACATTTCTCTTCTTGGAAAACCCAATCAACTCATCATTTCCATTTAGCTATGGATAGGTTTTACAAAAACCTCGCAAATAAGGGTTCCTCAGTTTCTCAGCCGAAAGACAAATTGTTTACTGGATCGAGCATTCTTCTAAAAAACACCTTTCTCCCAATCGTCTCTCAAGTTGTCAATTTATGATGTTACGCTATACTTTGGACTCATTCCTTTACCAAAATTCCGATATTCGAACGCAGCTGATAAAGCAGCATATATATTGAATCAGTTACGGTCCGACAGACCGTTCTGATTCAGCTGTGAAATTTCTTCCTGTGCCATCGGACCCACCTCTTTCATTCAAAATTAAAGATACAAGGTTTTCCCACTCCCCATCTTCAGGTTTTCTATTGTTCCACTTTATGAAACAACCTTTTCCTGAATCTAACTCGGCGTCGCAATTTTCAGAGGATTCTCCAGCTGCTGTTGCAGTCAGTCTCTTCTTTCTTCCCGCTTTTTTCAAAAGTGTTTCTTTTCTCCTGATGGCTTTTTTTGCAAACAGCCTATAGAAATAGCATTTCTCGATTTCTCGATTTCTCGATTTCTCGATTTCTCGATTTCTCGATTTCTCGATTTCTC
>JAHZDE010000004.1:107647-247138 GCA_019422525.1 Clostridiales bacterium
GATTTCGGTTTTGCTTTTTCTTTTTTAGTTTGTTTGCCTTGTCAAAAAGCTTTGTTGAAAAGAGAACGTTTCTACCGGTTTAGAACTTGCTGATTCTATAAATGGTTTCTCGTCCCACTTACTATCCTTATCAAGTTTTCCGATAGTTTTCTGCTTGACTCACAGAAATTTCTTTTTACTTCAAGCTCCTCTTACGCCGAAGCTGTGGGAACTTTGTTAATAACTCTTGTTCTTTTTTCTGGCTTTATTATACACCATGGATAGTATAATGTCAATAGGTTTTTTCGAAAAATTAGAAAAAAATTATAGGTAAAATACACATGTTTTCCACAAAACAGGGAAGCTGAATTTCTTTTGGGGAAATGGTTGACTTCTGGGCCGCGGGTTTGTACAATGGGAAGTAACCGGCGGGAAAGTACCCTATATAGCCGGATTTTGATTGCGCTCTTTGCAGCGCTGTAAAGGAGAATCTTCATGAATAATGAGTTTGGCGCTGATTTGATTACTTTGATTGACGACGAAGGCGTTGAGCATGAGTTTGAGATCCTGGACGAGATTGACAATGACGACGGCGTGTTCTATGCCCTGCTTCCTACCTTTGACGATCCCCAGAGCGAGCTGGAGTCGGAAGGCACTTATTATATCTTCGAAGTGATTGAAGAGGACGGAGAAGAGCAGCTGGCCGAAGTGGAAGATGATGAACTTTTGGACAAACTGGCCGCTATTTTTGAAAGCCGGTTTGAAGAACTTTATGAGGACGAGGATTCTGCTGAATAATTATTTTTTTGCGGAAATTCTTTTATAGAAATTAGACATTCGTTATCCGTGGTATACTGTCCTCGGTGGAGTTAGACTTTATCTCCTGCCTGGTGCGTGGACTGTTGCATCAATAACCCTACACTTTGATTTTCGGGAGCTTGTTCTCCGGCGGCAGACTGCAGACCTCCCGGTCCGGTCTTGGTATCGGATTGGAAGAAGGGAGTAGAACCCCGTTGGGCGGGCACCCACCTGTTTACTTTCGTAGGCAGGTTATTCTTTGCACTTACGGCCAGGCGGGTCTCCTTTATCAACAAATCCCTGAACCTTTTTTGGGTTCGGGGATTTTTTTCTGTCTATCGGGTATCCTATTCCATGGTATTTCATTTGCGGAAAGAAGGCAGAATATGAAAGAGAAAACTCCTTTTGGGAAAAAGTGGCTGTTTGCCTTCGGTGGGTTTGCAGCCGGCATCTTAAACGGGCTGCTGGGCGCCGGCGGCGGCACCATTGCCGTACCGGTGTTTCGGAAAAGCGGCCTGAAAGAAGCCGACTGCCATGCTACCTCCGTGGCGGTGATCCTTCCTCTGTGCCTGCTCAGTGCCGTCCTTTACCTGCTCCGGGGGGATGTTACCGTGGGGGACGCCCTGCCCTATCTGCCTTGGATGCTCGGCGGTTCGGCTATCGGCGCATGGCTGCTCCCCAGATGCAGCTCCGTCTGGCTGCGAAGGGTTTTCGGCCTTCTCATGCTGTGGGCCGCCTGGAGGATGCTGTTTTGAGCGGCTGGCTTCTCACGGCTGCTGCCGGACTGGTCTCGGGGGCATTGGGGGCCATGGGGCTGGGCGGCGGCGGAATCCTGATTTTGTGCCTGACTCTCTTTGCCCAAATGGAACAGGTAACGGCCCAGGGAGTAAACCTGCTGCTTTTTATCCCCACAGCCATTCTGGCCCTCATCCCCTACACCCGGAAAAAACTGGTTTGCCAAAAAGCCCTGCTCCCCGCCATCCTTTTCGGAATTGCCGGCAGCCTGCTGGGCGTATGGATAAACGGGCTGATTGCCCCCGAACTGCTGCAAAAATTCTTTGGCGGACTGCTGTTTCTCCTGGGGCTCCGGGAAGTTCTTGCACGGAAAAAGGCCTGCAAAAACAAGTAGTTTTCTCTAAAACCTTCAAACTTCACTTGCTTTTTACATGATTTATTCATAGACTTTTTCGGTAACATCCAGTATAATAGAAGTATCGTATCCAAACTTCGCTATATTGGAGGCATTTCTATGCGTTATCGAATTATAACCGATTCTACCGGAGACTTAACCCCTGAACTGGTACGCTCCCTGGATGTTACCGTGATTCCCATGGAATTTACCGTGGACGGCAAAAGCTATCGGAACTACCCCGACGGCCACGAAATGAGCGCCAAAGCTTTTTATGATTTGCTCCGCTCCGGGAAAACCTCTACCACCGCCCAAATCAATTCCCACGAATTTGCCCAGTGGGCAGAACCGATTTTACAGGCGGGCGAGGACCTGCTGTACATCGCTTTTTCTTCCGGCCTGAGCGGTACTTTCCAAAGCGCTTATCTGGCCAAGCAGGAGCTTGCGGAAAAATATCCCCAGCGGAAAATCTGTGTGGTGGATTCCCTCTGTGCTTCCATGGGCGAAGGGCTGCTGGTTTATTATGCGGCCAAAATGCAGCAGGCTGGAAAAAGCATTGAAGAAGTCTCCCAATGGCTCCAGGACAACAAGCTGCATTTGTGTCACTGGTTTACGGTGGACGATTTGAACCATCTTAAGCGGGGCGGCCGGGTCTCTTCGGCTGCGGCACTGTTCGGCACGATGCTGGGCATTAAACCGGTACTCCATGTGGATGATGCCGGCCATTTGATTCCCGTTGCCAAAATTCGCGGACGCCGCCAGTCTCTGGACGCGCTGGTTTCCCATATGGAAGCGACTGCCATCAATCCGGAGGACCAGGTAATTTTTATCAGCCACGGCGATTGCGAAAAAGACGCCCAATATGTAGCGGACAAAATCCGTGCCAAGTGGGACGTAAAGGATATTATTATCAATGAAATCGGCCCGGTGATCGGAACCCATTCCGGCCCCGGAACAGTGGCGCTGTTCTTCCTGGGAAGCAAGCGCTGACCTTCCTACAAAAAGAACCCGATACAGTCTGTGCACTGTACCGGGTTTTTTATTTTTACGCTTTCCTTCTTGCTTTTCGTCCGTCCAGGAAGTTCTGCAAAATTACCACCGCCGCCACGGCATCCACCACGGCCTTGCGCTTTTTTCCTCGGGTGTTGGTATCGTTCAAATATCCATGGGCTGTAATGGTGGTCCCCCGCTCGTCTTGAAACTCCACGGGAATCCCGGTTTTCTCCGAAAGTGCCTGTCCAAAGGCCCGGGCGTTTTGGGCACTCTCCCCTTCGCTGCCGTCCATGTTCCGGGGAAGCCCCACTACCAGCAGCTCCGCTTTCCGGGCAAGGGCTTCTGCCGCCACCTTTTCCAGCCGTTTTTCCGGGTTATACTCGGTGATGACCCCAGCCGGGCTTGCCAGGATCTCGCTTTTGTCGCACACTGCAAGGCCGGTGCGGGCTTTGCCTAAATCTACCGCTACAATAATCATACGCGCTCTCCTCAATCAAACCGACCAGTTTCCCGGTTCTCCGGCTTCCACCAGCTCTGGGTGGCAAAGGTGGAGGTCTCTTCAGACAGATGGGAGGCGTCGTTGAGCAGGAGAATATGGGGATTTAAATTCTCGTCGAACTCCACGATGCTGATGCCCGTATTGTCCACCCAGTCCACGGTGTTCAGCTCTTCGATAGGCTTGTTCATGCAGCGGCACAGCAGGTTGCGGATGGCACACCCGTGGCTGGCGATACACACGGTTTTTCCCAAATTGGCTTTGACAATCCGGCAGGCAGTATCCCACATCCGCGTATACACCTGGCGCATGGACTCTCCCTTTTCCGTTTTAAAATTCCAGGGCGCACAGTTCCAGTTATAGGCCTCTTCCGGATAAAGGTCGGGCAGCTCGGCCCACTTTTCCCCTTCCCACTCGCCGCCGTTAATTTCAATCAGCCCCGGCTCAATTTGGATGGGCAGATGGTGGAACCGGTTGATGGCCTCGGCAGTCGCATAGGCCCGCTTTAACGGGCTGGAATAGAGGGCGTCCATTTGCATATTCCGGCACCGGACGCTGAGCAAGTCCAGCTGGATTTTTCCTTTTTCACTAATCTCCGAATCGGTATGACCTTGAAAGGTCCTGTCCTTATTGCCCATGGCCTCACAGTGCCGGACAATAATCAGCTTGGTGGTCATGATTTCCGCTTCCTTTCCTGCAAACAGCCCCGCTGCACAAGCTGCACGCGGGGCTTGGTGATGTATAAAAAATGTGACCGATGATTTCCCCATTTACCAGGGCTGGATACCGCCGGTCAGCTCGGTGACGGACTGGATGTTCCGCTCGTCCAGATACCGGTTCAGGCCGTCCAGAATCTTCACCGGCGCGTAGGGGTCGGTAAAGAACACGGTGCCAATCTGCAAAGCAGAAGCGCCTGCCAGCAGCATTTCCACCGCGTCCTCCCACTTGGAGATGCCGCCCATGCCCACAATGGGAATCTTTACCCGCTGGGAAGCCTGCCATACCATGCGGACTGCAATGGGCAGCAGCGCCGGGCCGGACATGCCGCCGGTATTGTTGCGGATAATGGGACGGCGGGTCCGAATATCAATCCTCATTCCCGTCAGAGTGTTAATCATGGAAATGGCGTCGGCGCCGGCAGCCTCAGCAGCTGCGGCAATTTCGCCAATATCCGACACATTGGGGGAGAGCTTTACCATCAGGGGCTTTTTGCAGTATTTCCGAACCGCCTCGGTAATGCCGCCCACACCGGCACAGGTGGTGCCAAACTGGACGCCGCCCTGCTTCACATTGGGGCAAGAAATATTCAGTTCAATCATGTCCACGTCGGTGTCGGAGAGCTTTTCCGCCATGGCGCAGTAGTCCTCGGGGGTGTTGCCTGCAATATTGGCAATGACCACCGTCCCCTGCTGCTTGAGCCAGGGCAGGTCGTGCTCGATGAAATGGTCCACGCCGGGGTTTTGCAGGCCCACGGCGTTGAGCATCCCGCCGGGAGCCTCGGCAATACGGGGCGGCGGGTTGCCCGGGCGCTCCTTGAGGGTAATGCCCTTACAGGAAATTCCGCCCAGGGTAGAAAGAGGATAAAACTCCTGATATTCATGGCCAAAGCCAAAGGTGCCGGAAGCGGCAATGAGGGGATTCTCAAAGGGGACCCCGGCAATATTCACGCGCAAATCTGCCATTTTTATCCGCTCCTTTCTCACAGCACCACTTTAGTATAGTCGAACACCGGGCCGTCCTTGCACACGTGGCCATAATACTGGGTGCCGTCCTCCCGAAGCAGAGGCGTTGCACAGCCCAGACAGGCGCCGATGCCGCAGGCCATCCGCTCTTCCAGGGAAATCTGGCAGGGGATGCCCCGCTCTCTGGCCAGTTCACACACGGCTTTCAGCATGGGGGTCGGGCCGCAGGCAAAAATCACGTCGGCCTCTACCTCCTTGGCGCAGTCGATGACCAGGCCGTGATGGCCCATACTGCCGTCGTCGGTGGCCACAAATACCCGGCAGCCAGCCCGGGCAAAGTCGGCCTCCAAAATGGCCGTGTCTTTATTGCGGAATCCCAGAGCCGCGGTAGCTTTTTTGCCGAACTTCCGGGCAGCGCCCAGCAGGGGCGGCACGCCGATACCGCCGCCTACAAACAGGGCTTTGCGGGTGGTGTCGCCCAAATCAAACCCATTGCCCAGCGGAGCCAGCACGTCCATGTTGTCGCCAATTTTCATCTGGGAAAGGATTTCCGTACCCTCGCCGCGAATTTGGAACACAATCCGCAGGGTACCGGATTCCGCGTCAATGTCGCAAATGGAAATGGGACGGCGCAGGGTTTTCCCCGGTACCAGAATATGGGCAAACTGGCCGGGCTTTGCCATTTTTGCAAAGTCCTCGGCGTCCAGCAAGAAGTCAAAGATTCCCTGTGCAATTTCTCTTTTATAAAGAATCCGGCAGGGCTTTACATCGTATTTCATGGAAGGTTCCCCTTTCAGTTTACACATTTTCCAGCATAATGCGGCCTACCCGGCCCACAATGGCTTCCCGAATGGCGTTGCGCATCCGAATGGCTTCCCGGCGGGCAGCGGCGGCATAGTCATGCTCGTCACACTCTTCCTTCTGCCATGCGCACATAATGCCGCGGGAGCTGTTGACGATAGCGCCCAATCCTCTCTTGTCAAAAGCGGGAGCCACGTCGTCAGCAGCACCGCCCTGTGCGCCATAGCCGGGCACCAGGAAGAAGGTGTGGGGCATAGCGGCACGGAGTTCTTCCAGCTGGGCAGGATAGGTAGCGCCTACCACAGCACCGACGCCGGAATAGCCGTATTTGCCGGGCAGCTCCTCGCCCCAGCTCTCGCACATTTTGCCCATGGCACGATAAATGGTATCGCCGTCTGCCAGCTCCCGGTCCTGCAGCTCGCCGGAGGAGGGGTTAGAGGTCTTGACCAGCACGAAGATACCGGCGTCCTTTTCCTTGCAGACCTTCAAAAGGGGCTTAATGCCGTCGGTACCCAGATAGCCGTTGACCGTGAGGGCGTCTGCGCCAAAGGGAGCAAATCCCTCGCCTTCCACTTCCACCTCGCCCAGATGAGCGGTGGCATAGGCTTCCATGGTAGCGCCAATGTCGTTGCGCTTGCCGTCGGTGATGACGAACATGCCCTTTTCCTGTGCATAGGCGATGGTGTCGTGGAGAGCCTTCACGCCCTGCCAGCCGTACATCTCATAATAAGCAGCCTGAGGCTTTACAGCCGGGACAATATCGCACAAAGCGTCGATGAGGCCCTTGTTGAATTCCAACAGAGCGGCAGCAGCGCCTTCCAAAGTCTTGCCGTACTTGGCGAAGCACTCTTCCTTGATATAGGAGGGAATATAGGCCAGCTTGGGGTCCAGTCCGGCCACGGTGGGGTTCTGGGTCTGTGCGATTTTGGTAATCAGTCTGTCAAAAGCCATGATTCATTTCCTTTCTTTCGTATCTATTTGTTGTCAAAACATAATGTTTATACATCAATATATTTTAAAAAAATCAAGTGTATTTTTTAACAATATTCCTTAACTTTATTCCCATTTGGCAATACCAGTCAAAATAACGAATCCATTCAGATCTTTTTTGAAGATCACCAGAGGTAACAGCTAAAATACGACACGCTTTAGACGCTGTTATCCACTCTAAATCCGTTCCTAATTCAGATTCAATACCCTTTTGATGAACACGCAGCTTTTCAAAAAAAGCTTTGTCATCAGGAATATATATATCTGCTCCAAGACGTTTTTGGCGTGAATTTATTGTTAGGGAAAGATGGCAAGAAGCATTTCCCATGCTAAGGTCATACCAATGCTGTGGTTGAACTTTCCGTTTAGAAAATATTTCAGAAAACTCTGATTGTTTAAAAGCATAATCAACATAAGCCGTCCAAAATTCCGCTTGCAATTTTTTTGTTGGAGATAGACCATCTGAAGCCTTCATTGTCTTAGCCCAATCATTTGGACGCTCAATCACATTAAATTTAGGAGCTGGCAACGAATCGTTAATTTTCCATAGCTCAATTTCCAGAAGAAAAAAACCAATATTCTCATCTGTATGTTGATTTAGCCACTCTATAGCTTGTTTGTGTTCATCGCGAGCTCTTTTCACAATCCAGATAACTACTTCGGCACCTTTTCCAGAAGCATATGTAATGATTTTTCCTAAATGATCATGGTTGGTATCTTCCAACTGATTTTCAATAACAATCCGGCGATTGGTACCCTCTTCATAAGCATATAAGTCTACGGAAAAATCACCTACTGGAGATTCTAATTCCTCTAAAACCACATCAATTCCTATCGAGTCGCTTAGCATCGCAAGATTTTCTTCTTTGGACAACCACTTCGAAAAATCATATGCTTCATGAGGCCAAATGGCACGCAAATCGCTAATTTGTTCCATCTTTCCCAAGACTTCCATGATTATCCTCCACCTCCTGAACAGCAATTTGTTTTAATTATTCACTACTTGAAAATTAAATTGAATATTACCCTTGGTACACAATCTTCCCGCCGCAAATGGTCATCTTCACCTTACCGGTCAAGGTCATTCCCTTAAAGGGCGTGTTTTTGCTCTTACCATGCAGGGCGTTTTCGTCCACCACCCACTGCTCCTTGGGGTCAAACAGTACGATGTCGGCACAGCCCCCTTCTTCCAGCACACCGGCGGGAATTTTCAGAATCTTCGCCGGGTTCACCGACATTTTTTCAATCAGCTGGGAAAGGGTCAGGCAGCCCGTCTCCACCAGCTGGGTAATGGAAGCTGCCAGCGAAGTCTCCATGCCGATAGACCCGTTGGGGGATTTTAGAAAGTCCGCCTTTTCCTCCGGGGTATGAGGGGCGTGGTCGGTGGCGATGGCTTCCAGCGTACCGTCCATCAGGCCCTCAATCATGGCCTGACGGTCGTCCTCGGTGCGAAGGGGCGGGTTCATCCGATAGTCGGCATCCCGCTTCCGCAGTTCCTCGTGGGTAAGCATGAAATAGTGGGGGCAGGTTTCGGCGGTAACGGCAACCCCACGCTTTTTCGCGTCCCGAATCATATTCATAGAGGTGCGGGTGCTCACATGGCAGATATGCACCGGCACCCGATAGGCTTCCGCCACGGCGATTTCCCGAGCAGTGCCGCAGTCCTCGGCGGCGGCAGGAATCCCCGGAACCCCCAATTCCCGGGAAACATTCCCTTCATGCATGATGCCGCCCTTAGCCAGATATAGGTCCTCGCAGTGGGCCGTCACCGTCAGGCCCAGAGAAGGTGCGGCGTTCATGGCCTGTGCCAGAAAACGGGTGTTCTCCACCGGACGGCCATCGTCGCTCAAAGCAACAGCCCCGGCCTTTGCCAGCGCTTCCCAGTCGCAGGGCTCCTGGCTTTTCAGGCCCTTGGTCACAGCCGCCGCCACATACACATGGGCGTCGGCCTCTTTGGCCTTTTGCAGAATATATTCCACCGTTTCCGGGGAATCCGTGGCCGGGTTGGTGTTGGGCATGGCCAGCAGACTGGTCACGCCGCCTGCCGCAGCGGCACGGCATCCGGTCAAAATATCTTCCTTTTGGGTAAAGCCCGGGTCCCGCAGGTGAACGTGCATGTCCACCAGACCCGGCGCTGCTGCCAAACCGGCAGCCTCGATGATTTTTGCACCGGGCAGCTCACCGATTTGCCCCATGGCGGTAATTTTTCCGTTTTCCACGGCGATGTCGCCGATATAATCTTCGTTTTTCCCGGGGTTCACAATATGTGCGCCCCGAATCAGCAATTTTTCCATCTGTCCTTCATCCTTTCCGGCTGTGCCTTTGGATTGGGTACTATTTGTTTTATTATAACGGATTTCCCCTCTATGGTAAAGACCTGTTTCGTGGGAATACAAAAAGAGCCCCGGAAAATCCGGAGCTCCAGTTTTCAGAAACAGAGAACTTTTTCCTGTGTGAATCCAGAAAATCAAGACTTTGCTTCTTCTTTCAAATTCTCTTTTGCCACAGCCAGCATCAGCTTGATGCGGTTTTCCTGATTGACCCGGGTGGCGCTGGGGTCGTAGTCGATGGGCACGATGTTGGCCTTTTCGTTGATGGCCTTGATTTTGCGGATCATGCCCTTACCGCAGATGTGGTTGGGCAAGCAGCCAAAGGGCTGGGCGCAGACGATGTTCTCAAAACCCGCTTCAGCCAGTTCCAGCATTTCTGCGGTGAGCAGCCAGCCTTCACCCATTTTGTCGCCGTACCCGATCACGCCGTCCACCAGCTTCTTCACATGCTCATAAGAGGCCGGCGGGTCGAAACAGGGCTGGGACTTGATGGCTTCAATAAGCACCTTCTGCATCTTTTCCAGATAGTCATACAGCACCTTAATCACATGGTACTTGGCCTTGCTGCCGCCATAAATGCGGATGTCGTCCAGACGGTTATCCACCTTGAACAGTACAAAGTTGATAAGGCCCGGCACATTGACCTCGCAGTCCTGCTCTTCCAGGAAGTCCTCCAAATGGTTGTTGGCGAAGGGCGCATACTTCACATAGATTTCGCCCACGATGCCCACCTTCACCTTGGGCACCTTCTTCACGGGAATGGAAGCGAAGTCGGCGGTCAATTTCAGCAGGTATTCTTTCTGCTGCTTGATGGAACAGCCGTCGCCCTTGTTGATTTTTTCGGAAAGGTATTGGGTCCACTTTTTGACCATGGCCTTGCTGTCGCCCTTTATCACCTCATAGGGCTTTATCTGGTTTTCCAAAAGCATCAGGGCGTCACCATACACAATGGCGGCAATCATCTTCCGTATCATGGGGATGGTCAGGGAGAAACCGGGGTTCTTTTCCAGGCCGGACAGGTTCAGGGAAATGACCGGCACATCGGCAAATCCCGCCTTGCGCAGAGCCTTGCGCAGAAGATGGATATAGTTGGAAGCACGGCATCCGCCGCCGGTCTGGGTAATGATGAGGGCGGTTTTGCTCACATCGTACTTCCCGCTCTTCAAAGCGTCAATAAACTGGCCGATAACCAGCAGGGCGGGATAGCAGGTGTCGTTGTGGACATATTTCAGCCCTTCCTGCACGATATTGGGGCCGCTGGTAGTCAGCAGCTCTGCCTTATAACCATAGTGCCGGAAAATGCTCACCAATAATTCAAAGTGGATGCGGAGCATCATGGGGCACAGGATGGTGTATTCCTCCTTCATCTCCTTGGTAAAGAGAAGGCGGCCGGTCTTATCACGAATCAATTCTGCCATAGCGGTTCACCTCATGCTTCCAGGGCGGCAAACAGGCTGCGAAGCCGGATTTTGACTGCGCCCAGATTGGTAATTTCATCAATTTTAATCTGTGTATAAATCTTCTGCTCGCTTTCCAGAATCTCCCGGACCTCGTCGGTGGTGATGGCGTCCACGCCGCAGCCGAAGGACACCAGCTGCACCAGGTTCATGTCGGGCTGGTCGGCGATGTATTTGGCCGCTGCATACAGCCGGGCGTGATAGGTCCACTGGTTGAGCACGCCGGTGCGGAACCGGTGCTCGTGGAAGCTGACGGAGTCCTCGGAGACTACCGCCGCACCCAGGCTGGTAATCAGCTTGTTGATGCCGTGGTTGATTTCGGGGTCCAGATGATAGGGACGGCCACTCAGGACGATAATGGGGAGCTTTTTCTCCCGGGCCTTTTCAATAATCACCTCGCCCTGATGGCGCACATCTTCCAGATAGCAGGAATAGGCGTCATAGGCGGCGTCGGAAGCGGTCTTTACGTCATGAATGGAGATGCCCTCATAATACTGGCCGAGAATCTCGGTCATCTTGCCGGGGAAGTCCTTCCGGCGGTGAATGCCCACATAATCCTTAATAAAGGTAGCGTGTTCCAGCTCGGGCATATTGGCGGAAATCACTTCGGGGTAATAGGCCACCACCGGGCAGTTATAGTGGTTATCGCCCAGATTCTCGTCGAAGTTATAGGACATGCAGGGATAGAAGATATGATCCACGCCCTCTTTCAGCAGGGCAATCACATGGCCGTGCATGAGCTTGGCCGGGAAGCACACGGTATCGGAGGGGATGGTGTGCTGGCCTTCGATATACAATTCACGGCTGGAAACCGGGGACACCACCACTTCAAAGCCCAGACGAGTGAAGAAGGTGTGCCAGAAGGGAAGCAGCTCGTACATATTCAGGCCCATGGGGATGCCGATTTTGCCGCGCTTGCCTTCACGGGGCTCATAGGAGCGGAGCTTGTTCAGCTTATAGGTGTACAAATCCAGTTCGTCCCCAGCGCCGGAACGGCGGGTCACAGGCTTCTCACAGCGGTTGCCGCCGATAAACCGGCGGTTTCCGCCAAAGACGTTGACCGTCAGGCGGCAGTGGTTGCTGCACAGGCCGCAGGAGGTCACATGGACTTCGTGGACAAAGTTTTCCAGTTCTTCTTTGGAAATGATGCTCTTGCTCTCGTCGGGCTGTTTGTTCCAGCGGCCCATGGCATAGACAGCTGCGCCATAAGCGCCCATCAAACCGGAAATATCAGGGCGGATCACGTTGACGCCCAGCTCTTTTTCAAACACACGGAGCACGGCATCGTTGAGGAAGGTACCGCCCTGCACCACAATGCGGCGGCCCAACTCTTCGGCAGAGGCAGCCCGGATGACCTTATAGATGGCGTTCTTCACCACGCTGACGGAAAGGCCAGCGGAAATATCCTCGGTGGTAGCGCCGTCCTTCTGAGCCTGCTTCACAGAGGAGTTCATAAACACGGTGCAGCGGGAACCCAAATCCACCGGGTGCTTGGCGAACAGGCCCATTTTGGCAAACTCGGCAATGTCATAGCCCAGAGTATTGGCAAAAGTCTGGAGGAAAGAGCCGCAGCCGGAGGAACAGGCTTCGTTCAGGAAAATATTGTCAATGGCGCCGTTGCGGATTTTAAAGCACTTCATGTCCTGGCCGCCGATGTCGATAACAAAGTCCACATCGGGCATAAAGGTCTTGGCGGCGGTAAAGTGGGCCACTGTTTCCACAATGCCGTATTCAATGGCAAAGGCATTTTTCAGCAGTTCCTCGCCATAGCCGGTAACAGCGCCGGTGACAATATGAATCCCGGGGTGGTTGTTATACAGGTTCAAAAGGTATTCCCGGATAATAGGCACCGGGTTGCCGGCGTTGCTCTGATAGATGGAGTCCAGCAGTCTTCCCTGCTCGTCCAGCAAAACCGCCTTAACAGTGGTGGAACCGGCGTCCACGCCCAAAAAGCACTTGCCGGTATAGCCTTCCAGTTCTGCTCTGGGAGCCTTACATTCTTCGTGGCGGGCTTTAAACTCGTCGTATTCTTCCTGGCTGTTAAACAGGGGCGGGATAAACAGGAAGGAAGCGTGACCACTATACTCCGAGACATTTTTCAGGGCGGTGTTCAGGTCAACGGCAATCTCACTGTTATAAGCCGCGCCCAATGCCACAAAGTACAGGGAGTTGTCGGGGCACAGTCCCTTGGTGGAAAGGGCGGTATCAAAAGCTGCCCGCAGCTCCGAGAGGAAGGTGAGGGGGCCGCCCAAATACACCACCTTGCCGGTGATAGGCCGTCCCTGTGCCAAACCGGCGATGGTCTGGTTGGCAACTGCCGCAAAGATACTGGCAGCCACATCGCTCTTTCTTGCGCCCTGGTTCAAAAGAGGCTGCACGTCGGTTTTGGCGAACACGCCGCACCGGGAAGCGATGGTATAAATCTTCTCGTGCTCTTTGGCAAGCTCGTTCATTTCGTCGGGGGTAATATTCAAAAGGGTGGCCATCTGGTCAATAAAAGCACCGGTGCCGCCTGCACAGGAGCCGTTCATACGGACTTCCAGACCACCGGTGAGAAACAGAATTTTGGCATCCTCGCCGCCCAGCTCAATCACAGAATCCGCATCGGGAATCAGCTTTTTCAGGGCCAGACGAGTGGCATACACTTCCTGAATAAAGGGAAGGGAGCAGCTTTCTGCAATGCCCATTCCGGCGCTGCCGGATACGGAAACCATGGCGTCCTGTTGGCCGACGAATTCCTTTTGAATTTTTTGCAGCAGCTCCGCCATTTTCTCGGTAATCTGGGAGTAGTGGCGTTCGTAGGATTTATAAAGGATGTTTTCCTGCTCGTCCAGCACCACGCATTTGATGGTGGTAGAGCCTACATCCAGTCCGATTTTCATCATCAATAACCATTCCTCTCTGTTAAAGGCTGTCTCCAAAAGGGCGTGTGCCCTACTCAAAGTTTTTTTCGAAGAATAGAGTTGGACTGCTCGATCAGTTCCAAAAAAAGCCGGAACCGGTCGATGCCCATTTCCTTTTCCAGCGCCTGCATAGAGCGCTCATACTCTTCGTGAGCAGCAGCAATCAATTGCCGCCCTTTTTCAGTCAGAGAAAGCGTGTAGCTGCGTCCATCCGATTGGCTTGGACTGCGAAGGATATACCCATCCCCCTCCAGCCGCTTGAGCAAGGCCGTAGTACAGGGGCGGGAAATCCCCATAAAATCGCTGACAGAAACAGGGGTAATCTCTTCCTGCGCGCTATAAAGATACATCAACACTCCCATATCACTGCGCCGTATGGGGATATTGATTTTTTGCCGGAGGTTCAGGCGGCAAAAAAGAGAAACCTCTGCCGCCGCCCGGTACATGGATTGATTCATGGAATGCATTTCACCTCGAAGGGCAGAATCCAACGGGCAGCAGCCCGTCTGAAAGGGATTGTCAACAAATAGTTGGTTTTCACAACAAATTATAGGATACACCTAATTATCAAAGAAAATTGTTGTGCGAAATGGAAATAAATAGTTAAAAAGGATAACTACATCACGTTCATAATACGCCTAAATCGGCGAAAAAGTCAAGGGCTCGGGGAAAAACAGTGCATTTCAACAAAAGCCGCGGGAAGATACGCAAAAAGGGCGGCAATTTTGTCTTTTCCCTGGAAAAGGAAACAGAAAAAACAGCAGGCAGAGGTGAAAAAGACCCCTGCCTGCCGGCAATCTTATGCGTAATAGAGCCAGGAAAAAATCGTTTTCCAATTGATATCGTCAATTCCGGGGCACTTCTGCGCCGAATCGAAAAGACTGATAAAATAGTCGGGCTGCAATACTTCTTTGGGCTTTCCCCCCACCGTTGCCAGCACATACTTCCCCCGATAGAAAAACGCAGCCGGTGAAGAAGGCTCCTCCTCCAGAGTATAGAACAAAATGGTAACCGGGTCTGCCGGCTGGAACAAGGGGACCCCGGCGTCATTCAGCTCTTCTTCCTGCCAGAGAGTAAGCTGCAGCCAGCGTTTGGCCTGCTGCTGTGGCCACGAGCAGTTGTCCCCCAGTACCACTCTGTCCAAATCTACCGGCATTTCATCCCCAGTGGGAATGGGGATTCCGTTGACAGGAGGATATACAATGTTCGAGTCATCCTGCCTCTGAAAATCTGCGCGGCCAAAAGGAGAAAAATCGTCCGGCACCTTCGATTGCCCCTCACGCAGCAGCAAGCCAACCGAAACCGCTGCCGCTACCAGTACCACTGCCAAAACGGCAGCCAGCACACGATGTTTTTTCCAAAAAGCAAAAACCATTGGCATTTTCAGACAGCCTCCTTTTTCACTTTACCGTTTTTCCCTCATAAATCGAGTGATCTCTAAGAGTATATTACCATAAAACCATTGCCCTGTCTATCATGATAAAAATAAAAAAAAGCAGTCAGCTTTGGAGACAGGAAAACCACCTGCCGGCTGACTGCTTCTATCAAAGATTATATCCACTTTTCCACAAAGAACTTGGTCAAAGAAATCAGCTCCCGCCCATAGTTTGCCGGGAAAAGATGGGGAATCGACTGGGCGGGAACGGCATAGGGAATCAGCCCGGCTTGTTTGGCCAGTTCCCCTGCCCGGAACTCGTGATAATCGTCGGTGACCACCGCCACCTCCCGGGAAAGCCCCAGCTGCTCTATGAGCCTTGCCGAATTGGCCATGTTTTCCTGGGTGTCGAAAGACTGGTCCTCCTGGATAATCCGCTCCGAGTCAATCCCCTGGGCTGTTAGCTCCCGCGCCATTACCGAGGCCTCACTTTCCGGCTCCACGCTGCCCTGGGCGCCGCTAACAATGCACACCGCCTCCGGGTGCTCCTGCAAATATTCTGCGGCCTTATCAATGCGGCTTTGCAGCGAGCGGCTGGGCCTGCCATCCGGCTGTACCAGGCACCCCAGCACCACCACCGTGGCGGAATCCGGGGGCGTGTTGGCGCTGGCCGAAAAAATCAGCGTGGTGAGATACCCGCACCAGAGAACCCCGGCCAGAAAAACCCCCGTCACCATCCAGGCCGCCACCTTGTTTCCACCCCCTTTCCGAACCATCCCCGGCACAAACACAATCAGTGCCGCCGCTATCAAACATCCTCCCCAGCCAATTACGCTCCCGACTCCCAAAAATCCAATCAGCAGCGGCTGGGCAAACCACACCGCCCCCGCCGCCGGAATCGCCAGCAGTCCCCACTGGATGGGATGCAGCTTTGTTTTTTTGGCCTGTACCATACCTTCTCCCCTTTTCCGAATATTGCTTTCAGCATACCTTATTTTTTGTAAAAACGCAATAGAACCGGACTTTCTCCCCTGTTTTTCCCCTTGCGGCCAACAAAACCAGGGAGAAATCTTTTCCGGTTTCCGTTACAATCAAAGCACAGGCCGCTCAGGCGCAAAAAGGAGGCGTTTCTCGTGAAGGAATATCTGGAAAAAAGCTTTGTCAAGGTCAGCCGCAAAATACTGGAATGGGGCTGGTATACGGACCTGTGCACCAAATCCCTGTTCCTGCACTGCCTGCTCATGGCCAACTGGAAACCGAGAATATTCGAGGGCATCCGCTGTGAACGGGGGCAATTCATCACCTCCCTCCACTCCCTGCATAAACAGACGGGCATGTCCATACAGCAGGTGCGCACTGCCCTGAAACATCTGGAAAAAACAGGGGAAATTGCCCGGAAAGCCACCGCCCGCTATACCATTATCACCGTGAAGAAGTATGATTTATACCAGTCTGTTCCCGAACCCGAGCCGGAGAAGTATTTATAACACCCAAAAAGGGCAAGCCATGGGACAACCAGAGGGACAAGCCAGTAAATGGAAAAAAGACCAGCAACAACGGGAAAAATCCCCATCAACAGCCATCCTCCCAACAGACAAAAGGGCAAGCACAAGGACAAGTAATCAACAGGCAGCTAACAAACCGCTAACAAACTCCTAACAACAATAGAAGAAAGATAAGAAAGAGAAGAATAAAAAGAAAGATAGGCTTCGCTTCTTTTGATTTTGAAAAATGGATACAAGGGAGTTTTGCTGACGGCTTTTTCCCTGCTTCCCTTCTTTCCTTTCCCTAACTTTTCCAAAAAAGAAACCCGTACAAAACAGCGGGTCACTGTCCTGTACGGGTACTTGTCAAACGAAAGGGAGAAGCCCTTAAAAATCAGAACCTCTTTCTGGCTACATAGCTGGTATGCAGAATCTCGTGGGCCTTGTGGCCGCCGGGTTCACCCAGGTACTCCTCATAGCACTTCTTCACGATGGGGTTCTCGTGGCTCTTGCGCAGGGGCATCGCCTTGTCCTGGTCATAGAGAGCCTTGGCACGCAGCGCTTTCAAATCCGTAAAGTTGCGAACCGATGCCGGCTGAATGGGCTGGCCGCCGCCGTTGACACAGCCGCCGGGGCAGCACATGACCTCGATAAACTGGTAGTTGGCTTCGCCGCTGCGCACCTTTTCCAACAGGGCGTTGGCATTGTTCAGGCCGCTGACCACCGCCACCTTCACGTCCATGCCTGCCACTTTATAGGTGGCCTCTTTGAAGCCCTCGGTGCCGCGCACTTCATTGAATTCCACCTTCTCCAAAGGCTTGCCTTCCAGCACCTCGGCTGCGGTACGGAGAGCTGCCTCCATCACGCCGCCGGTTGCGCCGAAGATGGTGGCTGCACCGGTGGAAACGCCCATAGCGTCGTCGAACTTCTCGTCGGGCAGACGGGCAAAGTTCAGCTGTGCGCCCTTAATCAGGCGGGCCAGCTCACGGGTAGTCAGCGCAATGTCCACGTCGGGAACCCCTGCGGCGTCCTCGTCGTCACGGCCTACCTCAAACTTCTTGGCAGTACAGGGCATAATGGAAACGGACACGATCTTCTTGGGGTCGATGCCTTCCTTCTCTGCATACCAGGTTTTGATCAGAGCGCCGGTCATCTGCTGAGGGCTCTTACAGGTGGACACGTTGGGGAGCAAATCCGGGAAGTAATGCTCGCAGAACTTGACCCATCCGGGAGAACAGGAAGTGATGATGGGCAGGGGGCCGCCCTCTTTCACACGATGGATAAACTCGGTGGCCTCTTCCATGATGGTCATATCGGCGCCGAAGTCGGTGTCGAATACCTTATCAAAGCCCAGCCGGCGCAGAGCGGCAACCATTTTGCCCTCCACATTGGTGCCGATGGGCATTCCAAAGCACTCGCCCAAGGTTGCGCGGATAGACGGCGCAGTCTGAACGATGACGATTTTCTCGGGGTCGTTGATGGCGTCCAGCACCTCCTGGCATTGGTCTTTTTCCTGTAGAGCGCCAGTGGGACATGCTACGATGCACTGGCCGCAGTTGACACAGGTAGTCTCGGCCAGGGGACGCTCGAAGGCGCAGGCGATATGGGTATCAAAGCCGCGGCCGTTGGGGCCGATAACGCCCACATGCTGCTGCTCACAGGCAGCCACGCAGCGGCGGCAGAGGATACATTTGGAGTTATCGCGAACCAGATGGCTACAGGATTCATCCACAATACTGTCGGGCACATCGCCGTCAAAGCGGTCGTCCTGCTCCACGCCCAGCTCCTGGCACAGGGCCTGAAGTTCACAGGTGCCGCTGCGCTTACAGGACAGGCAGTGGCGGTCGTGAACGGAAAGCAGCATTTCCAGGGTCATTCTCCGAGATTTCTGCACCTTGGGGGTATTGGTGAACACTTCCATGCCCTCGTTCACCGGATATACGCAGGACGCAACCAGGGAACGGGCGCCTTTCACTTCGACCACGCACATACGGCAGGCGCCAATCTGGTTCAAATCTTTCAGGAAGCACAGGGTGGGAATGTCAATTCCCGCATACCGGGCAGCTTCCAAAATGGTGGAACCGGCGGGCACCGAGAGGGGCATGCCGTTGATTTTGATATTAACTGTATTTTCCATTTTCAGGCACACTCCTTTCTTATCTCTTCACAATGGCGCTGAACTTGCACTTCTCCATGCAGGCGCCGCACTTGATACATTTCTGGGTATCGATGACATGAGGCTGCTTCACGGTGCCGCTGATGGCGTTTACCGGGCAGTTCCGGGCGCACAGGGTGCATCCCTTACACTTGTCAGGATCGATATAATAGTTGGTCAATGCCTTGCAGGCACCGGCGGGACAGCGCTTCTCGGTCACGTGGGCGATATACTCGTCACGGAAGAAGTGCAGGGTAGAGAGCACCGGGTTGGGAGCCGTCTGGCCCAGGCCGCACAGGGCGTTCTCCTTGATGTAGTGGCACAGCTCTTCCAGCCGGTCGATATCCTCCAGCGTACCGTTGCCGCTGGTAATCTTATTCAGGATTTCCAGCAAACGCTTGGTGCCGATCCGGCAGGGGGTACATTTGCCGCAGGACTCGTCCACAGTGAATTCCAGGAAGAACTTGGCAATATCCACCATACAGGTGGTATCATCCATGACAATCAAACCGCCGGAACCCATCATAGAGCCGATGGCCAGCAGGTTATCGTAGTCGATAGGCACATCCAAATGCTGGGCGGGGATGCATCCGCCGGAGGGACCGCCGGTCTGGGCAGCCTTAAACTTACGGCCATTGGGAACACCGCCGCCGATTTCCTCGACAATTTCCCGCAGGGTGGTGCCCATGGGGACTTCCACCAGGCCGGTGTGCTTGATTTTGCCGCCCAGTGCAAAGACCTTGGTGCCCTTGGATTTCTCGGTACCCATAGAGGCGAACCAGTCGGCGCCCTTCAGGATAATCTGGGCAACGTTGGCATAGGTCTCCACGTTGTTCAAAATGGTGGGCTTTCCGAACAGGCCCTTCAAAGCCGGGAAAGGCGGACGGCAGCGGGGCTCGCCGCGCTTGCCTTCGATGGAGGTCATCAGTGCAGTCTCTTCGCCGCACACAAAGGCGCCTGCGCCCAAACGCAGTTCAATATCAAAGCAGAAATCGGTATCAAAAATATTCTTGCCCAGCAGGCCGTATTCGCGGGCCTGGTCAATGGCAATCTGCAAGCGCTTGACGGCAATGGGGTACTCGGCGCGGACATAAATATAGCCCTGGGAAGCGCCGATGGCATAGGCGGCAATGGCCATGGCCTCCAGCACAGCATGGGGGTCGCCTTCCAGCACGGAGCGGTCCATAAAAGCGCCGGGGTCGCCTTCGTCAGCGTTACAGCAAACATACTTCTGGTCGGCATGGTTGGCAGCGGCAAAGCTCCACTTTCTTCCGGTGGGGAAGCCTGCACCGCCGCGGCCACGCAGGCCGGACTTGGTAATCTCATCAATAACCTGCTGAGGGGTCATCTCGGTCAGCGCCTTACCCAAAGCAGCATAGCCGTCCACTGCAATGTATTCTTCGATTTTCTCCGGGTTAATCACGCCGCAGTTGCGAAGAGCCACGCGCTTCTGCTTCTCATAGAAGGGAGTGTGGTTCAGGGACTTGACGGTATTGTCGTCCACCACGGTCTCCTGATACAGCAAACGCTTGACGATACGGCCCTTGAGCAGATGCTCCTCCACAATCTCGGGTACATCCTCGGGGGTCACCATGCTGTAGAAGGAACCCTCGGGATACACAATCATAATGGGGCCAAGGGCGCACAGGCCAAAGCAGCCGGTACGAACCACATTGACTTCCTTCTCAAGGCCCTTTGCCTTGATTTCCTCTTTCAGCCGCTGGATAATCAGCTCGCTGTTGGAGGAGGTGCAGCCGGTACCGCCGCACACCAGTACGTTAGAACGAAACATTTCTGCAACCTCCTTCTATCAGCTGTTGGCGCCAATGGTGTACTCGGTCACCACGTTGCCGTTTACCAAATGGTCGTTTACCACCCGAAGGGCCTTTTCGGGGGTCATCTTCACATAGGTGGTCTTATCCCCGTCGGGGGTCACGACTTCCACCACCGGCTCAAACTGGCAGATGCCGATGCAGCCGGTCTGGGTAACCACCACGTTATTCAGCTGACGCTTTGCCACCTCGTCCACCAAAGTGGTGAGGACTGGCCGGGCGCCGGCCGCGATGCCGCAGGTAGCCATACCTACCAGCACGCGAATACTGTTATCGGAATTTTCCCGCAGGCTGATTTGTGCCCGCGCTTTATCTCGAATGGCCTGCAATTCTGCTAAAGACTTCATGAAGTGCTCCTCCTTATAATAAATCGGTTTGTTCCTGCAAATAGCCGCGAATCCACTGCACCACGTCCGGTTCATTCAGCGGGACGTCCTCCCCCAAAACCTCGCGAAGCTGGCGGGTATCCAGCTCCAGTTTCTTGTCGTCTATCTGATGGATAAACAGAAAATCCCTGTCCGGATTGCAGGAAATCAACAAAACCATTGTATCGTTAATGTTTCCCAGCGGGATCATATCCACATGAGTGGTAATAAAGCGGGCCCGAACCTCCGTCCCCTTTCCGAGCTCTGACCGCACAGAAAAATCACCGCCAGTCATTTCCGCCTCCATCTTAAAAAGCGGTACGCCAAGACCTACCTTTCTGGTAGTACGTGTGGTAAAAAACGGGTCAACCACCCGCCGGACCTGTTCTTTGCTCATACCTTTTCCGTTGTCCAAAATAGAAATGACCAATTCTCCCTTGTGCCGGTCCTCCTCCACGCGAATTTCAATCAGCGATGCCCCGGCCGTAATAGAATTCTGGGCCACATCCATTACATTCAGTGAAAGCTCCCGCATGACGGCTTACTGATATTTAGCCAGGATGCCCGGCACTTCGTCTGGAGTCAGACGGCCATACACATCCTCGTTCACCGTGAGAACCGGGGCCAAACCGCAAGCGCCCACACACCGGCAGGCTGTAAGAGAAAACTTTCCGTCCGCTGTACATTCCTCCGGCTGGATTCCCAAAATCTCCGTCACCTTATCCATCACAGCAGCAGCGCCCTTTACATAACAAGCGGTGCCCAGGCAGATGGAAATATTATACTGTCCCTTGGGGGTAAGGGAAAACTGAGAATAAAAGGTCGATACACCAAAAACCTCTTCCAACGAAACTCCGAGTCCCTCGGCTACCATAGCCTGCACTTCCATGGGCAGATAGCCATAAACCTCCTGGGCCTTCTGCAGGACCGGCATAATAGCGCCCTGCTGGCCTTTGTGTTCAGCAATAATGGCACGCAGCTTTTCTTCCTGTTCCGGCGTACCCTTAAAAGGCAAATTGCTGATACGCTTCTGCATAAACGAATTCCTCCCTGTTGAGAATTTTTAAATGTACAAAAATAAGCAGCTAATATTGTTATGATAAGCAATCCGATGCAGGAACTAAAAAAGCTGAACCATAAAAGCGGTTTGTTAATTTTATAACAATAATAACTCCAAATTCGTTTTCAATTTAGTATATCATACCAAAAAACATATAATTTTCTTAAGAAGAATTATTATCGAATGAGACACACGAAGAAACTTATATTTTTTTAGCATATTTTTCTAAAAATTTTCAACTTCCTCTATTTATCACACGATTCTTCTATGAGAAGATACACAAATCCGACCGCTAAACTTCATAGAAAAAAGCCGCAGAGCTTCTTAAAAAAAAGTTCTGCGGCTTTTTGATACCAAATTATTCTTTTGTACTGCGTCCCAATGCAAAAGCCTTGCGGTTCATATCCAGCATGGCTGCCTTGCGAGCGGGAATACATTTTTGCAGGCCGTTGTCCAAGTTTGCCTCCGAGCAGAAAGGCAGCTCTTCATACAGGCGGCCCAACAGCAAAATATTTGCCAGACCCTTCAGGTCGTTATCCTCTGCCATCCGGGTAGCGGGCACATAGCACACCTTCACATCGGTGCGCTCTACCTTTTTATCAATGAGGCTGCTGTCCACCAGCACCAGCCCGCCGGGCTCCACTGCATCGATAAATTTATCCAGAGAAGGCAGGTTCATAGCCACCAGCACGTTGGGCGTCACCACCAGGGGAGAACCGATGGCCTCATGGGAAATGCACACGCTGCAATTGGCAGTACCGCCGCGCATTTCGGGACCATAGGAGGGCAGCCAGGAAATCTCCTTTCCTTCCTGCAAACCGGCATAAGCCAGCACTTTTCCGGCAAACAGGATGCCCTGCCCGCCAAAACCGGCCAATACGATATTCAAATCTTTTTGCAGGCTCATACCGCATCCTCCTTTGTTACATCCTTATAGACGCCCAGAGGATAATAGGGCATCATATTATTCCGCAGCCATTCCAGTGCCTCAGTGGGAGACAGTCCCCAGTTGGTGGGGCAGGTAGAAAGCACTTCCACAATGGAATACCCTCTGCCTTCCAGCTGGTTCTGGAAAGCCTTTTTGATGGCCTTTTTGGCTTCGGCAATGTGGCGGACACTGTCAACGGTCACACGCTGCGCCAATGCAACGCCGTCCAAGGTTGCCAGCATTTCGCAGATACGGATAGGATAACCGGCAGTTTTTACGTCGCGGCCATACGGGGTGGTCTGGGTCACCTGTCCCGGGAGGGAGGTGGGGGCCATCTGGCCGCCGGTCATGCCGTAAATGGCGTTGTTGACAAAAATCACGGTGATATTTTCGCCGCGGGTTGCCGCATGGACGGTTTCCGCCGTACCGATAGCGGCCAGGTCGCCGTCTCCCTGATAGGTAAACACCACGTTGTCGGGAATGGCCCGTTTCAGTCCGGTTGCCACTGCCGGTGCGCGGCCATGGGGGGCCTGCACCATATCGCAGGCAAAATAGTCATAGCTCATAACCGAGCAGCCAACCGAAGCCACACCGACGGTGCGTCCCTCTACGCCCAGTTCGTCAATGGCCTCTGCCACCAGCCGGTGGATAATGCCGTGGGTGCAACCCGGACAGTAGTGCATGGGGACGTCCGTGATGGCCTTCGGCTTTTGAAATACGATGCCCATTACCGGTCACCTCCCAAAATTTTCTCAATCTGCTCCAGCACCTCGCCGGGGGTGGGGATCATGCCGCCGGTACGTCCATAGAAGTGCACCGGCACCTGGCACTGGACTGCCAGCTTCACATCGTCCACCATCTGGCCCATGCTCATTTCCACCGCCAAAAATGCCTTTGCAGTTTTGGCAGCCTTGCTAAGAGCCTTTGTCGGGAAGGGCCACAGGGTAATCGGGCGAATCAGGCCCACCTTCAGGCCCATTTCCCGCGCCTTGTTCACAGCGCTGCGGGCAATACGGGAAGAGGCACCATAGGCCACCAGCACCAGGTCGGCGTCCTCGGTGCGGTAACACTCAGCGCGCTGCTCTTTTTCTTCAATCACATGATACCGCTCATACCGTTCGCGGATTTTGTCTTCCAGTTTCTGAGGCTGTAAGTACAGGGAGTTGATAATGTGGTGCTCCCGCTTGTTCTGATGGCCGTTTGCCGCCCATTCTTTTTCGGGCAGAGCCTTGCCTTTAGATTCCGGCAAAGCCACCGGCTCCATCATCTGGCCCAGCATACCGTCTGCCAGAATCATAGCGGGCATACGGTACTTGTCGCCCAAATCGAAAGCGTCGGACACCAGGTCCACCATTTCCTGTACGGTGGAGGGGGCCAGCACCAGCATATGATAGTCGCCGTGGCCGCCGCCCTTGGTTGCCTGCCAATAGTCGGACTGGGCCGGCTGGATACCGCCGAGGCCCGGGCCACCCCGCTGTACGTTGATAATCACAGCAGGCAAATCACTGCCTGCGATATAGGAAATTCCCTCGGATTTCAGGCTGACTCCGGGGGAAGAAGAAGAGGTCATTACACGTGCGCCGGCTGCCGAAGCGCCCAGTACCATGTTAATGGCCGCTACCTCGGACTCTGCCTGCAAATAGGTGCCATCCACCTTGGGCATTCTTTTGGACATATACGCCGCCAATTCCGTTTGGGGCGTAATGGGGTAACCGAAGAAGAACCGGCAGCCGGCCTGAATAGCGGCTTCTGCCAGGGCTTCGTTGCCCTTCATCAATACCTTTTCGGGCATATTTGTCATTCCTTTCCTATGGCTCCACATTTCCGAAGCCAATTTTTATCACCGTTCCACGGTAATTGCCATGTCGGGACACATCATGGCGCAGGCACAGCAGCCCACACATTCGTCCGGCTCCATCAAACGGGCCGGATGGTATCCCTTGCTGTTGGTCTTTTCCTTCATAAATCCAATAATCTTTTTGGGACAGGCATTGGCGCACAGGCCGCAGCCCTTACAAATCTCTTCGTTTACAATGATTCGTGCCATAAAACAGCACCTCCTTCCTCGAAGTCATAGCTTGGTGTACATTCTGCTTTCTATATATATTATGAATATAAATAAAGCGGATGGGGGATGCCCGATTATTCCCAGGGGGACCGGACATACACCTTTACCGGATGGAGATTTTCCACTTTGCCTTCCAGCATAGGGGCGACAGTATCGGGGGCCGTGGTAAAGCACAGCGGAAGCCCCAGCTTTTCGGCAATTTCCTTTCCATAAGACACCGCCGACAGGATGCAGGCCTCGTCGGTTTCCTGCTTCAGGTGGGAATTGTTTACCACGCCGGTTGCTTTCAGCCGGGCAGCGGTTTCGATTTCCCGCAGCAAAGAAACGGTATCCTCCGTACCGGCAGACAAAGGCCGGTAATGGTTGACCACATAATACATCTGATACGGCTGACTGGCAATTTCCCTGGCGAACTGTCCCAGGGCTGTAGCCCCCACGTCGTCGCCGCCTACGTCGAGAATCACCCAGCCGTCCTCACCGGAAAGAACCGAATACACTGCCGGGGAAAGGGACGGGATATCCAGCGTGGAGTTGGCATAAACGGGTTTAATCAGCCGGATGCCATATTGGGAAAGCAGCTCTTCATATTCTGATGAACGGAAATAGGGGTTTACCACATCCAAATCCACCAGAGTGACCTGATGTCCCTGCTGGGCTGCTTCCACCGCCAGGTTCAGGGACAAATTGGTTTTTCCGCAGCCATAGTGGCCGCAGATAATGCTGATTTGTTTCAAGGTTTTTCTTCCTTTCACCAGGGCTTTTCAGGGCCTGTATTGTTAGTATAGCACTGTTTTCTTTACACTGCAAGAAATCATTTTGTAAATTCCATTTTTATCTTTCTTTTTTGGGCAAATTTGATAAGGGTAGAAAAAAATTGCAATTTTACAGAAAAAACGCTTCATAAAACAGGGGAATGATTGTAACAAAACGATTTTTGCGGTATACTGTATAGGAAAATATTGATATGACACCGGCCATGCCGGTACAGGAGGATGACAAAATGGAATCGTTACAGCCCAAACGTGTACAGGACTCTGTGGCGGAAGAAATCCAGTTGGTACTGGCCCAGCACCTCAACGGGTATGACCGGCTTTTTGGCGGCCAGCTGACGGCTTGGATTGATATTCTTGCCGGAGTGGTTGCACGGCGTCACTGCGGAAAAAACGTGACGACCGCCTGCATTGACAATCTTCGTTTCCGCAAGGCTGCCCATGGCAATGATATTATTGTACTAAAGGGCCGCATCACGCATGTGGGGCACACCTCCATGGAAGTGCGGGTCGACACCTATATCGAAGACATTACGGGCCTTCGGGAGCAAATTAACACGGCTTATCTGGTGATGGTAGCTTTGGATGAAAACGAAAAGCCCACGCCGGTCCCGCCGCTGATTTTGGAAACCGAGCAGGAAAAAATCGCATGGGAAGCCGCCGAACGCCGGCAGGAACTGCGCCGGCAGCGTCGGATTGAACAGTTTTAATCCCGGCTGTCACAGGAGCCGCCGGCCGACTCAAACCAGGAGCAGGCTTTTTGATTGGGGGCAATGCGGGTTCCTTCTCCGATTCGGAAATTCCGGCTGAAAAAAGCGCCTTTTCTCCGGCAAAAACAGAAGGTATCCCGCCGGTAATCCGTATTGCGGTCATCAAGCCAAAACCATTTACATTCCCGGCAATCCAAAACCTCTCGCCTCCTCTCTTTCTATCTGCTTCGAGTATACCACAAAACGAAACGCCTTTCACAGGAAAACCCTGTAAAAGGCGTTTTATGTTGGACAAGCCAGGTTCTATGATTTCCATTCTCGCCAGCCATATTTTATCAACTCCCCCGCTTTTTTTGAACAGTCCCCTCTGAGAGAGCTTATGAAATCTTTGCAAGTAAATGATGGGTTCTATGGATTCCTTTTCCCAACCGTCATTATCCGACGCTCTTCATCTCCAGCCGGAGCTTATCGGAAATCATGGCGATAAATTCAGAATTGGTGGGTTTTCCCCGGGTATTGTGAATGGTATAGCCAAAATAGGAATTGAGAATATCCACGTCTCCCCTGTCCCAAGCTACCTCAATGGCATGGCGGATGGCCCGCTCGACACGGGAACTGGTGGTGGCGTAAAGTTTGGCCACACCGGGATACAACTGTTTCGTAACCGCGTTGATGATGCCCGGGTCCTCTACAGCCATGCGGATGGCGTCGCGGAGATAGTGATACCCTTTAATGTGAGCCGGGACGCCTATCTGATGGAGAATCTCGGTAATACGGACCTCCAGCGGCATTTTGGGGCTTTCCTCCTGACGGGTCAGCAGCTGAACCATCCGCCGTGCGGTTTCGGGAATATCCAGCGGCATCAGGGCAAAATAAGAAGCGCCTGCACTCATGACTTCCCTTTCCAGAACCGAGTTGGTATAACCGGAAACCACCACGAACATCGGGCCTTCCTCCCCGCCATCCCGGTGAAGGGCATGCATAACGCCGATAGCGTCCAGTCTTGGCATAAACAGCTCCATCATGACCAAATCCGGCGCACTGTCCTCCACGGCATCCAGTACGGCCATGCCGTCCCTTGCCGCCAAAAACGGCGAGGCTCCCAGGCGGTTCAGCTCTTCCGCCATTTTGAGAGCCCATTCGTCAGAGTCCCCCGCAATCAGAATTTTTAACGGTTTATTCATAGAAGCTACCCCCAGATTCAAATATTGTTCATGGTTATATTACCATATTATGGCAAAGATGGCAATAGCTTTTTCCAAAATTTCTTCGTGCTTTTCAAGTTTTCGTGTTTTCGCCCTTTTCCGTCAAAAACCGTGACCAAAAAAAGCTCTTTATTTTTTCATAATATGCTATCTTCTATGTATCTGCCCAGCTGGTAAAAAAACAGCCGGACAGATATTATCGGGTTATGCTGCGGCGGACTCCGTCTGCTGGGCATACCGCCACATGGTTTCCGCAAAAATGCCATACCCTTTTTTGGGATTGTTTACGAGAACATGGGTTACAGCGCCGGCCAAATGGTTGTCCTGAATAATGGGGCTTCCGCTGAGGCCCTGGACAATCCCGCCGGTACGCTCCAACAGCCGGGAATCGGTCACTTGGATGACGAGGTTTTTGGTAATCTTGCTTTCATCATAGTTGACTGACTCAATCTCAATGTCATAATACTGGGGCCCTTGCCCGTCAATGGTGGCCAGAATTTTAGCTTTTCCTGCGTGGACCTGCTGCTTCATGGCGATGGGAAGGGTTTCGCCCTGCTGGGGCGTCTGATATAAGGTGCCATATACACCGGTTTCGGTATTGGCGCTCATTTCGCCGATGGGGGCGTCACTGGAAAAATACCCCTGGAGCTCCCCGGCGGCGCCTCTTTGCCCCGGTACAATCCCGCTGATAGCCACCGGCAGGATTTCCCCGGAACCCAGCGGCATCAGTTCATTGGTATCCACATCACAAATACCGTGGCCAAGCCCGGCAAACCGGCCGCTTTCGGGTTCATAAAATGTCAGGGTCCCGATTCCGGCGGTACTGTCCCGGACCCAAAGGCCGCCTTTATACAGGCCGTCGATTTCACTATACACCGGGGTCAGCACAGCGGTAAATTCCTTTCCGCCCCGCTCGGCCTCAATGGTCACGGGGCTTCCGCCGCTGGTTTCAAAAATATCCGCCAGCTGGCTGTTTTCGGAAACTTCCTTTCCGCCGGCCTGATAAATCACATCCCCCACCTCTAAACCGGCCTGGGCAGCCGGATTTACGCTTTTGCCATTGCTGGTAATATCGGCAGTGCCCACAATCACCACACCTTTGGCTTCCATCTTGATGCCAAAGGGGATTCCACAGACCATGGCTTCGGGGGTTTCTTCCCGGCTAATGGAAATGGATTTTACGGGGATAATCCCCAAAAGGCTGATTTCCGCTTTGGAAGGGCTTTCTCCTGAAGAGGAAGCCGTGCGGGTGGAGCCTGTTCCGGTTTGCGTTACCTGATACCAGCCGCTGTTCAGGGAGAATCCGGCCGTATCGGTGACAGTCAGGGAATTGGGAGACAATTTCCAGGCAGCAGCACCGGCAATTCCCGCCGCCAGACACACCACAGCCGCAGCGGCGGCAGTCCAGCGAAAAAATCTGCAAAAAAACGGCGGCTTCCGGCGGGAGCCAGAAGCCCGATGCTCATTCATTTTTTTCACCTCCCGTTGTACTTTTCCACAAGTTCTGTCGGATATTTTTCCAACTGAAGAATCCGTACTGGAAAAAAACGGAAAATAAAAAAAAGCCGTCTCCCTCTATCGGAAACGGCTGAATCGTTTGTCTGCCGGAGTCATCCCGGGAATAACTCCGGGCAGTAAGTAAGTACGTGCAGCCCATTGGCCGCAGGAATCAGTGTACCACGATCTTGAAAAAAAAGTTGTCGAAGGGTGGGTTGTTGTGAAATCGTCTATTGGCTTTTGAAAAAGTAGAAATATAACCTGCATTTTGAGTAATGACCCCAAGAACAGAACATGATATAATAGCAGTCAGGTCTGTGAACCTTCGCAATTTTTGACAGAAAGACGTGAATCTCCATGAAAATTATCCTTCAAATCGGCCTCGTGCTGGGTGTCTGCCTTCTTGGGGAAGGGATTTCCCTTCTGCTGCCTATCCCGTTCCCCGGAAGCGTAATTGCCATGATCCTTTTGTTTCTGCTGCTGCTTTCGGGCATCCTCCGTCCGGAGCACATTCAGCAAAAATCCGACTTTCTTCTGCAAAACATGGCATTTTTCTTCATCCCCGCAGGCGTAGGTATTATGGAATATGCCAGTGAACTGCTGCCGTTTCTGCTGCCTTTGCTGCTGATTTGTCTGATTACCACGGTTTTGACCTTTGCGGCTTCTGCCCTGACCGCTAAACTGGTTATTTTTTTGCAGGAAAAGCATCACGCTGCCCAGCCAAAGGAGGGAATGTAAATGGACGCCATCACTTCTTCCCCTCTTTTTGGAATCGTGCTGTGTATTTTTACCTTTGAACTGGGCGTGTGGCTCAGCCGGAAACTAAAAACCCCCTTATGCAATCCGCTGCTCATTGCCATTGCCCTGATTATTGTGATTTTACAGGTATTCCACATCCCTCTGGAAAACTTTATGGAGGGCGGGGACATGATTTCCCTGTTTTTGGCCCCGGCTACCGCAGTGCTGGCCCTTTCGGTATACAGCCAGCTGGACGTACTGAAAAAACATTTCCTTCCGGTACTGTGCGGGTGTCTGGCCGGATGCATCGTTTCTATGGTCAGTGCCGGCGGGCTGTGCATCGCTTTCGGGCTGGACGACAAGCTGACTGCCGCCATGATTCCCAAATCCGTCACCACCCCGATCGCTATGGAAATTTCCCGCCAGCACGGCGGACTGGTGGCCGTTACCGTTGCCGCCGTTATTTTCACCGGCATTTTGGGAGCCATCCTGTCGCCGCTGCTGATTAAAATTTTCCACATTTCCCATCCCGTCGCCCAAGGCGTGGGAATTGGCGCCAGCAGCCACGCAGTAGGCACCACCAAAGCCGTGGAGCTTGGCGAAATCCAGGGGGCTATGAGCGGAATTTCCATCGGCGTCAGCGGAATCCTCACGGTTTTGCTCTCCCTGTTCCTGCCCTGAATCTTCGTGGAGTTTTCTGTGCTTTTTCTTTCCACAATAGACAGGGTATGGTATAATATTGATACACCTGCAGATGCCTGCCAGCAAAGAAATCGGGCAGGGTTTGCCTGATTGAGAAAAGAACGGAAATAGGAATCCTACATACAGGAAAGGAATGTGCAGAAGAATGTCGTTTCAAATAAATCTGGGAGAATGGAACTCGGTATTTGCTGTCCCCGCCTCCCTGGTAGACAGCCATATGCGTCTGGCGGGAGCCGTACAGCTGAAGGTGCTTTTGTGGTGCCTGCGCCATGCCGGTCAGGAAATCTCCGCGGAAATGATGGCCGATGCCATTGGCGCCAGCCCTGCCGATATTCGGGACGCCATGCAGTATTGGGTGCAGACCGGCCTGCTGCGGGAATCGGAAGGGCTTCTCTCCCCGCCATCTATGGAAGAAAAAAACTCCCCCAGCCAGACCCTTTCAGTCCCGCCGGAAGCTGCCCCGGAAGCGTCTGAGAAAGAATCTTCCGGGAAACTGGTTTCGGCTTTGCCCCAGCCTGCCGCTTCCACTGTCACCGAAGAGCCTGCCCCCGCTCAGGAGCCTGCACCGGAAAAGCCGGCGGCACGGCGGCGGATTCCCAAGCCCGACGGCGTGTTTGTCTCCAAACGAATTCTCGAATCCAGCGAAATTCGCCTTTTGATGAACGAAGCCGAGGCCATTCTGGGAAGGCCGGTGTCCCCGGGGCTTTCTTCCAGCCTGCTGCTGATTCACGATGACTATGGCCTGCCCGCCGACGTGATTGTGATGCTGCTGCAATACGCCAAAAAGAAGGGCCGCGACAATACCCACTATATTGAAGCGGTGGCCCGTGGATGGGCTTCGGACGGCGTGTTTACTCTGGAAGCCGCCGAACAGAAGCTGCGCCAGCTGGACGAATCCACACAAGCATGGCGCCGGGTGGAAACCGCTTTGGGGATTCCCCAGCGTTCCCCCAGCAGCCGGGAAGAACAGTTTGCCCGGCGGTGGGTTTTGGAATGGAAATTCTCGGACGATATGCTTCGGGAAGCGTATAACCGCTGCGTAGACTCTACAGGACGGATGAATTTAAGCTATATCAACCGGATTTTGGAGCGCTGGCATAAGGCCGGCATTATGACTCCCCAGCAGGCGGCGGCAGAACAGACTGCCAAATCGGCTGCCCGGGGACAGGAACAAGCTACCAGCTTTGATTTGGACGAGTATGAACGTACCAGCGGCTGGGGATACTTTCGAAAGGAGTAAGAGAGCGTATGGGGTATAGCCGCGAAATTTATGACGCCGCTATGGCGATACTAAACCAGCGCCGTTCCCGGGCGGAACAGGAAGCCGAAAAGCGTCGGGATGCGTTTTACCGGGTCTGCCCTCGGGCAAAAGAAATCCAGTATGAACTGGCTCATGTGGCTTCCGGCACTGCCCGGGCCCTCTTTCGCGGCGGGAACACGGTGCAGGCCATGACCAGCCTGAAAGAGAAAAGCCTTTCCCTGCAAAAAGAGCGTGAAGACCTTCTGCAAAAGGCCGGCCTCCAAAAGGATGCCCTTTTCCCCCATTACCAGTGTGAAAAATGCGGGGATACCGGCTATATAGATGGGCGGATGTGTACCTGTCTCAAAGGGCTGCTGCGGCAGGAAGCCTACCGCCGCCTCAATTCCATGACGCCCCTCACCCTTTCGGGGTTTGAACAATTCGATTTGCGCTACTATTCCGACCATCCCGCATCGGATGGGATTTCTCCCCGGATGCACATGGAGGATGTGCTGCACTTTTGCCGGAATTATGCCGACACCTTTTCCGCCCACTCTGCCAGCCTCCTGTTTCAGGGGCGAACCGGTCTGGGGAAAACCCATCTTTCCCTTTCCATTGCCCGGCAGGCCATCGACAGGGGATATGGGGTAGTATATGGCTCGGTGCAGAATTTTGTTTCGGCGCTGGAAAAAGAGCGGTTTGGCCGTTCCAACGAGGACACCAACGGGATGCTTCTACACTGCGATCTTTTGATTTTAGACGATCTGGGGACTGAATTTTCCACCACCTTTGTCTCGTCTGCTTTGTACAACATCATCAATACCCGGCTGATGGCGGAAAAGCCCACGATTATCAGCACCAACCTATCCATGAAGGAACTGCTGGAACGGTATGGCGAAAGAATGGTTTCCCGGATGATCGGCGGCTATCAGAGGCTGCTGTTTGTGGGAAAAGACGTGCGCCAGATCAAAAAACGGCAGCAGGACTCCAGAAGGCAGGGATAGCTGCCGGCAAAAATTTTTCCATTCATCAAATGTTTTCCGCTATTTCATTGAATCCCTCGGGAAAAATGTGGTATAATGAGCCGGAATTTCGGGAGTAGCGGTCTATTCCCGGAAAATTTACTGAAAGAGGATGATTTGAGATGAACAAATTTTGTAAAGCCCTGGCCGTTTTTGCCGCCTGCCTGATGCTGCTCACCGGCTGCACCAGCGCGCCCTCTGAAAGCACTGCTTCCACCACCGATTCTTCGGCAAATGAAAGCAGCCAGGAATCCTCCGCTTCTTCCGAAGCCAGTTCGGAAACTGCTGACAACTCTCAAAGCTCCGGGACCGAAACCAGCTCCGGCACCGATTCTCAAACCGGCGCTGCGGTATCCGCTTCTTTCTTTGACGATGCAGTTTTTATCGGGGATTCTGTTTCCCTTCGCCTGTATTACTACTGCCAGTCCCATCAGGGGGTTCTGGGAAAAGCCCAGTTCCTCACTTCCGGCAGTCTGGGAAGCGGCAACGCCCTGTCTGATATTTCCGATGAATCGGTACACCCGTCCTATCAGGGCGAAAAAATGCTCATTGAAGACGGCGTAAAAGCTACCGGCGCCAAGAAAGTATTTATCATGCTGGGCATGAATGATATTGGCCTGTATGGAATTGACGACTCTGTGAAAAACATGGAGACACTGATTGAGCGGATTCTGGAAAAAAGCCCGGATGCCGAAATCTATTTGCAGTCCATGACTCCCATGCTGGAAAACCGGCAGAAAAAGAGCCTGAACAACGCCAATATTGAAATCTACAACGAGGACTTGAAAAAGCTGTGCCAGGAAAAAGGGTATCATTTTGTAGACGTTGCGTCTGTCATGAAGCTGGACGACGGCAGCCTGATTCCCGAATATTGCAGCGACCCGGAGGATATGGGCATCCACTTCACCGATGCAGGTGCTGAGGCGTGGATTTCCTATCTGCTGGAAAACGCCGGAAATTGCTGATCCGGTTTAGAAAAACGAAAGGATGAGACATGACATGAAGAAGTTTGTTTCCCTGCTCGCCGTATTGGTGCTGACTTTGACCATGGCCGGATGCAGCCAGAGCGGCGGCAGCGGCAAAAGTGCAGACCTGCCCAAGGTATTGGAGACCATGAAAAGTGAGGTCGGGTTCAGCGAGGTTATCGACTTGGACGAGAACGGCCTGAAAAGCAACTATGGCATCGACGCCGATGATGTGAAGCAATTCGCCGCCTTGGTGGATTCCTCCGGCATCAAGTGTGAAGAAGTGGTGCTGATTGAAGCGGTGGACAGCGATGCTGCCAAGACCGTGAAAGAACAGCTGGACAAGCGTATGGAAGCCAAGCTGGCACAGAATAAAGATTATCTGCCGGAACAGTACGCCATTATTCAAAAGTGCAGCGTGGAGCAGGACGGAAACTATGTGAGCATGATTGTGGGTGCTGAGCACGAAAAGCTGACCGAAATCTATCACAACGCTTTCTCCTAAGCAGGATATAAATAAAAAGGGACAGGCATCCGCTTTTGGTGGATGTCTGTTTTTTTCTCACACAGAAAAACGCCTGTCTGTGACTCCTTTTCCGGGATTCCCGCTGTTTTTTTGAAAATTTATGGTATAATGGGTACAAATCATCCAGTAAAGAAGGAGAGAACCTATGCGCAAACTCAAATGGCCTTTGCTCCGGCCTCTTTTTTTCATAATGCTCAGTACGCTGCTACTGCTTTCCTGCGGCTGCTCGATTTTTGACGGAACCGCCGGTAGCTCCTCTTCTCCCCAGACAAGCACAGCGCCTTCCCCTTCCCCAACGGAAGCGCCCGAAAAATCCATCGAGGGAATCCTGACAGAATATACCGGCTCCCTGCTGTCCATCGAGACAGAGGACGGAGAGGAATATTCCTTTGCCGTCACGGGCCTGACTCTGTCGGGGCTTCCCAATGCAAAAGCCGGGGATTCTTTTACCGTGTGGTATCAGGGAACACTGGATACCACCAAAAAGCAACAGACGGTAACGGTTACCCGGGCGGAAAAAACGGAGGAAGCGGAATTCTCTGAAAACAGTATTCCCCTTGCCTGGAAAGACGACGGTATTTTTTCCAAAAATTATTCCAAGGCCTATGTGGCCCTGCAATCCATGAGTTTGGAAGAAAAGGTCGGACAGCTCCTGTTGGGCCGGGTACCGGAATCGGACGCGGGAAGCGATGTCCTGACCTACCACCTGGGGGGATATGTGACTTTTGGCCGGGACTATGAAAACAAGACCCGCTGGCAGATTCAAAATATGATTCAGGGATGGCAGTCCGCCGCCAAAATCCCCCTGATTATCTCCGTGGATGAAGAGGGCGGCGAAGTGGTACGCATCAGCAGTAATTCCAACATCCGTTCCACCCCCTTCCGTTCTCCCCAGCTTCTTTTCGCCATGGGCGGAATGGAAAAAATCAAGTCGGATGCCGAGGAAAAGGCAAAGCTGCTGCTGGATTTGGGGGTCAATGTCAACCTGGCTCCTGTGGCAGATGTCTCGACGGATAAGAATGATTTTATTTACAGCCGCTCTCTGGGACAGGGTCCCCAGGAAACTGCCGAATATGTGGTAACCGTGACCCAGACCTTCCAAAAAGAAGGACTTTCCGCCGTGCTGAAGCATTTTCCCGGTTACGGCTCCAACAGCGATACCCATGCCGGCGCCTCCATTGACAAACGCACACTTTCCCAGCTGGAATCCCGAGACTTGGTCCCCTTCCAAGAGGGAATTGAGGCGGGCGCTTATGCCATTATGGTTTCTCACAACACCGTCACCTGTATGGACAACAAGCTTCCGGCTTCCCTGTCCCCATCCGTACACCACTATCTGCGGGATACCATGGGATTCACGGGGATTATTGTCACCGACGACCTTTCCATGGAGGCCATTGCCGGGCAAGACTTCGGGCTTTCCCATGACGCTTATGTACAGGCGGTTCTGGCAGGCAATGATATGCTCATTTGCAGCGATTATCAAACGGCCTATCAAAGCATTTTAAAGGCGGTACAGGACGGGACCATTACGGAAGAACAGCTGAACCATTCGGTTTTCCGTATTCTCGGTTGGAAATGCACGTTAGGGCTCATGTAACAGAAAACATCCATCTATGCGCCGGGCAAAACGTCCGGCGCTGTTTTTCTGCATGAAAGTGCCTTCTCATCCGTACAATAAAGGGAAAAAGTCCCCGGTTTTGTTTGACAGAATCCGCCGGAGATAGTATCATCAAATGAGACAGCAAACCAAGTTTTTCCGCTTTGCTTGATTGAAAATCGTTTGGAGGAATGAGATATGCGTTTTGAATATTTGTGTAAAGAACTTCCCTGTACAATTCCCCCGGAGGTTTCCCCGGAAACAGAAATTACCGGTGTTGTATATGATTCCCGAAAAGTGATTCCCGGCTGTGTGTTTGTGTGCCTGCGGGGCGCAAGGGCAGACGGGCATCAATTCGCTGCTCAGGCCGCCGAAAACGGTGCGGCGGTCATTGTGGCAGAAGAGCCGGTGGAATGCAGCGCACCGGTAGTACTGGTATCCGATACCCGCTATGCCCTGGCAGTGCTCAGCGCCGCCTGGTTTGGCCACCCTGCCAATGAAATGAAGGTGATCGGCATTACCGGAACCAAGGGAAAAACCACCTCTTCTTATATGATTCGCTCCATTTTGGAGGCAGCCGGACACAAAACCGGCCTGATTGGCACCATCGGCGCAGTGGTTGACGGAAAATTGACTCCTACCGCCAACACAACCCCCGAATCCTGGGAAGTACAGCGGCTTTTCCGTGAAATGGCCGACGCCGGGTGTGAATATTGTGTGATTGAGGCTTCCTCTATTGGGCTAAAGGCCCACCGAGTATCCGGGTTTACTTTTGAAGTGGGGCTGTTTACCAATTTCTCCCCCGACCACATCGGCGGCGACGAACACGCGGATATGGAGGAATACCGCCGCTGCAAGGCCATGCTTTTCCGTCAGTGCCGCACCGGTATTATCAATATTGACGACCCCAGCTGGCAGGGCATTATCGAAGGCCATACCTGCGACATCAAAACCTATGGCTTTTCCAAAGAGGCACAGCTCCGGGCCGAAAATGAGCACCTGGTTTCCCGCCCCGGTTATCTGGGCGTTCACTTCGACGTAAAGGGCGAAATGGATTTCCCGGTGGATGTGGACATTCCCGGAAAGTTTAATGCCTATAATGCGCTGGGCGCCATTGCCGTGTGCCATCATTTGGGGATTTCCCAGGAGGCCATGCAGAAGGGCCTGGACGTGGTAAAGGTAAAGGGCCGAGTGGAGCCGGTGAAGGTTCCCGGAAATTATACGCTGCTGATTGACTATGCCCACAACGCTGTGAGTATGGAAAGTATTCTCGAAACCCTGCGGGAATATCACCCGGCCCGGCTGATCTGCCTGTTCGGAGCCGGTGGAAACCGTCCCAAAATCCGCCGGTATGAAATGGGCGAGGTGAGCGGACGGATGGCGGATTTGTCTGTGATTACCGCCGATAACTCCCGGTATGAAAACGTGCTGGATATTTTGAATGACATCAAGACCGGCCTTGCCAAAACCGACGGCAAGTATATTGAGATTCCCGACCGCCGGGAGGCCATTCGCTGGTGCTTGGAGCATGCCCAGGAAGGCGACATTGTGGTGCTGGCCGGAAAGGGACACGAGGATTATCAGGAAATTCAGGGCGTGAAACATCCCTTTGACGAGCGGGTGGTCATTGCCGAATTGCTGAAAGAAATGGGAAAGGAATGAGAGCCATGAAGCTGACAGCAGAACAGATTGCAAAAGCCTGCGGCGGCATTCTTCTTTGCGGGGACCCTCAGACGGAAATTACGTCTTTCAGTACAGACAGCCGGGAAATCCAGCCCGGTTGCCTGTTTGTGCCCATTAAGGGAGAGCGCACCGATGCCCATATTTATATTGAAGCGACTCTTGCGGCAGGGGCTGCGGGAACCTTTACCCAATACCGCAACGCTCCGGCAGCGGACAGCCACCCGTGGATTTATGTGGAAAACACCGGTGAAGCCCTGCAAAAGGTGGCGGCCTGGTATCGCTCCCTGTTTTCCATCCCGGTGGTGGGCATCACGGGAAGCGTGGGAAAAACTACGACAAAAGAAATGGTGGCCTTGGCCCTGTCTGCACAGTACAACACCATGCGGACCCAGGGAAATCAAAACAGCCAGATTGGTCTTCCGCTGACCATTTTCCAGCTGTCGCCGGAGCATGAAGCGGCTGTGGTGGAAATGGGGATGAGTGAATTCGGTGAAATGGGCCGTCTGGCAGCTATTGCCCGCCCCACTATGGCGGTGATGACCAACATCGGCCTGTCCCACATTGGTCAGCTGAAAACCCAGGAAAATATCCTCAGGGAAAAGCTCCATATTACCGACGGCTTTACATCGAAAAACAGGCTGATTCTCAATGGGGATGACCCATTTTTGGCTTCGGTACAGGGAAAAACGCCCTTCCCGGTGATTTCCTACGGATTTGGGGACAGCTGTGAATATCGGGCGGAAGAGATTGAGACCAATGACAAGGGCACTTCCTTTGTCATGGTACATCATGGCCGGAGACTTCCGGTATTTGTACCGGCATTTGGAATCCATATGGTCTATAATGCGCTGGCAGCCATTGCCGTGGCCGAACAGAACGGGATTCCGGCGGAAAAAGCGGCAGAGGCCTTGCAGCAATACCGTCCTTTGGCCATGCGCCAGCAGCGGTATGAAGCAAACGGGGTTACGGTGATTGACGACACCTATAATGCAAGCCCCGATTCCATGATGGGAAGCGTGGATGTGCTGGCTTCCATGAAGGTTTCCGGCCGCCGGATTGCCGTACTGGCCGATATGCTGGAGTTGGGAGATGTTTCGGCAGAAGCCCATCGCAGTGTAGGCCGCCGCTGCGCCCAGAGGAAGCTGGACATCCTGTATGTGGTTGGACAGGAAGCCAAAGAGATCGCGGCAGGCGCCAGAGAACTCGCCCCGGACATGGACTGCCGGGAATTTATGGACAACGCTTCGGCGCTGGCAGATTTGAAAAAAACCGTTTCTTCCGGCGATGCCGTTTTGGTAAAGGGCTCCCGGGGAATGCATACCGACGAGATTGTCCACGGGCTTTTGTGATGGGAGTTTGCTGTGAGTTTGTGAAATATTTGTAAACGAGAATTGTCCTAACCGTTAAAAATTTGGGAAAATGGCCGTTTTTCGGGAAAAAAACTGCATCAGTGCTTGCATGTTCTGTGTTTCTGTGATAAACTGTAACCAATTTGTTACCATTTGTAATGAATTTGTAACTGGTAAAATATGGAATCTGAAATATAAGAATTGTAAGCAGGAAGGACGGTCTTTCCCATGATAAAAAAGGCGCTGGCAGTAGTGGCCAGCTTAATGATTGCCGTATCCACCGTGAGTGTGGGTTCTTTCAGTGCTTCAGCCGTCAGCGGCGCAACCGGCGTCGGTTTGGCTGAACATGCCATGACAGCCTATTACGAGGATTGGTCTTATGTATACGGCGGCTCCAGCGCCGGTGCGGTAGACTGCTCCGGCCTGTTTATTACGTATATGGGCGTTGGCGGAAATCGGACAAACCTGTTGGGGTCTTCTTCTGAGTCCGGCAACGTGAGCGACGGAATCCCGCGGATTCATGGTTTGGGCCTTTGGCAGCCCGGCCATGTGGGCATTTATGTAGGCAGCGGGATGGCCGTGGATGCCAGAAACGAAGCGAAGGATATGGTGTACCACGATGTTTCCACGAAAAGCTGGCAGAAATGGTTCAAGGTGGCCGGCGTAAATTATCCCACCACCGGCTGGCAGACCTTTGAAGGAAACCGGTATTATTATGAGAATGGCCAGTACATAGTCAATTGTACCCGTGTAATAGACGGAAAGACCTATACCTTTAACAGCGACGGCGTTGCCAATGGCGGCCAGACAGCATCTTCTGCCGACATTGCAGCAGCTGCCCAGGATAAGAAGGAAGCTGCCGCTGCTCAGGCTGCTTCCGAAAAGAAGGCTGCGGAAGAAAAAGCCGCTGCGGAAAAGGCTGCTGCAGAAGCCAAGGCAGCCAAAGAAGAGGCGGCTAAAAAGGCTGCTGAGGAAGAAGCCCGCAAGAAGGCCGAGGAAGAAGCCAAAGCAAAGGCTAAAGCAGAGGCCGAAAAGAAGGCAGCCGAAGAAAAAGCCGCTGCAGAAGAAGCTGCTTCCAAACAGGGAACACAGCTGGCACAGTCCCTGCTGTTAGAAACAGTCCCTCTGGAAGAAAAAACCATGCCGAAGGTAAAAGCTGCGGTAGTGGCTCCGGAAGAACAAGCTGTCAGTGTTGACCCGGGTTTGATGGGCTTTGTTGCAGTACTGGCTGTGTTTGTGATTTCCGGCGTACTGTTTACTGTGATTCGAGTAAAGCATCTGTTCCATGCACGGGGCTATGTTCCGGCCATGGATTTGGCTTTCGTCAAGCAGATTTCCCGGCGGATGGAAAAGCATCTCAGCCGTAAAACCGGCGGCCATAAAAAATAAGCGAAAGTAAATATCATAATCCTATATAAAAAGCGGTCCTGGACGAGTTGTCCGGGACCGTTTTGTTTATGTAAAAACTTTTGTCAGCAGGAACGAAAAAGACATTTATGGATGGCAGCTTTGACACGGTTCATATCCCTGTTCCATCAAATCCTCGCGGCTGCCATGATATTCTTCCTTGTTTTGCTCTTTGATTTTATCGACGGAGGGACAATCCGGCAAATGGAATTTCCGGGAACTGGTATTCAAAATGTAATTCCCCTCCGTAGCCTGGAACGATTCCCCCTGCTGAGAGGATTCCTCTCCCATTTCCTCACTTTTTCCGGTGGCATAGTCAATGGCAACGCCGGGCTGGTTATTATAAACATAGACATTATAACAGATGCCGTCTCCTTTGTCCTCAACAGACCAGGCCTCCATCTGAACCCCCCGGGCTACCAGCTCCTGATTCTCAAACACAGGGGTTACCCGGTACAGCACATGGTTGTCCGTTTCTTTGATGTAGTCGGCCACCATATTTTCAAAGGGCAGCATCCCTTCCACATTCATATACCGGGTACCGGTAATTAAATTCTTTTCGTTGGCATTTTCTCCCGTCAGCTGAAACCCGATGAGATGGCACCGGTTATACAGATATTTGCCGTCTACAAAGTCATATTTGACCGTCTGCCAGCCGGTAGGCTTTACCTGGCTGATGCTCTCTCTATCCTCTGTCGGCATCAAATCCTGTCCAATACAGGCAAACGCAACGCCGCATCTGCCCAGACTGTCCAATTCGCTGTAGGTCTCGAAGGATTGGGTGTCCTGTTTTTCCTCATCAGAAAATTCCGGCTGGTTATCGTTGAGTTCCACATAGGCGGAATCGCTGAATTCGGGAAGATTCTCCAAAGAAATGACAGAGGTCTGCCCGGAGAAAGAATCCGGAACCCATCCCTCCATCTGAGAACAGCCGCTGAACAAAAACGTCAATGCCAGCAGAACCGGCAGTATGGCATACCATTTTCTCTTCATCTTGTATAAATCTCCTTTGTTATTTTTTCATGAGAATAGCCGGCAAACTCGGTGGTCTCCGCCAGCTTCCAATCCTCATGTAAATCAATCGAAAACCAGGTATCGGCCGGATACCGCCGGTTCCACCGATAGATAATCCATGTTTCCACGCTGTCCCGATACGGCGTTATGTCTTCCGCCTCGATAAAACAGACATCCTGTTTTTGCGCCTGGGATAACGGGTTGTCCACAACTATCACCCCACGGGCGCCTTTTTCAAAAAGCCCGGCAGAAAACGGACTGACCAGTAATTTCCGGCCTGCACACTCCTGCAGCATATCCCGAATGACCTCTCGGTCACGGCTTTGGCGGCGGTGATGGAAGAGCATACCGTTTCTGTCATCAAGGCAAATGATAATATCCATTTTCACGACCTCCCTTTCCACACGGTTTTCGGATTCCCCTGGTGGGGATAATCTCAGTATATCTTTCCGCCAAGGACAAGTCAATAAAACGGGGATTTTTCAAGATACCTTCCCAGACTTTTTGGTTCCCCTCCCGTTTCTTCATACACAAAAGCGGCCTCGGGCAAATTGTCCGAGACCGCTTGTTTTGATTTCCGGCTGCATTGTTAATTTGGGAAAGACATCTGGCTGAAAAAACCTGCCAGGGCAAGCCCTGCCAGCGCCACATCATACAGCGCCAAGGTAAAATGCTGACAAGCCCGGGAATTCCCCACCAATACACCTTTTGCCACCAGCAAATCGGAAATGGCAAACACCAGCGCTCCCACAGCGGCTGTCCAGTACTGTTTTCCTGCCGTAAAGGGCAGCACCAGCGCCAGAGAAGCCATAGCCATCAATACTGCCGGATACAGCATAAATGGGACCAGATTTTTCCCCAGTGTCGGGACAATCTTCCGGTACAAAAAGGCCGTGCTCCCATACAGCACCACCCATATGGGAATACTGTACCATACCGGCCTCCCCTGCTGCACAATCCATACAATAAACAGCACGTGAGCCGCTCCAAAAGCCGCCATTCCCGAAACAAAGTGGAGTTCCAGCACACAGTCCGCCACGCAGCAGGCCGCAAGCCCCCAAAACAGCAGCGACTCCCAAGGGCTTTTTCCTCCCATCACCAGCCCTGCCCCACACAGCAGCACCATCATGCCGCTGGCAAACGACTTCCAAAACAGGGAAACCGCTTTCTTTCCCCTGTATTGAAAGGCAAAATACAACACCGTCCCCAACGCCATCAGCGGGATACAGCACAAGCTCCATAGAGCCATATGGTACGCCTCCTTTGCGGTTTTATTTTCCAGCTACAGTATACCATGGGAAGCGCCCGAAATAATTCCACCGGCGAATGACGTTATGTTTTCCCGGTCGTATAATCGGCCCCGCTGTCCGGAAGGCAGGCGGTCACCTGCCACTCCTGTAAAAAGGTCTTTTCCATATACAGGCGCCAACGGGTATGGCCAACTTCCAGTACCAGCTGCGCCTCTCCTTTTTTCAAACTAAACAGATAAAGTACATCGCTATAACATTCCCGAAAACGGACTTTCCCGCCGTTTCCCGGATACTTCTGGAAAAAGCCGCTCTCCCGCACAAATTTTTCCGCGGCCTGATACACCTCTTCCATCCCATACCCAAAAGCTGCCGTTCCCTGCTCCCGGTGGACAATCTGGCCTGCTGTGTACTGGGACTGTGACCCGTTATTTTCCACCACGGCCGGGGCGCATCCAATCAGCATCAGCACCATCAGCAGACTCAGACACAAAACCCGTTTCATTGCATATTTTCCCCGCCATACTTCTCCATCAGCTGCTGCAAATAGGCATAAGTTTCTTCCATCTCAGGAGCAATTATCAACTGCGAAGAACCATACGTATAGACCTGTCGTACCCATTTGCCTTCATATTCTGGAGCCAGTTCATACCATGGGCTATCCTTGGTCAGCTTAAATTCCCGGCTGGCGTCTATCTCCAAATACAGGCATTTCTCAGTGTCATATTGATAAAACACATCTCCCCGCTGTACATCCTTCTGCAAAAGCTGCAGCAGCTTTTCTGTCTCTTCCAGAGTGGGCTGTACCTGAACTTCGTTTCCTTCCATATAGGTATCGCTATACTCACTATATCCGCTATATTCGGAGCTGTTTTCCAAATTTTCCACAAGTATATTGGGCGTGATTCGCAGGCTGGAAACACTTTGCGCATCCAGAACATAGGGCAGCGTTTGAAATTTCCATTCATCGCTGGAAGCCAGCTTTTTCCAAAGAGGCTTTACTTGGGAATCCTGACTATTAGAATTGGTAATAATTGTGCGGCTTTCTGTACCGGAATTGGTTTTATACGTAAAGCGGGCAGAGCTTCCGTTTATCATAAAAGAATAGAAGGGACTGCCGGTATGCTTTCGGCTGCTGATAAGGAGTTTTTGAATTTCCTGTACCGTGGCGATATTATCGGCATCTTCAAAAGTCACACTATCCCGGGTTGCAATCGCCTTGCTGTACGTGTCATCCGACCACAACTCAATGGGGGTCTGTTCCACTGACCAATCAGAACTCAGCTGATAGCCCCAATTAGAGCTATAACCCATATGAACAGAAGCTGACTTTACTCCGCTGGGCATCCAGGTGTCATACCCAAAAAATCCGGTAGCCCCGCACAAATATAAGATTACGATGCAGAGCACCATGGCGCCATAGGAGGGCAGCGTGCGTACAAACCGCTTGAGCCCACGGGAATACAGGGCTTCGGTAACGGCGTGCGCCATAATGGAGAAAAAGAAGAATCCAAAAAAGAACGCAGCTTCATTGCTGTTGACCAGATAGAAAATCATACCGGCCAGCAGGCCCACACCGGCCGAGCAGAGGAACCGCAGAAGAATTTTCGGCACCGGGAAGGCAAGCTCGCTTTCTGCACTCTCACTTTTGCGGCGGGTATACAGCCACAGGGAAGCTCCCAGCATAAGCACCAACAGGACCACCCACCAGCCCCAGAAAACGCCTGGAATATCTCCCGGATAATCGTATCCGAATAGAGTCCCGATATAGTCTCCTGCCATCAGCATTCCTATCACCATGGCTGGGAACGGAGCCAGCGCTGTTATCAGCGTCAGGGAATAATTTCCGCTGAATCCGGGCAGCAGCCAGGAACCCAGCAGCATAATCATCAGGATGACCAGGGGATAAAAAATGTTGGTGAGCACAATGGAAATCACCATATCCATCGTTGTGCCGCTGCAAACGGCCATGAGCATACAGAAGGTCAAACACACCACCGAGAAGAACATCAGGCTTCCAAAAATCCTGAAATACTCTGTGACCAGCAGCCCTATTTCACCGGCTCCCAACATCATAGCCGAAAGAATCATAAGTATTACGTCCACCAGCAAAGGCACCAGCAGTGCCGTCAGCGACGCGCTCCAGGCAGACAGCAGCATGGGCGTCCGGCGAACCGGCATGGCATGATACAAGTCCACGCTGCGCTTATTATGCATATATCCCAGCCGCTGGATGGCAAATACCAGCGTAAAAATCATAGTAATGGGAAGACTCAACCCACCGCTTACAGTCGCCATACTGCGAATTGCGGTGCCGCTTAGCCCCGTACTGGACACGCTTCCCGCCAAAAACAGAAGTACCGGCCCAGCCAGCAAAATCAGCCCCAAATACAGCAGGCTAAGCCCCCGGCTTCTCCGTAAATTCCAGCTATACAGAGCTTTCCATTCCCGCAGGGATTCACGAGAGGATGTTGTCGATGTCATAACCAGCCGCCTCCATTTCACTAATAAATACTTCCTCCAACGTTAAAGGCAGGGATTCACAGAACACCGGACTCCACTTTTCCAGCTCCTTGAGGATTTCTTCCTCTTCTCCCCGCACAACCATGTTCACCAGCGAGCCGCGGGTATCCCACCGCACAATATCCAGCCCGGAGAATTGCTCTTTTTCCGGCATATGGGGGAACACAGCCTGAATCTTGTGAATCCCCAGCCGCAAATCGTCCAGTTCCTGCTCCATGAGCACGCCGCCCCGGTGCAAAAATCCCACATGGTCACACACGTCCTCCAGCTCCCGCAGGTTATGGGAGGCAATGACGACGGTCATGCTTCTCAGGGAAACTTCTTGGGCCAGCAGTTTTTTCAGCAGCTGCCGCACCACCGGGTCCAGGCCGTCAAAAATTTCGTCCAGCAGCAAAAAGTCGGGCTCTGTGGCCAGCGCCAGAATCAGTGCGGCCTGCCGCTGCATACCCTTTGAAAAGTTTTGAAGCCTTTCGCCATCCTGCAATCCAAAGGTACGGCACAGGGACCGGTATTTTTCCTCATTCCACCGCACATACACCCGCCGGTGGAGAACTGCCATCTCCTGCAAAGTGGCCCGAGGCAAAAAATAAGGGTAATCCGGTACAAAGAAAATCCGGTTTTTCAGGCCGCTATTTTCATAAGGCGGCTGTCCATCCACCAAAATCGTGCCGCCATCGGGCCGGTATACGCCTGCAATGGTTCGCAGCAGGGTTGATTTTCCCGCCCCGTTGGAGCCAACCAAGCCGAACACCGAGCCCTCTTCCACTTGTAACGTAATGCCGTCCAGCGCGGCTTTGCTGCCAAAACGCTTGACCAGCTGTTCAATTGCAATCATGGAATCCCCACCTTTCTCAAAGCCCTTGATGATTTTTCCGTTTTTGTGCCCCTTGCCGGGCACAGCTGACAATCTCCTCTTCCGAAAGCCCACATTCCGCCGCGTTTTGTGCGGCCGTTACCAAGGCCTCCCGAGCGCTTTCCTGCTGCTTCAGCAGGGCGTTGTCCCCCGATGCAATAAAGGAACCCTTTCCGGGATAAGACACAATCACGCCATCCCTTTCCAGCATCCGATAGGCCTTCTGCACCGTGTTCACATTGACCCCCAGCTCCTGGGCAACGCTTCGAACGGAAGGAAGCTGTTCATTTTCGGCAAAGACGCCCAGGGCAATCATTTTGACCACCGACTGATACAGCTGTTCATAGATAGGCTGTCTTCCTGCGGGATTGAGGGTAAAAAGGCTCATGGTTTCACCGCCTTTCTCAAGTGTATGATGTGTATTAGTACAGTTAGAGTGTATCACACAACTGTATGAATGTCAATAGTACAGTTATAACAAAAAAAAGAAAACGGCCCCGGCTGTCAGGCCGAAAACGCCATATAAAAGCATAAAAAACACCCGGAGCATCTATCAGGATACTCCGGGTGTGATTGGGTATTAAAATTACAGTGCCTGACAGGCTTCCTTCAGCCAAGCCAGGGTCTCAGGCTCCACATGAGGCGCCAAAGCATTGTATACCTTCTGATGGTAATCGTTCAGATACTCCAGCTCTTCTTTTGTCATCATGTCCACATCAATGGCCTTACGGTCAATGGGGAACAAAGTCAGCGGCTCCAGTTTCAGGAAGCGGCCATACTCGGTTTCCTTCCAGAACACCACTTCCAGCATATTCTCGGTGCGGATACCGTACTTGCCTTCCATATACAAACCGGGCTCGTCGGTGATGGTCATGCCCACTTTCAGCACGCCGGAAGAACGCTGGCTGAAGTTCTGGGGGCCTTCATGCACGCCGCCAAAGAAGCCTACGCCATGGCCGGTGCCGCAGCGGTAGTCCAGACCATATTTCCAAACCTGCTGACGGGCCAGGCAATCCAGCATACCGTCCTTGGTTCCTTCCGGGAACACAGCCATGGCCAGCTGAATGTGGCTCTTGAGTACCCGGGTAAAGTCGGTCTTTTCTTCGTCGGTAATGGGTCCCAAAACAAAGGTACGGGTCACATCGGTGGTGCCGGTCAGATACTGTCCGCCGGAATCGATGAGCAAAAAGCCCTTCTTTTGCAGCACGTCGGACTTCTCCGCTGTGGGGCCGTAGTGCATCATAGCCGCGTTGGGGCCGTAACCTGCAATAGTATCAAAGCTGTCGCCTCTGTTTTCGGGCATTTTGGCACGCTCGGCAGAGAGCATCAGGCACACGTCATACTCGTTGACGGTCTCCCCTGCTTCCATGCGCTTTTGCAGCTTCACCCAGAAGTTGGCCAATGCCACGCCGTCCCACACATGGGCTTCACGGATATTTTTCAGCTCGGTGGGGTTCTTCACGCCCTTGAGCGCCTCTACCACATCGGTGCCATAGACAATGGAAACCGTGTCGTTCTTCATCAGGCGCAGCAGGTTGTCATAGCTGATTGCGGCCTTGTTCACCAGCATTTTGGCGCCGCCCAAATCACCGGACAAATCCTCGGTAATGGCTGCATAGGGGCGCAGAGTGAAGGTTTCCTTCAAATAAGCGATGTCTTCAGCGTTTAGGCGGTCCTCGTCCAGATACAGACGGGCTTCATCCTTCAGCACCAGCACATAAGAAGTGGCAAAGGGGTTATAGGCAATATCGGATGCGCGGACATTGGAAAGCCAGTTGGCGCAGTCCAGGGTGCTGTACAGCTGGGCGTCGGCATGCTTTTCTGCCAGCTTCTCCCGCACCTGCTGCAGCTTCTCCTTGGGGGAAAGGCCGGCATACTTCACATCCAGCACATAGGCCGGGGTATGGGGCAGTGCAGGACGGTCTTCCCAAACGGGCATGACCAAATCTTCGCTGACCAGAGAAGCGCCCACCTTTTCCAGCTTTTCCTGAAGCAGCAAGCCGCTGGAAGCGGGATAAATGGTGCCATCCACTGCCACGGTTTTACCGGCCTGGGTATCGGCCAGATACTCTTCCACGGTAGGAACGCCCTTTTCCCGCATCCGGAACAGCTTGATTTCGCTGCCGGACAGCTGGCCCTCGGCCTGGATAAAATACCGGCCATCGGTCCACAGGCCGCTCTCTTCGGTAGTCACTACCAGCGTACCGGCAGAACCGGTAAAGCCGGAGAATTCCTTGCGGGCCTTCCAAGCCTCGGGGATATATTCGCTCATATGGGGATCGCTGGTGGGGATAATCAGCGCATCCACATTGGCTTTTGCCATTTCACCGCGCAAAGCGGCAATTTTTTCATTGACAGTCATAGGGAACAACTCCTTTATGGAAAATAAAACAGCCCCCGGACTTGCCGGAGGCTGTGGTAAGGCAAAACTTCTCCGGTATTACACCAGATGACAGGCCACAAAATGGCCCGGACGTGCTTCCTTGAGCACCGGAGTCTCCTGGCGGCACCGGTCGGTGGCATTGGGGCAGCGGTTGGCAAAGGGACAGCCCGGTTTGGGATTGATGGGGCTGGGCACGTCGCCGGAAAGTACCTGCGCCTTTTTCTGGGCTTCCTTGTCCGGGTCGGGAATCGGCACGGAGGACAGAAGCGCCTTACTATAGGGATGCAGGGTATGGTCGTAAATCTCGTCACTGTCTGCCAGTTCTACCAGGTTGCCCAGATACATAACGGCAATACGGTCGGAGATGTATTTCACGATGTTCAGGTCATGGGCGATGAACATGTAGGTCAGGCCCAGCTTATTCTGCAAGTCTTTCAGCAGGTTGATAATCTGGCTCTGAATGGAAACGTCCAAAGCGGAAATAGGCTCGTCGCACACGATAAACTCAGGCTCAATGGCCAAAGCACGGGCAATGCCAATACGCTGACGCTGTCCGCCGGAAAACTCGTGAGGGAAGCGGTTTGCATGCTCACGGTTCAGGCCAACGGTTTCCAGCAGCTCATATACCCGCTGCTGACGCTTCTCTTTATCATACATATTGTGGATTTCCATACCCTCTGCAATGATGGTACCCACGGTCATACGGGGGTTCAAGGAAGCATAGGGGTCCTGGAAAATAATCTGTGCTTTGCGGGAATAGGCAAAACGGTCTTTGGTGTGCTTCAGGTTAACCTCTTTATTGCGGTACAGGATTTTGCCCTTAGTGGGATGGTAAATGCCCATCACCACACGGCCCATAGTGGACTTACCGCAGCCGGACTCACCAACGACGCCCAGCGTCTCTCCCTTATAGATGTCGAGGGAAATATTGTTGACAGCTACCAGTGTCTGGCGGGGACCAACGCGGAAGTGCTTGGACACATTTTCAAGAGTAATCAGCTTTTCCTTTTCCATTATGCCTTGTCCTCCTTTCCGGGAAAGTCAGGATGCAGCCGCCAGCAAGAAGCGGTATGCCCCTCGCCTACCGTGAAAATGGGAGGCTGGTTATCTTTACAAATCTTCATGCAGTGCTGGCAGCGGCTGGCAAATGCACAGCCTTTCGGCGGTGCAAACAGGTCCGGAGGTGTACCAGGGATGGAAACCAATTCTTCGTCGCGGCTGGTTTCCACGGTGGGCAAGCTGCGCAGCAGAGCAGCGGTATAGGGATGGCTGGGACGATAGAAAATGTCCTGTGCAGTGCCCTGTTCCACTACCTTACCGGCATACATAACGGCCACACGGTCAGCCAGATTGGCCACAACACCCAGGTCATGGGTGATCAAAATAATAGCGGTACCGGTATCTTCCCGAATCTTGCCCATCAGCTGCATAATCTGTGCCTGAATGGTCACATCCAGAGCAGTGGTAGGTTCGTCAGCAATCAGGAGCTTAGGGTTGCAGGAAAGAGCCATGGCAATCATAGCACGCTGACGCATACCGCCGGAAAACTCATGGGGATACTGGTCGGCGCGTTCCTCTGCGTTGGGGATCTGCACCAGTTTCAGCAGGCGGATAGCCTCTTCCCGACATTTTGCGCCGGAAAGCTTTTTATGCTTATGCAGAGTCTCGGTGATCTGCTTGCCCACTTTCATGGTGGGGTTCAGGCAGGTCATGGGGTCCTGGAAAATCATGCTCACCAACTGGCCGCGGATGCTCTGCATCTCTTTCTCGCTGGCAGCAACAATATCCTTGCCGCACAGCTCCAGAGTGCCCTCTTTGATGCGGGCCGGGGGCATGGGGTTCAGCTTCATAATGGTTTTTGCGGTAACGCTCTTGCCGCAGCCGGACTCACCGACAATTGCCAGCACCTCGCCTTCCTCCACATGAAGGGAGACGCCGCGGACAGCATGAACTTCACCGGCATAGGTGTCAAAGGAAACGTGGAGATTTTCGATTTTCAATACGTCTGCCATACTTCCATTACCTCCTTAACTTCGGGTCAAATGCATCCCGCAGCTGGTCGCCCAACAGGTTGAAGGACAGCATGGTGAAGCAGATGAACAGTGCCGGGAACAACAGCTCCGTGGGATAGGACTGGAAGAACTGGATTCCGTCGTTGGCCAAAATACCCCAAGAAGTTTCCGGGGGAGAAATACCCAGACCCAACATGGACAGGAAAGCCTCGGTAAAGATAATAGCCGGAATGTCCAGTGTAATATTGACAATAATCACGCTCAAAATATTGGGAACCAGATGGCGGGCAATAATCCGACGGGGTTTTGCGCCCATAGCCTGTGCGGCAATGAGGAATTCCTGCCCCTTTAGTGCTACCACCTGTCCGCGAACCAGACGGGCCATACCGGTCCATCCGGTAATGGAGTATGCCAGAATGATGGTACCAACGCCACGCTCCAGCACAACCATGAGCAGCATAACGATAATCAGATAGGGAATACCGCTGATAACTTCCAGCACACGCATCATGACATTATCCACAGCGCCGCCAAAGTAACCGGAGATACCGCCGTACACAATACCCATCACACAGTCGATCAAAGCAACGGCTGCGGCAACAATCAGGGAGATACGGGCGCCATACCAAACACGGACAAAAATGTCACGGCCCAAGGTATCGGTGCCGAAAATATGCACCTGACCATTCACCGGATCAATGGACATGGGAGGCTTATGGGTAAAAGTAACATTCTGGTCGTTAATAGCGAACGGGGAAATAATAGGTACGATAACCGCACCGATAATCAACAGAACCAAAATAATCGTACATACCATAGCCACTTTACTGCGGCGAATTCGTCCCAACGCGTCTTTCCAAAAGCTGATAGACGGACGTACAATAGATTCCATAGAACCAGCGTCGGTTCCAACCGTTTCAAACTCGGAAGCATCGATATGGCTGTCTGCACTGTAAGCGGCTTGGGCCACATCAACGACAGGCTCAAAAGGAGCCTTCTTTTTAATACTGAAAAGTCCCACAGGCTTTACTCCTTTCCGCCAGTCAGCTTGACACGAGGATCAATCAGACCATACAAAATATCTACCACCAGGTTTGCAAGCACCAGGAAAGCACCATAGAACATGGTCGTACCAGCAATCATAGGATAGTCGTTCTGTTGTACGCACTGGACAAAATATTTGCCCATGCCGGGAATGGTAAAGATGTTCTCCACCACGAAGGTACCGGTGAGCAATGCAGCAACCAGCGGACCCATAACGGTGATAACCGGCATCAAGGCATTGCGCACGGCGTGCTTCCAGATAATAGCTTTCTGGGAAAGGCCCTTTGCCTTTGCGGTCATAATATAATCCTGTCCCAGCACGTCCAACATACTGGTACGCATCAACCGGCTGATGGTAGCCATAGAGCCAAAGGCCAATGCAAACGGGGGCAGCAGCTTCGAGTTCAAATCCGCCCAACCCATAACGGCAAAAAGCTGAACGCCGGTAGCCTGATAAAGCTTGAGTCCCAGGAAATACTGGAGCAAAGAACCGATGACGAAAGAGGGAACGGAAACGCCAACCAAAGCAATAAACATGGTCAGGGTATCCCAGGCAGTGCCGCGCTTTACAGCAGCAATGATTCCCAGCAATACGCCGATGATAAATGCGAAAATCAGCGCCCGCAGACCCAAATCCAAAGAAACCGGGAAGGACTGGGCGATAATATCAGTCATAGCGCGCCCTGTGCGCAGCGAAGAACCCAAGTCACCCTGGAAAATACGGGCAAAGTAAATAATATATTGCTCCCAAAGAGGTTTATTAAGGCCATACTTCTCGAACAATGCGGCTTTGGCTTCTTCTGGAATTGCCTTGCCACCAGTAAAGGGATCGCCGGGAAGCAGACGCATCAAAAAGAACGTCACAGTGATGAGAGCCCACACCGTGATGACTGCATACAGGATCCGCTTGAGGATGTACATCAGCTGTTTTGAATTCAAGCAAAATCATTCCCTTCTGAAAAATATCTATATATAAAGGTATTTTGCAGGCAGATACCATACAAATCCCTGTTGCACCACCAGAAGATGTGCTTTATTCGTCATATTTTGCAGAAATACCTATGAAAGCCGCAAAACCCCCAGCTCAGGAAGATTTTGCGGTTTTCATAAGCAAAAAGGGCCACATGAACCCATATGGCCCTTTTCACAAATTGCGTTTATGGTGTTTCCGAAAAACCGCTTAGAAAGCAGGTCTTATTTTACAATCTCAGCACCGTCGCAGAAGTCGAACTCCTGGAAGCCGGTACGGGTCATGCCGGAAAGCTTATTGGATTTTACATAGTTAACAACGCTGAAGTACAGCGGATAGACAACGCAGTCATCCTTAATCAGGATGGTCTCAGCCTGCTGCAGGATTTCCTGACGCTTTGCAGCATCAACTTCCTCGCTGGCCTGGTTCAGCAGCTCGTCATATTTGGGGTTGTTGTACTTACCATAGTTGTTGCCGTTGCCAACCATGAACATATCCAGGAAGGTCATAGCATCGTTGTAGTCGGGAGCCCAACCAGCGAACACGATGTCAAAGTTGCCGTTTTCCATAGCGTCCAGACGGGCCTTGAAGCTCATGGGAGAAATCTCCACATCAATGCCCAGAACGGTCTTCCACTGGTTCTGGAAGTATTCAGCCTCGGTACGAGCTCTGGTCTGGTCGTCGCACACATAAGTCAGGGTGCCAACGTCTTCCACGCTCATGCCCAGTTCCTTCAGGCCTTCTTCAAACAGGGCCTTGGCGCCTTCCACATCATGGGTCAGCAGGTCCTCACGGCCATCCACATACTTGCCGTCGTTAGCGCCGTTAATGGAGGTAGGAACCAAGCCATTGGCCACAACGGAACCATCAGCCAGCACGTTGTCCACATAGGACTGAGGATCAACAGCATTACCCAGAGCCATACGAACCTTTGCATTGCTCAGGATCTTGTTGCCCTCGAGGTTGTACTGGAAGTACCAGTTGCTGTTATCGGTGTAGGAATACACAGGCTCATTCAGAGCTTGCAGCTGCTTAATCTGCTCGTTGTTCACGTTGATGCAGTCAACCTGTCCAGCCTGGAAAGCGCTCAAACGGGCGTTAGCATCGGTCATCATCACATAGTTGACCTTGGGGATGCTAATAGAATCAGCATCATAGAAGTCTTCGTTCTTGGTCAGAGTGATGTGGTCATCATGTACCCACTCGCTCACATAGTAGGGGCCATTGTAAGCCATGGTATCGATGTCCTTGTTGTACATGGAAGTACCATCGCTGTTGGCGCCAGCTGCCTCATAAATCTTCTGGTTTACAGGCAGATAGCTCTGGAAAGCAAACAGGTTCAGTGCATAGGTCAAAGGAGTGTTGAAGGTAACTTCCAGAGTATAGTCGTCAACTGCCTTGCAGCCCAGCTCGGAAGCGTCGCACTCGCCAGCATAGAACTTGTCGCCGTTCTCGATGTTGTTGTACAGAATGAAGCCATACACGGAAGCGGTTTCCTTGGTCATGCTAATGGTCCAGCTGTAAATGAAGTCTTTTGCAGTAACCGGGTCACCGTTGTTCCACTTAGCATCCTTGCGGAGCTTAATGGTGTAGGTTTTGCCATCGTCGCTAACCGTATAGCTCTCAGCCAGATCCGGAACAGGCTGGTCGTTTGCGTCCAGCTTGAACAGGCCTGCGGTGGTCATACGCAGAATATCAGCAGAAGCCACGTCAGAAGTGGTGGTGGGGTTCAGATCCGGGGGCTCAGCCCGCATATCCACAGTTACCATGTCGGGATCGGAAGTACCGGCATAGTTGCTCTTCTGAGCAGTTTCGCTTTCAGAAGTAGTGCTGTTAGTGGTCGTATCGCCGGAACTGGTAGCCGGAGTAGAAGCACAACCGGCAACAGAAACAGCCATCAGACCAGCAAGCAGCAAAGCCAGAAGCTTTTTCATTTCATTTTCCCTCCAAATGAATTTTGGTGAATCATCACTTGCATTATCATACTGCAAAAACGGAAATTTTGCAAGTTAAATTCCGAAATCTTTCTTGTTGATACAGGGAAACCCTGTAAGAATCTTCGACAACTTTTTAGAAGTATTGCACAATACTTCTTTCTGGGAATTATTTCATCCCATTTTTTATTTCAAAATGCACAAAAAGCCCCCTGCTTTTTTACAAATACGCTGATTTTCATTTTATACTTCCATACAAATTAGAAAAAGCCATTAGCTCTGTGCTTTTTTTCCCAGTTTTTTCGCCGACTTTCCTCTCTAATCTTTGAAGAATTGACAGAAAAAAACGGTTTCTTATGCCTTTTCGAACAATTTTTGCATTTTTATTACTTTGTGCAACTTGCTTGTTTTTGAATGTCCGCTCTTGACGGTCATTCTTTTGTTTTGTTCCTTATACAAATACACTTGTACTTGTAAAATGGAATTCCTCCTTCTTTGTCCTCAGAAGAGAAGCGAAGTCGAAAAAAATTGCCAAAATCAACAATTAAGATGTTCAGTCTTTCCCGTCCTTCAAAAATCTTTTATTTTTCGTAAAATTTCCGTCACAAATGCAAGATGTGTGACGAAATCCTGCATTTTTCCATTTTTTCTTGCCGATTATTTCCTGTCCTGCACATCAAAATTCCATTTGAACCTGCTCGTGCATATAACTGACTGTAAAATTTCAAAAACATGCAAAACATGTATAAAAAGCCGCCCCGCGCTTTTACACACGGAGCGGCTTTTCTTTATGGGAAACTTACTGGATATTTTAAGCAATTAAGCAGCGGTCGGAGCAGCGGCTTCTTCTTTGCCGAACAGCTTCTTTACGCCCTGGATGACCACAACAACACCCAAAGCCAGAATCAAGGCAGCAAATACCAACTGCAGGCAAGCGCCCCAGGCAGTCAGCACGCTGGCGCCGTTCACCATGGTAGTCATGCCGGAAACCCATGCATAAGTACCATCGGCCAGACCGGAACCCAGCTGCCAGATAGTCATAATCAATGCAGTAAAGGTAACGGCAATCATCACAACCATGGGAATCCACAGCATAAAGCCCTTGCGCTTGGTACGCTTGAGGAACACGGCGCAGGCTACCAGTGCCAAAGCAGACAGCAGCTGGTTCGCGGAACCAAACAGCGGCCAGATGGAAGCGTAACCAGCCTTGGCCAGCAGATAAGCCAGTACCAAAGTGATAATGGTAGCAAAATACTTGTTGGTCAGCACCTTGCGGACCGGGCCAATATCCTCATCCTTGATAGAGGCATCCAGGAACAGCTCCTGGAAGGACAGACGGCCAACACGAGCCACAGAGTCCAGAGAAGTCAGAGCAAAAGCGGAAACTGCCAGGTTAATCAGTGTAAAGACGATATCTTTGGGCAGACCCACAACTTGCAGGAAGTTGGACACACCGCCAGCGAAAATCTGAGGCGGAGTGGTATAGCCCTGCTCAGCCGCTGCACCGGTAGAGGTAAAGGAAGCTACTGCAATCAGCGCAATAACAGCCAGCATGGATTCCATCAACATAGCGCCGAAGGATACCGGCAGCATATTCTTTTCATTTTTAATCTGCTTGGAAGCGGTGCCGGAAGATACCAGAGAATGGAAGCCGGACACAGCGCCGCAGGCAATGGTAACAAACAAAATCGGGAACAAGCTCTGGCCGTCCACCACAAAGCTGGTGAAAGCCGGCAGGTTTACGTCAGGCTGTGCCACAAACACGCCCACAATTGCAGCCAGAATCATGGCTACCAGCAGATAGCTGTTCAGATAGTCACGGGGCTGGAGCAGTGCCCACACGGGAGCGACCGAAGCAATCAGCACATAAATGAACACGATAATGTGCCAAGTGCTCTGCTGAATATAGATGGGGAAATACAGGCCCAACACAACAGCTGCCACCAACAGGATAATGGCAATTGCCGTATTGATCCACTTATGCAGCTTGCCATACCGGAGCAAAAAGCCCAGTGCAACAGCTTCCACAATGAAGATCATAGAAGTGGTAGCAACAGAGCCGTTAGCGGTAATGGTAGAAACCGTACCGTCAGTAGCAGTGCTAAAACCATTAAAAGTACCGGCTACCACGTCTGCAAAGGCGGCAACCACCAAAATGCAGAACAGCCAGCAGAACAGCAGAAACAGCTTTTTACCGGTTTTGCCAATGTACTCTTCAATAATGTAACCGATGGTACGGCCCTTGTTCTTGACAGAAGCGTACATAGAAGCAAAATCCTGTACCGCACCGAAAAATACGCCGCCAATCAGAATCCACAGCAGTACCGGCACCCAGCCGAAAATTGCTGCCTGAATGGGTCCGTTGATGGGGCCCGCGCCAGCGATAGACGCAAACTGATGGCCGAACACCACATTGGTGTCTGCCGGGACATAGTCAACGCCGTCCTCCAGTTCATAAGCCGGCGTTTTTGCTTTGGGATCAATGCCCCATGTGTTGGCGAGGTAACGGCCATAAATCAGGTATGCGCCGCCCAGAACCACAATGGCAATGATCATCATAAGCAAACCATTCATAAATGATGACCTCCTATTTTGTTACTCCCGCACATTCAAGCACATGCAGAACTTCCAGATTGAGATTTCCCCTCATCAGGTTCTCTTGTCATACTATTCTACTACCCATCAGACAACGTGTCAATAAATCGGAAATGACAAATTCACATTTTATTCATAAGTACAAAAAATTTGTCAAAAAAAAGAAATTTATGAGCAAAAAAACAACGCAGCCCCCTTTTCACAGGAATTCCTGCCAAAAAGGGGGCTGTTATCTTGTATATTTTAGACCAAATGGGTATCAGGCGCTCAGTCCAAATCGCCCTGCTCCAGGCAGAACATAACGAACTCGCTGAACAGAGAGTTGGACCATGCAAACCAGGGACGGGTAAACTTGCTGGGGTCATCCTTGTGGAAGCCCTCATGCATAAAGCCGGTACCGGCATCGCTGTTTTCCAGCATGTCCAGCAGCTGGAGACGCTCTTCCCGGCTGGTGCTGGTCAGACCCTGCATAGAAAGGGCAATGTGCCAGATGTACTCCGGCGGCGTGTGAGGGCTGCCTACGCCCTTGGCAAAGCTGCCTTCAAAATAGTAGGGGTTTTCGTCGCTGAGTACATACCGGCGGGTATTCTGATAAATCTCATTGTCCGGCTCGCAGTATCCCAGATACGGAATCGACATCAGGCTGGGAACGTTAGCGTCGTCCATATGGGTATAGTGGCCCAAGCCGTCGGTCTCATAGGCATAAATCTTGCCAAACTTGGGATGGTCCACAACACCGTAATTTTCAATACCCTCGCGGATTTCCCCGGCCAGCAAATCGGCTTCTTTGGCCAGTGCCTCGTCATTGCGGACAGTCCGGCAAATTTCTGCCAGATAGCCCAGCACCACGCAGGCAAACATATTGGAGGGAATCAGGTAGGGATATACACAGGCATCATCGCTGGGACGGAAGCCGCACCAGGTCATACCGGTAACGGCACAGGGAGCGCCCTTGCCGTTGTGGCTCAGGGTATCCTGGGTCAGCTCGGTGTCGCGGATAAAGTAGTAATCGGAATCCTCAGCGTGATTCTGCTCTTTCTCCCACAGGCCCACAATCAGCTCCATGGTATCGAAGAAGTTGTCGTCAAAAATATCCGTGCGGCCGGTGGTTTTCCAGAACAGCCAGGCCAGCTGGATGGGATAGCACAGAGAGTCGATTTCATATTTCCGCTCCCACACCCAGGGTCCCTGACGGGGCTCGTCGGGCTCCCAGCACTGGTTGTTAGGCTCGGAGTTGAAAGCATTGGCATAGGGGTCGATGTTGATGCAGAACAGCTGACGGCGAATCAGGCCGGCAATCAAATCGGCCACATCCTTCTGACGGGCAGCCAGCGGCAGATAGTGGCGCACCTGTGCGGTGGAATCCCGCAGCCACATGGCGGGGATGTCGCCGGTGAGCACAAAAGTGGTGCCGTCTTCCATCTCCCGGACGGTGGTGTCCATGGTGTTGGGGTAGCAGTTGCGGAACAGCTGGGCCAGCTTCGGGCGGGATTCCAGCTTTTCGCAGATACGGTCAATTTCAGGTTTCAAATTGGGCAGTGCCATTTGATACACTCCTCTTGCTTTATAATTTCTATTGAGATAATCAGGAAGGGAACGACGCTATCAGCCGCGTTCCGGACCCATTTCGGGCTCGTCATAGTCCACGCCGAAGGTTTCGACCGTTACTTTTTCCATAATCTGGTCTTCATAGGGACGGTCGCTGTAATCCCGCTTGGCGGAAACGATGGCGTCAGCGGTTTCCATGCCTTCAATCACCTTGCCGAAAGCCGCATACTGTCCATCCAGATGAGGGGCGTCGGCTACCATGACAAAGAACTGCGAACCGGCGCTGTTGGGCCGCATGGAACGGGCCATGGACAGCACACCACGAGTATGGCGCAAATCATTTTTGAATCCGTTTGCGGAAAACTCGCCCTTAATGCCATAGCCGGGGCCGCCCATTCCGCTGCCTTCGGGGTCGCCGCCCTGAATCATAAAACCGGGGATTACCCGATGAAAAATGGTTCCGTCATAGAAACCCTTTTTGACAAGGGAAATAAAATTGTTGACCGTATTGGGTGCAATTTCCGGATACAGCTCCGCCTTAAAAGTGCCGGCGGTAGTCTGGAAGGTTACAATTGGATACTTCATGGCTATCTCCTCCAATCAGCCAGTAATATTTATTTCATTATACCTGCCCTTCTCCAAAAACACAACCAAAATTTTAGGTAACTTTTCCCACAGCTATTTATTGTCCCCTTCTCTTCTCCCGGAACGGGGTTTTGTGCTATACTAAAGATACTTTGATAACTGCCGAAAGGACAGGAGGTTTTGTGGGATGAAATGTATCTCATGGAATGTAAACGGCCTGCGGGCCTGTATGACGAAAGGCTTTTTGGATTATTTTAACCGGGAAGCCGCCGACTTTTTCTGTATTCAGGAAACCAAAATGCAGCCGGAGCAGGCAGATTTTACTCTGCCCGGCTATCAAATGTACTGGAATTCGGCGGAAAAAAAGGGGTATTCCGGGACGGCGATTTTCACCCGGCACCAGCCTCTTTCCGTCGCTTATGACATAGGGGATTCGGCTCACGAAGGGGAAGGCCGCTGCATTACGCTGGAAATGGAGGACTTTTTCCTGGTAACGGTATACACTCCCAACGCCCAGCGGGATTTGGTGCGGATTGACTACCGGATGGAATGGGAGGATGCGTTTCGCCGGTACCTGATGGAGCTGGACGCGAAAAAGCCGGTCATTATTTGCGGGGATATGAATGTAGCTCACCGTCCGATTGACCTGAAAAACCCAAAGCCCAACATTGGAAATGCCGGATACTCCTATGAGGAGCGGGGAAAATTCTCTGAACTGCTGGCCAGCGGTTTTGTGGATACCTTCCGTGCCCTGCACCCGGAAGAAACCGGCGCCTACAGCTGGTGGTCCTATATGGGCAATGCACGGGCCAATAACACCGGCTGGCGGATTGACTATTTTCTTGTTTCCCAGCGGCTTCTGCCCCGGGTGGAAGAAAGCAGAATTCATGCAGAAGTATTGGGCAGCGACCACTGTCCGGTAGAATTGGTTTTGAAATAATCAGAGTTATTTGCATAAAATTTATATACAATTACTCGAAATGATGTATAATAGATATAGAAGCTATGCTTTATGAAGAAAATAAATCCTTTTCTTTTCCGATAAGGAGGTATTCTCATGAAACTGTATTTTTACGGAGCCGATAAAGAAGTTACCGGCAGCTGTCACTGTGTGGAAGCATGCGGCCAAACCTTTCTCATTGACTGCGGCCTTCGTCAAGGCGGAGACGATGACGGAAACGATGAATTCCCTTTTAAGGCATCCCAAATCGATTTTGTCATTGTGACCCACGCCCACATTGACCACAGCGGACGTCTGCCTCTTCTGGTAAAAGAAGGATTTCGGGGCCGCATTTTTGCCACCGGTGCTACCTGTGATTTGCTGGAAATCATGCTCATGGACAGTGCCCGGATTCAGGAAATGGATGCGGAAATGGAAAACCGGAAGGGCCGCCGGGCCGGTCGGGCAGAATGTGAACCTCTGTACACCGTACAGGATGCGGAAAACACCTTTCCTCTTCTCACTGCCTGCCGTTATGGCCAGACCATTTCCCCAGCGCCGGGGATTTCCTTTACCATGACTGACGCAGGCCATCTTTTGGGGTCTGCCAGCGTCACGCTGCGTCTGACCGAAGGGGAGGTCACCAAAACCCTGGTGTTTTCGGGGGATATTGGAAGCCCCAACCGCCCTATTATCCGGGACCCTCAGTATCTGCATGAGGCCGACTATGTGATTATGGAATCCACCTACGGAAATCGGGAGCACGAGCGTGTGGCGGATTACCGGGTGGAACTGGCCAACATTATCGACGATACCCTGTCCCAAGGCGGCAATGTGGTAATTCCCAGCTTTGCCGTAGGCCGGACCCAGGAGCTTCTATATCTGCTGCGGGAAATCAAGGAACAGGGACTGGTACAACATCATCCCAACTTTCCCGTTTATGTGGACAGTCCTTTGGCCAGCCGTGCCACTAATATTTACAGCGGCGACCTTACCGGATACGCCGATGAGGAAACCGTGGAAGTGATTAAAAACGGCTATAACCCCATCCGTTTTCCCGATTTGCGCCTATGTGAAAGCGTGGAGGAATCGAAAACCCTGAATTCCGATGGCTTGCCCAAGGTGATTATTTCTTCCAGCGGTATGTGTGAAGCCGGACGTATCCGGCACCATTTAAAGCACAACCTGTGGAGAAAGGAAAGCGCCATTCTGTTTGTGGGGTATCAGGCAGAGGGTACGCTGGGGAGGCGGCTGATTGACGGGGTTCCCAGTGTAAAACTGTTTGGAGAAGAAATTGTGGTTATGGCCCGAATTTACAATTTTCGGGCACTGTCCGCCCATGCGGATAAAACCGGCCTGCTCCGGTGGATTACCTCTTTCTCCCCTATCCCCCGCCGCGTTTTCGTGGTACATGGAGAGTCTGAATCTGCGGCTTCCTTTGGCGCTGCCTTACAGGCCATGGGGTATCAGGCCATTGTCCCCAACTATCTGGCCGCCTATGATTTATTGGCCGACCGGGTGATTAGTGAAGGGCTGGAGCCTGCCGAAAAGCCTTCCCGACAAAAGCGCCGCGCGGCTTCTTCTGTATATGCCCGTTTGGTGGCGGCTGGACGCAGGCTTTTGCAGGTTATCGCCCACAACGAGGGAGGCGCCAACAAGGACCTTGCCAAATTTGCCGACCAGATTATTTCCCTGTGTGATAAATGGGACAGATAGTTTTTCCCAATAGCTACCAACTTCAAACAATCGATAACAGAAAGGCCCGCCTTAGAGATTGCACTCTGAGGCGGGTCTTTTTCGTTTTATTTTTATCAGTATCTTCCGGTTATGGTTGGGACAGTTTTTTCAGGTAGTCTTCCGCCTCATACCGCTTGGGTACGCTGGGAAGCCCTCCGAGCCGGGTGGTGGAAATTCCCGCCATGGCATTGGCAAACCGGCAAATCTCTGCCAGCTCCTCACAGCTGAGCTCTTCCGGCTTCTTGCCGCTCTCCATGACCTTATACACGGCACTGCCGCCAAAAATATCACCCGCTCCGGTGGTATCCACAGTTTTCAGGTCTGTAAAAGCAAACACCAGTCCGCTGGCATTTTTGTTGGCAAAGTATACGCCCTTTTTGCCCATTGTCGCCAGCACCAGCTTCACACCGAATTTTTCTACCAGCCGCCGTGCCCCTTCTTCAGGGGTTTCGTTCAGCAGCAGTTTCATTTCCTCTTCGCTGATTTTGATCACATCCGCATGCTTTACACCCCACAGCATCTGCTCTGCCGCTTCACTTTCGTCCTTCCACAGGGGCGCCCGATAGTTGGGGTCGAACGTAATCAGCGCGCCGGATTCCCGTGCAATCCGCACAGCTTCCTGTGTGGTGCTGCGGGAGGGCTCGTCCGTCAAAGAGAGGCTTCCGAAGTGAAACACCTTGGCACTGCGAAGGATGCTATACCGCAAATCTTCTTTTTCCAGCATCATGTCAGCGCCGGGCTTACGGGCAAAGGAGAATGTTCTGTCCCCGGATTCATCCAGTGTGACAAAGGCCAGTGTAGTAAAATAACGGGGATCTACGGTAATTCCGTGGGTATCAATTCCATATTTGTTCAGTGTGCGAACCAACATATGCCCAAAAGCGTCGTCGCCCACTTTCCCGATAAAACCGGTACTGGCCCCACAACATGCCGCTGCACGCAGAAAATTACACGGTGCTCCTCCGGGATTTCCATGCATGATTGGATATCCATATTCATTATTTCCTTTATGTACAAAATCAACCAGAAGTTCGCCGAGAGCCACAATATCAGGCATATATGCGCACATCCTTTCCATCAATTTAAAAAACAGACCAAAGCCTCTTTTCCTGCATTATCATAGTACCATAAATAGGGCAAAAAAACCAGAATAATCCTTTGGGAAATGTCCTTTTCTAAAAGAAAAAACTATGGTATACTGATTTCGTGCTGTCTGACAGCACTGGGCTTGTGGCCTTTTGACACCCTTTTCTGATAACAGGTTTTTCTGACGATGGGAGGTCCTATGAAACACACCTTTTCTCTCTCCGATATTCAAAAGTGGACGGTCGTTGCGGCTGCCGGCGTTTTGCTTTTGGCCGCCATTCTTGCCGGTTTTCTGCTGTATCCCAAAAGCTCCCAGGGGTATGAAGCAACCGCGTGGGCCATGGGTTCCTATGTCCAGCAGACCCTTTATGGAAGCGGAACGGAAGAGACCGCTACGGATGCCTCTTCGTCTATCACCGAACTGGAAAATCTGATTTCCTGGCGGGTAGCGGATTCCGATATTGAAAAACTGAACAGTGCAGCCGGTACTGAATGGCTGGAACTGGATGAACGTACCATTGACGTATTGGAGCAGGCACTTTCTGTTTCAGAAGCCACTGGGGGAGCCTATGACCCTACCGTATTGCCCATCAGTTCTTTGTGGAATTTTGATTCTGACGAGCCGACGTTTCCCGGCGATGACAAAATTCAGGAGTTTTTGCCTTTTGTGGGATATGAATTCCTTCGTATCAATACAGAGGACAATACCGCTTCCCTGCGGAATCACGGAAACGGCGTGGATTTGGGCGGTATCGGTAAAGGGGCCGCCTGTGACGCCGCTCTGGAAGTCTACCGCAATTCCGACATCAGCGGCGGCATCATTGCCGTAGGCGGCAGTGTGGGAATCTATGGGAACAAGCCGGACGGGACCGATTGGCGCGTTTCGGTCCGGGACCCGGAAGGCAAGCTTTCCGACGGTGTGGGGGTTATTTCGCTGGACACCGGATGTATCTCCACTTCCGGCAGCTATGAAAAGACTTTTACCGAAGACGGGGTGACCTATCACCACCTGCTGGACCCAAAAACCGGCTATCCGGCTGAAAGCGGTCTGGTATCCGTTACCGTTGTTCATGAGAGCGGGGCCATCAGTGATGCGCTGGCAACGGCCTGTTTTGTCCTTGGAATCGAGGACAGCCTGCCGGTTTTAAAAGAACTGGGCGCTTCTGCTTTGTTTATCGATGAAGAACATCATATCACCATTGCCGGGGATTTGGACTTTGAGCCCATCAGCACAAGCTATACAGTCTCCCGGCTGTCCCTGTGAAGAGCCGGTTCCCGCTATTCCGAAAGCGGGATTTGCTGATTTTTCTACTGGCTGCCGTGCTGGCCGGTATAGGATTCTGGCAATGGATTCCCGGTTCCGGTGCGCCAGTGGCTGTCATTGAGCAGGACGGAAAAGAAGTCCGGCGGGTAGAACTTGACAGCATTACCCAGCCGGAAACACTGGTACTGGAAGGTGAGATTTCCGTGACCGTGCTGTTAGAGCCGGGGCAGGTGTCCATTATTCATTCTGATTGTCCCGACCAGATTTGCGTGAACACAGGCGTTCTCACCCAACCGGGACAGAGCGCCGTGTGCCTGCCTGCACGAGTTTCCGTGCGCATCGTGGGCAAAAGCGAATCCGGCGTGGACGGCATGACGGGATAGGAGGGCGCATATGAAATCTTCCGCAAAATTTGTCGCCTTCACCGGGATTCTGGCAGCGCTGGCAGTGGTGCTTTCTCTGCTGGAAAATCTGCTGCCGCCGGTTCCGGGAATGCCGCCTGGGGCGAAACTGGGGCTTTCTAACATCGTGAGCATGTATACTGCCGGATGTGTTGGATTTTTCCCGGCCATGGCGGTAGCACTGGTCAAAGGGTTGTTTGCTTTTCTTACCCGAGGCGTTACGGCTGGGCTGATGAGTACAGCCGGAGGGCTTTTCAGTACGCTGATTGTCTGGCTGCTGCTAAAAAAGCTCCGTTTCGGCCTGCTTGGCTCCAGCGCTGCGGGAGCCTTAGCCCACAATGCCGCCCAGCTGATGATTGCCTGTCTGCTGACTTCGTCTGCGGTTTTGTACTATGCGCCTATTTTGGTACTATTGGGTACCGCTTCCGGCATCCTCACAGGCCTTGTGCTGGGAGTATTGCTGCCCCCTATAGAGAAGCTGCATCAGAATATCCGTTAAATTGATAATATCAGTGGAAGCCTTTGACTAAGGTTCCCTGTGTACTGGTCTGTTTTGTGTTCCCCACAGGCGAAACCCGCCTGTGTGAAATATATATACTATCGGCGGGCAACCGCCCTTTTGGAACAAAGAAGGAGGAATGGAACGGATGGAACTCTCGTTTCCCAAAAAGCCCTTCCGCACCCACGGCGGGGCACGGGTACCCCATCACAAAAACACAAGCCAGATTCCCACAGTCGTTCTTCCCACACCCAAACAGGTAGTCATCCCTATGCAGCAGCATATCGGCGCTCCCTGTAAGCCGTTGGTGAAGAAAGGCGACCATGTGTATCTGGGACAAAAAATCGGCGATGCGGACGCCTATGTCAGCGCCCCCATTCACGCCAGCGTTTCCGGTACGGTCTCTGCGGTGCAGCCAATCATGCTTCCCGGCGGGCAGATGTCCGATGCAGTGGTCATCGATTCTGACGGCCTTATGGAGGCGGAACCCTCGATTCAGCCGCCGAAGGTCAACAGTCTGGAAGACTTTACCGCCGCTGTCCGGGCTTCCGGCCTGGTAGGTCTGGGAGGTGCAGGTTTCCCCGCTCATGTAAAGCTCAATGCACCGGGAAAAATTGACACTCTGATTATCAATGCCGCGGAATGCGAGCCCTATGTGACCGCCGACCACCGGGAAGCATTGGAAAACTCCGGCTCTGTACTGGACGGCGTGTACGCGGTGATGAAAATCCTCGGCGTAGAGCGGGTCATCATCGGAGTGGAAAACAACAAACCCGATGTCATTGGCATTCTGACTCAAATCGCAGAGGATGACAAACGGGATCCGGAAGACCGTGTCCGGGTATTGACGCTGAAATCCCGCTACCCACAAGGCGCAGAGAAAGTACTGGTGCAGGCTTGTACCGGACGCCGCGTTCCCACCGGCAAGCTGCCCGCTGACGTGGGGTGTTTGGTCATGAACATTACCTCCATTGCATTTCTGGCGGATTATCTGCGCACCGGTATGCCTTTGGTGAGAAAGCGTGTTACCATTGACGGTACCGCTATCAAAGACCCGAAAAATGTGCTGGTTCCCATCGGCACCCGGATTTCCGAAGTGGTGGAGTTCTGCGGCGGCTATTCCCAGACTCCCAAAAAGATGCTCATGGGCGGCCCTATGATGGGCATTGCCCTCACCGACGATTCCCTGCCGATTTTGAAGCAGAACAATGCCATTCTGGCCTTTGGCGAAAAGGAAGCCCGTTTGCAGGAGCCTTCCGCTTGCATCCGCTGCGGCCGCTGTGTGCAGAGCTGCCCCATGCTGCTGGTGCCCACGCTGCTTGAGCAGTACACCGCGAAAAAAGATGTGGAAGAGCTGCAAAAGCGGGGCATTATGACCTGTATGGAGTGCGGCAGCTGTGCCTTTAACTGCCCGGCTAACCGCAGACTGGTCCAGTCCATTCGACTTGGAAAATCCTATGTGAAAAAAGCAGGAGGGAAACGTTGATGGAGAAGCTTATTGTTTCATCTTCGCCGCATATTCGCAGCGGCGCTTCCACCCAGCGCATTATGCTGGATGTGATTATTGCACTATGTCCCGCCCTCATCGCTTCCTTTGTGTTTTTCGGCCCCCGTGCCCTGATTCTGGTGGCGGTAACGGTGCTTTCCTGTGTGCTCAGTGAATACATCAGCCGGAAAGTTATGAAGCGGGACAACACGGTGCCGGACCTTTCCTGCATCGTCACGGGGCTGTTGCTGGCCTTTAACCTGCCTGTCTCCCTGAACCCGCTGATGGCGGTGTTCGGCGGCGTGGTAGCCATTGTAGTGGTCAAGCAGATGTTCGGCGGCATTGGTCAGAACTTTGTGAACCCGGCTCTCACCGCCCGTATTATCCTCATGAACTCGTTCCCGGCGGATATGAGTAGCTGGACTCCGGCTTTCGGTTGGCTGAACGGCACCGACGCCACCACCACTGCTACCCCGCTGGCTGTGCTCAAACAGGGGGGAGAATTCAACTTCTCTTACATGGATTTGTTTTTGGGCAGCACCGGCGGCTGCTTGGGCGAAACCTGCGCGCTGGCGCTGATTCTGGGCGGCGTGTATCTGATTGTCCGTCGTGTCATCAGCCCGGTGATTCCCGTTACCTATCTGGCTACCGTTACGGTGATTTCTCTCATTGCTGGCCGTGACCCGCTGGTAGACCTGCTCACCGGCGGTTTGATGATCGGCGCCTTCTTTATGGCCACCGACTACACCACCAGCCCCATCAGCCGCAATGGCCGTATCATTTATGCCATTGGCTGCGGACTGTTTACTATGCTGATTCGTATGTTTGCCTCTTTGCCAGAAGGCGTTTCCTATTCTATTGTCCTGATGAATATTCTGGTGCCCCTCATTGAGCGGGTGTCCCTGCCCAAGCCCTTTGGAAGCAGAAAGGGGGATGGCGTAAAATGAAACTGAAAGAAGTGTTAAAACCTGCCCTGATTCTCTGCGTCATCTGCCTGCTGGCAACAGCAGCTCTGGCGGGAACCAACCTGCTCACCGCCGATACCATTGCCCAACAAAAGGTGATTACTGAGCAGGAATCCCGCAAGCAGGTACTCCCCGACGCTGACAGCTTTGAAGAGGCCGACGGCTATGCTATTGGCAAAACCGGCAGCGATGTGGCCGGATATGTGTTTGTCACCTCCGCCAAGGGCTACGGCGGCGACGTACAGGTCATGACCGGCATCAGTGCCGAAGGACAGGTCACCGGCGTGGTGATTTTGGAACAGAACGAAACCCCCGGCCTTGGCGCCAACGCTGAGAAAGAGAGTTTCCGGGATCAGTTTAAACAGGCTGTTCCTGAAAACGGCTTCAGCGTGACCAAGTCCACTGCCGGAGAAGGCGAAATTTCTGCCATGACCGGCGCTACCATTACCAGTACGGCTGTGACCAATGCGGTCAACGAAGCTATTAGCCAATATAACGAAATAAAGGAGGGAGCATAAATGGCAAAAAGCCTTTTTCAGGAATTTTCCAAAGGCATTATTAAAGAAAACCCGGTGCTCCGCCTGATGCTGGGCACCTGTGCCACACTGGCCGTCACCACGGCCGCCAGCAACGCCATCGGCATGGGCGCTGCCACCACTTTTGTATTGGTGTGCTCCAATGCTGTCATCTCCGCTTTGCGGAAAGTCATCCCCGACAAGGTGCGTATTCCGGCCTATATCACCATTATCGCGGCCTTTGTTACCATTGTGCAGCTGCTGATTCAGGCCTATTCCCCGGCGCTGGATGAATCTTTGGGTATTTTCCTGCCCCTGATTGTGGTAAACTGCATCATTCTGGGCCGTGCTGAAATGTACGCCAACAAGAATAAGGTGCTGCCCTCCATTCTGGACGGTTTGGGCATGGGCGTGGGCTTCACCGTTGCCCTTCTGATGATGGGCATTATCCGCGAACTGCTGGGCGCAGGCACGGTGTTCGGGATTCCGATTACCGCCGGATTCATGCCGCCGATTATCATTTTCATCCTGCCTCCCGGAGGATTCTTCGTGTTCGGAATGCTCATTGCCCTTGCCAACCGCATCTCCGAGGGCAAGGGCCAGAAGCCTGCCGAGCTGGGTTGCGCTTCCTGCCCGTTGGCTGCTTCCTGCACCAAACTCATGGCACAGGAAAAGGACTGCAATCGAAAGGAGGGCAAATAAGCCATGATAAAAAGTTTAGTTGCCATCTTCCTTGCCGCCATTTTGACGGAAAACTACATTCTGAATAAGTTTTTGGGTATCTGCCCGTTTTTGGGCGTTTCCAAAAAGCTGAACACTGCCACCGGCATGAGCCTTGCTGTAACGGTGGTCATGGTGCTGGCCACCGCCGTTACCTGGCCCATTTACACCTATCTGCTGGTGCCCTCCGGCCTTGCTTATCTGCAAACCATTGTGTTTATCTTGATTATCGCCGCGCTGGTACAGCTGCTGGAAATTACCCTGCGGAAATATATGCCCCCGCTGTATAACTCCCTGGGCGTATATCTGCCGCTGATTACCACCAACTGCGCCGTGCTGGGCGTCACCATGCTGGTGCTGGAAAAGGGCGCTGCCGACCCCACCTTCGGCTATGTCCAGTCGCTGGTCAACGCTTTTGGCGCGGGCATCGGCTTTTTGGTGGCTATGGTGCTGTTTGCCGGCGTCCGGGAACGGCTGGAGCTGTGCGACATTCCCAAAACGCTGCGGGGCCTTCCCATTACGCTGATCGCCGCTTCTCTGGTGGCGGTGTCCTTCCTGGGCTTTAACGGCCTGGTGGAAGGCATGCTGGGCTGAGAGAAAGGAGCGGTATCATGAACGAGATTTTATTTCCGATTCTCATTGTGGCGGGCATTGGCCTGCTGGCCGGATTGATTCTGGCAATTGCTTCTATTGTCATGGCAGTCCCCAGAGACGAAAAGGCCGAGGCCATTCAGGAACTTCTGCCTGGGGCCAACTGCGGCGCCTGCGGTTATTCCGGATGCAGCGGCTATGCCGCGGCCCTCTCCAAAGGGGAAGCTAAGCCGGGACTGTGCTCTCCCGGCGGCGCAGAAACCGCAAAAGCCATTGCCGAACTGCTGGGCTCCGGCGACGTGGAAGTGGAGTATAAAACCGCGCTGGTCCACTGCATGGGCAGTTATGACAATACCACCGACAAAATGGAGTACGACGGGATTGTAGGCTGTGCTGCGGCAGCTCAGCTGGCGGGGGGCATTACTTCCTGCCGATTTGGCTGCATGGGTTTGGGCGACTGTATGCGCGCCTGCCAGTACGATGCTATTACCGTGTGCAACGGCGTGGCCAGCATCAACCCGGAAAAATGTAAGGGCTGCGGCCAGTGTGTGGCAGCCTGTCCCAAGGGGCTCATTAGCTTTGTGCCTCTGAAAAAGCAGGCAGTTGTCCGCTGTGCCAACTGCGACAAGGGCGCTGCTACCACCAAGGTGTGCAAGGTGGGCTGCATCGGCTGCATGAAGTGCGTAAAGGTTTGCGAATTTGGCGCAGTGAAGGTGGAAAACTTCCACGCCACGGTGGACCCGATAAAGTGTACCGGCTGCGGCAAATGTACGGAAGCTTGCCCCCGTCACTGCATTACCCTGCTGGATGTGTAAATAAACTTAAAAAGCGGATGTTCCATGGGAATGTCCGCTTTTTTGTCAGGGGAGGGAATGATTTGAAAAAGAAAAAACGCAAATTACTATCCGTAAAAAAGAGAATTCATGGCCGACAACGCCAAACCAGAAAAGACGTCCAGACGATTTGGATTGTGATTGGAATTGGTCTTGTGTTCTTTAATCTATTTTTTTTGATAACAAATTTCGCTTTTTCTTTCACACAAAATCCTTCTTGCTGGAAAGAAAAGCAAATTTTTTACAGTCATGAAGAGTATGTTCGTCAATACAAATCCCGTTCCATGAATCACTATATTTACAGTTCAGACGGACAAAAATTTAATGACCCTTATGACCTTAACCTGGATGAAGTTTCCTCTGGAGAAATTCTGGACATACAGTATTATCCCTGGTTTTCCCAAGATTTTGTCGCTACGATTCGCACCCCAGAAAAGGTTTTGGTAAGCAAAGAAACGGCTATGCGCCGTCAACAGGAGATAGGGCGCGGTTACTGGATAGCAGAAATTGTTTTTGCAGGAGTGTTTCTGTTCCTATGGCTGCCTTTGTTCATCCGTTCCCGTCGGCGCTATTTGAAATTGAAAGCTCGATATATAAAACAGCAGGAATATTTTAAAAATAACCTCCCATAATCTTCCCTTGCACAACCGCAGAAAATCTGGTATTCTGTAGAAAAGGGGCAGCGTTTTGAGGATGGTTTCCGTCAGGTTTGCCGACGCACCCACTCCCCGCAAGGGGTCGATAACACAAAGCCATAGTTCCTTGGACAAGTGCAAATCCAGACGCACCCCATTCCCCGCAAGGGGTCGATAACACGAAGTGCAACGATTCGGCTAATCGTGTACTCTGGATGCACTCCACACCCCGTAAGGGGACAAAAAACCCAGCCAGACAGGGTTTCCTGTCTGGCTGGGTTTTTCTGTGTATTCTCTGTTTTGGTTTTTGTGGGAAGGGTTTTATGTCTCCTGCCCGGCCTGTCCCACCCCTTCTCCATGGGCTTTACCGCCTGTGGCATCCTGCTGCCGGAGACGGGCAATCTCTTCGTCAATCAAGTGGGTAATCACCTGCTGCCCTTCCCCTTGCAGGCTTTCCTCGCCTATCACCGATTCGTCGGCAAACTGGTCAAACAGGGCCTGCTTCTGCTTTAACAGCTCCACCATCTGCTCGTCCACACAGTCCTCGCACAGCAAACGGCGCACCAGCACACTTCGCACCTGCCCCATCCGATAGGCTCGGGAAATGGCCTGGTTTTCAATGGAAGGCTTCCACTGGGGCTCGCAGAACACCACCACGCTGGCTGCCTGGATGTTCAGCCCGGTACCCCCTGCCTGGATTTGGCACACCAGCACCGCCCCGCTCTCTGCCCGGTCGAATTCGTCTAAAATTTCCTGCCGCCGGGCGGGCGGTACCGCCCCGGTAATCACCTCCATGCACCGGTCCCCCAGCAGCCCGGCCACCGTTTGCAGGGTGTGCAGGAAAAACGAGAACACGATGATTTTCCGGTTTTCTTCTTTGGCAAGCTGGCAGATTTCCAAAAGCCGCTTGGCCTTGGAGGAATTTTTTTCCGGCTCCTCCACCTGCCAGGATACCTGCCGCATTTCCATAAAATTCCGCGCAAATACCGCCTGCCGGTATGCCTTCTTTTCCCGGTCTTCCAGGGGGCACCAGTCCTCTTTTTCCACCAGCTCCGGCAGCTCCTGTAATACATCCTCCCTTGTTCTCCGCAAATACACCGGCGCCAGTGTCTGCCGGAACTGAGGCGCGGCCGAAAGAAACTTCATCCCTTCCAGCTGTTTGGCAATGTCAGGCTGTAAGCAATTGACGAGAAAGCACATTTCGTCCACCCGGTTTTCCAAGGGGGTACCCGTCATAAACAGCACCCGCTCCGCCCTTTTCCGCAGGGAAAGCAGCGCCTTGGTACGGATGGCCGACGGGTTTTTGACATAGTGGGCTTCGTCGGCAATCAGCATGGAAATCCTGAACTTTTCCGGCACGGTAAAACGGCTGATGGACTCATAGGTCGTAACGGCCACCCCGCCATGGATGCGCCAGTTATAGCAGGCTTCTTCATCTCCCCCGTGAATTTTGGTAACCTGGAGGGTGCTGTGCTTTTCAATTTCCCGACACCAGTTAATCAGCACGCTGGCCGGGCAAACCACCATAAAATGGGTTCCCCCTGCCGCGCTGAGGGCCGCCATGGCGCCAATGGCCTGGATGGTTTTTCCCAAGCCCATTTCATCCCCCAGCAGCACATTTTCCTGACAGACAATGTACTGCACGCCGAACCGCTGGTACTGCCGGAGCGTACACCGGAGGGCCTGCAAATCAAGGGGCGTCTGCCGGATTTTTTCCGCCAAAGACTCGGGGATATCGTCCGGCTCCCTTCCCTTTTGAAACCGGTCTTTGTCGATTTCTTCCAGCGCCGCATAATAGGCAGGTGCGTTTTTGGAAAAGTCCTGCCAGCCTTCCTGGACGCTGGCCGTCTGGTACTTTTGATACTGCTGCCAAAATTGCTGACCCTGGGTGTAGTACGTCCCGGTAAACAGCTCTTCAAAATAGGCTGCATCCTCCATGGCCTGGTTTTTTTGTGCGGAGGACGAAAAGAACCAAGAGAACCTTCCCCCGGCTTTTTTGGCGGAAGGCGCCCGGCGGTGAATTTCCAAATGAAAGGAATCTACCAGCTTCCGGCTTTCTTTTTCCAGCTCTTTTGCCTTACCATAAACATACAGCTTCTGGATTAGGTCATCCGCTGCCGGTGTTCTGTTGTCAGGCGACAGGCGGATGCCCGTGGTTTTTTGCACACTTTGGTAAATAGCGGTGGAAATCTCCCGAATCTTTTTGGCCGACTGCTCCCCAATGCCGTCCAAATCCATAAGCTGCACCAAAGACATCTGGGAAACCTGCCAAATGTTCTCAATCCCCGCTTCCCGCAAAACGGACAGCCGCAGCCCCAGTTTTTGCCGGTTGAGCTCTTCAATATCCATGCTTTCCAAGGTTTTCCGAATACTTTCCTGCCACACCCGCTCGGCTGCCTGCCGGACGGCCAGCTTGCGCAAAGGCTCCTCTTCCCCAATTTTCACAAGCTGTGCATCCAGTTTCAAAACTGCCTGTACCATCTGCTTGACTTCTTTGTATACGGGCTTTTGTTTCGACACAGCAATCCCTCCTTTTCGCCGTTTCCTGATGAGCGCGATACTTTCATTATACCGGTACCCAGATGATTTTCAATGAAAATCCGAGTTTTTACACAAAAAAGCCGGCGGAACATCTCTGCTCTACCGGCTTTACCAGCATATCTTTTTGTAGGGTTACGATTCGTTTACAGCTGTGTCTGAGAATTTTCTTTCCAGACCTGCGGCAGAATCGCTGCCAAATTGCTGAACTCCTTAATATTATGGCCAAACAGCGCCTTGGGAACAAAATCCGGGAGACGAACGCCTTCGGGCAGGACCTTTTGATACTTGCCGTCTACCAGCCCAAAGCCAATCCAGAACCGGGAAGTAAAGAGAATGCCATCCTGATAAGGCACCCACTTATGGGTCATAGCGGCAGGGCAGCCGCCCTCACCGATAGCGCACACCAAAGACTGGCAGGACTCGCTTCCCACGATGGCTGGGTCATAGCCGAAATCTTCCGGGCTCTTAAAGCACAGCTTGAGGAAATCCGGGCCCATTCCCACATCTTCAATGATATAGTGATTGACGCCCCAGGTCTTCTGGTTCATGGGGACAGCCGGATCACAAACATAATCCACACGGTCTGCCCGGGCAAAATAATGGTCCTCCGGGTCCCAAATCTTATAGCGAAGGTCGGAGCCTACGCTGTGCCACGGGAACCACCAGTCCACCATTTCTCCGGTGACACCGGGCATATAGGTCTGGTTGCAAACAAAACCGGTGCCGTCTGCCGCAACACCATAGCCCAGCTGGCAGTATTCACCGTCTTTGCCGCTTAAAAACAAATTGCGCTCTTCAAAGGGAACAGCGGGAATCTCCGACGGCCCCTTTTCCAGAATTGCCAGCTTTTCCTCCGGGATCGGAGCCAGCGGCTGCTCAAAATACTTAAAATAGGGAAGTGCTCTTTCTTCCTGGCTTACGCCTACTTTTTTACCCATAAAAATACCTCCATTTATGATTTCCGATGCTTAGAAATAAAGGTCAGCATCCAATTTCTTACAATGTTGAGGATTACCCCCACATACCATACGCCTACCAACATAGCGGCAGCAATCTGCCACGGCAGGGTCCCGATTTGAGAAAACCCTCCCGGTGCCATAATGGTCAGGCCAATGGCCCAACCGCACAGCCATGCCGGACAGAAAATCCATTTGGGAGCCAAAGACGAGAAAATCACCGCCAGGCCGCCCAATACAAACAGGGTTCCAAACAGCTCTGCATCCGGGTTCCAGGGCATTACGTCCATCACCCAAACGGCCAGCCATGCCCAAAAATCCCCCAGCAAAAAGCCAATGGAAATTTTCACCGCATCCGCTGCTTTATCACCGTTAGCCGCGCACAGTCCGGCGCAAATCAGCGCCACTGCGCCGGTGGTCACATTTAAGTAAGGCGCTGCCACCGCCCAGATAGGCGGCAGCAGTGCGATACAAAAAGCCAGTGTCAAAGTTTCTGCTTTTTTCATCATATTCATCACCTTACTGGCAGTCAGCAATATACTGGGCGATACTCTCGCCAGCCATACGTCCAGTGTTCACAGCAAAGCCCATGGAGTTGCCGGGCAGGGTAAAGTTATAGCTATCGCCATAAATGGTGTTGGCGTCGGAGCCAGCGCTGTACAGGCCTTCAATGGGCATCAGGTTCTTGTCCAGCACTTCGCAGTACTTATTGATACGCACGCCGCCCACGGTGCCGTAAGCGCCCAGATAATATTTACCCACCAGATACTTGCCCTTGCCGGTAATGGGGTGCAGGTACTTCTGAGGCTTGTGGAACTTGCTGTCCACGCCGCAGCGGCACATGGCGTTGTATTCGTCGATGGTATCCTGAAGCTTTTCGGGGTCGATGCCCAGCTTGCCGGCCAGTTCTTCCACGGTTTTTGCCTCAAAGTAGGCCTCATAGCCCTGCTCCACTGCCAGCGCTGCCTGTCCGTCAAAGGCCAAGAAAGCTTCCGCGGGATGTACGATATCCACGATATCCGGGCCGTTCTTCTTATATTCCTTCAGAATGCCCTCATCCATGATGCAGTAAGCATAGTTACCGGGCTGCAAGGCAATGGCGTTGCCGGCGTAGGTGGTGTTGCCCAGATCGCCCTCATTCATAAAGCGGTCGCCGAATTGGTTGATGAGCAGGTTGGGCTGACGGAGCACGGCGTCCAGCAGGAACCAGTTGAGGTTGTCGGGCAGCTGATAAATCGCCTCGATGTTGGCGCCAAATTTAGCTGCGCCCACTTCCCACATCATATTCAAACCGTCGCCGGTGATGCCGGGAATCCGGAAGGGGAAGTAGTCCTTGCCGATGTGCAGGCCAAATTCTTTCTCAATCATTTCGGGGTTGTTGCCGAAACCACCGGTAGCCACAACCACTGCCTTGCCGCGAACCTCGATACCGTTGCCGTCTTTATCCACGGCCACTGCACCGCAAACCTTGCCGTTCTCGGTAATCAGAGAAGTAGCAGCGGTTTCCAACAGAATCTCGCTGCCCAGTTCCTTGGCGCGCTGGGTCATGGCCTTGACCATAGCGCCGGCAGCACGGGGACCGATGACGCCATTTTCCGGCTTGACAATGTGCCAGGTAGCTTCGGATTCCTTGAAGTAGCGGAACGCACCGGCAAACTCCACGCCCATCTCCTGCAGCCATTCAATGGTATCGGCGCTCTTGTGGAAGTAGGTCTGCACCACGTCTTCGTCCACATGATAGTGGGTGTACTCCATATGCATCTGGATAGCCTTATCCACACTCAGGTTATTAAAGTTTGCCTTCTGAATCTTGGTGTCGATACCCAGCGGGCCCATACCCATATTGGCGGCGCCGCCGGTAGCGCTGGATTTTTCCAAAATTACGGATTTCAGGCCATGCTCGCCAACGGTAATGGCAGCAGCCAGACCGGCAGGACCGCCGGCAACAACAACGACATCGGTCTCGATGGTCTTCATAATCTTCACCTCAATATGTTTGGGCTGTTCTGTGGGAGCAGCCGTTTGATTTTCTTCCATTGGAGCGGATTTTACCGGCTGGGCAAATACCCGCTTGCGTTTCATGGGACGGTGGGTGGTTTCCTCACCGGCAGCCTCGGGGGCGAGCTTTGCGCCCTTCACCGGAACGGGAGAAGAAGGCAGCTTGGGCAGACGACCGGAAACGCACTTCACCGCGTCATGGGTACAGGCTTCCAGACATTTGCCGCAGCGGGTGCAGTCAAAGGTATCAATGACAGACACCAGCTCTTTGCCGCCGTCAATGCACTTTGCGGGACAAACTGCAATGCAGTCTCCGCAGCCGGTGCAGCGCTGAGGGTCCACATAGAACTGGCTGAGGGCCAAACAGGCATTAGCGGCGCACTCCTTGCGGCGTACATGGGCCATGGTTTCCCCTTCAAAGGCACTCATGGCGGAAAGGGCGGGCAAACCGGCTTCCTCTCCCAAGGTGCAGTTGCAGGAAACGGTCATGGCTTCCCCGATTTCTTTTGCCAAGTCCAAATCGGCGGGTTTTGCCCAGCCATTGGAAATATTCTCAAAGATTTCTGCCAACTGATACAAACCCTCCCGGCAGAAAGTACATTTACCGCAGCTCTTTTGCCGCAGGGAAAGAATTTGTTTCTTGGTCACATCCACCGGGCAGTCCTTATCAGTCAAGCGGTGAATCGCACCGGAGCGGCTGTGAAGCTGTTCCAGCGTCAAGCCTTCCAGCTCCTGGGCAGAATAAAACCGGTGGTCGATCAAAATCCCCTTGCACTCCCCTACCAGCTCTTTCACCGGACGGGAAGGTTCTTCCTCTGTGGGGGTCTCGCCGTCCAAGGCAACCAGCAGGCCGGGAGTATTCCCCATAAGCCGGTCAGCCATAGCAGCCAGTTCGTCCAAGCAGAACAGCCGATCATTTTTGTGGAGCATCTTATTCACCAATGCCGCCCGGGTAATGGTCAAGGGAAGCTCTACGATTCCCGCACTGGCTTCCAGCTCCTGCTGGTTGACTTCACAGTTCACCACCAGTTCGGCACCTTTGGCCCCGGTGAGCACCACCGCGATCTTTAAACCGGCAATCACACCGGCGGGATTTGTGTGAAGCAGGATGTTCTTCATGCCCTCGGTATCGGCATTATACAAAGCGCCGACTATAACGCCGTTTACAGGCTCCATGGAGCCGAAAACCGCTTCCAATTCTTCCTTGGAACAGCTGCGCAGCCGGTTCAGTGCGTCGGTATTGTTATGTAACAGACTCATTTTGCCGCCTCCTTTTCGTCCTCCATGTAGTCGCTCCAAATCCGGTGCCCGGTAATCTGGAAACGCAGGTCACATTGCAGGCAGCGGGAGGCCTCCTGACAGATGTCGCTGTCGGAAATACCGGAGCTTACCTGGCAGAAATCGCCGCAGCGGTCTTTGGCACAGCGAATGCACTCCTCTTTGCGCTCCAAATCGCCAAAGCCCTCCACTTTTCCGATGTAGGAATCGGGAACCTCTACAGGAGCCAATACTTCGCTGATGTCCCCGTCGCCGCCTAAGGCCCGGTCGATTTCGCTGGCAGCAGCACGTCCGGCTGCCACGGCCTCAATGACGGTATGGGTGCCGTATACGGCGTCGCCGCAGGCATAGATGCCTTCCACACTGGTTTTCAGGCTGCCCGGCTGTACGGCAATGGAATTTCCCCGGCCCAGTTCCAACCCTGCTTCGGGGGTAATGTCGGTGCGCTGTCCCACCGCAAAAATGACGGTATCGGCAGCAATGGTATGTTCGGAATTTTCTTCTTTTTCGATGATGGCACGACGGTTCTCATCAAAGGTAAAGGACTTGACATTACAGAACCGTACACCCTCCACCTTGCCGTCGCCCACAATAGCCTCAAAGGTGTGGGCGGGATGAATATGGATGCCCTCTTCCTGAGCCTGCTGAATCTCTTCCTCATCGGCCAGCATTTTCTCCCGGGCTTCCAAACAGGCCAAATGGATTTCCTCGGCACCCAGACGGCGGGCTGTGCGGGCGCAGTCAAAGGCCACATTGCCGCCGCCCAACACGATGACGCGTTTCCCCATACCGGTGGGATTGCCCATGGAAGCGTTCCGCAGGAAATCGGTATTCACCATAACGCCCGGCAGGTCGTTGCCCTCCATGGCAAGACGCACACCCTTGTGAGTACCCAGTGCCAGCAGCACCGCGTCATACTCTTTGGCAAGAGCAGTAAAGTCGCTGACCCGGCAATTCGTCTCCACGGTTACGCCGGCATCGCTGAGATAAGCGGCTTCTTTAGCCACTACCTCACGGGGCAGACGATAGGCTGGGATACCATAGGACATCTGTCCGCCCAAGGTGGGATAGGCTTCCTTCAGGACCGTTTCATGGCCCTGCTTTGCCAGATAATAGGCGGCTGTCATACCGGCAGGGCCGCCGCCCACCACGCACACCCGCTTTCCGGTGGCGGGAAGGTGTTTGCTATTCTTCTTCCAAAGCTCATTGTCCGCGTGTTCGGCAGCATAGCGCTTGATGTTGCGAATGGAAACCGGATCGCTGACATCTCCACGGCGGCATTTGCTCTCGCAGGGATGGGCGCACACCCGACCCAGACATTCCGGGAAGGGCAGCCGCTCATGTACCACGGCCAGCGCCTCGCTGAACTTGCCCTCTTTGACAAAGCGCACATATCGCGGCACATCCGTGCGGGCCGGACAGGTGGCCTGACAGGGAATCAGGGTATCCTTTTTCTCGATGGGAGTGAACTCCGCCACATCCCGGATGGTACCGGTGGGACATACCTCGGCGCAGGCGCCGCAGAACCGGCAGTCCGCATCTTTTAGGAGCTTGTCGTGAAGAGTGCCCACATAGGTTTCCAGCTCTTTTTTATTGTACTGCAAAACCCCTACGCCCCGCAAGTCGTTGCAGGCCCGGACACACCGCCCGCACAGGACACAGCGGTTCATATCGTGAATGAGAAGGGGATTCTGGTTGTTTTGGGGGAATCCTTTTACCCGGGTGTTCATGCGGGTAGCGGAAACCCCCATATACTGAATCAAAGTCTGCAATTCGCACCGGCCATATTTGGGACAAGTGGAGCAGTCCTCCGGGTGAGCCGCCAGCAGCAGCTCCATGGCCAGCTTGCGCAGAGGGGCAATTTTTTCACTGTTGGTGGTGACCTTCATCCCCTCTTTGGCCTGCAATTTACAGGAGGGATGCACGCCCTCCATGCCCTCTACCTCCACAATACAAAGGCGGCAGGAACCGATGTCCGGCAGGTCCGGGTGGTGGCACAGATGAGGGATATAAATGCCGTTTTGCAAAGCGGCTTCCAGAAGATTCGTGCCCTCTTCCACCTGAAGCCGTTTGCCGTCAATTTCGATGGTAACGCTCATCATCGCTTCTCCTTTCTTGTGATAATAAGGGGGTTATTCGATACCCTTGAACGTCTTGTTGACAAATTTCTGCTTTCTTTCCTGTACCAGCTTCATTTTTTCCGGGTCGGAGAAGAAGCCGCCCTGGGTCTGGGCAATCTCTTCCAGGTGCTTAGCGCGTCCGGCTACGGTGGTGCGGTCTTTCAGCAGGCCGTCTTCCTGAATCACAAACTTCCATTTGCCGTCCTCAGTCTGTTCCAAGGTGCCGCCTGCGCCGCAAACCTGACACTCCACCGGATAATGGAGGCCGTCCCACTGCTTTTCACCCAGTACCAGAGCATTACTATGGCAGTTGGGGCACCATCCCATATCCTCTTCGCCCAGCCACTTGCGTTCTTCGGCAGGGGTGTTTACGGCGGTCATAATATTCTCGCCCAGCTTACGGGCACGAGCCATCAGTTCATCGTCCAGCAAGCACTGGCCGGGAGCCGGTACCCGGGTTGCCAGAACCATATCCACCACTTTCATATCGGTGGTGAACATGGTAGCCTGCAATCCTTCCAGAGCCATGGACTGCCAGGAACGGGTAGAGCCGCCCACAGAAATCAAACCGGCCACGCGGTCACGGTGCTGGATAGCTCCGATGGTCTCCAGGAAAGAAGTCTCATAGCTCAGGCTGCGGTGAGCAAAGGTCAGATAAACGGAAGCGGGCATCAGGTCGTAAGTAGGCACGGAAAAAATCACCGCGTCCTGGTCCAGCATCACGTCCATAATCTTTTTCTTGTCGTCTTTTTTGTCCAGAACACAGCCTGCATATTTCCCCATGGACATAGCCTTGGTACAGGCGGTGCATCCGGTGCAATCCTGAATGTTGAAGTCCCGCAGATTGATCATGGTGACCTCTGCTCCAGCTTCCTCACAGGCCATCAGTGCCTGTTTCAGCAGAATTTCGCTGTTGCCGTTTTTCCGTCCAGCGGTAATTCCCATTACTTTTGCCATCGTAAAAACATCCCCTCTGATTTGTTGTCGCTTTTGGTAACAGAACCGTGAAGAATAAGCGATTTTGTGTTATAATAGAAGCATAAATTCCTTTGCTATTATTTTAACAATCTCGGCCGAAAATGCCTACCATCAACATTTTCAATTCTGCTGTTTATCCAACATTTGCCCGGGGTTTGTTGAAAAAGTAAAAATATTTGGGGAGGTTGACCAATATGCCGCAAACGGACCTGCGGGTGATAAAAACCCTAAAACAGATTGACAGGGCACTGTTGGAAACCCTGGAGGAAATGCCTTTTCAAAAAATTACGGTGGAACAGTTGTGTGTGACGGCCATGATTAACCGCTCTACCTTTTATAAGTACTACAAAAGCAAATACGATTTGATGGAGCAGTACCTACAGCGAACATTGGATGAATTTAGACGGCAAATGAATGTGGCTTTTGTTTATTCTTCCCCCGACAATATCCATCACTTGATTTATCAGCGAAACTTTGAAAAAGCCCTTCGGTTTATTTATAAACACAAAAAGGAATACACCGTCCTGTGGGCTTCCCCTGCAGAATACGGTGTGTTCAGTCAGATGATTCAGGTAATTCAGGACAACATTGTGGAAAAGCTTTCGGCAGACAGGAACCCAGCTGATTTGGACCCCTATGCGGATTTATATGCCCGTCTGTTTGCTTCCGACATGATGACGCTGGTGCGGTGGTGGTTTCGGTATGAAGGGAAAGTGACCATGAAGGATGTCCAGGAAACCATGATGATGAATATGAAACAGGGGATGTTCCGAACATTTCGGGAACATATGGAGCCATAAAAGCAATAGGAAGGGATTTTTTTAGTAGCCCAATCGTTTCTTTTCTTGCTTTGGCTCCCCCCAAAAATAAAACAGCCTTCCGCGCTTAGCTGCATGGAGGGCTGTTTTGTTTTGTGAATCCTTATTGCTTTAAATCCTCACTGATTTTTTTCATGGAATCCGTAGGGGTAATCCCGATGATTTTTTTAAAAATCCGTGAGAAATAATTATAATCACTATACCCCACTTCAAATGCCGCTTCTGTTACGGACATACCGGTTTCTATCAGCGAAATGGCGCGATAGCAGCGAAGGCGGTTAATATAACGGGTAATCGTACATCCCGTATGCTTCTTAAAAATCTGACAAAGATAGCTTTTCGTAAGGCCGGTTTCTTTTGCCAGAATTTCCAAAGAAATCGAACTATTATAGTGATGCGAAATGTAATTCAATATATGACGTGTATATTGCAGGGAATTGTCATAAGTGGTCAAGGTTTCCATAGATTCCGGTATATGAAAATACTTTTGAAAAATAATGCTTACAATTTGAAGCAACGCCCCTTTTAGTGCAATTTCATACCCAAACGTCTGTGTATGATATTCCCTGATAATCTGATCCATCAAACCACATAAATCATTATCTTGATGAATAAAGCTATCAAAATTCTGTGCATAGATCGTTAAAGCGTCGCGATAGCGGGAAAGACGCATATTTTTGTGTTCTTTTAACAGCCAATCTGGATCTACCTGTATCACATAATAATGGGTATTATCTTCAAATTCCAAGGCATGATGAGGCTCACACCAATTGGCAAAAAAAATATCATGGCTGCGCATCCATTGGGAATGATTTCCACAGGTAAGCCGCACTCCTCCCGAAAGGATATATTGGAACTCCAGCTCTTCGTGCCAATGCAATGACCAATCGCTGGTTGTAATGTCAATTTTTTGGTTGGTCCTCTCTACAATTCGAATGGGAAAGTCCCACTCGGGCAAAGGGGGCTGCCAGTAATAGATTTGATTGGCCACAGTGCATCTTCCTCCTTGAAAGTATCAGGAAATAAACCGTAAATTTATAGATATTTTCTCGTTTTCCAAGAGAATTGTCAAGTGTTTTTGTAAATGTGGCGCAATCTTTTAAAATTTTGTGCTACTCCATTTTTAAAACTGTGCTATGATCATGCGTTTTTTTGTTTTACTATAAACCTATAAATTCGAGTGGATATGTATGGTATATTTGTGCATTTTACTGCTTTTGCCATTGATGATTCCATACATATCTATCTCAGGAAATAAAGAGAGCAGGAGGTGAACAAGTAAAACAAACAGGCACTTATAAAACACCGGTTTTAAGGAGGAAGTTTATGAAAGGCAAACGTATAAGACGGTTTACCGCTTTATTCCTGGCATTGGTGCTGGGAAGTTCCGCTTTTTCCGGCATGTCCCTGCCGGCTGCCGCAAATACTACTGATGACAACGCTACATCAGCACAGGCAGAAAGCAGCAGTTCTTATGAGCCTTGGGCTCATGGATATCGATTTGTGGATATCCTGAACTTTGATCCGGCTACAGACCCGTATTCCAATGAGCTGAAGGCCTATGTCCCTTTACAGGAGCGCAACGAAGCTTTTGCTGCCACACAGGCCAATCCAAACCTGACAACAGACGCACAGCTGTATGTCATTTCATCCGGCGACTACCGTTCTACAGACGTATCGGAAGCACCTTGGAACGGCAATCAATCCTATGATGATTTTTCTTTTAACGCCTATAAATTCTGGCAGTATACCGACCTGATTGGCGCCGGCGGCCGTCCTACCTCCGGTATTGCTGTGGGAACTGCCGACAAGGAATATGGTACCGTAGCCCTTCCCACAGTTTCTACTATCAACGCCGCCCATAAAAACGGCGTAAAGGCACTGGGCGAATATTTTGTTCCCAGAGTCCCCCTGTATACGGAGGAATGGCTGTATAAAGACGAGGACGGCAATTTCCCCTATGCACAGAAGCTGATCGACATTATGAATTACTATGGGTTCGACGGCTACTTCATCAACCAAGAAGAAACCATTGATTCTTCTTATGTCCCCCTGTTCCGTGAAATGCTAAAATGGATGCGGGATCAGGGATGCTATATCCAGTGGTATGACTCCATTACCGACTCTGGTTATATTTCCTATCAAAATAATTTCAACTCTACCAACAGCAACTGGGTTTGGAATGAAACCAATGGCCGTGTCACCGACTCGATTTTCCTGAACTACTGGAATACCCCATCCAATATGCAGAGCTCTGCGGACCATGCCTTGAGTCTTGGCCTAGATCCCCATGAAGTTGTGTTCTATGGCGTAGAAGGCGGCCAGTGGAGATGGAGCAAGGATCTGGACGGCCTGCTGGACGATAGCGGGAATTCTATCCTAAGCTTTGCCATCTGGGGCAGCCATTTCTATCGTGAACAGTACGGAAGAGATGGAAACAAGCGCTATGATGCAGCCTACCAGTGGCAGAATGAAGAACGTGAGCGTATGTATTTTACCGCTCCTTCTGAATATGTGGGCGATTACAGCAGCGTTGACCGTCCCGATGTGGAAGTGACAGGTACCGCTTTCAAGGGATTCTCCCGGTATATCGCTGAACGTTCCGTCATTAACGGAACCGTATTCAATACCGATTTCAATAATGGCCATGGTATGCAGTACTTTGAAAATGGCCAAGTTTCCCGCGATATGGAATGGACCAACGTAAACCTCCAGGACATCCTCCCCACCTGGCAGTGGTGGGTGGAAACCACAGACGACAATCTGCTGAATATGGACTGGGATTACGGCCCGAAACAACAGAAGATGATGAGCAATGGCTCCATGTCTTCCTTTGATTATCAGCAGATCGGCGCATATAATGGCGGTTCTTCTCTGGCTGTTTATGGCGCTGTGCAGGGCAGCCAGTTTGTAAACCTGTATAAAACCGATCTGGATGTCACTGCTGACAGCAGCATTTCCTTTACTTATAATAAACCTTCTGCTGACGACAGTTCCTCCATGCAGTTGGGCCTGATCTTTAAGGATCAGCCCGAAGAGAAGGTGCTCCTCCCCATCGAGGAATCCGGCAAGCAGACCGACGGCTGGAAGACGGCAGAATTCTCCTTGGCAGACTATGCTGGCAGAGAAATCGCCGCAATTGGCCTGGAAATTTCCGCTTCTGAAAAGGTTGATGCCTATCAGGTAAACCTGGGCGGATTGAAAGTCAGCGACGGCAAGGATTATACCCCTGACGCTCCCACCGGTCTGGCTCTTGACAGACAGTTTGATTCTACCAATGAGATTCAGCTCTCCTGGGATATCAATGAGAATTATGATGAAGTGCAGCTGTATCGCATTTATGCAGCATATGAGGATGGCAGTGAACGCTTTGTAGGCGGCGCTTACACCAACAATTACTACATCGAAACTCTGGAAAATCCCGAAGAAGTTACGGCTCTGAAGCTCTACGCAGTAGGACCCGACGGCTCTGTAAGCGATGCTGCTTCCGTTTCTATGAATACCGGCAAACAGGTTTCCAATATCAAGGCTGCCAGCAGCGACAACCAGCTGACAGTAACCTGGACGGATTCCGCTGATGAATACCAGAGTGTCAAGGCCGAACTGTCCTATTGGTACAGTGAGAAAGAGAATCCGGAAGCCATTACAGTTGACAAAGGCGCCGGAGAAGCAGTATTTGATATTCCGCTGGAAGACGGAAGCAAGTATGTGCTGACTCTGACCACTATTAACGCAGATGGTTCTGAAAATGCACCTGTGAATTACTTTGGGGAGTTATCCGATCATTACTGTGGTCCCTTTGTTGGGGAATTCCGCCATGAAGGAACCTCCAGTACTTATATCCTCACCACCCCAACCTATGATGACTGGGCTGTGATGGATGTGGAAATCAACGGCTCCACTACGGAGTATAGAAGAATTGGCGGCCAATCTCCCACTGGAATCCGAATCGATAAAACCGGCCTGCAATCCGCAGTAGTAACACTGGAAGACCAGGATGGAAATAAATCGATTCCTGTTACCTTTATGTTTATCGACGGAGAACCGGTAGGTACCGGCGGTGAGTATACCGAAGAAATTATTCCCGATGATGAGCTGCGCACGGCATTGCAGGAACTTTTAGGCCCGACTTTCGGTGACCTGACTGATTATCAGGGAGAACTGGATTTGTCCGGACGCCCGATCCGTGACCTGACTGGCCTGAATCTCATTGCCGGACTGACGGGAGTCGACCTTTCCGATACAGATATTGAGACGCTGGAAAAGGGAATGCTCCCCAGTGGCCTGACCTCTCTAAACCTGTCTGGCTGCGAAAACCTGACTGCCATCCAGGACGGCGCGATTGCTGCGATTACCGGCCTGAAGTCCCTTGATATCTCCAACTGCACCGCACTGGAAACCCTGTATCTCAACGACACTTCCAAAGATTTGACCATCACCATGGACGGAACCACCGCTGTAAAGACATTGTCTTTGACCGGTACCATGATGACTACATTTGACATCAGCGCACTGACTGCTCTGACACATTTCTACGGAAACAACAGTGAATTGGAAACCCTGACCACCGCAGAAGCTTCCGCCTATGCAGCAGCAGTTGAATTTGATTTGAGCGGCAGCCGCTTTGATTTGACTGCCGGTACAGCAGAAGGCGACTTTGTCCGCGGATTTGCAGAAGGCGTTGCGGTTTATAACGGCCAGCGTCCGGCTATCTATTTCGCTGAAATCCCCGAAAGCATCAAAGCAACCCAGGAAAAGGGCGGCATCCTGCGCACCATGGATTACTTTGAGGCTTACTATGAAAATGCCAAGACCGTTCGCGGTACCCTGATTGCAGCCATGACGGATCTGACATGGGTTGCCGAAGACTATGACCTGCAGGGCAAGGCAAGTGTTCCTGCCAAAGTGTATGCGGAAATTTATGACGAAGAAGGAAACCTGGTGAACCAGCCTGATACTTCGGATCTGCCGGAAGTGGATACGGAAACTAACGTATCCCTCAATGCAAGAATTCTGGGCGGAACCGGACAGAATTATGGCGAAGAGTACACCAAGATGTTTGACGGCTCTGTCGATACCAAGTGGTGCACCAATGGAACTACCGGTTGGGCAGCCTTTGCACTTGATCAAAGTGAAGAAATCGGCAAGTGGATTAGCTACCATGCACAGAGCATTGGCGAGCCCGCTTCTTACAACACCGGTGACTTCGAGCTGCAGGTTCTGAATACAGAAGCTGTCGGTATGACGGAAGAGGAATTCCTGGCTTCGGACAACGCAACCAACTATGCGATTCTTTCCAGCGACAGCAACTGGATCACCATTGACCATGTCACCGATAATACCGCACAGACCGTCGAGCGCAATATTGAAGCCCCCATTGAAGCACAGGTATACCGCCTGAAAATCAATGCTTCCATCAATGGCACTCAGTATGCGGCCGTTCGATTCCATGAGCTGGAAATGTATCGTGCAGACCCCACTCCCAAGGACTATGAAGGCATTTTGAAGCTGGATAGCACCGGCACCTTTACTGTCAACTTCCTGAAGAATGCCAAGACACTGGCAACCATGGATGTCATCGTAACAGAAGCGGTTGACAAGACCTTGCTGCAGAAAGCTTATGATTATGCTGCCAAACAGGATATCAGCCAGCTTATCGACACGGTAAAGGCCTTCTATGAGCAGGCTCTTACCGATGCAGAAACCGTTCTGAATAACCAAGATGCTACAAAGGAAGATGTCAACAACGCACTGGATCATCTGTTTGAAGCTGTCTGGCTGCTGGACTTTGTCAAGGGCGATAAGACCAATCTGGGAATGCTGATTGAGCGGGCTGAAGAGATGATGGAAAATGCTGACAAGTATGTGGATACCAACTGGCAGCAGCTGGTTGGCGCACTGGAAGCTGCGAAAGCCGTTTATGACGACGGCGATGCCATGGACGAGGACATCCAGCCCGTGGCAGAAGATCTGCTCAATGCCATCCTGGCTCAGCGGTATAAGGCTAACAAGGCTAACCTGGAAGCACTGATTCAAAAGGCTTCCACCGTTGATGTGAGTTTGTATACCGCAGCGAGTGTGCAGGTATTCAAAGCTGCTCTTTACACGGCCAACCTCGTTCTGGATGATGAAACGCTGAGCGAAGATGATCAGAAGATCGTGGACGAAGCAGCACAGACTCTGAGCGACGCCATTGACGGCCTGGAGAAACTTTCGTCTAATGATGAACCCAACACCGGAGAAGAAAATCAGGACGAAAACAAGGGCGAAAATCAGAACCAGAATGATAACACCAACACCTCCAGCAACCCGGACAAGGGGCCGGCCACTGGTGATACTGCCAATCCGACAGGTTGGCTGCTGTTGTCCATGGCTGCTGCCTTGGCACTGGTAGTGCTGCAGAGAAAAAAGAAAAGCGCTGTGAAGTGATCTGTATGAAAACCACCCATCGGTTTTAGACGGTTTCATTTCTGACGGAAAAACACAAAAAAGCGGGCCCTGTCTGTAAACGCGGACAGGGCTTCCGCTTTTTTGCAATGTCAGAGGACAAAACAGCCAACCGCTTACACACTATTTTGTAATCGGCCGACTATTTTCATAAATCTTTCATTCCCAACACCGGATAGAGGGCGCTCAAATCGTTCTCTGTCAATACAAAACATTTCTCGAATCATCTCAACGCTTTCAATATTTTGGTTGTGAGTAATCCCTTTTGAAATGAGCCTATGGTATGGCCTTTTTTGATGAAAACAGAGGATGTACCGGGTCCATATAACAACTATACTTGCAAAGCTGAGACAAGGAACAATCCGCGCCATTCACCTGAATCGTCGTAGGGGGGAATATCATACAGTTTTTGGTATCGTATGGATACATGGATATTAAATAACTGATTGCCCATACGCCAGAGTCAATTTCACCCTCTAACTGATTGATCCCCTTTGAGAATTCATAAGTATTAAAATCATTGAGCATGTCACACGTGGCATAAAAACAGGATTTGCAATGGATGTATCCACTGGTTTGAATTTTGATTGTTTGAACTGACATGGCCTCACCCCACAATATGCCAAACAGTAGGTGATTCTCTAATAATTCGATATATATCCCGGACCGAACCAGTTGTCTGAACTTTGTTCCGTTCCTGCCGCGTTAGCAATCATTCCAAAAATAGATGAGTATTTTTTTCCAAACTATATTCCCTGTACTCTCAGCCATTGACAAGCTGATTTTGTATGCAGTTTCCAGCTGCTCTACGGACATTCTTTTTAATCTTTCATAAATCAGCTCCGCACCAGGCTAATTCATATCTTGCAGCCATTCAAACATGGGGAGTAAATAGAAATCAAGCTCCTGATCCCCTTTGCTGACCAATACTTTCGCGCAGTTTTCCCAAATGGATTTGCTCTCTATTGGCTGAAACAATACTGACAGATGTTTTATTTTTTTAGCTTCTTGAATCCCTTGTCTCTGAATTTCTTCGTTATTGTTCCAAGACAACATATCAAAGATTTGATCAATTCCCATAGCCATGCTTCATCGCCCTTTCCCACAAGGCTTTTCTGGATTTTCAGAGGGCTATCCCCCTCTTTATTCCTCCACCCATGCTTTGATCAGATTAGCATTATTCCCATTAACAGCAACCGAAAGACTTCCTCCTACCCAATATATTCCGTCTGCTCTATCACGTTGGGCAATGGAATAATCGAAACGCCAGATGTTGTCTTTGGTAGAATGTATCACGGCATGTAATACATAATCGGTGTATTGCTTGTCTTCCCAAAAATTCTCAAGAATCCCTTTGCCAACCGCCAGGGCCTCTTCTTTAGTAGAAATCGCTTTGATCGAAGATGGGATCTCAACTTTCTTCTCATCAACAGGAAATTCGATTTTTTCCCATTCTATCCCTGACCATTCCCTTTCCATAAATTCTGGTTCTTTCATTCTGCTCCCTGTTTCGTTATTGGTACAAGCTGAAAAACACATGAGACTTAAGATTATTGTCATTATCAAAGAAAGTATTTTTTTCATTCCTACTCCTTTTCCATGTTATACACCTTGTCCGCTTCTGTCCATTCAATTGTAAAGACCATTGCATCAAAGGAATTTCCAATGGGCGATTTACAGCGATATTTTACGAGATGATTGTTTATAATCTCCTTTTTCATGGCGAAGCTTGGATCTCCAGTAGACGATGCTTGGCGTTTATACAAGTTTTGTTTTTCATCGAAATAGTCACATCCATACTCTACTGACAACAGGCCTAATGCAGATAGATATTTTACTTCAGACATTTGATGTTGCTCTAACTCAAATCCCAACATCTTAACCGGTTTTCCAAGACTTACATTTCCTCTTACATCTCTTAGTTCAAAATCAGCAATAATTTTTCCTTTTCCGGCAGGAACGCCTATAATCGGAATGATTCTATCATTGTATACAGTAGACTCTAATTTTACTATTGTTACGAACTTTCTGCAGCAGCATCTCTCTATATCGTATTTCATATTCATAATTATTCAAGATATTCCCTCTCTATCATAGACGGCAAAACATTGCAAAAACAGGCAGCAAAATTCTTTTGATACATTTCACAAAGTCATTCCTCATACCACCATCCCCAATTATGATAGTGTTTTTGCATGATCTCTAAAGTTTTGTTTGGCAACAATTGCTTTAGCTCCTGATTATCCAACAGTTCGGACAGGTAATCAAGCCATCTAAGCCCTTCCTCATTATGGAAGGAAATAGCATGTTCAGTCACTTTTATAAAGGAATTTTTTAATTTCTGGCCGGAAAAAGCCGTTAATCGCTCTAAAATGGTAAGAGCCCCTGGCCAATTTAAATCCTGTAGCCACTCCAAAAGTAAAGGTAAATATTTCTCAAGCCTATCATCCGACAACTCTGATAACGCTTTTGCGCAGTTATCCCAAATGGATTGACTTCCTTCATATAAAGGCAGAATCAGCGGGGATAAATCCGACATCTCTTTTGCCAGTTTAATTCCCTCCAATTGTACGTCTTCAGGAGTATCCCAGCATAACATTTGATAGATTTTATTGATATCACTTTCGCACACTACGGTATCTCCATAAAAATGAAACCCTACATCATGATAGTTTTACACGCAATTTTCAGCTTCTCTCCAGAAGTAAAGGCATTTATAGTTTCTATATACTTATCTCGGCCGTTTAACGAACTATACTCATAATCATTTTTTGTCTCTCTTCAAATAACCTAAAAAGAGAGGTATCTTCTTTTCGAAACTGTAATACGCATATGTTTAAGGGTATCTTCCAAATTTATCCCTAACAAGTGCATTCATCATATAACTCTATTTTTTTACAAATAATACTGAAAGACCATGTATTGATGAGTAAGACTTTCAATTCATAAAAATCCCCGTCAAGACTTTTTTCCGAATCGTATGAATTAGGTCCATACATCTGCTGGGTTAATGTAAGCATACTATTTTTGATAGGCGCTTTTTGAATGAAAATATTTTCAATGATATTCTCATCCCATGTCATGATACTGGTCATACCTATACACTGACTGCATTTAATAATAATATATTTGGAAGAAACATCATGATAAACTTTCAGCTTCATTTCATCGAAGGTTATCTCAACTTTTTCTAATACGCTGTCACCCCAAAAAATCTCATTATCATTCAATATCACTTTTACCACCTCGTTTATAGGGACAATACTTTGCCTGTTCAGAAGAATTCTTCATCCAATATATCCCCTGCATACATGCTACGTTCTTTTCGCACCTTTTCTCTGAACAACGCGATATCTTCTTTTGTATATCCTATTTGCTCCAAAAGCGAAGAAACATTCCTGCATTGGTAAACGGTATCCATGGCTTTTTTATACTGTAAATAAACCCAAAATCGATTTAACGTAGTGATAGCAGAATATTGTGGATCAACATCGTCATCATCTAACACTAAATCTAAAAGTTCAACTGTGTCTGAGAAAAAGAAATCACTTATGTATTCCATATACTCATTTACGTTCATCATTGTAAGCCTCTGTCCCTATCGTTTTTTCTGAATGGCAGCCATTTCAAATAAATTTCTGAGCTTTTGTATGAAACCCATCATATACATCAGATATAATCTATATTCTCAATCTGGGCATCATGAATGTAGCTTCATACAAATACTGCTTGAAAGCTTCCATATGGAATTTGTCAAACTTCGGCATGCTGAATACTTCCTGCACGAAATCATACTCTCACCGGGCTGTAAACCACATAAAATATGATTCCTTCAACTATTTTCCCTTAGGAAAGTCCCTGCTCGTCCTCCTTGATTTTTTCAGCGGAAAGGAGCATTTTCGTTCGCTTTGAATAGGTAATCCTGTAATGTTTACCCTCCCGCAAGTCATATCTTTTGATATCGGATGACCAGGATTCAACAGCAATGTGTTTTTGGTCTGCTTCAAAGCAAACGTTCCAAGTAGCTTCCTTCGGGTTATTGAACTTGTGTATGAGAGTCGCTTCATAAGTGATATCATCACGTAAAATCAAGTCCAATGACAAATAGCCTGTATAGAGTATCGTTACGAATAAAGCGCAAAGTAAAATGATGGATAACTTTTTTCGTCGGTTGTATTCGTTCAAGTACCTTTTCTTCTTCCTTTTGTTTTGAATTTTTCTGTTTTTTCGATGTATACACAATAGCATAATGATAATGATAATAACCAAAATCGTGTATGGATAAATAACTCTATACCAAACTAACGACATCTACATCACCTTTTGGAAATTCATAAAAATATTCCACCTGTTCTCATAAAAAATCAGAGCGCATTTCCTTTACTCGAGAATTTTTTATCATTCCGATTTTTTTAACATTTTCAAATTACTCTCCCATACATCATCTTCTAATGCTTTTGCATATTTTAGACTACTGTTATATAAATACTCAAATAGCGAATCACCTGTCATCTTTTTTAGTCTGTCAAGTATACAAAAGGCTCCCGGCCAGTTCATATCCTGCAACCACTCCATTAGTTCAATGAGATAGGGAGCTAATTCTTCATTTGTTCTTTCGGAAAGAATTTTCGCGCAATTATCCCAAACATTTTTCCCATAGGGGCTTCCCGGCTGCAAAAAAGCATTGATACATTTTACATCCCTCGCTAACCTGATTCCCAGTGCTTGTTCTTCTATGCTGTTATTCCAGTCTATCAATTCCATAATATAATCAATATTTACCATTTCACTAACCCCCTATTTCAAAACTGAATTTGGAGATAGTCCCGCCTTTTTCCGTCCTGTATGGAGACTCCTATTGCCTCAACTATCGTAGATATACCGCGACGCAGAGTGCCGTTGATAAGATACGGTTATCGTATTTCTTTGACACTCTTCTTACTTAACATAGCCTTCAAAAACTCAATATTAACAGTATGGATATCCAGTGAAATTTTTTTCCTTTTGGTTTTTATCACAACAGCATTTCCAGTACATTTGTAGCTAATGCAATCACAATAATAGATTTTCTGAGTTTTTACAAGAAAATCCCTATATACAAAATAATCTTCATCTTTGAAAATCTCAATTTTAAAAAATAAAGCTTCCAAAATGATATAAAATCCACCTATTATAAATAAACTAAACAAAATCCATACCCACCAAGCTTCTGTACCATTGGGGAAGAAAAACATAATGAAACCGAAAGTTGAAAAGACCGCAACGACCAGAAATCCAACCCACAAATATACTTTTGCCAGGTGAATCACAACATGTTCGCTTGTGAGATTTTTTATGAGTTCTTCACCATTACGCTTGTCAATCCTGGAAAACAGAAACCAAATTACAATTGCTATTAATATAGGAGTTATGATACGAACCATAATTTGCATGGTATTCACCATCCTTTTTATTTCATCTTCTTTCATGTTTCCTGATAGCTGAAAAGAGAACCATGTACTTGCAAAACAGAATGGCCGGAGCAGTCCCATATTTAACTCATACTCATATCGCGGTAAATGCGAGAGGTACAGAATCATTCATTATCAAATTTAATGGTCTTCCCATCGACAGTTAAAACATATTGACTATCAAAACGACTTATATATGCGTAGTATGTATAAAATGTCTCATGCAGCGCGCTATTTACCTCACTCAAATTTTGAAATTCAGAACCACAATTATCAGTTATTTTTAACGCTCCTGGATTTGTGTTTAATATTGAAATATAGTAATCATCGGAATCTTTATATTGATATACATCAATAGCGACTCCGTCAGATATTGTTTGAGAAATTCTCTTTGTGTTTACTCCCATTCCCAATTTCCAACCTTCATCTGATTTCGGAATGATCGTATAAAAATCTGTATTATCATTGGAACCGACTACAAAGTCTGTTTGTTTTCCGCTAATAATCAGTTTTACATATCCAAGATGGTTATATTGATAAGATGATTGAGGCGATGAAAATGTCATAAATGCATTTTCAATTGGAAGCAGGGCTGAAATCGTAATTAGTATTATTGTCATAAAAAAAGCAATAATTGACCACTGTTTTTTATGAACAGCATGCGATTTTCTTATCAATAGAATGGATACCACAAAAATTAAACTCCAAAAAGCCAATCTAAATATTACAAAAAACATATTTTACTCCTTATGCAAGTTTATTTTCATCGATAAATCATGCTATTTTGTTTAATAGTTTAAAATCAACTGCTCTAAATCACTTGAGAACAGTTCGAAATTGAATTTGGATTTCAACTTTTTCTTCAGGACTTGAGCTGAATCTATAATGTTTTCTACAATCATTTTCTTCTTTTCATGGACATCTCCATCAACATACTCCTCATAACTTAGCGGAATGGAAATATCTGCCGCTGTAACAAAAATTCTTGCCCTTCTCAGTTTATCGGGTTCTAATTCTTTCGGAGCAATAATGGGTGTTATGGCCATGGTATCAATTGCGGTTGTATACTTAGCAATATCGATATTATTTGAAATGTAGGAACACAATTGATAAATGTCATCATCAATCCCATATTGCTGTGTATAATATATCGGAGAATTAATAAACAAATTCAATTTTATCAACCTCTTCTGTTTTTTATTAGCAAAGGGCGCCTTTGGCTTAAAAATACTGTTTGATGGTGATGTAGAGTATACAAAAATCATCTATCTAACTTTTTCAAAGCTACTTTGGCATATTTACGACAACCAGGATGTTTTGCATTTTCAAATTGCTTAAAATATGGACGCAGTTCCTCCCTCTTAAAATCACTTAGGGCAATCATTGCTTGCAGCCTTACCTCTTCGTCCTCCAACAAACCAATTAAAACAGGAATTGCATCTTCAATTTTTAATTTGCCAACAAGCAAAATGATCATTTGCCGATTTTTCTCAAATATGGTGTTAGCTATTATTTTTAAATAATCGTCAATGTACTTTGGTGAACCAATTTGATATAGACAGTCGGAAATAAACCACCGAGTTATGTCTGACGTGGTCGATACATAGAAATCATTAATCAGCATCGGAACAACTTCATCAAAGCCTTTAAAATGAAAAAGGCTGATAAAAAAGTTTTTTTCATTATCATATCTCGCTTGTTGATAATATTTAATAGCAATAGGCAAAATCGTTTTTTTGTGTTTGGGCAAAAACTGTATTATTTGTTCGGATATTTCGAATTCAAAACCAAGATCGTAAAGTTCTTTCTCAAACGGTGGAATTAGAGAATCTGGATGTTCGCCAAAATATTTTTCTAAAGCTTTTTTTGAATTTTCAATCATTCGCTTAACTAAAGCGGGGTTACTATTAACGTCATAATGGCTCATTACATCACCTCAATCAACCTAAAGAAACACTTACTCCATCGTCCACAACCTGTTGCAACGACTCATATAGGTAAGCATTTAGGTATACATATGATTATCTTAATTGAGTAGTATAAGTATGTATAGGGTCAAAAAATTTCTTTCACATGGAATTTCATCATCTATATACTTCACAATCTTTCATCTGCATTCATATTCATTTTTAGAAAGCTGGATTATCTGTATCCCGCTTTTAATGACCAGTTATACTGCCATAATATCATTCTATATCTGTTAAAAATATCATACTATAGTGATGACTTCAAAGTCAATTCAAACAAAAATCAACAATCGTATCATTCGTATATATAAACATTATTAAATTTCGTATACAAAACAAACAATAATAGGCTCCTATCCCATAGAAATAATAAAATAAAATGGTGCATTTACACAATAGCCAATTGAACTACAACTATCTCTCTACCAATCATGGGGGAATTTTGTTTATTTTTAAGTTTTATTTGTATATATAAACAAAAACAAATCAAATTTATAGATATAGTAAACTGCTTTTATGACGTTCCCTACAAATAAATCCATATGGCTTCTCATCAAACAAAATGAATTATAGAGGCGTATCAGTTGTATCTGTTCACTGTCCGAACTCCATAAAATACCGTTTTATTGTCAGGTTGGTTGCCGGACTTTTGGGTTATTATTTGACCGAACATACCTATTTAAATATCAGAAAACCCATTGAGCAAAAGCGAAAAAATGTCTCTTTTTCGGTTTCCTTCCTTGTAAGATGATGCTGCTATAAATATCTGTTTTCATGTATCAGGAGGAACTATGATTTACGTAACTTCCGATTTACACGGCTATCCCCTTGAAAAATATAAGAAGCTGCTGGATAACGCCAAATTTTCCCAGGATGATTTTTTATACCTTTTAGGCGATGTCATTGACCGAAACGGTGACGGTGGTGTTGCCATGCTATGTTGGCTGCTGGAGCAGCCGAACGTTCAGCTGATTCTGGGCAACCATGAAGCCATGCTCTTGTCGTGTGAATTTGTATTTGATGAAATCACCGAAGAGAGTATCCAGTCTATGACGCTGGAAAAATTGGAAATGCTGCATCATTATATGTCCAACGGCGGCGATGTCACACTCCAAACATTGAGGACACTTGGGAAAACAGCTCCCGAAACCGTCCTGGACATTTTGAATTACCTTCATGACGCACCCGTTTATGAGGCTGTAACGGCTGGAGGAAGAGACTTTCTTCTGGTTCATGCAGGAATTGACCATTTCGACAAAAGGAAAAAGTTGTCACAGTATTCCCCAGATGACTTTTTATGGACATCCCCTCCGCTGGATGGCCAATATTTTGACGACTTTATCACCGTTTTCGGACATAGACCGACTCTATTGTATGATAAGAAATATACGGGAAAAGTTCTGAAAACCGATACATGGATTGACATAGATGTTGGCGCCGCTTACGGACAAAAACCGGTTCTGCTGCGTCTGGACGATTTCAAAGAGTTCTACGCTGACTGAACAGAAAACAAAAAGCGTGATACCCGTATTCTTGCGTAATCACTCTTTTCTTTTGCGTTGTTTCCAGCAACCATTTTGATTCAACTCCTTTCCCGTCCTGCACAGACAGCGTATTGCCTCAGCGGTCATAGATATACCGCGCACGCAGGCTGCGTCGCTAAGACATCGCTTACTATTAATATCTTTTAATCTGTTATAATTTCTAATTCAAAAATCAAATCATCGAAATCATCATCGATTTCGTGATCATTACAAAAAAATCGATATGAATTTTTTGATAATTCTTGTTTAATCATTGCACAACCAAAAATCATAGAATATGCAAATTGATTGGTTCCAATAGGGTCAGACGCATTACAAATTGAAATCCATCCCTGTTGTATTTCCAAGTCTAATTCAATTTCTTTAGGAGATGAATTTTCAAAGAATACTACATGAGGATAATTTCCTTTTGAAAGACGGATACTTTTTCCGTTAAGCTTGATGTTTCCTCTGAAATCAATAAAGTATACCTTAATAGCTTGCGTGAATGTTGAATTAGATTGGATAAATTTGAAACGGAATTTGAATTTACCGTGTTTTACAAAAGGAAATAAACGTTCTACAAGCATTCCATTGTAATGAATCTGATTACACTTCATTTCTTGAAATAGATCTTGGAATGATTTCATAATTTTTTATTTTCTTTGATTAAAGTGTCAAATCTGAGGATTGTAATCTATTCAATCCGCTCCAATTGATTAATTATATCAAGTTGTAATTGTTCACGAGATACTACATAGGTATTTTCGAAAGTTGGAAAAACCATAAAACGTGTTCGATCATCCAAAGTCTTACATCTTTCTAAAAAATCATGTATCTCAATATCCACAGGAAATTCAGAGGGAGAAGCAAATTTTAAACAATACTCTTTTTGAGGCCACACTAATATGTGTATATAACCTTTATCGTCGTATGTCGCAAACCCACATTCAGACACCAAGAGCCATACTTTTTCAGAATCCGCTACTGTATTTAAAAAGCTCTTATATCTTTTCTCAGCGGAAGCCTTCCATAATCCTTCAAATGCTTTATTCATTGTATTCCCTCACTCCAAAGAGACGATGATGTATGCTGCGCTGACCTTTCACTCGTACTTACGCTTATTACCGCTTTTTCCAAGAATTTATTGAGCAATTTATCAAAATCCTCTTCATCACAACGTTTAAAAAGAAAATGAACCTCATCATTCTTTACATATTCAGCCGTGTAACAACAAATCATTTCATAGTCGCCATTTGAATATGTGATTTTTATAGAATCACCATAAAGCGTGGGAGGATCACCAAGATAACGATAAAACTGAATAGCTTGAAATTGTTCTAGAAAATCATTTTTTTCTTCTTCTGAAAGAATCCTTGTAACAGTAAACTCGAGGCTACTCTCTGCCCAAACAATTTCTATGCTTTCAATTTCATCAATGGGCTCTTCGAACGAATACGAATTTCTAACACAACCAGTAAAACTAATTAAAATAATTGAAAAAGGAATCATAAACAGCCATATTTTTTTCACAACAAAACACCTCCTTTAAATTTCGCCATGTTTACCAGAAATATTGGTTTAAAGATATAAATATAATTATACATTGCTTTTATCAAAAACTTCAAGCGTCTGCCAGTTATCATTATTTACAAAGAAAAATTCATGCTGTTTTAAAAGAATATTTTAATAGTAACGATTCATATTGGTCTCTGTCAAAATATCGGTATCCGACATAATTATCATATTCTCCATTTATATATTGTGCTTGTCCATCTGCTCCTATTAACTCATAATCATTATTATTATATATTACCTTAATAACAGTTGTATTGTTTTCGATTCCAGTCGGATCTGAATAAAGAATATAACAATCAACTTTTGCAAAATCTCTCATAAATACTTCTATATCCTCAATAATATAAATAGTATTTTGCTCAATATTTCCTTGAGAATTTTTCTCACCAACTTCAACAATTTCTATAGATGAAATCTCTGATGAATCATGTAGAAATTCACATTTCGTTTGAATCTCACAAGCAGCGAATAATATAGAAAATACAAGCGCTATAGGTAAACAAATAATAATTTTTTTCATAATACTTCCCCTCGAAGTTTTTATTCAAAGAACAACTGTCTAATCCATATATGAAATATGTACTTTATACCCCATATGGCATTATTACCTGTCGATTAACTCTGCCAACTTATCTGCCACCAATTTCCATGGAGAGCCATAATAGTCTGTATGGAAGCTTTCCCATTCTATCCAAAATATTAGCAGTCACTGAAGGAATTGCTACATTAGCAAGGTTTGATTACCATTATATCTTTACTGTCATAAATGTACCGTTGCCGTCAGTAAGATATGACTATCGTATTTGTTTGACTTGGTTTTCCCCAACATCCCCATCAAAAACTCTACATTGACGGTATGGATATCAATAGTGATTTTTTTCTTTCCTGTTTTCACGATGAGATCGTATTGCGTGCATTGATAGCTAATACACTCACAATAATAAATTTTCCGGGTTTTCACAAAAACGCTCCTGTACACAAAGTAATCTTTGTTTTTATAAACATCAATTTTAAATATTAACGTTTTTAAAACAAGAGCTAAACCGAGCAATATAAATAATATAAACTCCGTCCACACCCACCAGGCTTCTGTACCGTTTGGAAAGAAAAACATAATGAAAAGGCAGGTTGAACAGAAAATGATGTCCAGAAAACCCACCCAGAAAAAAATTGAGGGTAAGTGGAGAACCACATGTTCTTGTTTCAAGGAGTTGATTAATTCTTTGCTGTTTTTTTCAAAAATGTAAATACCGATCCATCCAATGACAATTCCTGTTAATGCCATTGCAAACATACGGGTTAGAAATCCCATGATATTCACCTCTTGATTCTTTCAATGAGCTTACAAGCTATTTTGCTTCCGATTGGACTTAAAATCATTCTGCCAAGAGTAATTTTAATGGTTCTTTTGATTACTGCTTGTTCAAGGCGATATTGTGCCATTCGTTTTGCTGCATATTTTTCGTTTACTCTTCGTGTTTCTCGTGTTATCCCTTTAGAGGCAGCCTTCCAAGTTGTTTCTAATGATTTTGCGTTGGTCCTCTTCCGCCAATCAAACCGCTAATTGCACCGGAAGCAGCGTTCGCACCAACTACAAATCAATTTATTTTTCCAGTTCCTATATATTGGGTAATAGCAGAATATGTCCCACTAATAAGCGCTCTCACAGCTGCCCCGATTGCTGCCCATTCCCAAAACTCCCCGCCATAAGCAACCCGGACAACCGGATTATTATCGCAGTAGGCAAAAAAGGGTTTGTCGTACAAGTCCCCTTTTGCTGCCAGAATATCGGTCGTATCTGCATGAGATATTGGTCACATATAACTCTAAATATTTTGTTCTTCAAATTCAATATATTCACATATAATAAGCAAAACATCACCTGAATTAATTTGAAATTTAACTTGTAAATACAAAATTTTTCGATCCAAATAAGAACCTTCATATAACTCTTTATATTGCTTTTGAATTTCAAAAAGTTCATTCATTTGCGGTGTAGATTCCTCGATGAATATATCTAAAATTCTGTTTCCGCCATGCCAAAAAGAACAGCTTTGCATATCCAATAATAAAACATTATAAAATTTAAAATCAAATTTCTTGCTCAAATATGGATTTTCACATACAAAATATACTTTTCTATTGATATAATCATAATTAAAACCTGTAAAAATACTATCATGTATATATAGCTCATCAATTATGCTTTTATTTTCATTATAAATTATCATATTGTTTATTCTCCTAAAAATATATTTTCCAATTTATAATACCTCCGTTTTTCCGGTTCCTATGGCAACATATATCCTTCGAACAAGTCCACAAGGATTAAATTGATGAGGATCGACTGTGAAAAATACTTGCTTTTTTGGTCTGGATAGAATCGTAATTTCCTTTTCTTTTGCACTCCGGCTATCGTAGTTGTTGCAACCAATTCACTAGAGGAAGTGCTATTGCCTGCAAATTTCTGCCTTGTGCTGACATTATAGCGCCTCCACATCTCCACGGCTATTGGTCAATAATATGGTAATACCCAATGCATGACAAATGACCAACCCCATCATAGGAATAGTAGAACTGCTTGCTGTCCCCACGCTCTTCATACACCAGCTGGCCGTCCTGATACCAGTATCGGTGCTCAGCGCCATTAACTGTTTTGCTGGTGCACAGCCCTTCTAATGATATGTGATGTTTGCGAAAAAACAAGGGAGAACAAGCCCTCCTCCTGTTTTCTCAAGCCTTTAAGGACTTGGGATAATAATGTATGTATACCGACAAGCGTTGAAACTAGTAACCCACATTTACTAATATCTATAAGTCTTGAATCCGCAGCGCGACTACCTTTCCACATAAAATCCCCAAACACAGTTGCTAAATTCTCCAGCAGCAAATCTCTTCAGCTTTCCATCAATTTCTATAGTAAATACATTAAAGATATGTTCTTGATGATATTGCGGATCGATAATTGTTACTGTTTCCCCTGTATCTCTCCATTCATAATCAAAAATATTAACACCAAAAAGTTTGCCGTTTCCATCAGTGCCTGTTGTTTTATATTTCCAGCATTTTTTAAATAGCATTTCGTCACCTCATTCCGGAAAAATTTCAAGATACCCGTTTTTTTGAAGATTTGATTAGGTGCATTAATTTTATCAGGAGGTAGAAAGTTTCTCCACTGGAGTATTAACCGGAGCCAAAAATCTTTTCCCAACATTTACAGTTGTTACTGGCGTTTTCTCTGTTGAATAAGAATAATTGCAGTAAACGCCATAAACGCTCATACAACATTTAGTCCCCAACTCACTCCATTAACAGCGGCTCCAAACCAATCTACGCTACCAGTGTATTTATAACTAGTAGCCGCAGTATGTCCAAACACCAATGCTCCTATTACAACAGAACCAATTGCGATGCAAGCAGATATTGTTAGAACAAATTGACCGATTGAATCAAAATGATTAACAGGATTATTTCTGCAATATTGAAAAAGATTTGCACCTTATAATCCAGCAGCCTCAGGATCGTAATAACGGCTGAATATATCGTCTCCGAATCCAAATAGTACCCACGATAGCGGAAGGGGTTCAGATTGGCAATATCGTTTTGACTGGTAATCTCCTGCCCGTTTCCGTCCTGCACAGACAGCGTATTGCCCCAGCTGTCATAGATATACCATACTCGCAGCGGGGACATCACCAAGACACGACTATCGTATTTCTTTGACATTTTTGTCGTTTAACATATCGATCAAAGACTGGAGATTAACAGCATGAATATCCATTGAGATTTTATTTCTGGTTGTTTTTATCACAAAAGTATTTAAAGTACATTTGTAGCTAATACAATCACAATAATAGATTTTTTGAGGTTTTACGAAGATTTTTTTAAAAAGAAAATAATCTTCATTCATAAAAATATCAATTTTAAAAAATAAAGATTCAAGGATAATATAAAATCCGCCTGATATCAATATAAGTACTGTAACCCATACCCACCCATCTTCCGTACCATTTGGGGAAAAAAACATAAAGTAACCAGAAGTTGAGCAGACCACAACCATCAGAAATCCAATCCACAAATTTATTTTTGGCAAGTGTACTACAATATGTTCTCCTGAGAGGTCCTTTATGAGTTCCTCACCATTAGACTTATTCATTCTGGAAAATAAGGATCCAACTACAATTACTACTAATATAGGCAATAAAATACGAATCATAATCTGCATGCAATTTCCTCCCCATGTCTAAACTGCCGGCGGTCCACTCTTAATGGAGTCTGAGGGTCGCAATATGAATCATTACTATCTTAGCTTAGCCTTTTGTGTCTGGCATTTTGCAATGAGCTTTACACCTGGTATCTGCGTTATTAGATTTTGCTGACTTCTTTCCAGGCTGAAATGTTAGACAAATAGTCAGCATTCGCATGATAGGGAAGAACCATTTTGTTTTTGTCTGATTTAATTATTTTACATAATCTTGTGATTCCAACTGCATATCTGGGGTTTAATTCCTTAAAATAACAGTTGGATAAAATTATATAATCGCTTTTTTTGTATAAACTTTCTTGCAATGTAATAATCTGATAGTATACATCTAGATTAATAGCGATATACTTTTTTCTTTTCCCTAAAAATGAATACTCTGCAATATACTTATCGTGCAATTTAAAATATACAGCTTGGTCGTATGATAGATACAAACAAAGAGCAAACAAGAACACGTAAAATGCATAAAAAATTAATGAGATAAAATCAAAATCGGAATTAATAATCATATAGTATTCGTATCCAACAAATAGCAGAATTTCAATAATAATTAGAAAAACAAACGTGTTTCTCCAATATTTTGACAAATATATTTTCATAATATTACCCTTTCCTTAAAACAGATCGATAATCGATTGTAATATAGATATATTTCCTCCAAGAGCAAAATTTGCAGCAAATTGAGATACAAAGCCAGTTACGTCAGCAGTTTCGCAACCTATAAAGGCAGAATTAACAACACAATTCGCATCTATAATGCAAATAAGAGTAAATTAAATGTAATCAGCATTACATACTTTTATTTGCTGTATATACCCATTAGTTCGATATACAAACAAAGCCATTGTAAAGAGGAAATAGATAAGTACCATTATTAATCCATAACCTGATACATTTTGGTATATCGAAGCAGCTAGCAACATCAATCCTGTAATTAGGAAAATAAACGATATTATCATATACTGAAACATAACATGTTTTAAATATTTCTTTCTATAATGTTTTAAATCTTTAAAATCTCTGTTTTCTCCTGTAATACGAAAAACAGAATACCCAGTTGCTTTTGTAGCTATTTTGTTTGCACAATAATCCGACAGCAGCTTCTGCTCATATTGGTACATACAAGGAGTGTTATCTTTTGCCATATCATAAGTAATAACATAACTTGAATTTTTGGGCTTGCATTCTACAAAATAAAAAACACAAGAAAATTTTATACAAGTCAGCCTCCATCCTTCAAACTCTAATTTAGATAAGAAATTCTCTAACTCATGGACTTTCCATAATGGATAATATTTAAACTTTTTCATTTTCATCACTTAAACAACTTTCTGAAAAAATTTTTTAAGGCCACTTGAAGAAGGTCCGATGACAGATACTCCTGCTCCGATTATCCGAATATACGACCATAATTAACCCGGGCAACCGGATTATTATTTCAGTAGACAAAAAGTTTTTTCTCCGGGGCGTAGTAACGGTTTTGCAGGTAATACAGCCCTGTGTCAGAATCAAAATAGTACCCACGATAGCGGAATGGGGTCAGGTTGCCAATATCATTCGGACCAGTAATCTCCTGCCCGTTTCCGTCCTGCACAGACAGCGTATTGACCCAGCTGTCATAGATATACCGTGCACGCAGGCTGCCGTCACCGGCATACAAGGCTTTCGGACAGTACAAGCTGAAAAACTAGCTTGTACTAATTTTCACCATGAATATGCACCACGTAAACATTATAATATTTGTAATAATTCTCTCGAAACTTTTTTAAAGGCTCATGATTATGTAACTATTTTTATCCTCAAAAGGCGATATTTATCGGGAGGGAAAATTAGATAAATTTACGGTTATATAATTATGCTTTCACATGCTACTATCAATTGATCTCCAGAAGTAAATGTAATTATAGTTTCAATATATTTTTCTCGATCATTTAATGGACAAAAAGGATAATCATTATTATCTTTTTTGTCAAATAATTTGGGAATGATAGTATTATCTCTATCTTCTACATACTCAAAATCAAAAATATAGGGAGAAGAACCCCAAAAGTCGCAGGATGTCATTTCAAAGCCAATTACATTTAGAAAATCAATTGATATTCTTTGGTTATTAAGTTCTTTTAAAATTGAAAGATGCAATTTCTTTTCTACACGATGAAAAGAAAATTCTTCAAGGATATCATCATGAATATATACTTCTTTTGAATTAATAATTTTGCCATTTGATACATCTATTACCATAATTAACCTCCCAAATACATTGAATTCCATGGTTCCGGCACTGGAGTACTCGGAATATGGTGCATATTGTGATGCTTTCCATCCCACTCAACCAACATTGTATGATAATGTAGACCATTATTAAAATCTTCATTCCATTCGAATATTTTCGCTTTGCAATTGGATCTCTCCATTCGATAATACGCCCATTTTTTGGTGGAATCGTAATATCCTTTTCTTTTTCATCAGTTTCAGGTTTTGTATTTTCAGGAATCGATATGGATGTTGAAGCAGGTGGATTGTTAACAAGTGTATCAGCTATTAAATATCCTGCCATGAGCCCCAAAAGAGCCTTTCCAAGCTCCCTAAGAATAAAACCGATAGCACTCCCGGCTACCGTAGCGGTTGCAGCCAATTTACCCGAGGGCTCCGTACAATTAACCGGATTATTCAGACAGTAGGCAAACATGTTATTGCCTGTAAACCCCTTCCCTGTGCTGACATACCCATCCCCATTGACAAACCGGCAGGTCTGCGGGTCATAGTAGCGATTTTGCAGGTAATACAGCCCCGTCTCCGAATCAAAATAGTACCCACGATAGCGGAAGGGGTTCCGGTTGGCAATATCGTTCGGACCAGTAAGTTCCTGACCATTTCCGTCCTGTATGGAGATGGTATTGCCCCAGCTGTCATAGATGTACCGTACCCGCAGGCTGCCGTCGGTAAGATATAATGCCTTCGCAATGTCGTAAAAACACCTAGGTAAAATGGATATCTTACGTATTGTTATAGTAATAATTTTTTTACAAACAGAACCCTGTTATTTTATTAAATAATAAACATATCAAAATTATTATAACTGCAAAAACAATAAGAACAAATGCATATAAAATACCTTTCAAAATGTATTGGATAGGTTTAGATTTTGCAAATACCCATTCTTTAAATGAGTTTGGGATAAAGGCATCTATAAAATCTACTATAAGAAAAAAAATATCTTCCATCATTTAATCACCATTGTTTAATCTTGCGTTAATATATTGACATATTATTCTGCCAATGCCTCTGATACATCGGTTAGCAATAATTGATCCTATATGTCGTTCTTTTGCTATATGTTTTGGGGTATAAGTTAGTTCTCTAATGGCACTTCCTATTATACCTAATTTAGCATGGCGACCTCGAGTAATGTATTGCCCAATTGGTTTTATCTTATTAACAGTTACCGTTAATGCTGAAGAAAAGGTTGCCTTTGAAATTGTCTCTATAGGTCCATCGTCTTCATTTATACTATGGGCAACCGAAGTTACGAAATTGATTGCTGCTCTTCCTCGTACTACAGCAGTGGCAGGAATACCAGTAGACATTAATAGTCCAGTTGCCGCGCCTTATATACCTTCGATTATGACAGAATTCCAATTTATGTCATCTAGTTTTTTGCCAGATATTAATTGATTTGCTAATTCTAGACCTCCACTGAACAGAAATCCTCCTATTGTTGCTCCTACTTGTACCCAAAACTCCCCGCCATAGTCAACACGAGCAACCGGATTGTTATCGCAGTAGGCAAAAAGGTTTTTGTCGTACAAGTCCCCTTTTGCTGCCAGAATATCGGTCGTATCTGTGTTGATAAAGCGGCAGGTCTGCGGGTCATAGTAGCGGTTTTGCAGGTAATACAGCCCTGTGTCAGAATCAAAATAGTACCCACGATAGCGGAAGGGGTTCAGGTTGCCAATATCATTCTCACTGGTGATCTCCTGCCCATTTCCGTCCTGCACAGACAGCGTATTGCCCCAGCTGTCATAGATGTACCGTCCCGCAGGCTGCCGTCACTCGAATGTTAATATGAAAATTAACCTATTTCAACTTTATTCCGATATTTTGATTTCCTGCAATTATAAAACAAATTATTCCAATAGTTTTCTCATAACTTCATTCTGGCGTAAAGTCAAAAAATACAGCTTATTTAAGTTTTCTAATATATATTTTTTCCCTTTGTATACTGGAGGAAGTATAAGTTTGTCAAAAGCCTTATCAAAGTATGGCTGAAGAGTTTCTTCTGTGTATTCCTCATACTCTATTGCACCAGTTTCAAATAAATTTCCCTGATTGTCATGTTTGGTCTTTGACATTACACCAATACGTCCATAAACATCATATTCATAAAGCGTAGGATAAAGAGAAGATGACGTATTTTCAAAATTTCCAATGAAAAAATAAAAGTTCACATAGTATTCTTTCCCGAAATTTGATTTTTGTAATTCAAGACCACTCATTACATCTCTAATACCACATAAGTAGTACATATTCTTAATTTTTCGGTATCCTCTTTTATGAAATTCTTTTTTGCAAAAAGCTTTAAACTCGTTTTTATCCATAATTCGCATTACCTTTTAATATAGATCTAATCGTAAAATAAAACCGCCGCCAAATTTTCTGCTATACATTAGCAACTGTCGAACTCCAAGTCTTACCGACCTTGGGTTCATAGGTTTTAATTCGTATATTATTTTTTTATCAAAATCTATAAAATCCGGACGTATTCCTTTGATACCTTTGAATTCTTTCCAATCTCGTCTAAAACCAGTCCCATTTTTGTATCCAGCATGTATTTTTCTTCCCATTTCTCTGCTTGATTTCGTATACCCACGGCTTCTGTCTAAAGATTTTACCAGAGAAGAAGCCTCTGTTGTAAAATCTACAGCTTTAGCAATTTGTAAAGTATCAGTAGTTTTATCTACTGTTTTTACAGCTCGAGTAACTTCTCCTACTCCTGTAACAAAGGGAAGAAGATCTATAGTATCTCCTATTGCTCCTGCCCATGCCCAAGGATCACTTGGATTGATACACACTTCTACAATACTCGTACCAAGGGAAACAACATCAAATAATGTTTCCCAAAACTCCCCGCCATAGTCAACACGGGCAACTGGATTATTATCGCAATAGGCAAAAAGGTTTTTGTCGTACAAGTCCCCTTTTGCTGCCAGAATATCGGTCGTATCTGTGTTGATAAAGCGGCAGGTCTGCGGGTCATAGTAGCGGTTTTGCAGGTAATACAGCCCTGTGTCAGAATCAAAATAGTACCCACGATAGCGGGTTCAGATTGCCAATATCATTTAGACTGGTAATCTCCTGCCCGTTTTCGTCCTGTATGGAGATTGTATTGCCCAGCTGTCATAAATATACCGTACTCGCAGGCTGCCGTCTCCAAGACACGCTTATCGTATTTCTTTGACATTTTTTTTGCTTAACATAGCCATTAAAAACTCGATATTAACAGAATGAATATCCATAGAGATTTTATTTCTGGTTGTTTTTATCACAAAAGCATTTGCATTACGTTTATAACTAATACAATCACAATAATAGATTTTCTGAGTTTTTACAAAAAAATCTTTATATACAAAATAATCTTTACTCTTAAAAATATCGATTTTAAAAAATAAAGATTCAAAAATAATATAAAATCCTCCCAATATAAATATAATAAATATAACCCATACCCACCAAGCTTCCGTACCATTTGGGAAGAAAAACATAATGAAGCAGAAAGTTGAAAAGACTGCAACAACTAGCAATCCAATCCAAAAATAGACTTTTGGCAAGTGAATCACAACATGTTCTCTTGTGAGATTCTTTATGAGTTCTTCACTATTAGACTTATCAATTCTAGAAAACAGGACCCCAACTATAATTGCTATTAATATGGGCGTTATAATACGAACCATAATCTGCATAATATTTCCTCCTTAATATCCAAACAGCCAGCGAGTAATTGTATTCCCTATCGAGCCTAAAGTGAATCTGAGGGCAGCAGTATGAATAGATTTCACTATCGTAGCTTTTTTTGCTTGGTATTTTACAATTTGTTTTGTTGCATATTTGGTATTTGCTCTTCGTGTTTCTCTTTCTATTGATTTTGCCGTACTGTTCCACGTTTTTGTAAGGGTTTTCGAATCGGCTCCTTTTCCACCTATCAAACCGCTTAACGCACCGGAAGCAGTACTGACCGCAACACCTTCAAATGTTACTTTTTCACCTTTTACAGCCTGTTCTGCGACATACGTTCCTCCGCCTAGAGCAGCGTTGACACCAATTGAAGCTCCTAATCCAATATTAGTTGCCGCTATAGCTCCAGATATTGCTCCTGAAATAGCATTAACAACAACTACTCCCCAGTCTATTTCACCAGTAGTTGCATATTGCGAAATTGCAGACACTGTACCACTAACTATTGCTCCAACTCCCGCTCCAATTGCGACTCCAGCTAACCAATGCCAGATATCCCCGCCATAATCAACACGGGCAACCGGATTATTATCGCAGTAGGCAAAAAGGTTTTTGTCGTACAAGTCCCCTTTTGCTGCCAGAATATCGGTCGTATCTGTGTTGATAAAGCGGCAGGTCTGCGGGTCATAGTAGCGGTTTTGCAGGTAATACAGCCCTGTGTCAGAATCAAAATAGTACCCACGATAGCGGAAGGGGTTCAGGTTGCCAATATCATTCTCACTGGTGATCTCCTGCCCGTTTCCGTCCTGCACAGACAGCGTATTGCCCCAGCTGTCATAGATATACCGCGCACGCAGGGGGACATTGGTAGGGCATCACGCCGTGAATCTTTTTTACGGCGTGGAGGCAGAAGGGAAGTCCTTCTCATCCTCATCGATTTTTTCAGCGGAAAGGAGCATTTTCGTTCGCTTTGAATAGGTAATCCTGTAATGTTCACCCTCCCGCAAGTCATATTTTTTGATATCGGATGACCAAGATTGAACAGAAATATATTTTTCATTCAGTTCAAAACCAATATTCCAAGTTGCTCTTCTTGGTCTATTGGACTTGTGTGTAAGTATAGCTTCACAAGTGATATAATCACACAAAACCAAGTCTAATGACAAATAACCGGTATAGAGTATTGTCATGAATAAAGCGCAAAGCAGGATAATCGATAGTTTTTTTCTCCGGTTATATTCGTTCAAATATCTTTTCTTTTTTATTTTATTTCGAATTTTGTGATTTTTCCGAAGCATAGAGAATAATGAGACAATAAGGAAGAACACAATGATATACAGAAAATGGATATCATACCAAATTAATGACATTTATATCACCCGTCTTTTACCTGATCATAAACGGACCATACTAGTCATAGAGAAAAACTGAGAACATTTTCACTGCGAGTTATCAAGCGATTGATACTTTGCATCATTTCTCTTGTACGTTGAGGGCTTATTTGAGGTTTTCTTTGCGTTACTTGATGTCTGAATGTTGAGTAATTTTTAGGACGCAATTTATCGAGTCCTTTGTTTGTACCAAAGTTGATAACTTCACCTACAGCACCGTCAATTACATCATTTTTAATATTTTCTATTGTAATAGATTCGTTATGAACGACTAAGTTTGTAACATTTTTTACTGTAGTACTTACAACAACTCTTCCAACAGCACTCCAGATTCCTGCTCCTGGAATCATTCCCGATACAGCGGCTCCCAAATAATCTCCCAGATAACTAGTTGGGGCAAGAATATCGAGTCCACTTTTTCCATTTGCAATATTATTTACAACATCACCGATATAAACGCTTGCTACACTAACAGCGGCTCCAACCAACCAATTCCAGATATCCCCGCCATCGTCAACCCGGGCAACTGGATTGTTATCGCAGTAGGCAAAAAGGTTTTTGTCGTACAAGTCCCCTTTTGCTTCCAGAATATCGGTCGTATCTGCGTTGATAAACCGGCAAGTCTTCGGGTCATAGTAGCGGTTTTGCAGGTAATACAGCCCCGTCTCAGCATCAAAATAGTACCCACGATAGCGGAAGGGGTTCAGGTTGCCAATATCGTTTTGACTGGTGATCTCCTGCCCGTTTCCGTCCTGCACAGACAGCGTATTGCCCCAGCTGTCATAGATGTACCGTACCCGCAGGCTGCCGTCGCCAAGATATAGCGCTTCCACATCGCCGCGGGTGTTGGTTTGTACGTAATAAACATATCTAGTACCATTATGATAATAACGGATGCAGGACAAATGACCATACCCATCATAGGAGAATAGTAGAACTGCTTGCTGTCCCCACGCTTTTCATACACCAGCTGGCCGTCCTGATACCAGTACCGGTACTCTTCGTCGTTAACCGTTTTGCTGGTGCGCAGCCCGTCAGAGCCATATTGGTATGTTATGGTTGTACCATCTTTTGTCAGCTGTCTAAATATTTCTTTATTAATGCTTCAAATTGATATTCATCAAAAACACTATATCCTGCATAATATGTCAAACCTTTTTTTAAAGTATACTCGGACTGTCCATTCCAATTAATTAACTCATATTCGTTGTTTTTATATAAAATTTTGATAACAGTATCTTCAATACCCTCCGGAGTAGCAGGTATTGGATCTCCAAAATATGTGTAACAATCAACTCTTTGAAAATCATTCAAAAATTCATTTACATTTTCTATTGTTTTAATTTTCGTTTCTATTAAATAGCCGTCATCACCAAAATGTAGATTTACAATTGCAATTTCTTCAATCGCATCAGTGGGATTTAGAAAATTGTACTCTTCAGAACATCTACAAGAAGAAAACAAAAATAAACAAAATATAGCAAATATCAGATATGATTTTTTCATAAATTCACCTTCTATTCCCAAAACATTTTAATTAAATCATAATATGAAGTATACGCATCTTCCGGCCATGGTTTGTTGAAATATTGTCTATTCACGCCACCAAGTAAATCCGCTTCTGATTCCCACGGTGCTCCGTAATAATCATATTTTAATTTGCCTAGCCTATCTAACAAATTGATTGTTATCGAAGGAACAGCAACATCTGTTGTATAATTTACAATACCCATATTTTTGAATTGTAAAGTATGACCGTATTCGTGATTTAATGTTTCAGATGATTGCTGTTTTTTACTTAACCCAATAAATCCAAAAGAAAAAGATGCATCAAAAGGCGTTTTGATTACCAGTGTATCTTTATAAGCAGAAAAATAATTTGATTTTAAGACTTTTTCTTCATTTTGATTCTTCATATCAAAATTTCTAAGATCTTCAGAAATACCTGTGACAAGTTTTTGAATGTTTTTAACGAATTTCGTTTTTATCCAACTCGCTGTGTTTATTATCTGATTAGATAATTTTAAAGGCCAATTACCGGCTGAGTCGATCATGTTAACAGGATTATTCATACAGTATACAAACAGATAATATCCCTGAATAGAACTACCAGTAGCAGGTACCACCACATCCGCATTAATCCACCGGCCAACCTCAGGATCGTAATAACGGCTGGATATATAATACAGCCATGTATCAGAATCAAAATAGTACCCACGATAGCGGAAGGGATTTAGATTGCCAATATCATTTGGACTGGTAATCTCCTGTCCGTTTCCATCCTGCACAGACAGCGTATTGCCCCAGCTGTCATAAATATACCGTACTCGCAGGCTGCTGTCTTCTAATACACAGAGCAATTAACTCCGTAAACCTTTAAAAAATATATAATTATACGGATTCGTCAAACCCATGCAAACATTCATTTTTTACTTCTGTTTTGATTTTTTTAACAAATCTTTTATATGCGACCTCCGCACTTTCTACAATTAATTTCTGTCCATGGATTGTTTTCACCACAATTCTTTCTGACTTTACTTGGTTCTTTTTAGTTTGTCGAACCGCAGTAATTACTTCATCAAAATTGAACGAATAGGGTTTTTTTATAATAGAAAACACCTTAACATTTTTATCATTTACTATTACCTTAAAACAAACAGTCTTCAAAATTAGATATATGCCCGGGAGAAAAAAGAAGCCTAAGCACAGATAGAATATAAAATGGGGGGATTCATTTGAAAAGAAAGTAAAACCAATTCCCATAATCAGTGCTATTAAGCAGAGAAGTCCCCCAAGCAACGCTACAAAACTAGGAAGTTGTACAGTAAAGTTGTTATCCGTCATTTTAGATGATTTTTTATGATTAGACTTTTGAATAGAAACAAATACGATTGATAAAATAAGCGAAAGTAAAGTTGAAAATATAATTATACTAAAATATTTCATGTGTTTAATCCCTCTTTATTTATGGTGCGCACCAATAAACCGGGCCCGTATAGGTAGGCTTTTGGGGATAATAATATGAATTCCAAGTATCAATTACATAACTTTTAATCCCCATGATTACACTGACCCCTAAATCTGAGACAAAGCTGGATATCGTTCCCTTACCCATAACTTTTACAGACATTCTGGATGCAGTTTTATTTTTTAATTTCGTTAATCCAGATTTATATACAGATGACATATTATTACGGCCTTTGGTTATACCACGGGCTTTTACTGGAAACAATTTACTGCTGATAGCTCCCAATGTTGCATCAAACACAGTATCTTCAATAATTTCTTTCGCTGTATGGCTCTGTGCTCCTGTAATATTTTCAAGTGTTTTTCCAATTAACGTCGATGAACCAGAACCTATTGCAGCGCCTGCAACTGGACCCAAGTACAATGTTGCAACACCGCCTATTGCTCCTCCAATACCAGCCCCAACATAAGTTTGCCAACTGGAAATTTGCCATGAACCACTAAGAACGCTCACTGTAACATCGCTAACAAACTGTGATGCGACACCAACAACAGCTCCCACTGCCCCTGCTATTATGTCATCTAGACCAAACCACTGTCCAGTACAATCTGAATATATTACTGGATTATTTGTACAGTAAGTAAACATATTACTGTTTAATACACTGTAACCCGGCGACTTTATCATAGCATCCGCATTCACAAACCGGCAGGTCTGCGGGTCATAGTAGCGGCTCTGAAGATAATACAGCCCCGTCTCCGAATCAAAATAGTACCCACGATAGCGGAAGGGGTTCAGGTTGCCAATATCGTTTTGACTGGTAATCTCCTGTCCGTTTCCGTCCTGTATGGAGATGGTATTGCCCCAGCTGTCATAGATATACCGCGCACGCAGGCTGCCGTCAGTAAGATATGACTATCGTATTTGCCTGACTTTGTTTTTTCCTAACATTCCCATCAGAACTTCAACGTTGATAGTATGGATATCAATAGTGATTTTTTTTTTCCCGTTTTCACAATGAGATCGTGCTCAGTGCATTGATAACTTATACATTCATGGTAATAAATTTTTTTAGTTCTTGAAAAAAGGTTTCTGTATACAAAGTAGTCTTTACTTCTGTAAACATCAATTTTAAATAGCAGCACATAACTCATCAGATAGAATCCAAGCAATATAAATAATATAAACTCCGTCCATACCCACCAGGCTTCTGTACCGTTTGGAAAGAAAAACATAATGAAAAGGCAGGCTGAAAAGAAAAGGACATCCAGAAAACCAATCCAGAAAAAAATGGAAGGGAAGCGAAGAACCACATGTTCCTGATGCCAGGTTTTGAGCAGTTCTTTGCTGCTTTTGCTCATCATATAAATACGGATCAGGAAAATACTGATTGCTATTAGTGTGAATGGAATGACTCGGGAGAGAAAATCCATGTTGTTCACTCCTTTATTTTTTCAATGAGTTTATTTACAATTGTACTTCCGAACGGACCTAAAATCATTCTGCCAATGCTGATTGCAACATCCTTTTTAATGGCAGCTTTTTGAGCACGGTATTGCACAATTCGTTTTGCTGCATATTTTGCGTTGGCTCTTCGTGTTTCTCGTGTTATCCCTTTAGAGGCAGCCTTCCAAGTTGTTTCTAATGATTTTGCGTTGGCTCCTCTTCCTCCAATCAAACCGCTCACTGCACCGGAAGCAGCACTCGTTACAATTCCCTCGAATGTGATTTCTTCCTTCCTGATAAGTTGTTCGGAAGTATATGTAACAACATTAAGTGCAGCATTAACTCCTACGGCAGCACTCAGTCCAATGTTGGTTGCTGACAAAGCTCCTGATATTGCTCCAGAAGCAGCATTTACGCCAACCACATACCAGTTTATTTCTCCAGTTTCAATATATTGGGTAACAGCAGAATATGTACCACTAATAAGTCCTCCTATAGCGGCTGCGCCTACTATCAATTGCCAAAACTCCCCGCCACAGTCAACACGGGCAACCGGATTGTTATCGCAGTAGGCAAAAAGGTTTTTGTCGTACAAGTCCCCTTTTGCTTCCAGAATATCGGTCGTATCTGCGTTGATAAACCGGCAAGTCTTCGGGTCATAGTAGCGGTTTTGCAGGTAATACAGCCCCGTCTCAGCATCAAAATAGTACCCACGATAGCGGAAGGGGTTCAGGTTGCCAATATCGTTTTGACTGGTGATCTCCTGCCCGTTTCCGTCCTGCACAGACAGCGTATTGCCCCAGCTGTCATAGATGTATCGTACTCGCAGGCTGCCGTCGCCAAGATATAGCGCTTTTGTTCAGGACAAACTAAAAAACAATTTTAGTTTGTCCTGACTTTGTTATGTTTTTTAGATGTTATATATCGTTTAAAACTATTGTATGAATATAAATATCTCAAAAGCTCAAATTAAAATTCAAAAGAATATTACATAAAATTTAGGACTTTCATTTAATATTCAACTGAGTCAACTGATTTTGTGTTACTTTTAAAGCTTTTAAAATATCTGAAATTAGATCGTTTCCACGGAAATCTCCTTTTGACCTTTCTTGTATAACTTTTATTGATTTTATAATAATGTCAATAAACATTAATCGTTTTTTTTCGGGCGTTTCTCTTATAAAGCGCTCATAATTCATACGGAGGCGAATATCAGCTTCTCTTTTTTGGCGCCAAATTTGTTTACGCTCTTTCCAGCCCAATATATCCCAAAAGTTATCATCAATACAAATAGGAATTATTGCAATAGAGCGAAATTCTGTCCCATAATTATTAATATTTTCAAGTCCAGCATTCGTATCTGTTACAAATTTAAGTTGACAGATTATTTCCCACATGATTTTATTTAAACCATTTTCAGTACCATTTTGAGCTTCAATAGTTAAAAGTAAATGCATATTTCTTACCTCACCAGAAAGATTTATTCCATGGTGGTTTACGACCATATCGATTGTAATATCTCAAAATTTGATCATGCTGCCAAAAATGCATGTCATACTTTGAACCTCTTTTCATTATATCCATCCATACCCCATTTTTTTCATAATAACTTTTCGAATATCGACGAATTCCTCTTGTTGTTTCACCAAACTTCATGATTTCGTCAGTTCCTTTTTTTCTTATTGCATAACCAACCGCAGGCTTCGTTGTTTTAAGCGAATTACCATGAATCTTTACAGTTTTCTTAGTTGTTTTAACAGTTTTAGCCGTATCAACAATATCATCGGCTTTACTGACTGCTTTAACCACATCCACCGCGTCGTCAGCTTTAGTAACCGCTTTGACAGCAATACCGCCTCCAGTAAGCCCAGGAACAACCGTGCAGACAGCATCTGCTGCCAATCCAGCCCACGCAGCACCGCTTGTAGGATTGTTGATAACCTCAGATACACTGATAGCAAGAGAGATAACATCCAGGACTGTATCCCAAAACTCCCCGCCATAGTCAACACGGGCAACCGGATTATTATCGCAGTAGGCAAAAAGGTTTTTGTCGTACAAGTCCCCTTTTGCTGCCAGAATATCGGTCGTATCTGTGTTGATAAAGCGGCAGGTCTGCGGGTCATAGTAGCGGTTTTGCAGGTAATACAGCCCTGTGTCAGAATCAAAATAGTACCCACGATAGCGGAAGGGGTTCAGGTTGCCAATATCGTTTTGACTGGTGATCTCCTGCCCGTTTCCGTCCTGCACAGACAGCGTATTGCCCCAGCTGTCATAGATGTACCGTACCCGCAGGCTGCCGTCGCCGAGATACAACGCTTTTACATTCTCGTACAGATATCAGTATAAGCCGAAAGTTTTCTGTTCGGCTTATACTGATATAAGATGATTTATTGGAATAGGAAAATTCAGAATAGAAATTACAAATTTTTGCAAACTAAAATCGCATGAATGGTATATCACACTATTTCTTATATTTCCTATTACCACCTTTCTTTGTTAACCAACGTTCATATTTAAGTCCCGGTTTAGCTTGCCAAAACAATAGTTGAATAGCAACAACCCATAGTCCATCAAATAAGAATATTCCTCTTGCCAATTTAGACCCGATTTTGTTTGATGGATCTATGTAATTAAATATAATACAAAGAATTAAAATTAACGGGTGAATGATTACTATCACAAAATATAATATAAGTAATATTTTGGGTATTTCCTTGCGATATCTGCTATATAAAAACCATTCTTTAAATGTTTCTCCCTTTTTTCTCTTTTTTCTGGCGCTGTTGTTCAGTGGATATTCTTTTACTCCCCAAAGAAATACACGAATAGAGAAAAACGACAACAAATAGGAAGCAACTATAACAAAAATTTCTCCTCCCAAATCCATAACTATCACCTATCTTATAAATTGTCGGTACTTATTTATCATGTAATCTGATGTTGCAATGGTAGCATCTATAGCAGATAGCAAATTCCCAGGTAAACCGTGCCAGTATATTTGTTTGTAGTAATTCTTGGTGTTCTTCAAATAGTACGTAAATGCTTTTTTTGCTTCCTTTAATCCAGGCTTAACCCCTTTATGAATGGTTGTTTTAACCGTTCGCTTTACGCTTTGTTTTCCAAGAGTCATCAAAGATTTGGTACCACTTCCGGCTCCACCTGTTGCTCCTGAAACAGCACCAACAACACCATTTAATGCTACCTTACCAATACTGAAATTATCAAACCCTTTATTTTCGATGACCTGTTCAGCTGTATTTTCAGCCATAGAAACACCTGCATTTATAGCTACCATAGCTCCTAATTTAAGACCAGTTGATCCGAGTGCACCGGTAATGGCTCCTGAAGCAACACTAACGCCAACTATTCCCCAGTTTATACTTCCCGTTTCCATTTTTTGTGAAACTGCAGATAATACACCTTCAATTAAACCACCGACTACGGCTCCAGCGACAATATGCCAAAACTCCCCGCCATAGTCAACACGGGCAACCGGATTATTATCGCAGTAGGCAAAAAGGTTTTTGTCGTACAAGTCCCCTTTTGCTGCCAGAATATCGGTCGTATCTGTGTTGATAAAGCGGCAGGTCTGCGGGTCATAGTAGCGGTTTTGCAGGTAATACAGCCCTGTGTCAGAATCAAAATAGTACCCACGATAGCGGAAGGGGTTCAGATTGCCAATATCATTTAGACTGGTAATCTCCTGTCCGTTTCCGTCCTGTATGGAGATGGTATTGCCCCAGTTGTTATAGAATCTGCCACTATACCCTGGAGAAAGCATCTCCCCAGGGTATAGCTTTTTCAGTGGTTACTTACTGGTGTCGCTCAATCTCTACTCTCTAAGCATAAGAGTGGATTAAATATTTTGGTTATAGTGGCATATCCTACAATACGAGCGCCTTCTTGAATATTTATTTTTTTACCAATCCAGAGACAGTGGGGGTAAGCTTCTGGAGATAGGAATGTAATTGTACCTTTTGCAATTCCATCTGGCGGAACAGAATCTACCCCATAATAATGATGAACTCCTGTTGTCAGATACACATCATTTACTAAATGATGTGGTCTATAGCCATCGCATGCCGGATATTTTCTACTACCATTAAATTCAAAAATAACTTCCACATCTGGGCTTTGCTCAAAAATGGTCATTATTTCACCTCTTTTACTCATCTAAACATCTTATTTCTCATTTTTACAATATTTATTTCATAAACTTTATTGTGCCACTCACAGCCTGATTAAACATATCAAGTTGTTCTCCATATACTGTCAATGTACCACTTGGAAACCATTTTGTATCTATTCCACCGGGACCTCCCAAATATAAATGATTTAACATGTTCGTAGGAACTTTTGCTGAAACAATAATATTTTGTCCCATTTTCCTTCCAAAAGCCTGAGTTTCGTTAATATTAAATCCAAACTGTTTGCTTTCCATACCACCAGGAGGCAAATTAAATTTCCCAGTTGTTTTTATATCTTGGGCCTCAGCACTGCTAACCGATCTATATACCTTTGTCGTTGGCGTTCGAGTAGATATATAAGCACTTCCTCCACCCAAAACAGCACCGCCAGCAGTTACCGCAACAGTACCCCAGTTACCTTTATCATTAAATTCTTGTACAGATCGTGAGGTTGCTGCGGCAGTCATCGCGGTTATTCCAAAAGTGGTAGCAGAACCGATAAAAGCTCCTGCTGCAATGGTAGCACTTGCAGTACCCGCTGCCATACCGCTTCCTACCATACATACAGCTGTTGCCGCCGCAAACCCGCCGCAAGTTACGACTGTTGCAATTGCACAAGCAGCGACAATTCCTGCGCCAATTGCCCAGTGCCACCATGCTTCACCAGTAGAGTCTATTCGATTTACCGGGTTACTGCCGCAATATACGAATAGATTACTACCCAGTAAATCTCCACCTGTTGAAAGTTGATTATCTGCGTTGATAAACCGGCAAGTCTTCGGGTCATAGTAGCGGTTTTGCAGGTAATACAGCCCCGTCTCAGCATCAAAATAGTACCCACGATAGCGGAAGGGGTTCAGGTTGCCAATATCGTTTTGACTGGTGATCTCCTGCCCGTTTCCGTCCTGCACAGACAGCGTATTGCCCCAGCTGTCATAAATATACCGTACCCGCAGGCTACCGTCGCCAAGATACAGCGCTTTTCCATTTTCGTACAGATATCAGTATAAGCCGAAAGTTTTTTGTTCGGCTTATACTGATAATTATGAATAAAATGATTATTTAAATAGGAAAATTCAGAGTAGAAATTGCAAATTTTTGTAAACTAAAATCGCATGAATGGTATATCACACTATTTCTTATATTTCCTGTTACCTCCTTTTTTCGTTAACCAACGTTCATATTTATATCCCGGTTTAGCTTGCCAGAATAACAGCTGAATAGCCAAAACCCATAGTCCATCAAACAAGAATATTCCTCTTGCCAATTCAGGCCCAATTTCATTTGACGAATCTATACAGTAAAATATAATACAAAAAATTAAAATTAACGGATGAATGATTATTATAACAGAATATAATACAAGCAATATTTTGGGGATTTCCTTACGATATCTGCTATATAAAAACCATTCTTTAAATGTTTCTCCCTTTTTTCTCTTTTTTTGAGCACTGTTATTTAGAGGGTATTCTTTTACTCCCCAAAGAAATCCGCGAATAAAGAGAAATGACAACAAATAGCAAGTGACAATAACAAAGATTTGTCTTCTAAAATTCATCGTAGTCTCCTATTGTATGAACAGTCGATACTTATTTTTCATGTATTTTGATGTTGCAATGGTAGAACCTAAAGTAGACAAAAAGTTTCCAGGTAAACTTCTCAAGAATGATTTATAGTATTTTTTTGTATTCTTCAAATAGTACGTAAATGCTTTTCTTGCTTCCTTTAGTCCAGGCTTAACCCCTTTATGAATGGTTGTTTTAACCGTTCGCTTTACGCTTTGTTTTCCCAGATTCATCAAATGTTTGCTTCCATTTCCAGGTCCTCCTGTTGCTCCTGAAACTGCACCAACAACACCATCTATTACCATATCGCCAATGTCAAAGTTATTCAAACCTTTATTTTTAATAATTTGGTCAGTCGCATTTCCCGCCATAGAAATGGCTGCATTTCCCGCTATCATAACTCCTAAACAAACACTAGTTGATGCAAGTGCGCCGCTGGCAGCACCCGTTAATATAGCTGTACCTACACCATTCATAGGGTCTTCGCCATCAATAAAAACGTTAGTCAATACTTTAGATACACCGCTAAATAAGCCACCGACTACGGCCCCGGCGACAATATGCCAAAACTCCCCGCCATAGTCAACACGGGCAACCGGATTATTATCGCAGTAGGCAAAAAGGTTTTTGTCGTACAAGTCCCCTTTTGCTGCCAGAATATCGGTCGTATCTGTGTTGATAAAGCGGCAGGTCTGCGGGTCATAGTAGCGGTTTTGCAGGTAATACAGCCCTGTGTCAGAATCAAAATAGTACCCACGATAGCGGAAGGGGTTCAGGTTGCCAATATCATTCTCACTGGTGATCTCCTGCCCGTTTCCGTCCTGCACAGACAGCGTATTGCCCCAGCTGTCATAGATATACCGCGCACGCAGGCTGCCGTCGCCAAGATATAGCGCCTCCACATCGCCACGGGAGTTGGTCTGTACATAATAAACATATCCAGTACCATTATGATAATAACGGATGCAGGACAAATGACCATACCCATCATAGGAATAGTAGAACTGTTTGCTGTCGCCCCGCTCTTCATACACCAGCTGGCCGTCCTGATACCAGTACCGGTACTCTTCGCCGTTAACCGTTTTGCTGGTGCGCAGCCCGTCAGAGCCATATTGGTATGTTATGGTTGTACCATCTTTTGTCAGCTGTGTCAATTGCCTGCCGTCCCAGCTCATGCTCATGCCGTCCCGGTAGGTTAAAGGATTTCCAATTTCGTCGCTGGTGATGCTCTGCCCGTCGTATCCCGTCAGCAAATCCTTCCACTTGCTGTCATACGTATAGGTGATGGTGTCTGTGGCTTCGCCCAGTTCTCCGGTGGTATAGGGATAAATGGTGCGGCTGGTCAGGTTGCCTCCGCCGTCATAGGCATAAACCACCGTAGCATTCAGATACCGGTTGTTTTCACGGCTCAGCTGTCCCAGCGCATCGTATTCATAAGTGACTTTTTCTGTCAGGCCTGTGACATCCGTGCCTTCTCCCTGTCGCTGCCCCTCTTCTATTTTGATAATGTTCCCTATATTGTCATAGGTGTATCGGTAGGCTGTATCTCCCAAAAATTCATACCGTAACTGTGTGGTGCGATACAGTTCGGAACCCTCTTCATTTCGATTCGATAATAGATAAATATAATCGTTTTTGAGGGGAGAATCCAATGTATAGCTGCTGCTGTTTAAACGTCCCAGAGAGTCATACGTATATTCAATTTTCCGGCTCGAATTCACTGCAGATGTCAGGGGCTGTTTATCATCGTTATAGGTATAGCTGTCCGTCCACGAACGCCCGCCTGCCTGGCGAACGCTCGCCGTTACATTATCCATCTTATCATACCGGTATTGCACTTTATACAGCAGCCGGTCATATTCCGACGAACGTTCTGTATCAATAATGTCTTCCTGTACATACCGGCCCGTCAGGTCGTATTGATAGATATGCTTCTGATCGTTGACATGGTCTGTCTGATAAGCTGGCAGCCCGCTGTTGCTATAGACCCAGCTGTATTGGGTAGTTCCGTTTTTCTTGGTATTCAGCAGTGAGCCAAAGGAACTGTAGCTGTAGTCGATGGTATCCCCGTTGCCGTATTTCGTCTGTTTTAACAGGCCATTATACTTGCCATAGGTATTGGTACTCAGGGTATGATCCCCTGCTGTGGTTTTCAACAGGTTGCCAAAGGTGTCATAGGACAGGCCATAGGTAAACCCATTATGGGCAATGGAAGTCAGGCGGCTGTTGCTGTTGTCATAAGAATAATTGACGGACACCCCGCTGGAAGAAACACCGGAGAGAAGGTCGGTATTGGCTTTATAGGAATAGGAGGTCGTGACATTATTGGCGTTGCGTACAGATTTCAACTGTCCGCTTTGCAGATTATAATCATAATAGGTCTTGTTAAAATGCTGGTCCCGGTCTTCGGCCACATAGGCGCCTGCCTTAATGCTTCCTGAGGCGCTTGTCAATGCGCGGCTGGTGCGGATTTTCATAGTACCGCTGGAATTTGAAATTTGCGAAACAGTCGCGGTACCGTTTCCATCATAGCTTGTCAGAATCTTGACGCCTCTGGGGGTCTTTGCTTCTATTACCTGATGAGCGTCGTTGTATTTGTAGGTATAGTTTTTCCCTTCCAGATCGGTAAAGCCTGTTAAATCCGAATCGCTGTTATAGTTCAGAACTGTCGAGCGGTCCCCGTTCTCCGTAGTTTTAATAAGCTTTCCATCCGTGTCATAGGTATAGGCCAAATAGCTATCCTTTACCAACTGACAGCGGTCAAAATACACGGTATTCGCCTGTCCCTTATACCGCAGCATGTATGTAATCTTGGTAGGCTTCAAGTTATCTCCGCTGATGCTGTTGGAAAGATTAAATGCCATACCGGTATACTGCCAGTCCGAAACGGCAGGATTAAATTTGGCCATTTGTGTCTTATCGACAACAGACCCGTTGCTATAATAAATCGTAACGGAAATGGCAAACAGGCGGTTATTGACGTCACTTTCTGGTACCGCATTTGCTTTTGCCCATGCGCCTGCAATATAAGTATCACTCTCTTTGGCGTCGGAAGAAAGAACGATTTGCTGAGAAATCCGCTTGCTTTTTCCTGCTTCTCCCACAATTTTCATGGAACGGCTGCCGTCTGCTTTGGCATCTGTGGAGGTGGTGTCTGTACTGGACAGGTTTGTGCCATACCAACCGGCAGGCAGATTGCCGTCCACGTCTTCCAGAGAAGAGTTTTCCAGCAGATTATAGTTACTTGCTCCTGGCGCCTTTTCCAGCTGGATACCGTCGAACCAGGCTTCTCCCGTTGCATTCATAATGACAAGCCCAAATCTGGCATAGTCGGTGCTTTGGGGCACAGTAAAGGTAAGGGTGAGGCGTTCCCATCCTTTGTTAATACTGGAACTGGTAGAACTGGTAATGTAGTTGGAATACTCCCGAGAAATCGAGCCGTCATTCTTGACAAACCGCGCGCCCAAACAAGCACCGTATCCCTGGGCGGCGCTATTGGCACGGGTAAGGCCGCTGGTTTTCACATAGGCGGAAAGAGTATAGGTGCTTCCAGCGGTCAGCTTACTTCCATCTATCTGCTGATAGTAACATCCGCCACCATTATTTTGGGTCTCGTCTACCTTTACATGCAGAGAATAGTTTCCAAACAGTTTTTGGCTGCTAACCCGGTTAGCGGTATACTCTGCTGCACTGTTAATCCAATAGGAGCTTACCCAATTACCACTGCTTTCCCCACTGTGATTTTGCAGATAATTTCGGGTACTGTTGTCCGCTCCAGCCTCGCTCTTTACCCGGTTCAGCTGTTTGATATTGCTGGCGCTGCTGTTTTTGGAACCGGATGTATACTGGTACATGCTGGTCCCCAAATCGGTTCCAGAAGCTTTTTTGCTTTTTACACAAACCGTCCGTCCAAAATTATCGAACTGATAGGTCTGGACAATATCATCATTGTTGTTGATGACACCGTCAACACCGCTGGTTCGTATGACGGTATTATTAAAGTTGCTGCGGTCAAACAGAATTGTCTGTCCAGTGTCACCATTGGCGCCTTTCTCTACAATTTTGCTGACACGTTTCCCCTTTGCTTTCGATGTATAGGTAAATTCCAGGCTGGTTCCGTCGCTTGCAATTACTTTTTTCAGCGCTCTGTCGGAATCGTACTGGAACTGGCTTTTGGTACCGTCGGGATACGTAATCTTCGTCAAACAACCGGTACCCCAAGTATCATTGACGGCATAAGTATAGGTGGTGACTCTGCCTGCTGGGTCCTTCAGCGAAGCCAGATAATGGTTGGTGCTGTCATTCTGGGTAACCGTGATGACATGGCCGGCGCCATCGGTGATTTTGGTAATCCGATAAATGTCGCCGTCCTTTTGATAGGAAATGGTAATGGCATTGCCGTTTGCATCCTTGATGGTAGACAGGTTCCCTCTGGCGTCAAAGGTTAAAACATTATCCTTTTCGTCGGTGATGGTGCAGTTTAGGCCGCTAATAATTTTGAGCTCCAATCCCAGCCCATCTTCGTCCAGATATTTTGTTTTTCCGTTTTCCGTCTTTTTATAGAAGAAGTGGACCGTACCGTCCCCATCTTCATAGGCATAGGGCGTTGCACTCAGCGCAGAGCCGCTCAGGCCATATTTGCTGGAACTGCGCACGGTTTGCTGGACGCTCATTTTCCAGCCCCGTCCTACCGTCACATAATTGTCAGTATACTTGATTCCGGCCATATAGCCGTTATAGACATGTTCCAAAGTGACCGGCGCAAGAAGTCCTGTAGTGGCTACATCGCCGTGGATAAACACCAAATTGCCGGTATAATCATTGACATATGCCGTCCCGGCCGAACCGGCGCTGGCAGTCGTATAGGTCCAGTAATCTTCCAAACCCTTATTATTGCGATAGGTAAGCAAGGCCACCGGATAGGCTCCGGACAAATCATTATATCTTTCCGGCCAGAACTGTGCCTTTACACCCGTATCCATATAACTGCCGGACTCTGCAGAGGACTTTAAAAGGATTCCATAATTGGGGGAAGTTCCTTCATACCACTGCTTGACTGCTTTGGTAATATCAAAGGATTTTACATGGTCGTTGGTAATTTGTGTGGTAACCTTTGGGTCATCCTGCCGGACAAAATTGTAGTCCAGAACCGCGCTGTCATAATTGGGACGGTTATTCCAGGTTACATTGGAATCATTCCAACTTTCTGTGATTTTGTGGGCGTTTATCTGCATGCTGGGGGTGGTGCTGCCATAAAATTGATAATTCTTCATCACCAGGCACAGTTTGGTATTTACTATCATATCGCCTGGTTTTAGCGAAGGCATATCCAGCTTGACAAGGGTCCTGCAAATATTATACTCTGTGCTTTCCCTGCCAACCAACAGCTCAAATTTGGTGCTGTGATTGGTTCCCGGCATGGCAGAGGTAATAAAAGTCGTATGTACATCGCTTTGACTGGTAGTGGTGGTAATGGTCGGGTCTATGGCAACAGGATATTCCCGGTCGGCAGCATCCAGCCATTGCGTATCGGCTGTAACACGGATTTGTATGGTATCCTCATCCTGCGAAAGCAGCGTCATAAAAACATCTTCGCTTCGGCTGCCGCTGTTATCGGTCATTTCCGGCGATAAAATCCGATAAATCACCTCTCCCGAATGGTTTTGCAAGTCTATGGTTTTCTCATCGATTGGAACAGCAGTAAGGCCGTTGGCCTGATAGGAGATTATAAACTCTTTCTGGGCATTCCGGTTTTTAAGAATGTAGTTTTCTTTAATCCCGGTGCTGGAAATTATATATTGCAAATCCACATTGGGATACACCGAAGGGTAATAGGCTTCCTGTGTCAGATTAGGGAGTACGAGAAAGCGGTCATTCCCCGTTAGGGTTTCTTCATTGTCGACAATCTCAATCTCGGATTCCTGGCTTTCCTGTGGGCCCCAGGAAAGAGTATACCCTTCCTTTTGAATTTGAGCCGTATTCCCAGCAGCAGCAGATTCGGATAATGCAAAAGGTGCATCCGTATCTGCTGCCTGATATTTTGCGGTATCCGATTGTGCGGGAATCTCTCCACTGCTGGAAGGCGCCTTGGGGGCTGAAAAAGGAGCAGAGGGGTTTGCGATTTCCAAGGAATTGTCATAATCCACCCATTCCCCAGCTTCGTTTTGATAGTGAACGGGAACCAAATACTCAGCTGCCAAAAAACTCCCGTCGTCCAGTCGGAAAACCTTGACATTTTCTTCCCGTTTTTCAGTTACCTCCCCAACAATGCTGGGCTCCGGTTCAGAATCATCCGCAGTATCCGAAAGGAAGTCCTCGTCCAGAACCTCTTCCACCGGGATTTCGAATGTCTGGCTTGATACGATTTGGCCAAAAACCTCAACAGGTATTTGCGTAAGAAGGAGTACCGTAAGAATCAATGCGAGTGCTTTTCTCATGCGTTTCATAAAAATACCTTCTTTCTTGCTAAATATAAATAAGTTTAGTAAATACAGAAAAAGGAGATATAAAATGAATTTGATTCGCAAATATTTCTGGCGACATTCCAACTACAATTACAAAAAAATCATACTATAATCATAATTTCAAAGTCAATTTGAACAGAAAATTATGATAGTATCATTCGTATATAGAAATGCTAAGGTGTTTTGTATATAAAACACACAAAGATAAAAACCGATTCTGAAAAATCAACATTCTAAAATAGATGATTTGCACAACACAATCAAATTTTTTTAATCAGCCCTCAAGTTTGATTTTAAAATTTTGTTAATTTTTAATTTATATTTGTATACATAAACAAAAACGGATTCAATTTATAGATATAGTAAACTGTTTTATGACACTTCCCACAAATAAAGCAACATGATTCCCCATCAGGCAGGCGGCCAAATGATTATCGTACACTCTCCAGCCATTGAGAGCGCATCAAGCTCAGCAACGAACTTGAAACGAACTCTTGAAACGAACTCAAAATCTTAGAAATGCGAGGACAGCTGTCCTCTGCAAAAGGACAGCACAGGCCCAAAACGGCGAAAAAAACGCCACTTCGTTTCAGTTGGTTTCAGGTTCGTTTCAAGTTCGTTTCAATCAGCAAATCTCCAAAAATCGCATAATACCGGGCTTTTTTAAGGGCTCTTCCTTCTATTGAAACGAAAGCAACAAAGATTTATAAAAAGAAGATAGTAGTATAAAAAAGAGGGGAAAAACAACTTCAAAAGTGTTTACCCCTTCGTTTCAGTACTTCGTTTCAAGTTCGTTTCCGGCTTTGGAAAAGTGATATTTCTATTTTCCCCCGCATACAAATGGAACAAAACGCATGTGGGGGGATTGTTTTGAAGGGCATTGTGGAAGAACGAGCCGTTGAGCTGGGCAATTATATTCTCGAAAACAAAACCACAGTACGGAAGGCTGCCAAAAAGTTTGGCGTCAGCAAGAGTACGGTACATAAAGACGTATCAGAACGGCTGCGCCACGTGAATCCGCAACTGTACCATCAAGTGCGGGGAATCTTGGAATACAACAAGGCCCAGCGCCATATTCGCGGCGGAATGGCGACCAGACAAAAATACTGCGGGAAATAGCGGGCGCCTTGCTTATATTTCCATACAAAAAATACCCCGACTTCCGTTTATGAGGGAAGCCGGGGTTTTGATTTGCTCTCAAGCTAAGAGGGAAGAAAATTATTTGGCAAAAAATTGTTTGAAGATTTCGACAACTTTGGAATCATGATGCTTTTTAAGCCAGGTTCCGTAAATTCTCCAGTAATACGGTTCTTTAAATGGAATGGCTTTTAGTCCTTGATAGTTTGTTTGAGGAAATGCAGGGCATACGGCCACTCCGATTTTCTGTTTGCATAATCGATATAGAGTATCACCGTCCATGGTTTTCGCTCGTATTTTAGGAACAAATCCCTTAATATGACACATCTGTACAAAGTCATAATAAATATGGAATTGTTCATTCATCATGACCATATCTTCCTTTTCAAGCATTTCAATACTTGCATATTCAAGATTCCAAAACGGATGGCCTTCATAAACGAGCAAAACAATCGGAATACTGGCCACCACGATCTGTTCCAGATAGGGACTTTTTATCGTAGAGGTGACAAAGCCATAGTCCAAAGTTCCTTTTTCAAGCTGTGAAATCACTTTATCATTTTCGGATTCACTCCAACCGATTGTAAACTTGGAACGGCTGTTAATAAATTCAAAAAGCTTTTCAAACGCTATCACTTTCAGGGTACCATTGGCAAAACCGATTTGAAGCTCATCACTGCCTCGATTCATTTTATAAATTTGCCTTTTCATTTCTTGAATATCCTGCAGAACCTTTCGGCTCTTTTCATACAAATAGATACCGCTTTCCGTTGGTATCATGCCAGACTTGGTCCTTGTAAATAGCTGGCAATCCAGCTCTATCTCGAGTCCTTTTATGACTTTTCCCAATCCTTGAGGGGAGATATACAGTTTATGGGCAGCTGTTCTAATATTTCCTTCTTCAAATACGATTTGAAAATAATACAGATTTTTCGTGTCCATTTTATCCCCTCCCTATTTTTAAGATTATAACATGGATTCCTATGTTTGTTAATCATTTTGGAATCGGGTTTTATGGCAGGCGACCGAATAAAAAAACAAAACAGCTTACAAAACCGGAATCGTTCCTCCGTTTTCGCAAGCTGTTTTGCACGGTCTTTATGACAGGGGCATTTGATAACAGCCCCCAGATTGTTTATTCAATATGATTTGCCACTTCAAAAGCATCCCATATTGCATACATAATATTGGAAACTTTCTTGGCGTCGCCCAACAGATAAATCTCAGGAACTTCAAATTCCAGCTGCTTATAAAGCTCGTTTTCTTCCTTGTAGCCAACTGCCAGAATTACGCTGTCGCAGGCAATTTTCTTGGTTTCCTCGCCGCATTTTACGGTCAGCTTACCATCCTGATAGCCTTCCACCTTGGAGTTGGTGTAAACATCAATATTGTTAAAGGGAATCAGCGCTTCCAGCATTTCGTGGTTAGCCGCACACAACGGTCCATTGACCGCCATCAGCTTGTCCATCGCTTCTACGATGGTAACCTTTTTCCCATGCTGTGCCAGCCAAAGAGCCGTTTCGCAGCCTACCAATCCACCGCCTACCACGACAGTCGAATTGCCGCAATCCTTTTCTTTTAACAGCACCTGTGCTGCCGTAAATACCTTGTCGTCATCACCAAGAGAGAAGACTTTGGGCTTGGAACCCGTTGCAATAATCACGGTATCACAGCCAGATGCCAGAATCTTTTCGCTGGTAATTTTCTCGTTCAGGTGGACTTCCACGTGTAATCTCTTCAGCTCATTGGTATACCAAGCGGCTAATGCCAAATCATCTTCCTTAAATTCAGGAGCACCGCCAGGGATAAGATTACCGCCCAATCTGCCGCTCATTTCATAAACTACGGGTTCGTGTCCTCTAATGGCAAGAACTCTGGCAGCCTCGCAGCCGGCAACACCGCCGCCTACAATCAGAACCTTTTTCTTTGTCAGAATCGGTCTATATGCAGTCACTCTTTCTCTTGCAGCCTGGGGATTCACGGCACAGTTAATCATAGAATAGGAAGCCACTCGACCCATGCAGCCTTCCTGGCAGGAAATGCAGGGACGAATTTCGCTCATTCTGCCAGATCTCACTTTGTTGCAGTAGTCAGGGTCTGCCAGCAGCGGTCTGCCCAGATCGATTACGTCACATTCACCGTTTTCAATCGCCTCAAGAGCCATATCCGGGTTATCCATACGGCCTGCACAGAATACGGGAATATTGACAACTTCCTTGACCATCTTACAGTATTTACGGTACAATCCCTTCTTTTGATACATCGGCGGATGATTCCACCACCAAGCATCGTAAGTACCCACATCGGTATCAAGAGCATCGTATCCGTAGCTTTCCAGAAGTTTTGCAGCCTCCAGACCTTCTTCGATATCTCTGCCCATTTCTTTAAACTCTTCTCCGGGCAGCGCACCGACTCTCCAGTCCTTTATCATGCTCTTCAGGCTGAAACGCAGAGTAACCGGAAAATCAGCGCCGCAACGCTTTTTAATTTCTTCCACAACTTCCTTTGCAAATCTCAGTCTATTTTCCAGCGAACCGCCATATTCATCGGTTCTGTGGTTAAACATGGAAATGGCGAACTGATCCAACAGGTATCCTTCGTGGACGGCATGAATCTGAACACCGTCAAAGCCTGCACGCTTTGCATGGAACGCAGCATCACCAAACTGTTTGATAATCAGGTGAATTTCATCTACCGTAATGGCACGGCAAGTTTTATCGAGCCAACGATGGGGGATTGCGGACGGCGCAATGGGCGGAATGTCGCCTACATTGGTGGGAATGGTAACACGGCCAAAACCGGCAGACAGCTGCAGGAAAATTTTACTTCCGTAGGCATGGACACGTTCTGTCATTTCACGGCTTGTCTTGACAAATTGTACCGGCTTATACAGCGGGTTCGGTACCGTGGAAGGGTCTTGTTTTTCTACAAACTGGTCAAAGAAAGTAACACCCGTGATAATTAAGCCCGTGCCGCCCTTTGCACGTGCTGTATAGTAATCAATACCTCTTTGATTCCAGCCTCCGTTTGCATCTGCTAAGCCAAGGGGACCCATGGGAGCCATTGCAAAACGGTTTTTCAAGGTCACCCCGCCCACAGTGACAGGGGAAAACAACTTCTGATATTTCATGACCAAATTTCTCCTTTCTTTGGTATGGAAGCGTTTGACGGTGCTTGTTTGTTATAATTATAACATACTTAAAACATGGTATGTGCAAACTTTTTGTTTGCTTGTAGAAAGATTCTTTTTCTTAGCATTGAGAAAAAACGCCAAATAACAACGTACCATTTTAACCAAACCGTCAGACGCATCCACAGGTGGAGGAATTGGTCTACACTGTCCCTTTTTTATATCACGACGCCCCGTTCCACGAACCAATAAGAAAAGGTGTCAGATACGATCTGACACCTGCTGGGGGATTTTTTATCATGCAGAAACAGCTTTTGGGTACTCAGGGAACGATGCTTTCTAAAATCACTTCCCGCTCCTCCGTACAGCCTCCAAAAATGCCGTGAAGAACCGGGCCGTCCTCCACCGGTACAAACGACAGCCACCGGGTATTCACCGACTCCCCTGTTTTGGACACAGAAACCGTGACATGGGGCAAAGCAATGGCCTCCCACATGGCCCGAATCCGTTCATCGGCCTGACAAAGCTCCACCCGAAGCCCCTCGTTCTCTCCGTTATTGCCGTAGCCTGTCACCTTTACCGAAACCGGCAGCCCAAACAAAAACTCGTCGGCGTTCTCCGGGCGAAAAGCAAAGGTGATATGCGGGTGCTCAATGAGCCTGTATAAGCGGTTGGAGCTATATGCCGACGCTGCCTCCAACACCTTTGGTGCAGACAAGAACACCCCGATATAACGATATGGCTGTTTCACTTGGTACCTCCGTGATGTACTGATTTTTGGGAACATCTGGGCTTTCGGAAAATGGCAAGCAGCCCTCGAATAAAGATGGCAATGACCAGAATAATCACTGCTGTCTGTACCCAAGGGATGGCGCCCTCTGGCAGAAACCAAGAAAAAAACGATTCGGTAAAATCGAAGCTGTCAACCAAAGCCGAGAATACCGCCAACAAAGACAGCAAAATCAAACCCTGATTGGTTTTTTCATCGGCTTCTTTCTGCTGTTCTTCCCGCTGGGTCTTTTCCATTTCAGCCAAAGCGTCCATAGGCTCCCGAATATCATTATACATCATTTGCAGGGCAAAAACCTGACTCATTTTGTCATAGAGCTCCTGATACTGCACCACTTCTGTAATCCGGGAAAAGGAGAAATTCATCTCGAACTCATATAGCTGCTTCCGATAGGTTTTCAGCTTATTTTCTTCACTGGTAGTGCCAATACAGTTCATCAGCTGATACAGCATAAACTTTTGATGCAGCAGCAGGACATACATATACAGATACTGGGAATGGAAATTTCTGATAAAGGTAGTTTTGACAAATTCCTCGTTTCCCATTGCCGGACAGGAAAGGCACACCGCCGCTTCTGGAGAAATCCCCCAGACCATGTTGGCCGAAGTAAAGATGATTTCCTTTTCCTCCTGGGCGGGGTTTGCCACATAAAAGAAGCCGTCGCTCTGACATCGGCGCAAGTGGAACAGTTCCCGCCTATAGACATCTTTCAGCGGACCATCCCGGAGCGGTACTTCCACATAGGTGAGGACATTGGCCCGCTCGGTTCCCGGCACTGCATAGAAAAACGGCTGCCATCCTATACCGGGCAGGGTGGCATGCAGCAAAAATGACCCCAAGCCCATGAGAGTATCCGTGTCTTCCTGCCCCTGTACCATTGCGCCAAAACTGGATGTCACAAGGGTACGGGAAACCTTTTTGGCATAATATTGGGCCGTTGCCAGCCAAATCGGGTCATCCCTGTCAAATTCCAGCCGGAAAGCCATCACGCCGATTTGCGTGCTGAAGCAATACAGCTGTACACCGGTGAGCCGGAACGGGAAGATTTCTTTTTTCCCGGAAAACTTTCCCTCAATCCGGCACACCTCCCGTGGGGAAACCATTTGCAGCTGCTTGCGTGCATCCTCTTTCAGGGCAAAATGAAAGCACAGACAGGATTCTTCCTTAGTGCTGTCCAGCTTATCCGCCACATGCCGGAGCATATACTTGATTTCATCATGGATGATTTCCCAGCTTTCACTGTGGAGAAGGCTCTGATAAAATCTGGAAAACGGGCATCCATAGGAAAACGGTATGAAAAAATACGAGGCATTAGTCACCAGCTCCATCATAATTCCTCCTTGCACATCATTCTTCTTTATCATACTTCCTTTTACACGTTCTGTCACCATCTATTTTTGTAACAGACAGGAAGGCCTGCAAACCTTGCAGGCCCTTACTGTTTTCTCTTTATGTTACATTTGGGTCAGGATGCTCAGCAGGAACTCCTCCTCGGATTTTTCCAGTTCTTCGCCGGTCATCATCCTATGTGCCACAGACCGGGCCTTTTCGGTATATTCCCACATTTTGCTGCCGTAATAGGTGGGAATACTGCTAATAGCTTCCCGTGCCTGCTGCAAAACCAGCTCCCGCTCTTCTCCCTGCAGCCGGGTATAGAGGATTCCCAAGGCCACAATGGCAATACTCAGCTCGTTATCCTGTAGGCTTCCGCCGGAAATCAACAGGGTCAGACGTTCCGCCGCTTCCCGGGTGTTGATTTCCATTTCGCAGTCATACCGGAAGGCCGACAGTCCCAAACAGCGGATACTTTCCTGCATCACAGCGCTGCGCTCCATATCGCTGACAAACTGTTCATATAACCACTTCTGGAAAATGCCGCAGCTTCCAAAGGCAAACAGCAGCGCATTGCGATACTTGAGCTTATCCTGCAAAGGTTTCAGCTGCTTACAGACCTCCCGGTCCGCACAGCTGCCAATGGTCAGGATGGCCTCGTTGTTGGCGCTGACTTCAAAATTGGAAGAGCCCCAGCCGGTCAATTCCGATTCCAGACTGCGAAGGCACAGGCGTGCAAGCTTTTTGCGTTCCTCTTCCGTCCAAAAAGCAGAGAGCTTTCGGGCAACCGGCAGAAGGTTCATGTACATAATGGCGGAGCTGTCCGTCTCCAGCATTTTCAAGATCCCCTCCGAAAACTCTTTGGGGTTTCCACAGCCGATGATGGTCTTTTTCCGCGTTTTAATCGCGTTGAGCAGAGACGTTTTCGCGGTTTTCTTCCGGCAGGTTTTCAGCCGGTCAATCAGTCCGCGGAAGGAGGAAAGCTCATTGGCCACCATCAAGACGGTGCCGGTAGGGGGAATAATGGGGTTGGGCTTGGCATAAGAACGGGTCTTGTCTTCCGCCTCCCCCAAAGTCAGAGAGACCGAAGCGCTTTCAATCACCTGCAGCCCCTGGGGGTCAGAGCTGGTCCACGCTTCAAAGGTCAGCAAACCGCCCTTTTTCAAGCGGAACTGGATGGAAACCGGTGTTTCCTTATTTCTTGCTTTGCTGAAGGTAAGGTTTCCGGTGGCGATGGTCTTATACTCACCGGGCCGGCCAGACCGCTGCCGAATGGGAATCCGCAAACGGGTTTGACCGGGAGCAATGGAGAATCCCGAAATCTTTCCGGAATCGTAGGGCAGTTCCTGTCCGCTTTCTGCAAGCAGGTGGACAGCGCCGCCTCGGAGCCCCAGATAGAGGGATTCATTGAGGACACTGGCAACAGAGCGGATGGCCTGTTTCGGCGGCTCCTGGGTAATATCCTGAAAAACAAATTTTCCGGCTGTTGCCACAGTGCTTTCCACGGGGACCTGTCCCGAGCGCTGTTCTTCCATAAAGCGCCGATGAAGTTCCTGCATCGGGCTGTCTTTCTGATGCAGATAGTAATGATAGACAGCGGCGCCCTGTGCCACTGATTTGTCCGGGTCATTGACGGTAATGGCTCTGAACCCAAAGAACTCGGTCAGACGTTTTTCAATCAGATAGAGTCTGGACATTCCTCCGTTCAAAATGACCGCGTCCACTTGTACATCCTGTACCTTCAGCTTGGCGGCTGCTTTATACAGGACATTCAAAACAGGATAAATAATGTTATTTTCATCCTGAATGGTTTCGAATCTGTGATAATCCTCATAGTGGTATCTTTCCCCCAGCAGAGGACGAAGACATTCCTCAAATTCCCCCAGCGTCATGTATCCTTCCGAGCTGTATCCATTGAGCATTCTTCCACCGTATTCAAAATCGTCGTCCAAACGCAGAGGATTTCCTCTTTGCTGGCGGACTTTATAACGGTTGCTGATTTCCGTTTTCAATTCCTCCGCATAGGTCATCAGTTCATGCATAATGGCGTCCCGGTTTTCCCGGATTCCGCGAACCACTTCATCCAGACCACCTTGCCGGCAGGCTTCCAGATAATCCTCAAACATTTTTTCTGCAAGCTGTTCATCAAAAGTATCACCGGCAACCATAGAGAAGCGGTTGGTAGCCAATGGGCGAATATCAAAATATTCGGGGTTATCCTCCCTTCGGCAGATTTCATGAAGGGTGATATCCAAGGTACCACCGCCAATATCAAACACCATGACCCGTTTGGGCGTTGAAAAATCAATGGGCACATTGATTCTCCCGTTTTGAATCTGGTTAATCACGTCATAGATGACGGCTTCCGGTTCTGACAAAAGAACATCATCCCGATACTCTCCATCGTCTCCCCGGACGTCCAAACCGGCCATTTCCGCTGCGCGAAGGGTGGCCTCTGATTGGGCGGCGTCAAAGCTGGCGGGGATGGTGATGACGGCGTCGGTAATTTTCTCCCCATAAAAGTCTTCCAGCCCCATGAGCATATGGCGGAGGATTCGGGAAGAAACGGCTTCCGGGGTCTGGTCGGGATACTCCGCTTTCCATCCGGGAATCCTCACCTTGGGCTGTCCCATCTGCATTTTGATGGAACGGGCCACAGCATAGGGCTGGGAGCCGCACATTTTTTTGGCCAAGTCTCCCACTATAGTCTCGTACTCTCCCTCTTTCGTGTCATAATAGTAATAGACAAAGGAAGGCAGCAGTTCATCCCGGCCGGTTTTCCGGTTGGTACGGGTACCGAACTCGGTAAACCGCTCAATTTTGCTTACCGGGGTGTTTAAAACCTTCCCCTCCTGAAAGCAGGTGGCAATCACAGAGTTGGTCGTACCAAGGTCGATTCCTACGCAAAGGTCGTTGTGCTTCATGGTCAGTCCTCCTTAACTTCTTTAATTCTGGGATAGGAAATCACAATATCCCCGTCAATGCTTCTCCAGCCGGGAGAGATGACTTCCACGGTTTTCACATCCCCATCATGAAGAAACGGCGTACCATCATAAATATATTCTTCAATTTCAGTAGCGCTTATGGTCATGCGTTCGCCTACCTGGGCAATCTTTTCGATATTACAGTCCTCTACAAATTCCAGCAGCCTGCGTACCAAAGTCTGCACATCCTTGATTTCAAAGGGAATACTGACCCGCTTGCTCCTTAGCTTTCGGAACCCGGAATAAGCCGATTCAATCAAATCCAGCAGATACCCGTACTTTTCGGAATTGAGCATGGTAATCAGGTGGATTTGCTCTTCCACCCGGCTTTCGGCCAGCTGTTCCTCAAAGCTTTCCTGAAGCCGGGCCAGCAGGTTATTGGAGCGGTTCAACGCGGCGTTCAATCGCAGAATTTCTTCCTCGTATTTTTCCGCGGACAAAGCGGGATGGGCCTCTTTTTTCTTTTTCTGGGAGCAGCGGCTTTCGATTACATCCAGGATTCCGTCAATACACTCTCCGGCAAAATCCTTATTCATCCGGCAGGCTTCCTCATACACCGGCTGGCAAGACTTAATTTCCCGGCACTGCTCCGCCACACAAATCAGCAGCAGCCGGCGTCCCTGCACACTCTTATTCAGTTCTGTGCGGATCTGGCCCAGTTCCCCCTCCTTGGGAAGGCGTTCTTCCCGAAGAATCCGGATAAAATCTTCGGCAATGGAAGAGATGGTCTTCATCAGGCGGATTCGTTCCGAAATGTGGTCCAGCTTGCACATTTTAAACGTGCGGATGACCCCGTCCCCATTGATGTCTTGGGACGGATACGCTTTCCGATACTTTTCAGCGATTTCCCTCGGCTGCGCCTCCGGATTGCTGCAGCACAGATACAGCAAATAATTTTCGTCTGCAAAGGACTTTTTCTGCCGTTTGGAAGTTTCCGTAATGAGCTTCATGGCTTCTTCCAGAATATAGGGCGATTTCTGCTGTGTAGGGTTCATAGGATCCCAACCTTTCTGTAAAAAGTGATTTATTGAGGGCGTCCTCCTTCAGGACTGCCGTAAACTCTTCCAGTTTCCGGATAGATGACCTGGATATTGGGAAATTCTTCTGCCAGCAACGTGTCCCCTTCCCCCTCCCGGTCTTTGGGAGAGTGGACCACAAAAAGCGCCGATGGCGAACATCCTTCCACCAGCCGCCTGCATTCCTCATAATCGGCGTGCAGAGAAAAATCAGCTTCCAAAGCCGGCAGCGGGCCAAAACATCCCCCCACATAAATTCCTTTAGGGCGCCGGGGCGAATGGAGCTGCAAAATATCATATGGGCGGCAATTTTGAGGAAGCACCTGCATATTCAGGCTTCCCAGCCTTTCCGCCAGCATGACAATCTGTTCCTCCGCAAAAATAGGCTCATAGGGAAACTCTCCCTTCTCCATCATTTTGGCAAGGCTCCTGACCATTTCCAACCCTTTGGTCAACTGCTTCACCTGCAAAAAAACAGATTCCCCAAAATAGAGCTTCTCTGCCGCTTTCCGCAAGGCCTGTGAGACTCTTTCTTTTGGCACATAATGGGGATGCTTGGCATGAAGGCCGCAGAGTATCATCAAATCGGGCTGTACCTTTGCCGGAAGCTGATACCCACAGGTCAGAGTGGTCTTTTCCCGCATAAAGTCGCCGGTATACAAAACATTTCCTTCCGGAGACTCCAAATAAATCATAGCGGCGCCTGGGATATGTCCTGCCTCATAAAACGTAATCTTGACGTTTCCCACGGTAAAAGGGCTTCCATAGCCATTCCCGTGAATCCGCTGCAGCGCACAGTCAATGAGGTAATCCTCCCCCATCCTTTTTTCCACCGTCATGTCTTTTTCATACCGGAAGCGGTCCCACATCAAATGCTTGCCCAGTTCTTTGGTCACCTGGGTCGCATAAACCGGCGTATACGGGCACATCTCCGCAAAATCCGGCAAATACCCAATGTGGTCATAATGCCCATGGGAAATAAGGAGCGCATCGGTTCTGGCAGGGGATTCCATTCCGGGAATCTGAGAAAGGGAAAGGAAATTTGGGCCATAGGTATGCCGCAGCCCCTGGATTCCTTTCCCGCAATCCAACAGGAAATTGGTTCCGGCCAGCTGTAAAAAGTAACAGCTGGCGCCTACCCGGTCGGTGCCTCCCAGTGCTGAAAAAATCACATGTCTCCCTCCTTGTACTATATGTAAATGAAAACCGGGAATGTTTTTCGCACACCCTTTCACTTTTTTCCTTCATAAGTGACAATTTCCAATCGATACTGGAAAATATCCGAAAGCATATCCGCCATCCGCTTGCGAAAATCCTCCTCGTTGTGGGGATAGAAGAAGGCCACTCGATCTTCCACATATTCTCTGCACAAAAGCCTTTTCAAAGTAGTCCGAAACAATTCCAGCTCTTTTCCGGTAAACCGCTCTCTGGCCCGGTCATCACAAAAGTCATCCGCATCCAAATCCAAAATCATGCGGGCGGTATTATACGAGGTGGTCAATGTAGTGGGATAATCCCAAATATGCAATTCATCCCCCACAATCCGGTACTGAAATTCCGCCGCCCGATAGCGTGCCGTATCCACAAACCCTGTACGCAGACGTTTTCTCTCCTCCACGGCGTGCCGGAATATGTCGTCGGTATACTCTTCCGGAATTACAATATGCATCCACACCTGTTTCCCCGAAAACCGAAAAATCTCCCCGGTCTCCTTATCCCGGAACCCCTCTTCCAAATGTTCCAGCACCCTCATGACAAAATTGGTCGCATACCCCTCCGCAGCCGAAGCAGATGCGCCAATCACCACTGGGGAAGTGAGTTCCCGATTCTCATTCATATATCCCACCATGTTTTCCACGGCCTCTTGCAAACCCTTTTCAAAAACCTCCCCCGGCTCCCACTCAGAAATGGTCACACGATACACGCCAAAACCTTGAATCCCCTCCAAATCCTCCGGCAGACGAACGCCCGGGTCCGTCAAAAGAATCACTCTTGACATGCCCAAAGCCATGGCACATAATCCGGTTTCAAAAAGCACATTATCCCGCATAACCGGCACAGAGATTTTTTCCCCTTTTCGAAGCATCGTAACGGTATCATGGCCTTCCCCAAGCAGCACGGCAAAATCGAAAGTAGGGATTTTTTTAATGAGCATCGGCAGCAGCGCCACATGAAGATTTTTCGCATTTCGGAACAAATCTCTCCAGCTGAAGCAATTGCATCCCCTTGCCTCCAATTCTTCCGAAACCCGTCGCAATGCGCCCTTTTCCGCGCTGGTTCCCGAAGAAAACAGCACAACATTGATTTTCCTCATCTCTATACCCCTTTTTCGGTGTAAAATTAGATAAATTATAATAAATTATGTAAATTATTTATAAATATATTGTACTTATTATACAACAAAATAGGGATATATGCAATCATAGAATAATAAAAAAAGCCAATCCGATATCGTAAACTTTCGGATTGGCTTTTTTCGTCATAAATCTATGATAAACCAACAAAAAACCTGAACACAAACGTGTTCAGGTTTTCTCTGGCTCCCCAAGTTGGACTCGAACCAACGACCCTGCGATTAACAGTCGCATG
>JAHZDE010000040.1 GCA_019422525.1 Clostridiales bacterium
CAAAACGGGAGTACAGCTTTTCGGTTCGTCCGATCGGCTGTGCTCCCGCTTTTTCTTTTTGCTATCATCAAATTACTTTAACACGGTTCTGTTGTTTGAACAGGGGTACAAATTGTACCTCCGTTGAAAAGGAATTTCCATAGTATTTTCTCATTAGGATTGGATAGCCGCCGCAGTAGGCGTTGTGGGAATGTGCGTAAACTGCCAGAATTGCGAGGCTGTGGGAAAGCTGTTTGCAGGCCTGTGGGAAAAGGCTTGTCTTTTTCCATCAGGTTGTGAATGGCTTTTCCATCGGCACGAGCGGCAGTTTTCCATATTTCCATGACGCAAGAAAATCATCCAACGATCAGCCGGTACACCGTCAGCGGCACATACCACACCGCCACGATCAACCGCCATGCCAGAATGAAACCACCGATCACACCACCGATAATCAAGTTCAATGCAAACAGGGCGATCCCTCCACCCAGGGAGCCGCCGCCCTGCACGATCCAGAGGCACATCCGATGGAGGCCAAACGGCAGCCCGCAGAGTATCCAGAGCCATACATAGTCAAGCTCTCCGTTCTTCATGCAGGCGGATTTGAAGATACAATACAGAATCAGTGCCACGGTCACGGGCAGTACACTTTTGAAGAATAATGCTTTGATTGCTTCGCTTCTTGTCATCGGTAAAACCTCCTTCCGCAGTTCCATTATACAGGATGCCGGGAGCTGCGCCCAGCGTCTTTCAGAGAAAATTATTCAAGTTCATGTCGCCGCTGTTGTTCCTGTTCCTTCGGAACGGTCAGTAGTGCATCTACATTATGTTTAACAGTATCGTATTCCTGGGCTTCGGTTCTTGCGGCTTTGTGTTCAGCAAGGAGCCGTTCCTTTTCTGCGTTGAGATTGGCAAGCTCCGTTTTCATGCTTTCCGTTGTCGGCAGCGGCACAGCCCCCAGCCGTTTCAATTCTCTGGTGGCCGCTTCAAAAAGGATGATCTCGCCCTCATGCCCCCGCAGGAACTTTTCTTTATCATTCGATTTACGGTATCGGTCATAAAGCGGCTTTAGCTGACGGTAAGTTCCGGCGTACTTCATCACAAGGGCAAGTTCGGCACTTCTACTTTCTATCCGCTTGATTTCTGCATGAGCGGTATCCCTGCGTGCGGATACTGCGTTCAATTTGCTTTCCAGTTCTCCATAACTGCTTATCCCGTGTTCGGTCAGGAAATTCATGGTCTTGGCGGCCTGTTTCAGATTGTTCAGCTTCGCCCAATGGGTGAAGCCTGCACTCTGCTGTGCCTTGATGTTGTTCTGGATATCAATGAGCAGACTGATCTTTCCGTTCCGCTGTTTCGGCTGGTGGGAAGGTCTGGCGCGTCCGGCGATCCGGGCGGCAAGGGCTTCTTCGGTGTAGTCCACACCCAGGGTTTTCAGACGGGTGAATCGTTCCTGATCCGGTGCTCTGGCGGAGATATATTTGCCCCGCTTGATCTCATAGCCTTCTCTCTGCAGGCGACGAAGCAGTTCTTCTAAATCGGAACAGTCTGGCAGGAGCCGGTCAATGGCCGCTTTCAACTTTGCCTTATAGCTGGTGCCGTTCTGCGCAGCCTGATGTTCAATATAGCTCTTATGTGGGTGGTAAGGACAAACTCATACTTGCCGCCCAGGATTTCTTTTGCAAGTTCCATTCCGATCTCATGAGCCTGTTCCGGCGTGACCTCCCCAGGCTGAAAGGCTTGGATTAGGTGGCGGCCCAGGTTTGTTCCCTTGTCGATGGCATGGCGGCGGGTCCAGGCAAATTCGATATCCGCAGTTTCGGCGGCACAGCCATAGGAGGATACAAGCAGTTTTCCGTCCGTCTTTTTCGGGTTGCAGATATAGTCAATGGCTGCTTTCAGCGTTGACTTGATAGGATGCGTCTTTGTAACTGCCATATCTCGTCCAGCCTTTCCCGTATCTCATCCATGTCAGCTTGATACGCATGACCTCCGGCGTTGATTCGCTTGGCGATCTGATTGATGTTCCGACCAATGGCGGAAAGCTCTTTGGTGAACGCCTTGATATCTGCGGTGTCCGTATAGATGATATACCCGTCAATCGCCATCTTGCGGAGGTAGGCACCATATCTGCGTGTGGGTAACTGGCTCATTTTTTCGTCTATGAGCCGCTTTTCGTCCTCCGTAACATAGAATTTCATTTGGATATTCCGCTTTCGGTTTGCCATGCGCCGCCTCCGTTCTTTATAAGGGTTTGGGACTATCCCAACAAGCAATTTTGAATTTTCGGGCAAGGGACCTGAAAATCTCAAAATTCGCAAGCGGGTACTCGCTTGCTGTGCTTGCTACCGTATCTTATCCCTACTTATAAAGCGTTGCAGAAGTCCCAAAATGCCCGCAAAATAAAAGAAAACAGAGGATGTTCAGACACCCTCCGTTTCTTCATTCGGCTGTTCAATTTTCAATGCCCCGTCAATGGCACCTTCCACGATTGGCAAATACTGTTCCGGGCAGAGTTTCAACTTCTGTCCGACCCGCTGGCGCAGCTCGCTTTCCTCTCGCATGACCTCTGGATTGAAATATCTCTCCATCGGCAGACCGCAGATTTTTACAAGCTGTATGATGACCGGCAGGCTGGGGATCGTGCCCTCGTTTTCAATGTTGGCAAGATACCTGGTATCAATATTCACCTTTTCGGCTAAATCTTTTCGTGCAAGGTTCTTCGCCTTCCGCGCTTCTTTTACATCTGCACCGAAGGTTTCAAAGCCAGGGCAGTCTTTGATATTCGCCATATTGCATCACCCACTTACATTCTATATTTCATAGGTTGCTCATGGAATGCTGCTATATGCGTATAGCTCAAACTTTATAATTCATATTTTTCGCCTTGTATTGTAAAGTGGGCTATCCTATAATAAGGAAGAAACCCTTTTTTGAAAAATCCGTCCGCTGTAACATTTCGCGGACATTTGCCTGTTATACTATCTGCAAAAAGCAAAGGAAGTGAGGATATGAAGCAGATTTTAATTGTCGAGGACGACAGTTTTTTGAATAAGATGGTGGCCTATAACCTGACCGCAGACGGCTATGGCGTGACTTCTGCCCTAAATGCCAGAATCGCAGCCGACGCCATCCGCCAGCGGGAATTTGATTTAGTGCTGCTGGACATCAACCTGCCGGACGGGAACGGCTTTGAGCTGTGCAAGCTAATAAAGCCTCAGCACCCGGACACCATCGTAATATTCCTGACCGCCAACGATCAGGAGAGCGACCAGATACGGGGTTATGAGGTGGGCGCGGTGGACTACATCACAAAGCCCTTTGTGATCAGAGCCTTGCAGCGAAAAATCAAAGCCATGTTCGCCATGCTGGAACACCACAAACCGGCTAAAGACATTTACGACGATGGACGGCTGTTTCTGGACTTTTCAGAGCAGACGGCTTCTTTAAACGGAAAACCTCTGACTCTATCCCCGATGGAGTACAAAATGCTGAACCTGTTTCGCAAAAATCCCCGGCAAGTGCTGACCCGTGGACAGCTTTTGGAAAAGCTGTGGGATATAGACGAGAAGTATGTGGACGAACACACCCTGACAACCTCCATCAGCCGGATTCGCAGCAAGATTGAATCCGACGGCGGCGCGCCCTACATCAAGACCGTTTACGGCATGGGCTATCAATGGACGGGAGGCGAGGCAAAATGAAGTTTCAAAACCTCTCGGTAAAGCGGCTGTTTGGCCGGGTGGCAATAGGACTTGTCCTCTCCATGTCCGGAATCACCATAGCCCTGTTTCTTGTGACAAAACAGACGGCGGCGCTGCTGACGGGCGGAGCGATGCTGCTGTGCGCCCTTGCAGGGATCTTTGTACTGACGCAGGCATTTGGAAAGCGGCTGTCGCAGTTTACCGTAGACCTGTGCCAAACCTTAGACCACATGATTACCGGAAACGAAGCGCCAGAACGCCCGGAGGACAGCGAAACCCAGCTTGCCAGAATCGGACACCGGCTGGCAAGGCTTTACCAGATCATGCAGGAGAACCGTCGCCGGGTGGACGAGGAACGACAGGAGTTACAGACCCTTGTATCGGATATTTCCCATCAGGTAAAAACGCCGGTAAGCAATCTGAAAATGGCGACGGACACCCTGCTGGAAAAGCCTATGACCGAGGCGGAGCGTACCGATTTCATCCGCGGAATCCGCACCCAGACAGATAAACTGGACTTTCTCTTTCAGGCTCTTGTGAAAACCTCACGGTTGGAAACGGGCGTAATCCAGTTGGATAAGAAACCGGCCTGCCTCTTTGATACCGTGGCGCAAGCCATGAGTGGGATCGTGTATGCAGCGGAAAAAAAGAAAATCGCTGTATCTGTGGACTGCCCGGAGAATTTGACCTTTTCCCATGACAGCAAGTGGACATCCGAAGCCCTCTTTAACTTGCTGGACAATGCAGTGAAGTACACCCCAGCAGGCGGGAAAATTGCTGTGTCGGTGGTACTGTGGGAAATGTATGTGGAGATCAAAGTAGCCGATACCGGCAAGGGCATTTCCGAAAGTAATCAGGCCGCTATCTTCCGGCGCTTTTATCGTGAGGAAGAAGTACACGATCAACAGGGCGTGGGCATTGGCCTGTATCTGGCCCGCGAGATCGTAACACGGCAGGGCGGCTACATCAAAGTAGTTTCTGAGCCGGGCAAGGGTTCAGAATTTTCCATTATGCTGCCGACAAAATAGAATGCGGCGGACGGTCATTCTCGGCTGCCCGCCGTAAGTCTTTTCGCAACAGTGTGCCGATAAAGCTGCCAGTGGCAGGTTTTCGGCGGAAATGTCCGAGCG
>JAHZDE010000041.1 GCA_019422525.1 Clostridiales bacterium
TCTGTATGAACTCTTTTATTTACTTAAAGTGTTGCACTTGATAGTATAATTCACCGGTGCATAAAGCTGGTGTCACCCTTGGTTTCCAGGACGAAGTACAGCTTTTCCTCACCGTTCTTATTCAGATACACAGCCCAGTCGGGGTTGTACGTGCCAATGGGGGTTTCAATTTTGAAGCGGCTGGGAATCTTGAAGAACATCTTCACATCCGGGTCGTTGTCCAGGGCCACCGCCACCGGCTTCTCTACCGTGGAGCTGTCGTAAACCACATAGTCATAGACGCTGTGTTCCACCTTTACGGCGTTTCGATCCAGGTTAGCAAGCAACTCCGTGGTGTCGAAGATTTCCTGCACATAATATTCCTGGCCATCCAGCTTCACATAACGGATACCGTCGATAGCCAAGGCGTGGCGGTGGCTGCGGATTAGCTCTACGGCTTGCTCCAGAAATGCCTCCGGATTGTTGAGGAAATCGCCACACCGTCCGCTCTCTACCAGAATCCGATTGACGGTAGCCGGGGTCAACAGCGTTTCATCGCTGATGGCGGTGATGATGTCCGGCAGGGCCTGATAATCGTTGGCAATCTCCATCGTCCGCATTTCCCGTTCCATGTGGCTGATCCCGGACTGCTGGATGTGAATATCGGCAGTCTGGGACACCAGACGGGTTTTGGGGATATGGGGCATTTCCTGAAAGGCTTTGACGCAGTTCTTCACCAGCTGCTCTGTGTCAATGCTCACCCGGTAGGCGGTTTTCTGCTTGATCTTGCTCCACAGCTCCAGGAACTCCGGGGAGAGCATGACCTGTTTGTTGAGCCGTACCACCACATCACGGGAGGCATCCCGCACCGGGGGCTTCCGGTCGGCATTGGCGATAATCTGCTCAAAACGCTCTCTGGCAGCTTCATATTTTTTCGGCAGGTCAAGGGTTCCGTTCTTCAAAGCGTTCTTCATGGTATCCTTGACCTTACCGGTGCTGGTGATATACCCCTTCTGCTCAAAATGCTCCAGCAGCTCCGTAGCTTCCTCGTGGGTGACGGTATGTTCCTCTACGGTAGTGATTGTACTGGTGATTCCAATAATTGCCTCTGCTGCCTGTTCAGCGGTCGCACCGTTTTTAATTTGGCGCATGACTTCCGTTACGGGGCTGGGCGGTTCGGTGATTTTCCCTGATTCCAATTCCGCTGTAATTTTTTCTTCCGCTGCCGTCATTTCGGGGTCGGCCATCCATTTGTCAATGGAGCCGTCGTCCATCCAGGTTTTTACCAGCTCGTGGGCCTCTTCTCTGTCAATCGTATGCTCACGGGTAACTTCTTCCTGATAGGTCATCCCAGCAAACAAACTGAGCTGGAGTACACCAAACTTGACGCCAGTTTCGTCCTCGATCTCTTTCTGGAGGGTGGAAGCAAACTCGGAAAAGCTCTCGTTGGCCATGACGTGAAGGACATTGATATTCTTGTCCTCGATGCGTTCACCGTCCTGGTTCACGCACAGGCGCAGGCCACGGCCCACCTTCTGGCGGCAGGTAAAGGTGGACTTCTGCTCGATCAGGGTGCAGACCTGAAACACGTTGGGGTTGTCCCAGCCTTCCCGCAGCGCCGAGTGGGAGAAAATAAACCGCAGCGGACACTCAAAGCTGAGAAGCCACTCCTTGTCCCGCATGATGGTGTTGTAGGTGTCATCGTCGGCCTGGGTGTCGCCCTTGGTGTCCTTCAGGCGTCCTTTCTTGTCCTGAGAGAAGTAGCCGTTATGTACCTTGCTCACATCTGTGGTGAATCGCTCTCGGAGGAGCGCATACTTGGGCTTTGCGATCAGCTCCTGATAGCACTCCTCAAACATAGTGGCGTAGATGCCGGGTGTGCCGTCCTCGTGGCGGTACTTGTCCACCTTATCGATGAAGAACAGGGACAGTACCTTGATCCCCTTGTCCAGATACCGCAGCTCTTTGTCAAGGTGGGTTTCGATGGTGCGCCGGATTTGCGCCTTCTTGACGATGTTCTCGTCCACGTCTCCAATGGCCTTGCCCAGCTTGACCTCCTGGGTATTGCCAAACTCGATATGTTCAAAATCGGGAGTGCAGTCAATTCCGGTAACGGTGTAGCCTTCGTACAGTTCCCGCCCGCCGGACAGCAGGAATAAATCGTCGCCCGGCTTGACAGTCATGGCCTTGCGGGTCACGGCTCCGGTCTTGCCCTTCACATCCAGTTCCACTCTGGCCTTAAAGCCCTTGTCGTTGCTGACGGAAAGCAGCCGCACATAGGCTTGATTGAAGCCACCGGCAACCTGATTGGAGGATACGGCGATCTGCTTGACCAGCCCCATCTGGTAGGCGTCTACCGGAGTCAGGCGGTAAAGCAGATTGATTTTTTCTCGGTGGGTGGCGGAGTACCGCAGCACACACAGGGGATTGAGCGTGGCAATGGCTTCCTTGGCCTTGGGGGTGTTGTCCACGCTCTGGGGTTCATCGATGATAACGATAGGGTGTGTGTTCTGAATAAAGCCCATAGCCGTTTCACCGTTGAGCCGATCCTGCGCTTGATTGATGATGTTCTCCGCTTTCTTGAAAGCGTCGATGTTAATAATCATCACTTCGATATTGGAACTGGTGGCAAATTGCCGCACGTCGGACAGCTTGGCAGAGTTGTAGATGAAGTACCGGCATGGCACGTTGTCGTATTGCAGGCCGAAATGCTCCTGCGTGACCTGAAAGGATTTGTAGACGCCCTCCCGGATGGCCACCGACGGCACCACGATAACAAACTTGGTGAATCCGTACTTGCGGTTCAGCTCAAAGATGGTCTTGGTGTAGACGTAGGTCTTGCCGGTGCCAGTTTCCATCTCAATACAGAACTGGCAGCCTTCCGCTGTGGGGGTCAGGGGCAGGTTATTCCGCTTCTGGACGGTGTGCATATTGGCGGTCAATGTTTCCTGGTCAATGTAGAGAGCATTGCCCTGGCCCAGCTCATTTAAGAAATTGGTCTGGGCTTCCTCCATGACGGAGAAGGTGCTCCGTGTTTTCTCCTGGCCGGCAAACAAATCCACCACAGCGTTGACTGCATCCATTTGGAAGGCTTGATTCTTGAATTTCAGTTTCATGCCTGTTCACCTCTTAAATAACCGCAGGAACAGGGTATAGTTCCATAAGAGATTATCTGCTTCAATGGAGTGCTGAATATTGATAATCTCATATTTGATTCCAACAATATTTTTGCTGTCCATGTAGAGCTTGAGATTTTTATAGCTCTGCACAACATCAAGTTGATTTAGTATCCCATTGTCAAGCACCTGATCTATTTTTGAAGTTAAGTTCCGATATATGTCTTGATTTCCTGTTTCACAATACAGGGCTGCTCGTTCGTAGGCGGTTTTTAGTGCTAATAGTGCATCTTTGCGTATGTCAATCTGCATTTTTCGCACACCAACAATAATTACTTCGTATATCGTAAAGCAAAAAGCAATCCGCTCAATCCAAAGCCACAAAGTATTACCGCTGGAGATAGGGGAAATGAATGTAGAAAGACAAGCAAGTAAAAATGGAATACCAATGTATTCGATTGTTCCAAGTAAGCAATGTACAATGGTTTTTGTGATTACATGAAACCATTTTAGAGTGTTATTCATATCTTTCTCACACCAGTTTCAGCTCAATCCCATGATCCCGCAGGATATAGTAGGCATTAGCCATAGCGGTATCGTCAGCAAAGCTGTCACGGGAGATGATGATTTTTGCCGGGGCATATTCGGTCATCTGCTCCACGTCCTCGGGCTGCACATCCTCGGCCAGACAGACCAGCAGCAGGCAGTCATCGCCCACGCCATAGACAGTCTTGTTATTGATGGAGAACGGTGTCACGGAGTAGGTCAGCGGCACACCCAGTTTGAGCATGATTTCATAAATCATATCCAGGTCGGTGCGCTCCGGCTTCACCCGATGAATCATGCTGTTCATCCGCCGATACAGCAGGTCGAGCTGCTCGTCCTCAATGGGGGTGGCGTCCCAGGTTTCCAGATTGGAGGTGTCCAGCTTGAAAACACGGAAGCCCACATCCAGTTTTGCTGCCATTTCTTTTTTTGCATTGATTACCTCTGGACTTTCTTCCCACTCCGCATAAGCAAATCCTTCAAGTGAATCATGCTGATCTTGATGGCGTTTCATTGCACGAACAAACAAACCGGAACTTTCAAGCGCATCTTTTAGCATTTTACCAGCCCGCCGGATTCGCTCCTTACCGATCTCGCAGATATTCTTGTACCCGGTCTTGTATGCCTCGCTCTTTTCGTCGCACAGTTCGGGAAGCTGTACCAGAATAAAGCGCCGATTTCCACCGTCCTCAGCGTTGAGCTGCATCACTGCATGGGCGGTAGTAGCAGAACCGGAGAAGAAGTCAAGGATGATGTCATCCGTGTTAGACACTTGGGAAACTAATTGCTTAATAACCTCGACTGGCTTTGGAAAATCAAATAAATACTTATTAAACAATCCTCCAATTTCCTTGGTTGCAGTATTTGTATAAACGCCAGTGCTGAAAACAGATGAAAAACCAGGAAGATTGTCTGACAGCTCGTTCAAAAATTATTTTTTGCGCGGCCGCCCATCTGGGTTGTCGGGCCAAATAATCCTGCCCTCTTGAATGAGCCGATTCATGGTATTTCGATCATATCGCCAGCCTTTTTCGGGGCATCCGTAGTTTCTTCCATCTGCCGGATTGATTAAATCATAGTGCAAATTTGGACGAGCATCGGCAGTAGCAAGTCCTACCAAGACGAAGAGGATGAAGAGGATGAGGAGGCAGATTGCCTTGAATATATT
>JAHZDE010000042.1 GCA_019422525.1 Clostridiales bacterium
GTCCGTATTGGGATTTTCCGTATTCGGGATTCCAGGACACGGCAAAGCTGACGCTCTGGAACGTCTATATCCTGTTTTTCAGTCCGTGGTTTTCCTGCCTCTCTGACCGCCCGGATTTAGACGGTAGTTAATAAAAAAGAGTTAAATACAAAACAGTCAATATCAATCTATCTATCACAGCGATGGATGGATAGAAAGGAGAATTTATGATTCCATACAAGACAGATACCGATATTTCGTCTTACATCATTTTTCCACGGTTCCTTATCCCCATGGATTTATCCAATGACGCCAAGGTGTTGTACGCCCTGCTTTTAGACCGGGCGGGGATTTCCAAAAAGAAAGGCTACATCGAAACGGATGGAACCATCCGCCTGTACTTCACTGTGGAGGACGCTAAATCGAAACTCCGACGGAGCAGGCAGGTGGCAACGCGGGCGTTTCACGAACTGGAATCCTGCGGCCTGATCGTCCGCCGGAAACAGGGCCTTGGCAGACCGGCTGTGATTACCCTGAATCTGCCGGTTGGCGAAAGGAGGGGCGCCGATGACTGATGAACAAAAGCTATATGAACTGCTGAAAGATTTTGACCCCGCTGTGGGAGAACGGATGGAAAAACATTTCAGGGACGGGGCGTTTTACTTTGACCTTGGCGGCAGCAGCTATCCCTTCTTTGAGGGGAATACCGTCTACACAGTCATTCCCCACTTTGCGGAAAAAGGCTCGGAAGGGATCGTGAAGAAACTGAAGCGGCTGATGGAAAAGGATTTATGGGAAAAAGAATCAGAGACATAGCTGAAAAATCGAAACCGGAGCGTTATAATAAGGGCAACCGTTTACTTGGCTGCCTGAACAGAAAGGAGAAGTAAATGAATCAGCAGCCAGAAAAAATCACCGCTTTGTACTGCCGCTTGAGCCAGGACGATGCCCTGGATGGGGAAAGTAATTCCATTACCAACCATGATGTAATGTATAGAGGGTGGATTACACCAAAAAACATTACATCATGACTGGCGGCTCATTTGTGGCGAATGAAAAGACAGTTATGATAAAGGAGGGATGCCCTCAAACCTACCGTAACTGTCAACCACATTCTCACGAAAGGAGCCTTGTATGGAACTGACTTACACCCAATGCGGCGACTATCTCATTCCCAACCTTGTGTTAGCAGACACCAAAGAGTACCATATCGGGAAATATGGCCGGATGCGCCGTGCCTACTTAAAAGAACATCGGCCCATTCTGTATACCGATCTCATTGTCACTGAAAAGCTGCTTCCCCACTTGGAGGAAATCGACATCGCCTGCCGGGAGCGGCTGGAAATCATTGAAAAATCCATGATGCAGCAAGAGGGCGTCACAGAAGCCCTGAAAGCTGCCGACCAGATGGCATGGGTGCGCTCCATGAACTCCATCCACAACAGAGCCGAGGAAATTGTCCTGGCTGAGCTGGTCTACTGTTGAGGGAGGGAACACCATGATTTTAGAAGCCATGTATAATGGAGAGTTTTATCCCTGTGAAACAGTCGTACCCACGTCCCCGGAATACCACAAGGCGATCCAAACCTGTGCAGCGTTGATGGAGCAGTTATCCCAGCGGCTCAGCAAAGAGGACTATGCGCTGGTGGAGGAACTCCGGGCGCAGAACGCTATCGCCCAATGCGAGGAAAGTGAGAGCCATTTCAAGTATGGCTTTTCGGCAGGGCTGATCGTCCATCAGGAAGCCTATGAACAGCTGCAAAACAAGAAATAAGCGATGGCCGAAAAAGCCCACGCAGCCGGAAAGAGAACCGGAAGCGTGGGTTTTCTGTGTATATGGTTATTCTGTCAGATCATCCGAAGTTTCCGCAACCAGCCTGTCAAAGTCGCTCTGATAGCTTCTGTCCTGCAATACCCGGAACTTTTCAAACTCTTTCTCGGCAAAGGCTTTGGCAATAGCGGCGGTCACCTTGCCCTTATCATGCAGAATATCTTCCTCGTTGAACTGTAAAAATGCGTCAAGCCGCTTGACCCAATCGGCCATATACATGACATTTCCCCGGCGGGCCTGCCGTTCCGCATAGTCCAGATACATGGTGACGATCTCGTTCAGGTTTCGCATTTCCGTTTCGTTCAGATAGTTTTTGGCGACGGTGACATCCGATTTACGGATGCGGCCTTTGGGGGCGTTTTTCCATGTGGTCAGCCCCATGTTGGGCTTGGTGCTGTCGGCACGGTCGTATACGATCTCGGCGGCGGTATGATGGGTGACCGCATAGTGGAGCTTGTTCTGCACCGTGGCAAAAAACTCCTTTGTGATGGGGCTTTCCACATCGTAGTCGGCGCTGCACTGAGAATAGATGTCCGTGATTTTCTGGTAAAATCTTCTCTCGCTGGCCCGGATGTCCCGGATACGCTCCAGCTGTTCCTCAAAATAATCCTTGCCGAAAAAGTTCTCCGGCTCCCGCAGCCGTGCGTCATCCATCACATAACCTTTGATGATGAACTCTTTCAACACCCGGTTCGCCCAAATGCGGAACATGGTCGCCTTTTTGGAGTTCACACGATACCCCACAGCGATAATGGCGTCCAAATTGTAATAGTTGGTCTGATACCGTTTCCCGTCCGCCGCAGTTGTTTCCATTTTGGAAACAACTGAATCCTCGTTCAGTTCTCCAGATTCAAAAATGTTTTTCAGATGCTTGGAAATAGCCGCTTTCTGCACCTCGAACAGTTCTGCCATTTTTGCCTGTGTCAGCCAGAGGTTTTCCTGAAAGAGCAGGATTTCCACCCGCACTTCTCCGTTTTCGGTCTTGTAAAAGAGGATTTCTCTGGTTTCATACGGGGTCAGTCCCTGTTCCTCGCTCATTCCTCGTCACCTCCATCCGTCCGGTTCTTTCCCCGGCTCTTGTAGACATTATACTGGTTCTTGCACCGTGGGCTGCAAAAGGCGGCATTGGACCGGCTGCCCAGGAACACCTTCTGGCAGTGCTTGCACAGGCGCAGGGGCTGGTCACCGTCTACCAGCATGAAGCTGAACATCATCTGGATGCCCAGCAGCAGCGAATGGAAATCCCAATAGATGGTGGGCTTATCCAACAGCTCAATGTGGTAGCTGGGGGCAATCCCGCCGAACGCAGCCATGGCCTTGCGATACAGCCCCCGTGCGTCCTCGTCAATGGAATCATAGTCATTGTAGTACAAAATGGCGGTGGTCAGTGTAAAGGCCCAATCTTTGAACTGCTGGGCAACCCAGTCGTAGGGTTCCGCATATTCCCGCTGGAAGCTCATGTTCTTCGCCATCGGCTCGTCCATGAAGGTCATGGTCAGGGCAACCATCGTCCGGTCACCGGACACATTCCATGTGGATTCAATGCCTTTCTTCACCAAATCCAGCTGATCAAAGGGATAAAACAGGGACAGATATTTGTCCGTCGCCATGGATTCTTCCTTAATAAAGTGGTTTTTCGGTAGGTACACCGCCTCATAGTCCATAAAAGACGGCGTGGTGGGCAGGGCGGTCATCAGCCCCAGCAGGCCGTACCGGGTGACAAACTCCATCACTGCCTTTTCCACTTCTGCTTCCGGCTTGCGTCCCATCATCAACATCCCTACATTCAGGGCATCCAGCACAATGTTGGGGACCTCTTTCAGCGGATTGTAGACATCCGGCTTTGCACTCTTGCCGGGGGTGATGTACCGCTTGCCATCTTCCGCTGTTTTCAGCTCGTAGTGATCGTACCGCACCCAATGGGAACGGGACTGTTCAAACAAATTTTTCATCATACACGCCCTTTCTCCTTAATCGTCCCAATTATCAGGGGCGGTTTTTCTTTTTTCTGCGCTTGGTCTTGTTTTCCCGCCGGATCACGGCGTCCTTGCCCTGTTTTCTTGCGATTTTCGAGTATTCCTCCAAAAATTGGCGTTCCCGCAAGGTCAGGCTGCCGCCATGCTCCTGCTTGCCGCACAGATGGTCATACATCTGGCGCTGCAATTTCTTGTGGATGGTTTTCCGCAGTTTGCGAATGTTGCGGTCAGACTGCCCACGAACAGCGGCAAGCCGGGTGGTGCTGTACAGCCGCAAAGAGAGGAAATACAGGACTTCCTTATGTTCCTCGCTTAATTCCTCCACCATGCGGGATATAAAGGCGTCAGCGGTCAGGTTGTGCATCTCATAGGGGCAGTCAAACAGGATGTCCAGAAAGTTCCCGGCCATCAGCTGCCGGTATGCGGGGTTGTTCATCCAGCGGGGAATGAGCTTCGGTTCCGGCACCGCCTGATATTCCAGCGGCACATCCCCACGGAGGTTTTCGTGGTCCCGTTCCCGGCGCTCCCGGTTCCGGTCCAGCTTGTTCCATTCCTCCACCACGGCCCGGAAATCCTTCTCCGTGCGTGCTGCTTCCTCCAGCCGCCGCACAGCTTCCGCTCGAATCTCCCGTTTCAGCCGCTTTTCGTTGACCGGGGCGGCTTCTTCTTCCTCGTCCTCCAGCTCCGCTTCATAGTCGATGGGATGCTCGTCCTGCTCCAGCTCACTTTCCAGCTCGGCCAGACGTTCTTCCGCAAGCGCCTGTTCCAGCGTTTCCTCCGTTGCACCAGCGCCTGTCTCATCGTCCCATCCGGTGAAGCCACCCTCGGTATCCAGAAGCTCGTCATCAGACAGATACGCCATGA
>JAHZDE010000043.1 GCA_019422525.1 Clostridiales bacterium
GACCCTGCACCAGCTCAAACAGCATGGGGCCTCCCTGACCAACATCGAGATCACCGAACAGAACATCAAGGCGTTTTCCGTGGTGGCGAAAAAGTATGACATCGACTATGCCCTGAAAAAGGGCCCCACCACGGAGCCCCCGCATTACTATGTGTTCTTCAAGGCGAAGGATAAGGACCAGCTCCAGCCGGCTTTCAAGGAGTTCACCGCCATGACCCTGGATCGGGAGAAGCGCCCCACCATCCGGGAGCGGCTGGCCCAGGCTCAGGAACAGTCCAAGGCCAAACACCGGGAACGGGAGAAGGTCAAAACCAAGGACCGGGAGGTGACGCGATGACCGATAAGCTGAAAAAGCAGCTCATCCTCAACCTTCCGTATCTCATCTTTGTATATCTCTTTGACAAGCTCTGCCAGGGTGTGCGGCTGGCTCCTGGGGCTAACGCCTCGGAGAAGCTGCTCCATATCGGGCAGGGCTTTTCAGCGGCCTTCGCAAGCCTGGCGCCCAGTTTCCATCTGCTGGACCTGTGCGTGGGCGCCGCCGGCGCGGTGCTGATCCGGCTGGCGGTCTACTCCAAGGGCAAAAACGTCAAGAAATACCGCCGCGGCATTGAGTACGGGAGTGCTCGTTGGGGCACACCGGCCGACATCGCTCCCTACATAGATAAGGACTTCTCCCAAAATGTTCTCCTCACCCAAACGGAACGGATCACCATGTCAAGCCGCCCCAAGGAGCCCAAGTACGCCCGGAACAAAAACATCCTGGTCATCGGCGGTTCCGGCAGCGGCAAGACCCGATTTTTCGTCAAGCCCAACCTGCTTCAATGCCATTCCTCGTATGTGGTCACGGACCCGAAGGGCACCATCTTACAGGAGGTCGGCGCCCTGCTGGAGCGCAGGCAATACCGTATCAAAAGTCTGAACCTTATCAATTTCAAAAAATCCATGAAATACAATCCCCTGGCGTATATCCGCAGCGAAAAGGACATTTTGAAACTGGTGAACGCCCTCATTCTCAACACCAAGGGTGAGGGGCGAAAATAGTTCCGAAGATTTTTGGGTCAAAGCCGAGCGGTTATACTATTCTGCCCTCATCGGCTACATTTGGTATGAGGCGGAGCCGGAGGAGCGCAACTTCATCACCCTGCTGGACCTTATCAACGCATCGGAGGCCAGAGAGGATGACGAGGAGTTTCAGTCCCCGGTGGATCTGCTGTTTGCCAAGCTGGAAAAGGAGCAGCCGGATCATTTCGCCGTGAAGCAATACCGCAAATTTAAGATGGCTGCCGGCAAAACTCTGAAATCCATCCTGATTAGCTGCGGCGCCCGCCTCTCTCCCTTTGACATTCAGGAGCTGCGGGACCTTATGGCAGAGGACGAACTGGAGCTGGACACCCTGGGCGACCGGAAATCGGCGCTGTTCGTCATCCTTTCGGACACGGACAGCACCTTTAATTTTGTGGCGGCGCTCATGTACTCCCAGCTTTTTAACCTCCTTTGCGACAAGGCGGACGACTTCTACGGCGGCCGCCTGCCGGTCCATGTGCGGTGCCTCCTGGACGAGTTCGCCGTGCGCTCGTAAGCGGAACCCATCCGTTCTGCGCGGGTTTGTTTGTAATCTATCTTTAGCAAGATAGTAGGTTCAATGTGAGGGCTTCGCAGAAGCCTAATTCCTATCATCAACCGACTTATCCGAAAGGGAAACCGGACGGGGAGTATAGCATGTCGGTAACGGTGCTATTCAGTCAGCTATCAGACTGTGAGCGGGCATCAAGATGAAATGTCATGTATGAGGTTAAACAGCTATACTGCTTAAATGACAGCCAGAGGGGCTTTATCGTCAGCACTGACGGAAGATAGCTATTATACGTCAGGCAGTGCAGGGTGTACGCAGAGTTGTGCGAACTGCGTTTACACATCACATTCCGTACTGACCAGCCGCAATAAGCGGAAAATGGTGAACGTCGTAACCGACAACATGACAAGCTCGTACAGACAAGCCTAAACGAGGATAGCCTAAACAGGAACGCTTATCATTATAAGCTATGGCAGTAAGTACCTGAATATCCTGCAAGGCTACGGAGTCTCCATAGTAGTCTGAGGCGGTAATACCGTACACATGGCGAAGGGAGACAGCTATACGACTGAAATAATTTAGGAAAGGTGTGTGAGACACTATGAGAAGTCCAAAGATTATTTTGGAAAATCTACAGAAACACTCGAAAGAGGAAAACTACAAGTATGAGAGACTGTACAGGACTCTCTATAATGAAGATCTCTATTTACAGGCACTCCAAAACATTTATGCCAACAAAGGTGCTATGACACCCGGCATAGATGGGCTGACACTCGACGGATATGGTAAAGACAGAGTGAAGCAGATTATCCATGCGGTAAAAGACCACAGCTACCAGCCGAACCCAGTCCGCAGGCAGTATATTAAAAAGAAAAATGGAAAAAAGAGACCGTTGGGAATCTCGTCATCTGACGACAAACTGGTTGAGGAAATCATAAGAATGATACTGGAAAGTATCTATGACCCGACATTCTCCAACTATTCCCACGGTTTCAGACCGAGCAGGAGCTGCCATACGGCACTTTTACAGTTACAGCATAACTTTACTGGTGTGAAATGGTTTGTGGAGGGAGATATAAAATCGTATTTTGATACAATAGATCACCACAGCCTTATCAATATCCTGCGCAGGAGAATCAAGGATGAATCGTTCATAGAATTAATCTGGAAATTCCTTAATGCGGGATATATGGAGAACTGGGAATACAATGCTACTTTCAGCGGAATAGCCCAGGGTTCCGGTATCAGCCCTATCCTTGCGAACATCTATCTGAATGAATTTGACAGATTCATGGAGGATTATAAAAAGAAGTTCGACAGGGGAACGGGCAGGAAAAGGAACAATGAATACACCAGAAAACAATCGCACCGCCAACGGTGCAAGAAGAAAATCCGAAAAGAATGGGACGGATACTCTGACGCAGAAAAACAAGAGGCATTACGCCGACTATCAGAGTTAAAGAGAGAGTTCCAGAAAATCTCCATGGGAGACCCCATGGATGAAGATTACAAGCGGATTCAGTATGTGCGATACGCCGATGATTTTCTTATTGGTGTAATCGGCAGTAAAGAGGACGCAGAAAAGATTAAATCGGACATCGGGAAATACTTTGAGGAAACGCTGAAACTGGAATTGTCTGCGGAAAAGACGCTCATTACCAACAGTGACGACAAAGCGAGGTTCCTCGGCTATGACGTTACGGTATGCAATGACAGTGCAGTAAAGAAAGCCAGAGGGAAAGGCACAACAAAAGCCTACACTGGCAAAATCAAACTGTACTTGCCGAAAGAAAAATGGATAGGAAAGTTATTAAGTTATGGCGTGCTGAAAATCGTGTCAAAGGCAGGAGAAAAAGAAGTCTGGAAGCCATTACAGCGAAATGACTATATATTCCTGCCGGTGCATGAAATGGTGCGGAAATACAATGCTCAGATTCGGGGGATTTATAACTACTACCGCCTTGCGAGCAATGTTTCCGTATTGAACAAGTTCCATTATGTTATGGAATACAGTCTATACAAGACAGTTGCGGCAAAATACCGTATTACGATGACAAAAGCAAAACTCAAATATACCAAAAACAGGGAGTTCAGAGTACCGTACAATACCCAGAAAGGCGTAAAATATGCAGTATTCTACAACGATGGATTCCGAAAAGTGAAATACGCTCTCGGAAGTTATGTTGATGTGATACCCGAATATGAGCAGATGAACAAGCCGAAAGAATTGTTTTTCAGATATAAGGCGAACGTCTGTGAAATGTGCGGTGCGTATGTGCCTTCGGTTAAGGTATATCAGGTTAAAAGTATGAGTGACCTTGATGTGAACACAGAATGGGGAGCGATTATGAATAAGAAGAAAAGAAAAACGCTTGTAGTATGTGGAGACTGTTACGACAGAATCCATAAATAATGTAGAGGATGTATAGTGGGGAGCCGTATACATCGAGAGGTGTACGTGCGGTTCTGGGGCGAGGATTCGGAAACCTGCTGCTGTGAAGCAGTAAGGCGCCGGATTCTTAGCCTACAACATCGGGCAGATACCAAACTTTGATAAGCTGATTGCCACCATCCGGAGCCGGGAAATCTCGGCTTCTATTATTTTGCAGTCCCAAAGTCAGTTAAAGACCATCTACAAGGACGCCACAGACACCATTGTGGGCAACTGCGACAGCACCTTGTTTTTGGGAGGCAAGGAGAAATCCA
>JAHZDE010000044.1 GCA_019422525.1 Clostridiales bacterium
TCTGTGAAACGGGTCATTTCACACTGTCCTCATCATCTTCTTCTGTGCTGCCCCCGTCAGCATCCGGTTCTTCCGACTCCTCATCCTCGGTTTCCCATTCCTCAGAATCTTCCTCTCCATAATCATAATCGTCCAGACTGTCATTGCCCTTGGTCTTAGGCTTATTCTTAACGAGCTTCAAGTAGGCAAATACGCCACCGCCACCAAGCAGAGCCAGCAAAAGGACCGGCGCAGCCGGGTTCAATCCGGCAGGCTTCTCTTTTTCCGGCTCCGATGTTTCTGCCGGAGGTTCCGGTGCTTTGCCCGTACATTTACTCTTATCAGTTGCGCAGACCGGGCAGGCCGTATTGACTGCCCCCGCTTCACATTTTGTCGTGCAGCTACACACAGCAGCCGGCTCCTCTTTGACATTTTCATCTTCCATCAGTGCCATCAAATCAGCTTCATCCACCTGGTTCAGAAAGTGAACAGCAGTCTTTTTATCCTCATTAGCCCTGTCGATCAAAATGTAAAAATAGTTGCCAGCCTTGGTGGTAACGGTAATGAGCTGCTTATTGCCACCAAAATCATCCACCAGAGCGGCATTGCCATCTGGTGTAAGTGCCGGTGCCGGTTCTGCTTCTTCCACAATCACATTGCTGTCATTGGTAGAATCCTCTACCGGTGCCGCCGGAGCCTGTTCTGACCCCTGTGCGAAAGCAGGGATCGTAAAGCCAAATGCCACAACCATTGTCAGGCAAAGGGCGGAAAGTGTTTTGCAAATTCTTTTATTCTTCATAAGCGGTAGCCTCCTGATTATTTGATTCCGACAGTGCTGTATCTCTGCCGTGGTTCATTCCACCGGAAAGCATAGCGTTCAGCTGTGCTGGAGTCATGCGTAACGCACGAACCATCTGAACGATTTCCAGATTCTCTGCCTCCGTTTTCTGTGCTTCCAGGGTCTTGAGCTTTTCCTGATATTCCGCAATCTTCTCACGGGTTTTCTCAATTTCCTGGTCGATACGTTCAATTTTGTTTTTTGCCATAACCGTTCACTCCTTTCCACAAAGTCTGTTACCAGTTCATCAGACCATAGCCTTTAATGCTTTGATAATTCAGGTCATAACTTTTGATCTTGCAGGCATCGCCGGAATTTCCCTCCACGGTATAAACACGGCTGCCATCCGTACCGATCACGATACCTACATGGTCTGCTGTCCCATCCAAATCCCAGTCAAAGAAAATTGCATCTCCGGGAGCCAGATTGTTATAGCCTCTTGCGCCCCACTGTCCATGAGACTGGAACCACGGAACGCCCTGCCACTCACAGCCTGCAAAGCGCGGTTCACTTTTTCCTGCCTGGTTATAGCACCAGGATACGAAGCAGGCGCACCATTCCACGCGGCTGTCAAAGCCATACCAGCTCCAATAAGGATAGCCGCCCACATTGCCCACCTGACGCTTGGCCAGTTCCACCAGCTGAGGATTGCCGGGGCGGGTACCGTTAATGAACTGCACACCGGACAGATCTTCCGAGCCGCTGGTATCAGGGGAGCCGCCGCCAAACAACAGCGGCTTATTGCCCATGGTCTGCCGGTAGACCTGATACATTTTCATCTGCTCCGGGGTCAGAAGTTCCGACACCACAGCGGAAATGGGCTTGCTGGCGAGTTTCACATTCAAAATGTAATACTCATAGGGAACTTCTTCTGAGGTGGTCTCACCGGTCTCCGGGTCGGTGGAGGTCTCCGTGCGGTACCGAATCTCCACTTCCTCAGTAAGCGTCAGCTGATACTGTGCTGCAAACACACGCGCCAGCTCTGCCTGAGCGCTCTGCCGGGTGTAGCCTTGCAAGACGGCAGAGAGAAATGCTGCCAGCTCATGAGGGTCATGGCCGATCATACCAAGGTCATAGCGATACTCGTCATACCCTGGGTGGCTGCTTTCAATGTTGTCGATTTCCTCCTGCAACTGGACTTCTCTGGCTGCATAATCTGCCTCCACTGCCAGCATTTCCGGGTCATCCGACGGATAAGTGGTGCCGGAGAGAACGGAACCGATGCTCTGTGCCATCATGGAGCATGAGGACATGGTATTCATCATCATACAGGTAATGAGGAACAAAACCCCTGCAATCAGGAAACCCTTCTTGTGGCGCATGACGAATGCCCCTGCCTGCTGTGCCTTTTCTTTTACCGTCCTTGCGGCTTTTCCGGTTTTGGACGCAGCCTGGGCGGTATTTCCGGCAGTCTGACCGGCGTGTTTGGCGGCGGCATACTGCTTTTTGATGGCCTGCTTTTGCTGCCAGCGGGAAAGTGGATTGCTGGCAAACTGGGGATTTTCCTGCAAAGATTTCTGGTACAGAACATTTACATTTGCCTTTTCCAGTTGGCGCTCTGCCTGTGCTGCTTTGCGGTACGGCTTCAGCTTGTGGCTGCGATAGCCCTCCCGCACCAGATAAGCGCCGGTCTCCACCGCTTCCTCGGACTTGTGGGCGCTTTCCACGCCCACATTGTCCTGTTCTGTTTCCCGGATCTCTTTGTGGAGTTTGCCCGCAACCAGATGGACGGGAGCTTCCTTGACCCCTTGAGAAAGTTTGGAGGGTGGCTTTTTCTTGTCCTCAAAGGTCAACTTCGAGGTCTTTTTTCCGGTATCCGGGTCAATGACCGTCTGCCTGACCTTTTTCTTTGGGATATTGGCCTGCGCCTTATCTGCTCTGGCCGCAGCTTTCTCCGCTTTACGAATCGGCTTTTCCAGTGCAGGGTCAGACCGTTCCTCATCAGTAAAACGCAGGCGCGGCTCCTTATTCAAACCATTCTCCCAGCATGAGGGAGGACATCATGTAGTGCAGCTCTGCATAAATGGCCATTCCCACAGGATCGTTGAACATACAGCCGGACAGGTAGGCATAAAACTGTGCCACAACATCGGACAGGATCTTTGCTTCGGTTCCTTCCAGAACCAGACCGCCCATACCTTCCTTAGCACGGATAGCACTCCAGATCTCTGCCAGACGGAGCAGCCCCACCTGACCGGTCTCATTCAGTTCGGCTGCCTGATCTGCCGCCGTGCGGCACTCACTTACCGCATCGGCCATGACTGTAAGAAGCTGGCTGCGCTGGGCATTTACCGCCCTGTCAAAAAACATCAGCGGGTTTTTATTCAAAATGTTGGGGTTCATCATTATTCATCCTCCTTTTTCAGTTCCTGGGGTTTTGTGGTCATAATGCGATAAAGCTCGGTATTCTTCGGGAAGTGATCCACGAAAGGCAGGATCGTGGAACCATAGAACAGCAGGCCCTCACCCTCACCGGAGTGTGTCACATAGCTAAGCTGGTGCGTGGAAATGCCCAGCTGCTTGGCAAGTATCTGACGGTCTCCGCCTGCCTGGTTGAGCATATACACGAAGTCGGAGTTTTCAAAGATGTTCTCTACCTCGCGGCTGCTCAAAAGGTCTTTGACATTCTGGGTGATACCTGTCGGAATACCGCCCCATTTTCTGAATCGCTTCCAGATTTCCACCGTATAGGCGGCGGTCTGCTCCTCCTTCAAAAGCAGGTGCATCTCGTCGATGTAGTAACGGGTGGACTTGTGGGCGGCACGGTTAATGGTAACGCGGTTCCACACCTGATCCTGTACCACCAGCATACCGATTTTTTTAAGCTGCTTGCCCAGTTCCTTGATGTCGTAGCAGACAATCCGGTTATCAATATCCACATTGCTCTGATGATTGAACACATTCAACGAACCCGTTACATAGATTTCCAATGCCGTTGCAATGTACTGAGCTTCTTTTTCTTCCTGCTCCCGCAACAGGTTATAAAGGTCCTCCAAAATCGGCATATTCTCTGGCTTTGGGTCATTGAGATATTCGTTGTAAACCAGCCGTACACAACGGTCAATAATGGTTTTCTGCACCGGCTGCAAGCCCTCCTTACCGCCCACGATCAGCTCACACAAGCTGAGGATAAAGTCAGACTTGAGTGACAGCGGGCTTTCATCATCCGAATAGTCCAGATTCAGATCCATCGGATTGATATAGTTGGTTGAAGTAGGTGAGATCTTGATGACCTGCCCATGCAGACGCTCAACAAGAGGTGCGTACTCCGCTT
>JAHZDE010000045.1 GCA_019422525.1 Clostridiales bacterium
TGAGTCTGTCTATGGAAGATCACTGTATCTATGCTTTGGTGGGAGAAAGCGGCTGCGGGAAAAGTACCCTATCTCGGTTGATTTTGGGGCTGGAATCCCCTTCGTCCGGTCAAATCCTGCTGGACGGAAAACCGATTTCCCGCAAAGGGAAAAGGAATCGGAAAGAAACAGCAAAAGCAATCCAACTGGTATTGCAGGACGGAAAAAGCGCTCTCGACCCTCATTTTACGGTTTATCAGGCGATTGCCGAACCAATCCGAAATCTGCTGGACTTGTCGAAGGATAAAGAGCAGGCCAGAGTTTATGAATTGCTTGACCGTATGGGGCTGCCGAAAGAAACAGCGAACAAGAAAACGGGAGAATTATCCGGCGGCCAGCAAAAACGCATAGGGATTGCCCGTGCTCTGGCTGTTTCCCCGCGCTATATCGTCTTTGACGAATCCATCAGTGGTTTGGATGTCATCTTGCGTAAAAATATTTTAGAATTGCTAAAAAAAGTTCAGGAGGAAGAACAATGCAGTTATCTTTTCATTACCCATGAGATTGACGCAGCGCTTTATCTTGCGGACGAAATTCATGTGATGCAAAACGGGAAACTGATCGAAAGCCGCGGGTGGAGTGGGGATCTGAAGATATTTCAAAACCCCTATACCAAACAGCTTTTGCGCGCTTCCCACTTGATTTGAAACAGGTATATACGCTCCTTGGGGCGTGATATATACAAAAAAGAAAGGACGGTTTTATTTATGAAACTAAAGTCACTTGCCGCACTGATGATGGCGGGCGTTATGGCACTTGGTCTCTGCGCCTGCACAAGCAATGAGACTCCCGACAATTCATCGGAGCCTGACGCTTCCGAAAGCGTAAGCTCGGAACCTATAAGTATTACAACCACAGAGAGTTGGGATTTTTCTACCGGCTTCTATCCGGCGATGTCCCCTGCCACTTCCAACGGTACTTACGGTTTCACCTACTATGCCCGTAACTGCTACGATACACTTGTTGTGCGGGAAAATGGTGAATTTAAGGCTGGGCTGGCCGAAACGTGGGACATCAGCGATGATGGACTGACCTACACTTTCCATCTCAAAGAAGGCGTGAAGTTTTCGGATGGTGCTGACCTCAATGCGGAAGCAGTAAAAACCAGCTTAGAGGCGGCATTCTCCAATTTGGGAGCATATATTGCATCCTTTGGTAAGATTGGAACACTCACTGAGTCGATTGAAGTGGTGGACGAACATACCGTGGCAATTCATCTTACCACTCCTTATTATGGTGTTTTGAACGACCTCGCCATGTGCAACCCAATGGGAATCGTATCGCCCAATGCCTTTAATGAGGATTTGACAACTAAAGAAGAATTGATGACCCAGACAATGGGAACTGGCCCCTATATGTATGCCGGGGACGGTGACGGAACCTCTTATACTTTCGTCCGCAATCCCAATTATTGGGGAGAACAGCCTGATGTGGACGAATTTACCGTAAAAGTAATCGCGGATCCCGATGCTGCAATTCTCGCTCTGCGCAATGGCCAAGTAGATTTGCTGGCGGGTACATCCCGTTTGAGCTTTGCTGGTTATACCGAACTTTCTTCTGCGGATGGAATTGGCACCGTATTGGATGACAGCATTTCCAACAGTCGTTTTATCGGCTTCAATACACAGGAGGCTCCGTTTAATGATGCCGCTGTCCGGCAGGCGGTGGCCTATGCGATTGATAAGGAAACGATCAGCGACAGTGTATTCTCCGGCCTTGAAACAGCTTCGGAACAGTTGCTGGATACCTCTCTGCCGTATTGCGATGTAGAAGCCACGACATACAGCTACAATGCAGATAAGGCAAAAGAATTGCTGGAAAGCGCCGGTTGGGTAGACAGTGATGGCGATGGCATCCGCGAAAAAGATGGCGCAAAATTGAGTGTTACGCTGGATTATATCACCAATCAGGGAACAATGGACGATGCGGCGCTTGTAATTGCTCAGGAATTGGGTGAAGTAGGGTTTGAAGTAACGCCTCGCGGTTCGGATAATATGACGTGGTTTACGCAGGTTTCTACCGATTTTGATTTCTCGCTCCACACAACCTACGGCGGTTACTATGACCCGTTCCTCACCATGACGAATATGAACCCGGAAATGATGTCCGACCCGATTTTGTGGCAGGTTGCCCTTACTATGGAAAATGGCACGGACACCATTAAAGAGCTGGACAGCACCGCTGATTTGGACCGTGTGCAGGAAATCTATAGCGAGGTGCTTACCTTTGCGGCAGATCAAGCCGTACTGGTTCCGTTTACCTCTGCGCATCAGTATGCCGCCATTAACAGCGACAAGATTGATTCGTTCAGCTTTGGCAGCGACCAGTTGTTCATTGAAATCGCCAATGTAAAGGCGAAATAACGGTAGTGAACACGAAGAATGTTCTGGAAGGGAGGTGTGCCAATGGCTTTGACACCAGCGATGGAGGATTATCTGGAGGCTATCTTAATGATAAAACAGCAGCACGGTTATGTTCGATGCGTAGATGTCGCAGAGCAGTTGGGGGTAAAAAAGCCTTCTGTAAGCCGGGCAGTCAAGGAACTCATAAAATCCGGCCATCTTGTTAAAAATGCTGACGGTACACTTTCCCTAACGGAACTAGGATTGCAGATTGCCGAACAGATTTACGAAAAGCACCTGTTTTTCACAAAGCAACTTATATTGGCTGGCGTGGATCCCGAAACCGCAGAGCAGGATGCTTGCGGCATTGAACACGCAGTTAGTTCAGAATCGTTTCAAAAATTAAAGAAAGCATTTGATGACGGTTAGGTGGTGGTGATATGGGAAATTAGCCGTGTTGGATTTAGAGGATTCTGGCAGACAAATAGGCAAAAAACTGCTTTCCCTGCTTTCCCCGAATCAAAAGAAGGAGTTGGCTCAATTTGTTCGTGACTATGAGGCTGGCGATATTCCGGCTGATCTTCCATATACAACGCACTTTCGAGGCCAGTATTTTACTCCATTACAGGTGGATCAGCCATTAACAGAAATCCGGGAAGGTGATTTGTACTTCTGCCTGGAGAAGCGCTTAGTGACAGTGCAAAGCCAGGTGATTTCGCTGACAGTCAAGGAATTTGACATCTTTTCTCTACTTATCCAGCACCCTGGGCGCGTGTACTCCTATGAAGTGATTCTGGACTTGGTCTGGCAGGAGGATTACAACTACTATTCCCGCAAGGCGGTCAACAATCATATCAGCAACCTGCGAAGGAAAATAAAGGTAGCGCCGGATGTGCCGGACTATGTGAAAAGCGTCTACGGTATCGGCTATAAATTTGAAATCTGAGAAATACCATCATGGCTTATGAAAGCCATGATGGTATTTTTTTGTGGAAACACCTACAAAAATACCCTTAAAAATGTCACGACTAATAGAGAGGCATTTTTAAATTTTTCTGCTGAACCCCCGTAAAAACCCCTCAAAAATGAAATGAATATTAGAGGGATATTCTTTGACCGTCTGAAAGGAGATGATAGAAATCAAAGAAAAAATCCCTATAATGACCTATTCCCAGTACCGCAGGGCAAGAAAACTGGTCCATCAGTGCTGCAATTATGAGAGCGGGAATTGCCTTGCTCTTGACGATGGAGAAGAATGCGTGTGCATACAAAGCATTTCCTACTCTCTGCTATGCAACTGGTTCCGTGCCGCTGTCCTGCCTTTGGATGAACCTCTGGCGACTGCTTTGCTTTATCGGAAGGAACACAAACGGTGCGCTGTCTGCGGACAAACCTTTCTTCCCGGTTCCAACCGAGCGAAATACTGCAAGCCCTGCGCCGCTATCATTCACCGCAGGCAAAAAACAGCCAGTGACCGGAAAAGGCGGGCTGCCTGCGGACAATTAGAGACGAAAAAGCCTTGATTCTGCGGGCTTTGTCAGCGCCGTTCAACGGGATAGAGGGATAAATCCCTTATACCCGCCCAGAACGAGCTTCTAACCGTCCGTATTGGGATTTTCCGTATTCGGGATTCCAGGACACGGCAAAGCTGACGCT
>JAHZDE010000046.1 GCA_019422525.1 Clostridiales bacterium
CCACCGCCGCCGACAAAATGGCGCGGGTACTGGAAGCGGAAGCCGCTGCTACACAGGAGCCGACTTATCCGGCGTGAACCGGGGCATGGAAAAGCGGCCATGCCAGGGAGCATGACCGCTGGAACGAAAATCGGAAGTGCTTTAGCAATTCTTAATCTCATTCTCTATAAAATAATTTGCAATTTCAAAGGCTTTTATTCTTCTCTTTGCCAATGTGATTTGTGATTTATAACGCTCGGAATTATCCTTTGATTCAAATGTTTTTACTGTTTCTCTTAGCTTGTGCAGAGTTGAATCAATTTGCCTTTTGGCCGCGGTTAATTCATCTATTGTATACTTCATGTTTTCTCCTTTAACTTCTGATTTTTTTGTTAAATCAGAGTATACCACGGAGTTATGAACTTTTCTACTGCAAATATGGGACGACAACCCATACCATAAAAATCGGAAAATTGAAAAGCTGTAAAGAAGCAAATTTAACGCTTTTGCCGCTGTACAGCCCCCGCCGTTCCGTGGTACAATGAAACCACGGAATAGTGGGGCTGGCTGTCGGAAACGGAGGATTTTATGTTAAGACAAGCCACCCAAAACCTCATTACCGCCCTTTATCCGAGATTGTCCCATGAGGACGAATTGCAAGGCGAGAGTAATTCCATATCGAACCAAAAAAGGATACTGGAAACCTACGCAAAACAGAACGGCTTTACCAATCTGCGCTGGTACACCGACGACGGTTTTTCCGGCGCGAACTTCCAGCGGCCCGGATTTCAAGCCATGCTTGCGGACATTGAAGCCGGGAAAGTGGGTACGGTCATAGTCAAGGACATGAGCCGGTTAGGGCGAAACTACTTGCAGGTAGGGTTTTACACGGAAATGCTGTTCCCTCAAAAGGGTGTGCGTTTTATCGCTGTCAACGATAATGTGGACAGTGCCAGCGAGGGCATGGACAACGATTTTACCCCGCTGCGAAATCTGTTCAATGAATGGCTGGTGAGAGATACGAGCAAGAAAATCAAGGCAGTGAAAAAGTCAAAAGGCATGAGCGGCAAGCCTGTTACCAGCAAGCCGGTTTACGGCTATGTGATGGACGAGGACGAGAATTTTATTATAGACGAGGAAGCCGCCCCGGTGGTGCAGCAGATTTACCAGCTTTGCCTTGCCGGGAACGGCCCGACCAAGATTGCCCGTATGCTGACGGAGCAGCAAATCCCCACGCCGGGGACGCTGGAATATCAGCGGACAGGCAGCACCCGCCGTTATCACCCAGGCTATGAGTGCAAATGGGCGACCAACACCGTCGTTCATATCCTCGAAAACCGAGAGTACACCGGATGTCTGGTGAACTTCAAAACGGAAAAGCCTTCTTATAAGGTCAAGCACAGCATAGAGAACCCCGTCGAGAAGCAGGCCATTTTCGAGAACCACCATGAGCCGATCATCGACAAGGAAACATGGGAACGGGTGCAGGAGTTACGCAAACAGCGCAAACGCCCGAACCGCTACGATGAAGTGGGGCTGTTCTCCGGGATTTTGTTCTGCGCCGACTGCGGCCATGTGCTGTATCAGCAGCGGTATCAGAACAAAGACCGCAAACAGGACTGCTACATCTGCGGCAGCTACAAGAAGCGCACCCGCAACTGTACGGCGCACTTTATCCGCACCGATCTGTTGACCGCTGGTGTCCTGGCAAATCTCCGGCAAGTGACCGAATACGCAGCCAAGCATGAGAGCCGGTTTGTGAAACTACTTGTCCAGCAGAACGAGATCGGCGGCAAGCGAAAGACCGCCGCAGCCATCAAGCAGCTTGAACAGGCGCAGGAACGCATTTCTGAAATCAGCCGCATTATCAAGCGGCTGTATGAGGACAATGTAAACGGCAAAATCAGCGATGAGCGTTTCATGGAACTGTCGGCTGACTACGAAGCCGAGCAAGCGGAGCTGAAAAAGAGAGCCGCCGCCCTGCAAGCCGAACTGGACAAGTCACAGGCAGCTACCGTCAACGCCGAGAAATTTATGGGCATTGTCCGCAAGCACCTTGCCTTTGAAGAACTGACCCCCACTCTCTTGCGGGAAATGATCGAGAAAATTGTGGTGCATGAGTGCAGCTATGATGAGAACGGCACCCGCAGGCAGGACATTGAGATTTATTACAGCTTTGTCGGCAAGATTGACTTGCCCGAATAACCGCCCGACCTATCCGACACAATGGCCAAGTGTCGGATAGGAACGGCAAAATTTTTTGCACTTCTATTGCTTCTTTATCACACATAAGCAAAGTCGCAGGGTGTTAAGCAGCTCGTCGCGGGCGGTGGTGTTGCCCTGATCGGCGTCACTCTGGTTCCCCTGCTGTCTGGTCTGCTGGGCTGATCTTCCCGGCTGTCCGCCAACCAACCCAACCATAACTGTTAAATCCTGAAACCCCGCCGCGCTCTCCCGGTTCCATGCGGGAGGGCGCGGCAAAGGAGGTGAACCCACATGATAGGCGAACTCATAGGGGATTGGATCAAAGGCATTTTAATCGACGGCATCATGGGCAACCTGTCCGGGCTGTTCAGCACGGTCAATACGAAAGTCGGGGAAATCGCCTCGGATGTGGGGACGACGCCGCAAGCGTGGAACAGCGGCATATTCAATATGCTGCAATCCCTGTCGGACACGGTGATTGTCCCCATTGCAGCGGCGATCCTTGCCGTTATCATGTGCTATGAGCTGATAGACATGATCGTGGAAAAAAACAATATGCACGACTTTGACACGTCCATGTTCTTCCGCTGGATTTTCAAAAGTGCTTTTGCCATCCTCATTGTGACGAACACATGGAACATCGTCATGGGCGTTTTCGACGCCACCCAAGCCGTCGTCAACCAGAGTGCCGGGGTGATTATCGGGGAAACCAGCATTGATTTTGACACCCTCATTCCCGACCTTGAAGCACAACTGGAAGCTATGGACATCGGGCCGCTTCTCGGCCTGTGGTTCCAGACCCTTGTTGTGGGGCTGACGATGAACATTCTTTCCATCT
>JAHZDE010000047.1 GCA_019422525.1 Clostridiales bacterium
GGTATCTGCGTGACCAGTCCAAAAAGGTTTCGGCAGCATACCGTGTCAAGGGCAAAGCGGGCAAGCCAACCACCAACAACGCCATCTATGGCTACAAAAAAGACCCAGAGGACAAGGACCACTGGCTGGTGGACGAGGAAGCCGCCGCCGTGGTGCGGCGGATCTTCCGGCTTGCGGTGGAGGGGCACGGCCCCCATGAGATTGCCAAGATACTCACACGGGAAAAGGTGGAGTGCCCCGCCTATTATCTGGCACGCAACGGCAGAGGCAGCCGGAAGAACACCGTGGACACCAGCCGCCCCTATGACTGGTACGGCTTTACGGTCAGCTCCATGCTGGAAAAACCGGAGTATATGGGGCATACCGTCAATTTCCGTTCTTCCAAGAAGTCCTACCGGGATAAACGGGTAAAAAATGACCCGTCCGACTGGCTGATTTTTGAGAACACCCACGAGGCCATTGTTGACCCAGAAACCTGGCAGCTCGCCCAGCAGGTGAAACGGACGGTGCGCCGGACAGATACCACCGGCATCGCCAATCCCCTGACCGGCCTTGTGTTCTGTGCTGACTGCGGAGCTAAGATGTATAACCACCGGGGCAAGCGCAAAAAGGCCGGACGGGAATATTCTGTGGATTTTTACAGCTGCTCCACCTACACCCTGACCTTTGAGCGAGAAACGCAGATGTGTTCTTCTCACACGGTCAGCACTAAGGCTCTGAATGCCCTGATTCTGGAAACCATCCGCACTACCTCCAGCTATGCCATCCAGAACAAGGAGGAATTTATTCAGAAAGTTCGCAGCATTTCACAGGTTCGCCAGCAGGAAGCTGCCAAGGAGCTGAAACGCAAGGTCGCCAAAGAGCGCAAACGCAGCGCCGAGCTGGATGTGCTGATTAAAAAGCTGTACGAAACCTATGCCATGGGCAAACTGGAAGAAAAACGGTTCGAGCTGCTGTGTGCGGAATATGAGAAGGAACAGGCGGAGCTGGAACAGCTGCTTGCCTCCGAGCAGGCGCAGCTGGACCAGTTTCATGAGGACACGGACCGTGCCAGCCACTTTCTGGCGCTGGCACAGAAATATACGGATTTCACCGAGCTGACCGCCCCCATGCTCCATGAATTTGTGGAGAAAATTCTGGTCCATGCCCCGGACAGAAGCACCGGAGAACGGGTGCAGGAAATTGAGATTTATCTGAACTTTATCGGGAAATTTGAAGTGCCCATGCCTGAACCCACCGAGGAAGAACTGGCTGCGGAGGAAAAGCGCCGCCAGAAGCGCATCCGTGACCATGAAAAGTATCTGCGCCAGAAGGAGCGCAAACAGAAGATTGCCGAGGGGCTGATCGTTCCGGGTGAACCGTACCAGCTGGTATGCCAGTGCTGCGGAGAGCCGTTCCAGTCTGTCCGCCCCAACGCTAAATTTTGCAAACCCGCCTGCCGGGAGAAGTTCTACCGGCAGGAAAAGCGGAAAGCCAAAGAAACGGAAACATCACAAACTGCATAAAGACTGCGGCCTGCCCCAACAAACCGGTCAGGCCGCTTTTTTTATGCCCTGAAACGGAGGGATCTTCATGACACTCTTTGAACTGGTAAAACAGAATATTTGTGTGCCGGATGCAGCGAAACACTATGGGCTGCAAGTCAACCGAAACGGGATGTGCAGTTGTCCGTTCCATGAGGACCAACACCCCAGCATGAAGCTGAACGAACGGTATTTTTACTGCTTCGGCTGCGGAGCCACCGGCGATGTGATTGACCTTGTGGCAAGGCTGTTTGGCCTGAAAAGTTACGAAGCAGCGCAGAAACTGGCACAGGATTTCGGGATTGACCCGGACAAGCCCCCAGCGGCAATCGCCATACCAAAACCGGAGCGTCCTCTGCTGAAAGCATACCGGCAGGAAGAAGTGCGCTGTCTGCGGGTGCTGTGTGATTATCTGCATCTTCTGGAAAGCTGGAAGGTGCAGTACGCACCCAAGACACCGGAAGATGTTCTGGATGACCGGTTTGCGGAAGCCTGCCAGATGCTGGACTATGTGGAGTATCTGGCGGATTTGCTCATTGCCGCCGAACTGGAACAGCGGGTGAAAATCGTGGAAATGCTGAACAAGGATGGCCTGATTGCCGGTTTGGAGGAACGGCTGGACAGGCTGAAAAAGGAGGACGATGCCTATGAAAAACAAAGCGCAGCTTGACGGGATGCCCGTCTGGTTCGATGGCAAAAGCATCAACGAAGCCCTGTTTTGTGAGGAGTTCTTGCAGACGCACAAGATCATCTTCACAAACGGGGCTTTTTTCACGCCCGAAGGCCGTGTGACAGACGAACTACCCCTGCGGGGAGAGATTTTTGAGGAGCTGAAATGCTGTGCGGTCAGCAACATTCCCCGCAAAATCAGCAACATTGTGGAGCTGATGAAACTGGCGGCGCTGGTGGAGGATTTCCCCCCGGAGCCGGATCGGATTCATCTTTCCAACGGCACACTTTTTCTGGACGGAACCTTTGCGGAGGGAAAGCCGAAAATTGTCCGCAACCGCTTTCCCGTAGCCTACAACCCCAACGCTCCAAAGCCTGTCCTATGGCTGCAATTTCTGGATGGCCTGCTCTACCCGGAGGACATCTCCACCTTGCAGGAATATATCGGCTACTGCCTGATTCCCAGCAACAAGGGACAGCGGATGATGGTCATTAAAGGCAGCGGCGGCGAGGGCAAGTCGCAGATCGGCGCTGTGCTGGGGACTATGTTCGGCTCCAACATGAAGGACGGCAGCATCGGGAAAATATCCGAGAACCGTTTTGCCCGTGCCGATTTGGAACATATCCTCCTGTGCGTGGATGACGATATGCGGATGGAGGCCCTGCGCCAGACCA
>JAHZDE010000048.1:0-2256 GCA_019422525.1 Clostridiales bacterium
GCGTTGAACGCCCTCAAAGCATTGCGCGGCGCACCCATCAGCATGGGCCGGGGTTAACACCCGTGGAGCTGCAACCAGCAGCCGTCCGTTTTGTCTCCTTGATTTGAGGATAAATCTTTCGCTTTTCCATTTATGGATAAGTCGAAATTTTTTCTTAGCAGCAGACAAACTGCAAATGGCGCAGTAAAATAAGATTGGAAGTTATGTACCAATCTTGTTTTACGCGCCGTTTTTCTTTAAGAAGGAGGCGGTCATGTTACTGGCAGATAACGGCGCGAAGAAGGAATCTCCCGAACGGCGAACCTACACGGTCATGGAAGTTGCCCAAATGCTGGGCATCGGCCGGAGCACCGCGTATCTGCTCATCAAGGAGAACAACTTCAGAATCGTGCGAATTGGTAGCGCCATCCGGATCTCCAAGCAGTCATTTGACGAGTGGTTAAATTCTCTCGACCTGTGACAATAGAAAGGATGTATCCTTATGGCTTCTATCATTAAGCGCAAAAAGAACTATTCTATCATCTACAACTACACCGACGAGAACGGTGTTACACACCAGAAATGGGAAACCCGCACCACCTATCAGGACGCGCTGAAGCGCAAGGCCGAGGTGGAGAACCAGCAATTCACAGGAACCTTCTTGCCGCCCAGCGACCAGACCGTTTCCGCCTTTCTGCTGGACTTCGTTTCTCTGTATGGAGAAAAGAAGTGGGGCGTGTCTATGTACGACAGTCAGAACTCGCTGATTTCCAATTACATCAATCCCATCATCGGGGATATGAAGATTCAGGATATCACCCCGCGAGTCGTGGACAAATACATCCAGAAACTACAGAAAACCCCGGCGGTAAACACCCGGACTCACCATGCTAAGACCAAGCTGGTGACCAACTCTACCATTGAGAAAATCATCAAGCTGCTGCGCTGTGCATTCAAACAGGCTGTCCGGTGGGAATTGATTGCCAAGAATCCCTTTGACAACGTAATCCTGCCCAAGGTGGAATACAAGCGACGCGATATCTGGACCGCTGATATGATCCGCAAAGCGCTGGATGAATGTACGGACAGCAAACTCTATGTGGCTATGAACCTTGCCTTTGCCTGTTCGCTGCGCATGGGCGAAATCCTGGGGCTGACCTGGGACAACGTCCACATTGCCGATGACGAGATTGCCATGGACAATGCCTACGTCTACATTGACAAGGAGCTGACCCGGGCATCCAAGCGGGCCATCGAGATGCTGGGACAAAAAGATGTCTATCATATCTTTCCGTCCCTGTTCCCGAATACCAGCACCAGAGTCATCCTGAAAAAGCCAAAGACCGATTCCAGTATCCGAAAGGTTTGGCTTCCCAAAACACTGGCCTACATCCTGCGGAAATGGAAGAAGTCGCAGGAGGAGTTGAAAGACTTTCTGGGGGATGAGTATCAGGACAACAATCTGGTAGTTGCTCTTGCCAACGGGCGCCCATGTGAGGATCGAGTCATCCTGAAGGAGTTTGAGTATCTCCGGGAGAAAGCAGGGCTGCCCAGAGTGGTGTTTCATTCTCTCCGGCATTCCAGTACCACCTACAAGCTGAAACTCAATCACGGCGACCTGAAGGCCACACAGGGCGATACCGGCCACGCACAGATTGACATGATCACCAGCGTGTATGCTCACATTCTGGACGAGGACCGCAAGGTCAACGCTCAGAAGTTTGAGAACGCCTTCTATGCCAGCGCCAATCCTGACCTACGGAAGGTTCATCCGCCGGTGGAAACCAAGGAAACGGCAGTGGATGGCCTTGACCTGGTATCCCTTGTAAATCGGCTTCAGCAGTCTCCAGAACTTGCACAAGCCCTGGCTGCTTTGATTTCTGCAGCACCAGGCAGCAAATGAGTCCGAAAATTCCAATTAGCAAAAAGCCAATTTTGCTTAGCAAAAACATGGAAACCCTTCGATTCCTTTCCTTTTGCGATTCACTTGCAGCGCATCGGTTTTTCCTCCGAAAAAGAAGCCGGGACGAAAAAGCAAAAGCACCGCTGCAAGCCATAAAAATGGCGTACAGCGGTGCTTTCTGGCGTCCCAGAGAGGGTTCGAACCTCCGGCCCCGCGCTTAGGAGGCGCGTGCTCTATCCAGCTGAGCTACTGAGACTCATATCAAACCTATTCAATTTTCCCTAAACTTCTCGCCTCTACCGACCTGATGTCGGTGCTGCTTAGGAGGCGACCGCTCTATCCAACTGAGCTACGGGGGCTTATACAGAAAATAT
>JAHZDE010000048.1:2266-2606 GCA_019422525.1 Clostridiales bacterium
TCGATTTTTAGGAGGCGGACCCTCTATCCTGGTGAGGTACGGGGGCATATACAGGAATTATTCAGTTATACAAGGCTCCGGGATTCGAACGGTTCGATTGTTAGGAGGCGGCCGCTCTATCCAACTGAGCTACGGGGGCTTATACAGAAAATATTCAATTTTGCAGGGCTCCAGGATTCGAACGATTCGATTGTTAGGAGGGGTTTGTTATATCCATTTAACTACGGAGGCATATAGAAAAAATATTCAGTTTTGAAAGGCTCCCGGACTCGAACGGTTCGATTGTTAGGAGGGGCTTGTTATATCCATTTAACTAAGGAGGCATATTCACAACACTTGT
>JAHZDE010000049.1 GCA_019422525.1 Clostridiales bacterium
CCGTGGCAAACAAATAGTATTTTGGTCATCTCTTATATATCCCTTCATAAGCCTGTAAACCATTGATATGACTGGCTTTTCGGCGCTTTTTCTTTTTGTCGTGGCACCATGCCCACGCAAATCTGCGCAATTTCATGGGCAAATGGTGTAGTACCAACTGTGGATTTGACCTGATTTTTCAAGCTGTCACAGAGAGGAACGCAAGGATTTTGGCCATCTGTTCGGCTGCCCGGTCAAAACTGGCGTGGGTGTAGACATTCAGCGTGACCCCCACATCGGAGTGGCCCATCACATACTGCAAGTTCTTGATATCCATGCCCGCATTGGCCATGTTGGTGCAAAAGGTATGGCGAAACACATGGGGCGTAATGTGCGGCAGGGGCCTGTCCGGGTGTAGCTTGCGATACTTCTTCATGGCCCAGCGCATCTCATTTTCGATATGCAGCGCCACCTTGGGCTTGTCGTCCTTGTCCAACAGCAGAAATCCGGTGTATCCGTCCACGATCATCTCTGTTTTGAGCGTCTTACGGCGAGCCAAAATATTTTTAAGGCTCTGGTACATGGTATCCGTCATGGGAATAAACCGGCAACCAGATTCGGTTTTTGTTTTCTCCACATAGTATTTGCCGCCCCGCTCCCGGACGAGCTGGTGATCCACCCGGATACGACGGTTCTCAAAATCCAAATCGCTCTTGGTCAGGCCGCAGAACTCGCTCACCCGCATCCCGGTTTCCAGCAGGATCACAAACTCATCGTAATACTTGCGGTAGGTCTTGTCGTCTCGGATAAAGCCCATCCAGATTTCCTGCTGCTCCTGAGTCATGGCGATCCGCTTCTGCGAGTCATTGGGAACAACCTCCAGCAACTTGAAGTCGAAGGGATTCTTTCGGATGATATCCTCGTTACAGGCCATCTGAAACGCCGGTTTGACAACGCCCCGCACGCTGGTGATGGTACTGTATCCCTTTCCGTCGCCGTGCAGCTTCATGATCCATTGCTGGGCATCGGATACTTTGATATCCCGGATCGGTCGGTATCCAAACTCTTCTTGCCGGATCAGATTCCGCACAAAATTGTACCCAACCTTCGTGTTGTAGCGGACGCCCTGCTTTAGGCTGATATACCGCTCCACCAGTTCTATGACGGTGATTTTTCCGGCGGCATAGTCGATTCCAGCATCAAGCTGCTTCTGGATTTCTTTCTCTTTTTCCCGCAGTTCCTTTAAATCAGAGGAATAAACCGTCTGGCGCTTTCCCCGGATATCCGTATAGCGGTATTGATAAATCAGGTTTTTTCTCTGGCTCTCTCCTGTCCGCAGGATTCTTCTTTTATGGTCTTTGCGCTTTTCGGACATTGTCAAACTCCTTTCCGTAATGGAAAGAGCCTTGATATGACACTTTGATTGTACCATATTCAGGCAGTCTTTCACACCACAAATTTCAGATGGAATACATCTGCTCGATGAATTGGTCAAACAGGCGGCGCTTGATCAGGCGCTTATTCCCCACCCACAGCACAAACCGACAGTCCTTTTCATTGGTGAGATCGCGCAGCTTGTTGATCCCGATGCCGGAGTAGGCGGCAGCTTCCTCTAAACTCAAATTGCTCTTTTCCCAGATGGGAACTTCTTTCATCGTACCGCTCCTTATCGCATCAGCTTTTTCATCCGTTCCAGCTTGGCTTGGGCGGTTTCCCGGCGGAAGTTCTCGCCGGAGAAACGGACAGGGGCACAAATTTCCAGAAGGCAGTCATAGATGCGGGCGTGGGCAGTATCCTGGGGATGCTGCAACTCTTTCAGCGTGAGGTTGGTCGTGACGGTCAGCGGCTTGCCGCTGCGGTAACGGCTATCTATCACATTGAAAACCTGTTCCAGCCCGTATTCGGTGCTGCGCTCCATGCCAAAGTCGTCAAGGATCAGCAACGGATAGCGGCAAAGACGGGAAATGTACTCGTTGCGCCCCTCAAAGCTGGCGGCAAGGTCATTGAGGATA
>JAHZDE010000005.1:0-138401 GCA_019422525.1 Clostridiales bacterium
GTCGACCTCCAGCGTGACAGGCTGGCGTTCTAACCAACTGAACTACCGGGCCATCATAATGGTGGGGACAATAGGACTCGAACCTATGACCCCCTGCTTGTAAGGCAGGTGCTCTAACCAGCTGAGCTATGCCCCCATTTGATGGTGTCGCACTCACCGGCGACTCGTATATAATACATCATCTTGAGATGAATGTCAACACCTTTTTTCAAATTTTTTTTATTTTTTTTCAGAAGCCTGTCGAGCGATGTCTTCCAGCTCTTCTTTGGAGAACCGGTACTTCTTTGCACAGTACTGACAGCATGCTTCTGCATAGCCGGTTTCGTCTGCCAACGATAGAATATCCTCCGGCTTCATGGTTGAAAAGGCCTGTACGACTTTCTCCCGGCTGCAGGTACATACATACTTCACCTGAAACTCGTCCAGTATTTCCATTTCAAATCCGGCCAGAGCCTTCTGGCAGATTTCTTCCATGGACATCCCTTTTGCCAGCATGGTGGTTACCGGCTCCAAAGTTTTGATATTTTCTTCCAAACGGTCTATCGCCGTATCATCGGCTCCTGGAAGCACCTGAATCAAAAGTCCGCCGGACAGCATCGCTTCATGGCTCTCTTTGTCCACCAGGACGCCCAGCGCGCATACCGTTGGAATCTGCTCGCTAATCGCATAATAAGCCGTAATATCCTCGGCAATTTCTCCTGTAGCAATCCGAACCTGTCCTACATAAGGTTCCCCTTCCCCAAAATCTCGTATCACCATCAACAGGCCATCGCGGCCCACTCCGGCGCCTACATCCAACTTTCCATTGGGTTTTAAGGGCAGTTCCGTCTCCGGGCTTTCCACATAGCCACGCACATTCCCGCGGCTGTCTCCAATTGCCACAACGCTCCCCAGAGGGCCGCCGCCATTGATTTTCAGGGTGACGCTGGCATTTTCCTTTTTCAGCATGGCGCCCATCAAAGAAGCTCCGCTGAGCAAACGCCCCAATGCAGCAGTTGCCACAGCGCTGGTATGATGCAGCTGCTGGGCGATTGCCACGATTTCAGAAGTATCCACTGCCGCTGCCATGAGCGAACCGTCACTGGTAATACAGCGAATCATTCTATCCATACTATTCTTTCCTTTCCCTATGGATTACAAACTATTTTCAGATTTTATACCGGGCTTACGGGCCACAAAGACCGCCCGTTCGCAGGCTTCTCCCGGTTCCTCAAAGGTTCTGTCTCCATACACGGCCAAAACCTCCAGGCCGGCCTCCTGCAGCATTTTTTCAAGCAGCTCCCGGGAATACGCCCTTTCTACAAAGTGCTCGCTGCTGCGGTGATACACATGCCCATCCCGCTCAAAAAAATCCAGGCAAATCCGGACTTTATCGGTTTTAGGTTCCCATGTATTCTGCCATACGCAAAACACATCGTCCGTATCATAAACAAACGTATTGTTTCCCAACACTTCCCGGTGCTTGTACAGCGTGTTGACATCAAAAACAAACAGGGCTCCCGGGTTCATAAACAGGGAAACCCTCTGGAAGGCCCGCATCACATCTTTTTCGCTGGTCAAATGATTGATGCTATCCAGCATACAAACCACTGTATCAATGGTTCCATACAAATCCAGCCGCTGCATCTGCTGGCACAAAAACAGCAGCTCCATTTCCGCATCAGCCGCTTTCTGCTGGGCTTCCGAAAGCATTTCCATAGAGCCGTCCACGCCGTAAATATCAAACCCTCGCTTGGCAAGCTCTATTGTCAGCGTTCCTGTCCCACAGGCTAAATCCAGAGTCAGTCCCGGTTCATGCCCCCATTTTTCCAGCAGCCGGCACAAATAATCCGCACGTTTGGTATACTCCACGTTTTTGGTCAAGCCATCATAATACCGGGCAAAGGATGCATATGCGCCCATCAGTCCTTTTTCTCCCCTTCTCCGGCTTCTTCTTCCGCCAGGCGGCTGAATACCAGTTCATACCCGTCGCATCCATAATTCAGGGAACGATTGACTCGGGAAATGGTAGCCGTAGACGCCCCGGTTTCCGCAACAATTTCACTGTACACCCGTTTGGTACTGAGCATATGGGCCACTACCAGACGCTGGGACATGGCTTTCAGTTCCGGCACCGTACACAGGTCTTCAAAAAAATTATAACATTCTTCTACCGTTTTCAAAGAAAGAATGGAACGAAAGAGAAAATCCATATTGCGGTCCTGCAGCTTTGAATTCAAAAAAATCACCCTTTACAATAAAAAATCATAGACATGCCAGTGCGCTTGGCTTACAAATAACCGGGAACAAGAATCCCCCGGAAAACCTGTCCGCTTTCCGGGAGATCATAAAGTTTCAATACTGGTATCACCGATTATTGAAGAGAACCCAAGGCACCTCCTACTTTCACTTGGTAAAATTTTACCACAGAAAAGTTAAAAAGTAAAGGCAATCTCACAAAATATCTTTTTTAAGGCAAACATACTTCCTCAATCATTTTTTGCAGCTGCTCCACCCCTTCTCCAGTCTGAGAGGAAAAGGGCAATACCGTAATTTTCGTTTCCGAAAACAGCTCTTGATAATAGGCCAGCTGTGCCGTGCGCTGGGTTTTATTCAGCTTATCCGCTTTGGTACAAACCGCCACGAAAGGCAACCCGCTGTCCAACAGGAACTGTACCATTCCCCGGTCATCCTCGGTCGGTGCATGGCGCATATCCAGCAGCTGGATCACCAGACGGATATTCCTCTTTTGGGCAAAATAGCCCTCCACCAGTTCAGCCCACCGCTTTTTCTCCGACTGGGATACCCGGGCATAGCCATATCCGGGCAAATCCACCAGACGGCAGTCCGGCAACCGAAAAAAGTTAATGGTCGCAGTTTTTCCTGGCGTAGCACTAACACGGGCCAGCGCCTTCCGGTTTACCAGCTTGTTGAGAAGCGAGGACTTCCCCACATTGGATTTCCCAGAAAACACAATTTCCGGTACATCAGAGGCGGGAAGCTGGGAAGCCTTTCCGGCAGCGGATTCAAAAGAAACCTGTTGAAAATTCATGGTGTCCTCCCTTTATTGCGGAATAGGTGCAGGCTGAGAAGGATGGCCTGCTTCGGAAGCAGGAAACCCTTCCGGCGACTCCGGTTTTCCGTTCCCCGTGGGAACCGGCAGCTTGGGGCAGGCAGTCAGCGCAGTTTCCAACACCTGTTCAATCTGCTTGACTGGCTTAAAGGTGACGGCCTTTTTCACAGCATCATCCACTTCTGCCAAATCCGGCTCATTGTCTGCCGGGAACAGCACTGTTTGGATACCCGAACGATAAGCAGCCATGGTCTTTTCCCGCAGGCCGCCAATGGGCAGCACGCGGCCCCGCAAGGTAATTTCTCCGGTCATAGCCACTGTATGGTCTACCGGAATCCCCGTCAGGGCGGAAGTAATCGCCGTTGCCATGGCAATACCTGCCGAAGGCCCGTCTTTGGGAATGGCCCCTTCCGGGCAGTGAATGTGGATATCCTTTTTCTGATAGAAGTCGGGGGCAATGCCCAATTCCTTCACACGGCACCGGATACAGCTGATGGCGGTCCGGGCAGATTCCTTCATCACGTCACCCAAAGAGCCGGTCAGCTCGATTTTCCCATTTCCGTCCATGACAGCCACTTCGATAGGAAGCATTTCTCCTCCCACGCTGGTCCAAGCCAGGCCATTTACCAAGCCCACTTCATCCGTCTGGGTAAGGACTTCTTTCTTAAACCGGCGGGGTCCCAGATATTCTTCCAGCTTGTCCGGCGTAATGGAAATTTTAAACGGCTCTTCCCCCTCATAGGTCACTACCTGCTTGGCAACCTTCCGGCACAAAGCGGCAATGGTCCGTTCCAAGGTACGCACACCGGCTTCCCGGGTATAACCGTCAATCAGGTCATGAACCGCAGCCTGTGTGATTTTTACCCGACGGGTGTCCAGCCCATGTTTGTGGATTTGCTTGGGAATCAGGTGTTTCACCGCAATGTGGAACTTTTCTTCATGGGTATAGCTGGGAAGTTCAATCACATCCATACGGTCATAGAGCGGCCCTGGAATGGTAGATGCATCGTTGGCAGTTGTTAAAAACAGCACTTGGCTCAAATCAAAGGGCATATCGATATAGTGGTCATGGAAAGCCGAATTCTGCTCCGAGTCCAGTACTTCCAGCAGTGCCGAAGCCGGGTCGCCGCGGAAATCTTTTCCCAGCTTATCGATTTCATCCAGCAAAATCAGGGGATTTCGGGTGCCAGCCTGCTTAATGGCAGCGATAATCCGGCCCGGCATAGAGCCGATATACGTTTTCCGGTGGCCCATAATATCAGAATCATCCCGCACGCCGCCCAGGGATACCCGCACATATTTGCGGCCGATAGCATTGGCGATAGATTTGGCGATGGAGGTTTTTCCCACACCAGGTGGGCCCACCAAGCAAATAATCTGCCCTGTAGCCTCTTTGGTCAGCTTGCGCACAGCAAGGGTTTCCAGAATCCGTTCCTTCACCTTGGTCAGGCCATAATGATCCCGGTCCAAAATCCGCTTAGCCCGGTTGATATCAATATGCTCCCGGCTCAGCGTGTTCCAGGGAAGCTCCAGACAGGTTTCCAGGTAGCCCCGAATGACACTGGCTTCATGAGAGCCATACGGCATTTTAAACAGCCGGTCACATTCTTTTAAAAGCTTTTTTTCCTGTAGTTCCGGCAATTTCAGGGCAAGAATACGGCTTCTGAAATCATCGGCCTCTGCCTGAGGGTTATCGTCCTCCCCAAGCTCTTCCGAAATCACCCGCATCTGCTCCCGCAGATAGTACATCCGCTGGTTTTCGTCCATTTGCTCCTTGGTCTTATCGTTGATTTCCGCCTCGATGGCCATAATCTGAATTTCTTTTTTCAGAATCATAGTCAGTTCTTTCAGCCGCTTTACCGGATGCAGCTGAGAAAGAATCTGCTGTTTCAGCTCATAATCAAGGGGAATATTGGAGGCGATAAAGTCCGCCAGCTGTCCGCAGTCCTTCTCCTGAATGACTCCCATAATAATGTCCGGGGGCACATGGCGATAATTGCGGATATATTCTTCAAACAGATTTTGTGCTGTGCGAATCAGTGCTTCCGACTGGGCGCTTTCCCGGTAGGGCAGCGTTTCCAGCGATTCAATTTCGGCTTCCAGATAGGGGTCTCTTCGCGTAACTTTGGTTATTCTGCCTCTGCGAAGGCCCTCTACATAAACCCGGACCCCCTCTTCCGAATTTCGCAGCACCTGCTTGATACGGGCTACCACGCCCACTTCATACAGCCCTTCCGGTGCAGGGTCATCTTCGCTCAGGTCTTTTTGTGCGACGAGAAAAATCAGTTGATTTTCCATCGCTGCCTGTAAAGCTGCAATCGACTTTTTTCGCCCCACGTCGAACTGAAGCATCATTTCCGGGAAAATAACCAACCCCCGCAAAGCCAGGGCAGGCATTTGCCCTCCGGCAGTGTTCGTTTGTATTTTCTCCATGGTACTCATGTTGTTTCCTTTCTCCGTCAAACGGATTAAAAACGGCCACGGCGCCTTACTGTACTCATAAGTCCGACCGTCTTGTACGAAAAAGGCTACCGCAAAGCAGGAACCCCTGTTTGCGGCAGCCTCCCGTATTACGACGCAGAATTTCTGCGGCCGTTGTTTGACTGCGGGCCGGCCATTTTAATCTTTACCGGCTTGCGGTCAGGGTTATACGTAATCACCGGCGGTTTTCCGTTTCGAACGGTATCCGCCGTAATTTCAACACGTTCAATGGTGTAGTCGCTGGGAACATTATACATCAGTTCCGTCAGCACCTCTTCCATCAGGGCACGAAGGCCACGGGCGCCGGTTTTTCTTTCCAGCGTTTTTTCCGCAATGGCTTCCAGTGCTTCCGGTGTAAAGGAAAGATCCACCTTATCCAGCAGGAACAGCTTTTTATACTGGCTGACCAGGCTGTTTTTGGGTTCGGTAAGAATACGCACCAGCGCTTCTTTATCCAGTCCATCCAGTGCAGTAATCACCGGAAGGCGGCCCACCAATTCCGGAATCAGACCGAATTTGACCAAATCGTGAGGGATAACATCCCGCATCCAAGTGGTTGTATCCATTTCCTTTTTGCTGTGAACTTCGGCGCCGAATCCCAAAGACGACGAGGTGGTACGTTTGGAAACCACCTTTTCCAAGCCGTCAAAAGCGCCGCCGCAAATAAACAGGATATTGGCCGTATTGATTTGGATAAACTCCTGCTGCGGATGCTTTCGGCCACCCTGCGGCGGAACATTGGCAATGGTACCTTCCAGGATTTTCAGCAGAGCCTGCTGTACGCCTTCCCCGCTTACGTCACGGGTGATGGAAGGATTCTCAGACTTACGGGCAATTTTATCAATTTCATCCACGTAAATAATGCCCCGTTCTGCCCTCTCCACATCATAATCAGCTGCCTGAATCAAGCGCAGAAGGATATTCTCCACATCTTCGCCTACATATCCCGCTTCTGTCAGGGTTGTCGCATCAGCAATGGCAAAAGGCACATCCAAAAGCTTAGCCAGCGTCTGTGCCAAAAAGGTTTTTCCCACACCGGTAGGCCCAAGCAGCAATACATTACTCTTGTTAATATCCACGCCTTCTGCATCATAATAGAGGCGCTTATAGTGGTTGTAAACAGCAACCGAAAGGGTTATCTTTGCCCGGTCCTGCCCAATCACATACTCGTCCAGCATCTCCTTGATTTCCCGAGGTTTGGGAAGCACCATCGCAGCAGAGGCTGCAGCCTGCCCGGCAGGCGCCAAATGCCGCTTTTCCTCATCCAAAATGGAGTTGCACAGTTCAACACAGGAGTCGCAGATATACACGCCGTTTCCGGCAATCAGACGCCGCGCCTGGCTTTGCGGTTTCCCGCAAAAGGAACAGCAAATCTCTCTGTCTTGTGTCTCATCGTTGTTTGCCATTTCATCACCAATCCCAAAATTATCTTGTATAAATCACCTTATCAATAATGCCATACTCCATAGCCTGCTGGGCGGTCATGAAGTTGTCGCGCTCGGTATCGCGCTCCACAATTTCCAGAGGCTGGCCGGTTTTTTCTGCCAGAATCTGATTCAGCCGTTTTTTGGTAGCAATAATATGGTCGGCATGAATACGGATATCCGTTGCCTGGCCCTTTGCACCGCCGCTGGGCTGATGAATCATAATATCGCTGTTGGGCAGAGCGAACCGTTTGCCTTTGGTGCCTGCTGCCAGAAGGAACGCACCCATACTGGCCGCCATACCCATGCAAATGGTGGATACATCGCACTTAATATACTGCATGGTATCATAAATGGACAGGCCGTCGGTTACAGAGCCGCCGGGGCTGTTGATATACAAGCTGATGTCCTTTTCCGGGTCCTGGCCTTCCAGATATAAAAGCTGTGCTACCACCAGGCTGGCCGTTACATTGTTCACTTCATCCGTCAGCATGATAATGCGGTCATTCAGCAGACGGGAATAAATATCATACGAACGCTCTCCACGGCTGGTTTGCTCGATTACATAGGGGACTAAATTGCTCATCCGTAAAGCTCCTTTCTGCACCCTTTTTCCAAACAGAATTCAAAAGGCTCCCGGAAGAATGTATTCTTCCTTCCTTAGAAAGATACCTCCGAAATCTGTTTTTGCCCGCCATCAATTTCTTTTGACGGCGGGCAAAATCTGACGGGACTTTTTACCGCACTATGTCCAGTTTTCCAAACTCTGGCAGTATTATACCCGTCTCATCTACATTTTTACACTGCCATCCGGCAGCCGGCGGATTATTCCTCCGTCTTAATTACAGCGTTATCGCGCACGATACCCATAGCCTTCTCAACAGCAATGTCCAGAGACAGGTCGCTGACAGCGATAAAGCCCTTAACCTTCTCCACATCCATCTGATAGGCGTCGGCAATCTTGGTATACTCGGCCTCGATTTCTTCCTCGGTAGGTACAATGTTCTCCAGCTCGGCAATCTTTTCCAGAGCCAGACGAACCTTTACCTGACGCTCAGCCTGGGGCTTGAAGGAATCGCGAATGCTCTTCTCGTCCATACCGGTATACTGCATGTAAGTCTTCAGATCCAATCCCTGAGACTGGAGACGATAGCTGAACTCACGAATATCGTCGTTAATGCGGTTCTGATACATAGCCTCGGGAATTTCGCCCTGCAGCTTCTCAATCAGTGCGTCAATCAGCTGATTGTCAGCGTCATTGTCGGCCTGCTTCTGGCGAGCAGCGGTCAGCTTCTCTCTCACATCAGCACGGTAAGCCTCAACAGTATCAAATTCGCTGATATCCTTAATAAAGTCGTCATCAATCTCCGGCAGTTCCTTTGCCTTGATTTCATGCAGCTTAATCTTAAATACAGCAGCCTTGCCCTTCAGCTCTTCAGCGTGGTAATCCTCAGGGAAGGTTACGTTTACGTCGAACTCATCGCCGGTGTTGTGGCCGACAACCTGATCCTCGAAGCCGGGGATAAACTGGCCGGAACCCAAAGTCAGGTTAAAGTTTTCAGCCTTGCCGCCCTCAAAAGCAACACCGTCTACAAAGCCTTCAAAGTCGATTTCAACCGTATCGCCATTCTGTGCAGCACGGTCTTCCACTGTTACCATGCGGGAGTTGCGATCCTGTACCTTTACCAGCTCAGCATCGATATCTTCTTCGGTAACTTCAACCGGCTTTTTCACGATCTCAATACCCTTATAGCCCTCGATGGTAACCTCGGGATAAGTGGTAACTGTTACCTTGAACAGCAGGTCCTTGCCCTTGCCGGATTCCAGCAGATCAAAACCGATATGGTCCTCAATCAGTTTCAGGCCGGCCTCTTCCACAGCGCTCTCCAAAGCGGAAGGGTACACCAAGTTGATGGCGTCCTCATAGAACACCTGCTCACCGTAATATTTCTCAACAAAAGCACGGGGGGCCTTGCCCTTACGGAAGCCCGGGATCGTGATTTTCTTGCTTTCTCTCTTAAATACCTTTTCAACCGCAGCTTCAAACTCGTCAGCAGGGACATTGATGGTCAGCTCGTAGCGGTTGGTATCAACCTTATTGGATGATTTCAGACTCATTGTTTATCTTCCTCCTGCAAAATATTGCAAATTATCTTGGTTATTATAGCACAGGCTTTCGAAATATTCCAGACAAAACCTGAAATAATTTTTAAATTTTCCTCTAAAAACGGGCTTTTTTCAAAAAAATTGGTTTTTTAGCAGTCAAAAATACATGGCAGACAGATTTTCATTCATTTCCGTCATCCTGTTTTGGGGGACTTATCAGCGCACCAATGTTGGCACAAACTTTACATAATCAGCTGAAATCAAGTGCATTTTTACGCCGTGATATTCCCCAATCGGTGCTTTCCGGGCCGCCTGTGTTCCATGGACATGGCCAAAATAGCACTCCTTTACACCGCGCTGTACTAACACGTCCAGAATTCCCCGACATTCCATATTGTCATACACCGGCGGATAATGCAAAAATACCACTGGGCGCAGTCCCAGCTTTTCCGCCTCATCCAGTGAAGCATTCAGCCTTCCAGCCTCCCGGGCGACGATTTTCTGGTCCTCCGGCGTTTCGGAATTATACAGCCATCCACGGGTACCACAGACAGCCACCTCCCCCACCGGACAGGCGCTGTTATGCACCAGTGCCAGGTCGTCAAACCCGCAGGCACTCCAAAAATTCTCTATCTTAGCACGGGTAGACCACCAGTAATCATGGTTTCCCTTCAAAATCAGCTTTCTTCCTGGCAGGGAATGCAAATATTCAAAATCCTGCTTTGCATCCTCCAGCTTCATCGCCCAGGAAATATCTCCGGCCAGCACCACCGTATCCTCTGGCGAAACAATAGCTTTCCAGTTTTCTGCCAGCCGCTGGGTATACCGTTCCCACCCGCGGAACACCTCCATAGACTTGTCCGCATTAAAGGACAGGTGCAGGTCGGCAATGCAGAACAGCGACATCAGGACAGCCCCGCCAAACGCAGCACCGCCTGCCGCATATCGGCAACCGAAGAGACATCTTCAAAGCGCACAGGCTTTCCGGCCAAAGCCTGGATAGGCTGCGGGACTTCCACACCGGTCAAGACAGACAACTGATACACCTGCTCAAATTCATCGTTCACGCCGTCCTGGGCATACAATTCACTGCCCAAAGCCTCCAGTACGCTGGCGGCAAACTTATAAGGGCTAGCAGTGGAAACCACCACGGTAGACGTCTCTTTATCGCCGGTTTCTGCCACATACTGATGATACACCTCAAAGGCAACAGCAGAATGAGGGTCGCACAGATAATTCTCGGTCTCCTTCATGTTGCGGATAGCCAGCTTCGTGGAAGCATCGTCACAGAAGCCTGCGTGGAAAACCGCCTGAATCCGTGCCAATGTCTCAGCATCCACCGTATAGGAACCTGTCTCATTCAGCTGACGCATCCAGCCAGCAACCTTCTCCGCGTTTCCGTCAGTCATATGGAACAGCAGGCGCTCCAAGTTGCTGGACACCAGAATATCCATAGACGGGGAAATCGTCGTGTGGAAGGGGCGGCGGCGGTCATAAGTGCCAGTACGGATAAAATCGGTGAGCACATTGTTTTCATTGGAAGCGCAAATCAAATGCCCCACAGGCAAACCCATCTGCATAGCATAGTAAGCGGCCAGGATATCGCCAAAATTACCGGTGGGAACCACAAAATTGACCTTCTCGCCCTCATAATCGATTTCGCCGCTGTTCATCAGCTGGCAGTAAGCAGAGAAATAATAAATAATCTGCGGCAGCAGACGGCCCCAGTTGATGGAGTTAGCGCTGGAAAACATCATATTATGCTGTGCCAGGGTCTGCTGCATAATCGAATCGGTAAAAATCCCTTTTACGGCAGTCTGGGCATCGTCAAAGTTGCCTTCAATAGCACAAACGCCCACATTGCTGCCTTCCTGAGTGACCATTTGACGCTTCTGCATAGGACTCACGCCGTTCTGGGGATAGAACACCAGCACCCGGGTACCCTCTACATCTTTAAAGCCTTCCAGTGCGGCCTTGCCGGTATCGCCGGAGGTTGCCACCAAAATAACGGCTGTTTTGCCGGGGGTAGTTTTTGCCAGAGATTTTACCAGCAGATGGGGCAGGATTTGCAGCGCCATATCCTTAAAGGCGCAGGTGGGGCCGTGCCACAGCTCCATGGCATACTGGGTGATATCCCCATTTTGGAGCATCACCACCGGAGCCGGATGGCCGCCGGAAAATTTATCGGCACGATAAGCTGCCTGGGCACACTCGCGAATCTCCTCTGCCGTAAAGTCAGTGAGGAATTTTGCCAAGATATGCTGGGCAAGCTCGGTATAATTCATGGTCTGCATGGTGCAGAGCTCCGCATAGGAGATTTGGGGCATTTCTTCCGGGACAAACAGACCGCCGGAAGCCGAAATGCCCTGTGCGATGGCCTGTGCGGCTTCAACAGATTCCGCACGGTTTCTTGTGCATGTATACTTCAAACTGCATTCCCCTTTCAAAGGAATTTAAACCTTTGTGTTTCATTGTATTATAGATTGTTCGGCTTGTCAAAGGGAGCAGCAGATTTCACCATATCCCACATATATTTTTCGAAAAACCGGAATGAATTTTGGTAAAAAATCCGATCAATCAACTCATCTGCATACCCATTCCGGGCGAAAAGCTCCGCCAAATACTCCATAGACTCAATTCCCGTTATGCCGGAAGGCATGTCGGCTCCGTCAAAATCGCTTCCCATGGCAAGAACATTTTCTCCGCCCAAAGCCAGAAAATGCTCTGCATGTCGAAGAATATCCATCGCCTTGGCTTTTCCGGAATCTGCAAGAAAGCTGGGATAAAAATTCAAACCAACCAGCCCGCCGCGCTCTTTGATAGCCAGAAACTGCTCGTCTGTCAGGTTTCTTGGGTGCCTGCACAAAGAGCGGGCATCCGAATGGGTGGCAATTACCGGCCCCTTTGTGTTTTCCAGTGTATCCCAAAACAGCGGCTCACTGGCATGTGACACATCGGGGATGATGTGAAGGCGTTCCATCTCTTCCAGCACTTCCCGCCCGAATTTCGTCAGGCCCCCGGGCTCTTGGGCGCCGCCGCCAATCTGGTTCGCAGCATTCCAGGTGAGGGTCATCACTTTTACCCCCCAACTCGCCAGTTCTTCCAGCACCTCAAGCCGGCCTTCCAGTACAGAACCCCCTTCCACCGTAAAAATAGCCCCGCACTTTTTCTCCTGCACGGCCTGTCGCATGTCTTCGACGGTGCGGCACTGCATCATCCAATCAGAATTTTGTTTCAGCTCCCATTCCAGCCGCTTCGCCACTCTGCGAAAATAAGCCAGTGGGCTGACAGCATCATCGGGAATCCAAGCGGCAAAACACTGAAACCAGGAAGAAAAATCCCTTCCCCGCTCCAGCGAAAGCTGTAGGGTCTGATTATTTCGCAGCGGTATGTCTCTCAGGGAACACTCTCCCATGGTATCACAATGCAAGTCAAAATAACGCATCAAAACAACTCCTTTCCTCCAAACGCATTGGCAAGATAGTGAAAACCCGTGACACACCCGGAATGATCCATCGTTACGCCCGCCACATCAAATCGGGGCTGCAAATTGGTGGGAAACTTTTGCAGATACAACAGAGCCGCTTTCACCAGCTTTTTCTGTTTGGAAGAGGTGACAAATGTTTCCGGCTCAGAAACTGCACTGGGCAGGCGGGTTTTCACTTCCACAAAGACAATATATTTTTGACTGGCGGCGATAATGTCCAGCTCTCCATATCGGGTGTGATAATTCCGGGCCACAATTCGGTATCCCCTTTGATTCAGCCGGTCAGCCGTGAACTCTTCCCCCGCTGCACCGGTTCTGGAAGCGTTATTCATGGCTTTTTCCCAAAATTTTGGTGAGGAAGGTTTTTCGATGAATGGGACATGGGCCATATGTACAGATCATTTCCGTGTGGAGCTTGGTACCGTAGCCTTTATGCTTGGCAAATTGGTACTGGGGATAGACTTCATCCATCATCTTCATCACCCGGTCACGGCTGACCTTTGCCAGAATGGATGCAGCGGCGATGCTGGCGCTTTTGGCATCCCCTTTCACCACCGTTTCCCCGGGAATGGACAATGGAGGCATCCGGTTGCCGTCTACCAGCGCGTAATCAGCCGGTCTGGACAAATTTTCCACGGCACGGCACATGGCCAAATAGGTCGCCTGCAAAATGTTGATTTCATCAATTTCCTGCTCGGAAGCCCTGCCAATTCCATAGGCAATGGCTTTTTCGCAGATTTCGTCAAAGAGGGCTTCCCGCTTTTTTTCCGTCAGCTTTTTGGAATCGTTCAGCCCGGGAATCTCCAATCCATCCGGCAAAATCACAGCAGCCGCATAAACTGGCCCAGCCAGCGGTCCGCGCCCTGCTTCGTCAATCCCACAGACAGCGGTATATCCCTGCTCCTCAGCCTTTCGCTCGTACTCATAATCCACCATAAAAATATCCTCCATAAAGCAAAAGGCAAAACCTTTGCGGTTTTGCCTCCGTTTTGTCAATAATCCGTCAATCGCCTTTACGGCTGTTCCAGTGTGATTTTGCCCAGCTTACCACTGCGGAACTCGTCCAACACTGTAATGGCGGCGCGCTCAGTGTTGATTTCTCCGCCGGAAATCAAAAAGCCACGCTTTCTGCCCACCAATTCCAGCAGCTCATACCCCTGCATCTGGGAAATACCAATGCCTTCCAGCTTATAACGGGCTATCATGGCCTGCGGATAGGTGTCGCGCAAGACTTCCAGCAAACGGGAAGCCAGCCCCTCCACATCTACCACGTCATCCTTAACCGCACCGGTAAAAGCCAGCCGTTCCCCCACAATCGGGTCATCAAATTTGGGCCACAGCACACCGGGAGTGTCCAGCAGTTCAAACCCTTTCCCAATGGTAAACCACCGGTTTTGCCGGGTAACGCCGGGACGGTCCTGTACATCTGCCTTGCCAGCGTTTCCGCCACGGCACATTTTGTTAATCAGCGAAGATTTTCCCACATTGGGAATGCCCACCACCATCACGCGGATGGGACGGCCTGTCATGCCTTTAGCTTCCCAGCGGGCAATCTGTTCCTGTAAAACTTCCCGGATAGCAGGCATAAAATTGTTAACGCCTTTTCCGGTACGGCAGTCCAATGCAATGGCTTTGATGCCCTTTTCCTTATAATAGGCAATCCAGCGGGCAGTTGCGGCACTGTCGGCCATATCGCTTTTATTCATCAGAATCAACCGGGGTTTATTTCCAATCAGCTTACCCAAAATCGGGTTACGGCTGCTTACCGGTATACGGGCATCCAAAATCTCCGCCACGATATCCACCATTTTCAGGCTTTTTTCAATTTGACGTTTCGTCCGGGTCATATGTCCCGGGAACCACTGTATAGTTTGTGCTTCACTCATAACTGTTTTCCTTTCGAAAATGATCCGGCAAATTTCAGGCCGTTTATTCTACCGTCCCGAATCTGTCAAAGGGAAACAGCCTAAATTCTGCTTTTCCCAACACATTCCGCACATCCACCATTCCGACAGCTGTATAACGGCTGTCCTCGGACACCGGCCGATTATCTCCCAACACGAAAATATGCCCTTCTGGAACGGTAGTGGGGAACTGGGTGCGCTCCAACATAGCCCCCGTTTCTACAGTAATCCCGTTTTTCAAACCAAACTGACTTTCATCCAGCGCCTGTCCGTCAATATACACGGTGCCTGTGTTAAAATCGATATTAACTTCCTGGCCTTCGGTAGCAATGACTCGCTTAATAATCGGTTCATCCAGTACATTGACCACAACCACCACGTCCCCTTGTTCCAGAGGCTGGCCAAATGTATTGGTTACCACCAAACGGTCGCCATCATGATAATTGGGATACATGGAAGTGCCGCTTACGGTTACCACTCGAAACAGAAACGTGAAAATCAACACCACTACGACAACGGCTGCCAGAATTTCTTCAATCCATTCATAACAGCTCTGGACGGTTTGAGACTGTTTCGAGGATGAATAGCGGTCGTAACCTGTTTTATATTTGCCATAGTTTACATTTGCCATATCATAACCGCTCCTTCACGGATTATCATAGTACCTGCTGCATTGCTTTTCAAGTTATAATTATTTTCAAAAAGCAAAAAAGGGACAATCTTCTTGTCCCTTTCTGTTCGAAATGAATTATCTGAGCTGTTCCTTAACCTTGGCAGCCTTACCAACGCGGTCACGCAGATAATACAGCTTGGCTCTGCGAACGCGGCCTCTGCGGACGACAGCAACATCCTTTACGTTGGGGGAATGGACAGGGAAAACTCTCTCCACGCCAACACCATAGGAAACGCGGCGAACCGTAAAGGTCTCAGCCACACCGCTGCCTTTGCGGGCAATCACAGTGCCTTCGAACATCTGGATTCTCTCTCTGTCGCCTTCACGAATGTTAACGCTTACCCGGACGGTATCGCCAATCTCGAAGGAAGGCAGGTTCTCTTTGACAGAATCCGCTGCAATCAGTTTCAGTGCATCCATTTGTAAATCCTCCTGTTACTTTTCAGACATTCGTGAACGGCTATAATATAATATAGTATATATAGTATATATACACCGTACAGAGGACTGTCCGCTTCAATGTCGCGGGAAATTCCCGGGCATTGAACCCCATTGGCAGCCTTCAGCAAAGCTGAATCAGGACCAACGGTATCCAAATGCCTTAATATGATACCACATTTTCCCCCTGATAGCAACTATTTTTTTCGCTAAACTCATGTGTCATCCTGTCCGTTTTTCCGGGCTTTTTGACACATCCCTTGTCATTACAGGGATTTGTTGTCTAAATGTGAAGTTTCGCCACTATTTTGTGGTTGTTGCATAATTTTGGACGAATTTTTTAGAACCTCTTGCCCTGTTTATCTCTTGAAGTCTGAAAAATTGCGTCCTATAATAATGAATAACGAACAGAATTTTTAGTTTCTGCTGTCCTGTCAAACCTTGATTGCCCTGCAGATTTCTCGATTTTGTTCGGTTCCATTCAGGAAGGAGGCTTCCATCATGCAAAACATGGTAAAGCAAATTGTTGACATGGATCGGAAGGCCCGTGAAATCACGGACGCCGCCCAGCTTGAAAAGGTCCAGACCGAAAAGGACATCGCCAAAAAGCGCGAAGATATCCGTGCCAGTTATCTGGAACGCGCACGAAGGCGTATTGCCCTTAACGAGCCCAAGGAGCGCGCTGCCGCGGAAGAGCAATGGCAGCAGACGGCTGAAAAATATGAAGCGCTTTCCCGGCAGCTGGATGAATCTTACCGGAAAAATTCTGACCAATGGGTGCAGGAGCTGGTATCACGTGTGATTGGAGCGTGATCGTATGCTTTCCGGTTTATCTTCCAATGTGGTTTTGGCAAAAGCCCGAGCTATGTATGGCCGAAGGCTGACTGTGCAAAACTACAAAGAAATGCTTGCCTGCCATTCGGTAAGCGAACTTACTGCTTATTTAAAAAGTCATACGGCTTATAGTCAGGTTTTATCCGGAATCAATGAGTCTGACATCCACCGTGGGCAGCTGGAAACACTGATTCGGCAAAGAATTTTTGAAGAAAGTGCTTCCCTGTGCCGGTATGAAATTTCTGTAGGAGAGCATTTTGCAAAGTACATCCTCCAAAGAGCAGAAATTGAGCAGATTATGCACAGCGTTATGCATTTAATGGCTGGTTCTCCGGAAGAATATCTCTACGCTATGCCTGCTTTTTTGAATAAGCATACGCATATTGATTTGCTGGCCCTGGGACGTATCAAAAATTTCGACGACCTTTTGCTGGCACTATCCCACACTCCCTATCAAAAAATTCTGGAGCGTTTTCGCCCTGTACCGGGTCAGCCTCTGGATTATTTTGGTATCGAAAACAGTCTGTACCGGTATTTGTACACTCTGTGCTTCTCCATTATTCGCGAAAAAACCCATGGGGAAACCCGCAGCCAACTGGAGGAGCTCTTTAATGTGTATGCTGATATTGAAAATTACACGGCCATTGCCCGATTAAAATTCAATTATCACTCCGGTCCGGATTTTATCCGCAGCAGCCTGCTTCCCTTTGGTACTTTGCAGCAGCGTCATATTGATGCTTTGCTGGAGGCTGACACCCCTCAGCAAATGCGGGAAGTACTGGAGAAAACTTCTTTGGGAAAAAAGATTCGTCTGCTTGACCCTTCTCACGACCTTCTTTCCACGCAGGTACAATATGCCGTAAGCCGTCGAAAAATCCGTTTTTCCACCCATCCTTCTGTGGTAATGCTTTCCTATATATTCCTTATGCGGATTGAACTTCACGACATTACCAATATTATTGAAGGAATTCGTTATCAGGTCCCCAGCGATGAGATTGCCAGTCTGTTGACGATTATCAATTTTCCGTGAAAGGGGTGAGTTCTATTGGCTGTAATGAAAATCAAAGTCATCAGTATGATTGGCCGGATGTCCGAATTGGATAATGTGGCTGCCGCCTGTGGCCGCTCCGGTATGTTTCATCCTGATAACTCCCTTGCTTTTTATTCCGATACTTCTGGCTTCTCCCCTTTGACAGAGGAAAATCCTTATGCAGGGCCTTTGCAGACTCTTACAGAAGCTGCACAATGTATTCGGAAAAAGCCAGTTTTTCTCTCGGATGAATCTTCCGCTTATACCGGGGATTTGGAGGGCGCAAGGGAATATGCCCTTTCGTTCTCCGCGTTTCTGCATGATTTGCAGCAGCAGCGGCAGGATGCCCAGCAAAAAGTGGCCCAACTGAATCAGTCCATTGCAAAAATCAGCCACTTTGTGGGGATGAATCTAAATCTGGATGAAATTCACGCCTGTGATTATATCAAGGCCCGGTTTGGATGCCTGCCAAAAGAAAGCTTTGAAAAATTGAATTCCTTTACCGAAAATCCTTATGTGATCTTTTTTCCCGGCTCCAGCGACTCCCTGTATTATTGGGGCGTCTATTTTACGCCGATTGAACAGGCGCATGAGGTTGATCGTATTTTTTCCAGCTTGTTTTTCGAGCGCGTCCGGCTGACCGAAATGAGCGGTACACCGGAAACGGCTTTGGAAACCATCCGAAAAGAGCTGCAAAAGCAATTGGATTTTATTCAACAGCTGGATGAACGGGCTGAGAAATACTGGAAAAAGGAATATGATACCTGCTGCCGTATTTTCTCTTGGCTGACAGAAAAATCCACATACTTCAGCATCCGGCGTTATGCGGCACGATATCATGAAAACTTTGTGCTGACCGGTTGGGTTCCGGCAGACAGCGAAGGGAAATTCCGGGAAGTCCTTGATAAATTGGATTCTGTGGAATATACTTTTGAAGCTGCCGAAAACGAGTTAATTCACTCGCCGCCTGTCAAGCTCAAAAACAAAAAGCCTTTCCGGCCTTTCGAATTCTTTGTGGATTTGTATGGCCTGCCAGCCTATGACGAGGTTGATCCCACCGCCTTTGTCGCTATGACTTATATTCTGTTGTTTGGCATAATGTTCGGCGATTTGGGCCAGGGAATCTGCGTTTCCATTGTAGGCTATTTAATGTGGCGCTTTAAGAAAATGGCGCTGGGCAAAATCCTGATCCCGTGTGGAATTTCTTCGGCCATATTCGGCTTGATATTTGGCTCGGTGTTTGGATTTGAAAATGCCCTGGATCCGCTGTATCACGCTCTGTTCGGCCTGGAAGAAAAACCCATAGACGTGATGGAGCCCGCAACTACTAATATGATTATCTATTCCGCCGTTGGTTTGGGCGTGGTGCTGGTAATGATTGCAATTCTTATCAACATCTATTCCTGCCTCAAACGGCACCGTTATCAGGATGGCCTGTTTGGGCCTAACGGTGTGGCCGGTTTTGTATTTTACAGCGCACTGGTTTTGGGTTTTGGCTTGCAGCTGATTACCGGGAAAACCATTGTAACCCTGCCGTATGCCGTGTGTCTGATTATCCTGCCTCTGCTGGTCATCTTTTTCCGGGAGGTTCTCGGAGACTTTGTGGAGCATAAGGAACACCCGCTGCCCGAAAAATGGGGCGAATTTATCATGCAGAACTTCTTTGAAGTATTTGAATTTCTGCTAAGCTATGCCAGCAACACCATCTCTTTCCTGCGTGTCGGAGCTTTCGTTCTGGTTCATGCAGGCATGATGATTGTGGTGTTCACATTGGCCGAAATGTCCAGCGGTATTGGCTATGTGCTGATTGTGATTGTCGGCAATGCCTTTATTATGGGTCTGGAAGGTCTGCTGGTTGGCATTCAGGTGCTGCGTCTTGAATTCTACGAGATGTTCAGCCGCTTCTTTGACGGCGATGGCCGTCCCTTTGTCCCGGTGACCGTGCACAGAGAGTCCTGATTTTCTGTGCAGGTACATATAATCCCACTTCTGACAACTGGAGGTATTTTGTTATGACTACTGTGTTGATGATGGTTCTGCCGGTCCTGTTCCTGGTGGTATCTGTTTGGTTTGCAAATCGTTCCGTAAAGCGCGGCGCAAAGCCCTCTCGTGCATTTGTCCGTCAGTTGGCTTCCTTTGCCATTGTTTGCCTGGTTTTGTTTGCTGCTCCTATGATCGCTTCCGCTGCCGGTACTGATACCGCTACGGCTACTGCTGCTGCCGCAGCTGCTGCTCCCGACATGACTGCCGGTCTGGGCATGATCGCTGCTGCTCTGTCTGTTGGTATTGCTGGTGTTGGCGGCGGTATTGCTGTTGCTGCTGCTGCTCCTGCTGCTATTGGTGCAACCTCCGAAGATCCCAAGGCCTTTGGTAAGGCTATCATCTTTGTGGCACTGGGCGAAGGCATTGCACTGTATGGCCTGCTGATCTCCATCCTGATTCTGCAGAAGTTCTAATCCGGCAGCAGGCTGTTACGGGCCCGGCCCGAAAAGGCTGGTTCTGGGGCTGAAACGCCGCAGACTTTCCACAAAGCGGGAAACGAAAGCCTTTTAGAAAGGGTCCGCTGCAAACCATTTTCTGGTTTTGCAACGGGCCCCTTATCTTTTTGAAAGCAGGTGATTTCATGCGCTTTTACTTAATCAGCGACAACGTGGATACCCAGGTGGGTATGAGGCTTGCTGGTATTGAAGGCGTTGTGGTGCATGAAGCCGATGAGGTCCGCAGAGAGCTTACCAAAGCCATGGATATGGAGGATGTGGCCGTGGTATTGATTACCGAGCGGCTGCTGACCCTTTGTCCCGATCTGGTTTATGACTTTAAGCTGAACCGGAAACGGCCCTTGATTGTGGAAATCCCGGACCGTCATGGAAACGGACGTACTAAGGATTCCATTACACGCTATGTGCGGGAAGCCATCGGCGTAAAAATTTAAGCCGGCAGAACGGAGGAATTCCATATGGCAACCAATGAAGAAAAACTGAGTAAATTTAATCAGGCCATCCACCATTATGCGGAGGAACAGCGCCGAAAAATAGAGGAAGAAGTTGCAAAATTTAAGGAGAAAGAACTGAATGAAGCTGAGGATGAAGTCCTTTTGGAAGCTTATCAGTTGATTCAGAAAGAAATGGCACAGATGCGCAGCAATATCACGAAGGAGATGGCGCATCGGGAGATGGACAAACGCCGTGAGCTTTTGGAAAAGCGCCGGGAAATCATGGATAAGATTTTTGCCCAGGCAGCAGATAAGCTGCGGGAGTTTACAAAGAGTTCCAAGTATGCCGGCTGGATGGATAGCCATTGCCGTCAGTTGGCCGGTGTGTTTACGGCTCCGGGAACTGTTTTGTATGTACGGCCCGAGGATACGGCTATGAAAGATGCCTTGATTCGCTCTTTTGGCACCCAGTGCCAGGTAGAAGGCGATCAGGAAATTCAGCTGGGCGGTATCCGTGCCCAAAACCTGACCATGGGTTTGGTGGCCGATATGACGCTGGACGCGCTGCTGGAAAACCAGCAGGAATGGTTTGAAGAAACTTCCGGCCTGCAGGTCCGGTAATACCCGCTGATTTGTCAGCGGTGCGAATTCGCGCGTCTTCTGATGATAGAGAAGGCGCACAGAAAGGCGTGGTACTTTCAACATGGAAAAGAAAGACGTAATCTTTGGAATAAACGGCCCGGTGGTTACCGTTAAAGATACCCGCAGTTTCTCCATGATGGAGATGGTGTTCGTGGGTAACGAACGGCTGGTAGGCGAAATCATCGGCATCAACAGCGAGTTTACCACCATCCAGGTGTATGAGGAAACAACCGGCCTGCAGCCCGGCGAACCTGTGGTTGGCACCGGAAGCCCTATGAACGTAACGCTTGGCCCTGGTATCCTCGATAATATTTTTGACGGTATCGAGCGTCCTCTGAAGGCAATCGCAGAAGAAAGCGGCTCCTTTATCAACCGTGGCAGCAGCGTATCCTCTTTGGATACGGAAAAGCTGTGGGACGTTACCGTTACAGCAAAAGTGGGCGATATTCTCAGCGGCGGCGATTTTTATGCCGAATGCCCCGAAACGCCCATTATCAAGCACAAATGCATGATTCCCCCCACCCTCTCCGGTGAGGTGGTTTCCGTTGTGAAAAACGGCCAGTATCGGGTCAATGACACCATCGTGGTGCTCCGCGATAAAAAGGGTGTGGAGCATAAGCTCTCCCTGTGCCAGCGGTGGCCTATTCGTACTCCTCGCCCGGTGACAAAGCGGCTTTCCCCTTCGGTGCCGCTGATTACCGGTGAGCGTGTGATTGATACCCTCTTCCCCATCGCCAAAGGCGGTACAGCTGCTATCCCTGGCGGTTTCGGTACCGGCAAAACCATGACACAGCATCAGCTGGCAAAATGGTGTGACGCTGACATCATCATCTATGTAGGCTGCGGTGAACGTGGCAACGAGATGTCCCAGGTACTGGATGAATTCAGCGAACTGATTGACCCCAAAAGCGGCCGTCCTATGACAGACCGTACAACCCTGATCGCCAACACCTCCAACATGCCTGTGGCTGCCCGTGAGGCTTCCATCTATACCGGCATTACCCTGGCGGAATATTATCGCGATATGGGCTATCATGTGGCTATTATGGCCGACTCCACTTCCCGTTGGGCTGAGGCTCTGCGTGAGATTTCCGGACGTCTGGAAGAGATGCCCGCTGAGGAAGGTTTCCCGGCTTATCTGCCTTCCCGTCTGTCGGAGTTCTACGAACGTGCCGGTATGGTAGATAACCTGAACGGTACCAGCGGCTCCGTTACCATTATCGGCGCCGTATCGCCGCAAGGCTCCGACTTCTCCGAGCCTGTTACCCAGAACACCAAGCGTTTTACCCGCTGCTTCTGGGCTCTGGATAAATCTTTGGCTTATGCCCGTCACTATCCGGCTATTAACTGGACTTCCAGCTACAGCGAATATTTTACCGACCTTGACCCCTGGTACAAGAAAAATGTCGGCGAAGACTTTGTCAAGTACCGCAAGGGAATTAACCGTCTGCTTCAGGAAGAAAACCAGCTGATGGAAATTGTAAAGCTGATTGGTTCTGACGTGCTGCCCGACGACCAGAAACTGGTAATTGAGACGGCTCGTGTGGTTCGCGTTGGCTTCTTGCAGCAGAATGCTTTCCATGCTGACGATACTTTTGTACCGCTGGAAAAGCAGAAGCTTATGATGCAGGTAATCCTGCACCTCTATCAGAAGGCACGTCAGCTCGTGGCTGCTTCTGTCCCGATTTCTTCCATTTTGGAAACCGGCCTCTTTGATAAGCTGGTCAAAATGAAGTATGACATCCCCAATAACCGTCTGGATATGTTCGACGACTATATGAAAGAAATCGACGAAAAAATGGCCGGCATCCTGAACTCTTAATTGTCAAGTGCCGGTTGCAGCAGGTGTTTCCCGTGCGAGAACATCTGCGCAGGCTTCGCAATTTTGAATGTCGCACGGAGAAATGGCGGTATATCATGATTCTTGATTATGTTGGCGTAAAAGAAATCAATGGTTCCCTGATTGTGCTGGATGATGTAGAAGGCGCCTCTTATGAAGAGGTTGTTACCATTCGGCTGGATAACGGCGCCCTTCGCCAGGGGCGTGTGGTGCAAATCGAAGGGAACCGTGTAGTGGTACAGGTGTTCCAGGGCACCCGCGGGATTTCCTTGGACAATACCCGTACCCGCCTGATGGGACGGCCGATGGAGCTGCCCCTTTCCCCCGAAATCTTGGGCCGTGTATTCGACGGTGCAGGACGCCCCATTGATGGGCTGGGAGATATTTTCCCTGTAAAGCGTGCTAATATTAACGGTACGCCTATGAACCCGGTTTCCCGTATTTACCCCAAAAACTACATCAATACCGGTATCTCTTCCATTGATGTGCTGATGACTTTGATTCGCGGCCAGAAGCTCCCGATTTTCTCCGGTTCCGGTATGAACCATAACGAGCTGGCTGTCCAGATTGCCCGTCAGGCAAAAATTAAGGATGCTACCGGTGATAACTTTGCTATTGTTTTTGCCGCAATGGGCGTTAAAAACGATGTGGCAGAGTACTTTAAGCAATCCTTTGATGAGTCCGGCGTACTTTCCAAGGTTGTTATGTTCCTGAACTTGGCTAACGACCCCATCATCGAGCGTACCCTGACCCCCCGCTGCGCATTGACCGCTGCGGAATATCTGGCATTTGAGCTGGATATGCATGTGTTGGTCATTATGACCGATATGACTTCCTATGCAGAAGCCCTGCGTGAATTCAGCTCCTCCAAGGGCGAAATTCCCGGTAGAAAAGGCTATCCCGGCTATCTGTATTCTGACTTGGCTTCCCTGTATGAACGCGCCGGCATGGTTCGCGGCAAAAAGGGCAGCGTGACGCAGATTCCGATTTTGACCATGCCCAACGACGACGTGACGCACCCCGTACCTGACCTGACCGGTTATATTACCGAGGGCCAGATTGTATTGGACCGCAGTCTTGCCGGCAGCGGAATTTACCCTCCTGTTTCTGTTCTGCCTTCTCTGTCCCGTTTGATGAAGGACGGCATCGGCGCAGGATTCACCCGGGAAGACCATTCCGCTTTGGCAAACCAGCTGTTCGCTGCATATGCACACGTCATGGACTCCCGTTCTCTGGCTTCGGTTATCGGTGAAGAAGAACTTTCCCCTACTGACAAAAAGTATATGGAATTCGGTAAGCAGTTTGAATCCCTGTTCCTGAACCAGGGTCCCAATGAAAACCGTACCATCGAAGAAAGTTTGGATTTGGGCTGGAAGCTGCTGACCTCTTTGCCCAGAGAAGAGCTTGACCGTGTGGACGACGAGATTCTGGATAAGTATTATGAAAAGGCCAAGGTTGCTGCTGCGGTGAGTTCTGCACCGGAAGCCGACGCTGAAAGCAACGGCAAGTAAGGAGGTGAGCCTCGATGGCACAAATCGTCCCAACCAAGGGCAACCTGCTGTCCACCAAAAAGTCTCTTACCCTTGCCCGGGTGGGATTTGAGCTGCTGGACCGCAAGCGCAATATTCTGATTCGTGAAATGATGGGGCTCATCGAGCGGGCCAATGCCATTCAGGGGAAAATTGACGACACCTATGCACAGGCGTATATGGCACTGCAAAAAGCTAACATCACGCTGGGCATCTGCGGAGAGCTGGCACAAACCGTTCCCCAGGAAACCAATCTGCATGTGGCCTATCGCAGCGTAATGGGTGTGGAAATCCCGATGGTTTCTCTGAGCAAGTCTTATTATCCGGTTCCTTTCGGTATTCATGCCACCAACGATTCTCTGGATAAGGCTTATAATAAATTTAACGAGGTAAAAGAGCTTACGGCTGAGCTGGCTGAGGTGGAGAACAGCGTATATCGTCTGGCTGACTCCATCAAAAAGACGCAGAAGCGTGCCAACGCCTTGAAGAACATTATGATTCCCCGGTTTGAGGAAACGGTTAAGTTTATTACAGACGCGCTGGAGGAAAAAGACCGTGAAGAGTTCTCTCGTCTGAAAGTTATCAAGCGCCAAAAAAATAAAAAGTAAAATTAAGTTTTTATTTTATAAAAAATCCTGTATTTGCTGATAGCAAATACAGGATTTTTTTGTGTATAGGCTGTTGTTTTTGGGCGATACTAATTCCTGTGCAGAAACCTTGTCGGTTGCTGCCCGGCTACGCCTGCGGCGTCCGGCATCTTTTTTTGGAAAGGAGCGTATCTCATGATTGACATTATTGCTCTGATTCTCGTCATTATTGGCGGAATCAACTGGGGCTCCATCGGCATTTTCCAGTTTGACCTGGTTGCCTGGCTTTTTGGCGGACAGGCCGCAATGGTCAGCCGTATTATTTACACACTGGTGGGGCTTGCTGCCCTTTGGTGTATTTCCCTTCTCTTCCGTGAAAATCGCTTTTTGGATTCCGGGGAGTAATATAAACGCCAAAGCGGCGATGGAGTTTCTTCCACCGCCGCTTTTTCTGTCAAATTACTTTTTTCTTATTTCTGCAGCTTGCTGACAATATCCCGGGTATCGCGGGCAATGACCAATTCCTCGTTGGTAGGAATGACAAAAACCTTTACCTTGGAGTTGGGAGTAGAAATCTCGCCAGCGCCGTTGACGCCACCCTTTCCATGGGTAAATTGGTTGTTCAGCTCTTCGCTAACCTCAACTCCCAAATAGGTCAGGCCCTTACAGATGTTATAGCGGTGTGTCGGCTGATTTTCGCCCAAACCGGCTGTGAAAACAATAGCATCGCAGCCATCCATGGCTGCCACATAAGCACCGATAAACTTCTTAATCTCATACACCAGCATCTTATGAGCCAGAATAGCACGCTCATTGCCCTGCTCTTCTGCTTCACACACATCACGGTCATCGCTGGAAATACCGGAAATACCCAACAGGCCAGACTTTTTGTTCAGGAGCTCACTCATCTCTTGAGGTGTCATGTGCTCCTTCTCAGCGATAAAGGTTACAACCGAAGGATCCAGTGCACCGGAACGGGTACCCATCATGAAGCCGTCCAGAGGAGTCAGTCCCATGCTGGTATCCAGTACTTTGCCATTCTTAACGGCTGTGATGGAGGAGCCATTTCCCAGATGGCAGGTGATGATCTTCAAATCTTCAATAGGCTTGCCCATCAGTTCGGCGCAACGATGGCTCACATAACGGTGAGAGGTTCCGTGGAAGCCATAGCGGCGGACATGGTACTTCTCATAGTACTCGTAAGGAATGGCAAACATGTAAGCCTCAGGAGGCATGGTGGAATGGAATGCCGTGTCGAACACAACTACTTCCGGCACTTCTTCACCAAACACAGCACGGCAGGCACGAATACCCTGTACATGGGCTGCATTGTGCAGAGGAGCCAGCGGAATCAAGCTTTCGATTCCCTCAATTACCTTGTCGTCTACCAACACAGACTCGCTGAACAAAGAACCGCCTTGCACGATACGATGGCCTACAGCGGAAACTTCATTCAAGCTCTTAATAACGCCCACTTCGCTGTCAGTCAGCGCCTCTTTTACCTGCTGGAAAGCAGCGGTGTGGTCCTTCATGGGGACCTCTATATTTTTGCTGCGGCCATCGGCAGTTTTATGGCCAAACAGGCCCATCTCCATGCCAATACGCTCGCAATTGCCTTTACACAACATCTGCTCGTTGTCCATGTCAATCAGCTGATACTTCAAAGAAGAGCTTCCTGCATTGATTACCAGAATTTTCATTCGTTTTTCGTCCTCCTACTACATGATAAGAGCCTTTCGCATAAAAGCAACCGCCATGGTTTCTTTCTGTAAAAAGGCTCTTTCCTTCCATCTGGGCATTCGCACGAACAGCTGGAAAACACATCACCGGCTTGCAGCTGTACGGTTATTGCTGTATATTATAATAGTACAAATAAAGTCTAAATTCAAGGAGTTTGCTCACAAAATGAAAGAGAAACCTGTTTTTTCGGGAATTATCTGCGAATTTAACCCTCTGCACCGGGGACACGCCCTTCTTTTGCAGCAGGCAAAGTGGCATTCTGACGCAGTGGTTTGTGTAATGAGTGGGAATTGGGTACAGCGAGGGGAACCAGCGATCCTGTCAAAATTTGCGCGGGCACAAATGGCAATCGCCTGTGGGGCAGATTTGGTAGCAGAGCTTCCCCTTCCGTGGGCCTGTGCCGGGGCTGAACGGTTTGCTATGGGAGGTGTTTCCCTGCTCGACGGTTTGGAGTGTATCCAGCAATTATGGTTCGGCAGTGAGTGCGGAAACGCAGAACTGCTAAAGACAACCGGACAAATTTTGTTGTCCGAGGCGTTCTCCCGGGAACTCCCGACACATTTGAAAAAAGGCATCTCTTTTGCAGCTGCCCGTCAAGCCGCGGTTTCTTCTTTAGCCGGTGAAACGTATGCCTCTTTGCTGGACAGTGCCAACAATATTCTGGGAATCGAATACTGCAAAGCCATTTCTCAGCTTCACAGCTCTATCGTCCCTCACACTATTTCAAGAGTCGGCCATTCCCATGACAGTGATGCCCCTATTCATGCTGGAGACTTTCCTTCTGCTTCCCAGCTTCGCGCCATGCTGAGCGAGAATCAAGATATTACCGCATTTCTTCCGAAAACAGCCGCAGAAATTCTCTTGGAGCAGCAAACTCTGGGATTATGTCCGTCAGATTTTCGCCGTTTGGAAACTGCTGTGATTGCCAGACTGCGCTGTATGGAAAAATCAGACTTCGCCCGTTTGCCGGATGTCAGCGAAGGGCTGGAAAACCGCCTGTACCGGGCTTGTCAAACCGCGCTGAGTCTGGAGGAACTTTATGACGCCATCAAATCCAAACGCTATAGCCATGCCCGAACTCGCCGTTTAGTGGTTTCTGCTTTCTTACAGATTCCTTCTTCTCTTTCCAAAACTCCTCCTTACTTCCGAATTCTCGCTATGAATGAAACAGGCCGGGAAGTCCTGCATGTTGCCTCCAAAACCAGCCGCATCCCCATTCTTTCCCGTCCCCGTGATTTTTGGAATGCTGGAGAAGAAATCCGGCAACTATTTACTTTGGAACAGAGGGCTACTGATTTATTTGCCCTAACCCTCCCTTCCCCACCGGCCTGCGGATGGGACTGCCGTTACAAAATTTTTGTTCGTTAATGTTTATTCACAAAATTTGCTTGATTTTCACGTCCTTTGGGCATATCATACTATCGATGGATTATTTTTACATCTTTCTTAGAAGGGACTCCGATATTTATGGAAATAAAAGAAATCCAATATGGGAATTATGGAAAGTGTGTTTCGCTTTCCAATGGTGTTTTGCAGGCCATCGTCACCATCGATTTTGGTCCTCGCATCATTTCTTTTTCCCGTTGTGATACACCTAACCCCACTAATATCTTTTTTGAGGACACGGAACGGAAATATACAGCTAAAGGAAAATCCTTTGACCAATTGTATGGGGAAGATAGTTGCTATTATGCCTACGGTGGACACCGGTTGTGGCTGAGCCCAGAGGATTATTGTAGGACGTATTTTCCCGATAATCGTCCGGTAGTCTACTCGATTTCTGAGGAAGGTGTCACTTTTACCGCGCCGCAGGAAACAAGAGCTGTACAGGTCAGCTTTACGCTATCCATGGGGGACAATAATCACGATATGATGGTCATTCATACGGGAACCAATGTCTCAAAGGATATGCAAACCATTTCCCTGTGGCCTGTGACCATGCTTCGTCCTGGCGGTTTTGCCTTGGCACCTCAAAATCCCAAAAAGGATGGAAATCTCTTACTCCCTAACCGGCAGCTTTCTTTGTGGCCATACACGGATTTGCATGACCCAAGGCTCAAAATTGGAAACCGTTTTTTGGCCATCCTGCAAAAAGACGATCCTTCTCTCACCTCTCGGTTAAAAGTCGGAATCGACTGTCACAGCGGTTGGTGCCTGTATCAAAGCGGGAATTTGGTTTTTCAAAAGCGTTTTGTCCACAATGTCAATGCAGCATATCCCGATGGCGGAGTATCCTTTGAATGCTTTACAAACGGGGATTATCTGGAATTGGAAACTCTCAGCCCGTTATACCGTATTGCACCGGGAGACAGCGTGCGTCATGTAGAAAACTTTTCACTTCTTTGCCTGCCTGACGATGCCGTTAAACCTGACTTGGACAATATGGACTCTGTGCAGGAATGGGTGGATTCATTACCGGAATAAACTTCATGAATATAATAAAAAACTTCCTGCCTTCGGCCAAACCGATGAGCAGGAAGTTTTCTTTATGAAGGAATTAGGAAGATGCTTTTTCCTCTTTGGACGATTTTTCCATCAAAAGCCGGTACAGAGTGTTGGACAGGTGGAAGGCATTTTGCAGGTTTTCCACCTCTTGTAGCGCTTTTTCACGGCTCTTGTGAGGAATATTTGCTTTTTCCGCCCGGAGCATGATGTTTTTCGGGGTGTCCACCGGATTGACGATTTCCATAACCTGTACCCGATATCCGCTGTAGGACAAAAGGTTTGCCCGAATAGCATCGGTATAAAGGGCTGCCGCCCGCTCCTGCAAAAGACCATACCGGGTAAGAATGGAGAATTCCTCGGACTGCATCTGACCGTTCAGTTCATGCTGACAGCAGGGCATGGAGAAAATCATCCGGGCGCCCCACTGGACAGCATGATACAATACGAAATCCGTGGCAATATCGCAGGCATGGAGCGACACAATCACATCCGGTGTGAAGTCAGGCTGATATGTCCGTATATCCTGACAGAGGAACTCCATTCCGTCATATCCATATCGGGCTGCTGTTTTGCGGCAGTTCTCCATGACATCTGCCTTTAAATCAATTCCCACCACATGAGCAGATATTTTCTTCACTTCAGTAAGGTAATAATATAGCAGAAATGTCAGATATCCCTTTCCACAGCCAAAATCAATGACATGCAGCTTTGTACAGGCTGTTTTGGAAATCAAATCGTCCACCGCTTCAATAAACCGATTGATTTGACGGAATTTGTCCTGCATGGAAGCAACGATCTTTCCCTCTTTAGTAAATACTCCCATATCAATAAGCGGCGGAATGGTTTCCCCTTCACGAAGAATATAGTGCTTTTCCCGGTTATGGGTTTCCCGTACTTTTACGGCTGCCTGCAGCTTTTTGCGGGTGAGAAACGCCTCCCCTTTTTTGGTAACGGAAATCATCCATTCCTGCTCTGTAGTAAAGCCATTGATTTGCCGGTATTCCTCTGGTACCCGAGCCGACAGATACTCTAAAAGCCCATCGTGAGGAAAATTGTCATGAAACATCTGCTTGCCCACCTGCCGCTCCGCCTGATAGCCGGTGGGATACCGATGAATATCAATTTTCCGGCAGGGCTGGCTCTTCATTTTTGGCTTGCTGATAATGACTCGCAGTGGATGTTTCTCGGTCAATTGCTGTAAAATTTCTTGTAATTGGCTCATGATTTCCTCCCTTTATTTTTGCGATTCTCCTTTTAAATCTCTGCCCACATCCGTAGCACAGGCACAGTGAATTTCTGCCGCCCCTGCTTTTTTCAACGCCTGAATACAGGCCGATAATGTTGCACCGGTTGTTACAATATCATCGATTAGCAAAATTCTTTTTCCGCTGACACGAGACGGATTGGACTTATAAACACCCATTACATTGATGGCCCGTTCTCGAGCATCCAGTTCATGCTGGGTTTGGTTTTCTCGAAATTTGGTAATCAGCTTACGACAGGGGCGTCCCAATTTTCTGGCTGTCTGACGGGCTATTAACTCGGATTGGTCATATCCTCTCTCCTTTTTCCGAATAGCCGACATGGGAACCCAGCAGACTACATCCGCCGTTTGCCAACGAGGCGGCAGTACCAATAATAAGCGTTCTGCCAACCACTTGGCATTTTTCTTTTTTCCTCTGAACTTTAAATCCAGCACCATTCTTCTGGGCAGACCCTCATATAAAAACGGCGATACACAGAACACATCTCCGTCAAAAGAGGTTGATTCCTCCAGCCGACGGAAAAGCGCTTGGGGCAGGCTCTGCTCTTCGCATCGGGGGCAAATCCGTCTGCCGCCTGCTGTTACCTGTCCACAGATAGCGCACCGAGCCGGAAAAACCGCAGAAATCAGCTTTTCCCGCCATGATACACCTGTACGCATCGATTTTTGACTCCTTCATCATTTGGAATGATTATTGCTTTCTTCTTCCAAAAGAAAATGCAGCAAGCCGGAATACCGCTTGGTTTTTCGGTCATTGGCCACCATTGCGCGAACTGTCCGCTCCTCCCCCACCAGAATCAGCAGGCTCTTGGCACGGGTAACGGCAGTATACAATAGATTCCGGTATTCAAGCTGCTTGGGGCCGGGAAACATGGGCATGACGACTGCCTGAAACTCATTACCCTGGCTTTTATGTACCGTCGCCGCATAGGCAAGTTCCAATTCCCCTGCGTGGTCTGTGTCATACAGCACCATTTTATCGTCAATGGCCACAGTCAAGGCGCCAGCCGCTTTATCAATTTCTACCAAAATTCCCATATCGCCATTGAATACCCCTTCACCGGTGGTACCGTCACTGCGGCTCCATGGGAGATTATAGTTATTTTTGATTTGCATGACCTTATCGCCTACACGCAGAATATTTCCGTTTACCTGTAATTCCCGTTTATTTTTGTCTGGCGGATTTAAGACTTCCTGCAATCGGCGGTTTAGTTCCTGTGTCCCCAGTTCCCCTTTTCTGCCGGGCGTCAACACCTGGATATCCTGAAATACCGAATAACCATAGCTGGCCGGAAGACGCCGGGCACACAAATCCACAATGGTACTGCCAATCGATTCCGCATGGCGCAAAGGCAGAAAGAAAAAGTCGTGGGTTTTATCCCGTAATTCCGGCATTTCCCCGGCTACAATCCGGTGCGCATTGGTGACAATCAGGCTTTCCATGGACTGTCGGAAAATTTCTGTCAGCTGTACCGTGGGAAACATGCCTGAAGCTATCAAATCACCCAATACATTTCCGGCTCCCACCGATGGCAACTGGTCACAGTCTCCCACCAGAATCAACCGGCACCCCAAAGGCAGCGCCCGCAAAATTCCTTCAAACAGATTGACGTCGACCATGGATAACTCGTCCACGACTACCGCATCACATTCCAAAGGGTTTCGTTCATTCCGGCTGAAAACCGGGTTATCAGTCTCGTCCCATTCTACCTGCAGCATCCGATGAACCGTTTTGGCTTCCTCCCCGGTAAGCTCCGACATCCGTTTGGCCGCACGACCGGTGGGCGCTGCCAGCAGAACCGTTTCCCCTTTTTCCTTTAAAATCCGAATAATGCCGTTGAGGGTTGTCGTTTTGCCGGTACCCGGGCCACCGGTAAGAATCAGAAATCCCTTTTCCAGCGCCTGGGTGATGGCTTGCTTCTGCTCGGGGGCATAGTGGATATGTTCCCGGATTTCCACCTCTTTGATGGAACCCTCCACCCCCACAATCGACTGGGGCGGATAGTGAAGCATCATTTTTAAGCGGTCCGCACAATAGGTTTCCGACTGATGATACCGAGGCAAAAATAAAAATTCCCGTTCTCCAAAATGCTCCGTCTGCACATCAAAGGTTTCTTCCATCCGCTGAAGGATTCCGCCTGCTACATCCGGCTCAATTTCCAGCATATGGCTGGCTACTTGAATCAATCGGTCTCGGGGCAGACAGGTGTGGCCGTTGTTGGCGTTGTGTCGCAGCACATAGAGAAGTCCTGCCCTGACGCGCCCGTTGTCATCCTGGGGCATTTCCAGAGAGGCGGCAATGGTGTCGGCTCTGGCAAAATCAATGTCCAGCTCTTCGTCACACAGGCAAAAGGGGTCCTGCCGGATACATTCCTCCGCATGAGCGCCATACCGTTTCCACACCCGAACTGCTTCTTCTGGGGTAATCCCGTATTTTCCAAGGCGCACCATCACATCTTTAATACCGTTGGTCTGTTTAAAATTTTCCGAAATCTTTTTGGCTTTGCTCTTTGTGACCCCTTTTACCTGCGCCAACCGCTCCGCATCGTTTTCAATGACATCCAGCGCATTTTCTCCAAAGGTCTCTACAATCCGTTCCGCAGTGGCGGCGCCTATCCCCTTTACCGCGCCGGAAGCCAAATATTTTAAAATCGCAGCAGCGGTGGCAGGCCGGGAACGCTCACATACCTGTGCCTTAAACTGCGGCCCAAAACTTGGATGGCTTCCCCAAGTTCCAATCACCTTCAGCTCTTCGCCCACACTGACAAACGGCAGACAGCCTACCACGGTTACCAGTTCTTCACTGTTGTTCAGTTCCAGTACGGTATATTGATTCTTCTCGTTGCGAAAAATCACCCGCTCCACCGTGCCGCTCATTTCATACAAAGTCTGTTCATCCTGCCCGGACATGCCGATTCCTCCGAAATTCATATTCCTTTCCAGTATAATACAAAACCGTCCTTATTTCAATTTCTCTTCAGAGCTTTCTTCTTGTCTTTCAGGAAACATAAGGCTTCCCAGTTCTTCCGGTCGGCAAATTTCCAAAAATGGCAGTTCTTTTTGCAAATGTTTGCAGATTTCCTTGGTTTCCCTGTCCATTCCTCCGTCAACACAGATAAATCGGCGAGGTCGCTTATGCTTTTCCCAACGGATTGACTCTGCCGCTCCGCGAAGCAAATACTCCGCATCTTCCACATGTCCGCACATTGGGATAACCAAGATGGAATCTGCTATTTTTTCTGGACGGAGCAGCCACATCAGCAGTAATCGACAGGTCTCGATAAGCCCCATCACTAAAAAGAATACCAGCAGCACTTTTCCAATCAAATCCATTGTAATTCCCCTCCCAGCTCTTTTTGCCATACTATGATGGAAGGGATTTTTTTGACAACAGACACAAAAAGAACCCGGCGTGGGACACTTCATCCCCGCAGGGTTCCTTTTTATAGACACATGGTGTTATGCCTGATTATGCGGTATAAGACAACTTGTCTTCATTCCAATTCTCAATGACCGGCAGGAATTTCTTCGCCCATTCCAGCGCACCAGCCAAATCATGTTCCCGATAGTTCCCGCATTCTTCCGGACGGGTACCGGGAATTTCTCCTTCAAAAGAAGCAATGCTGCGGAAAATTTCCTTGATAAGCTCCACAGCCCGAGCCTTGTCCACATTGCGAAGCAGGAAATAAAATCCGGTACGGCAGCCCATAGGTCCAAAATAAATGACGGAATCCTTTTCTGCACTGTTGCGGGCAAAGGTGGCAAACAGATGCTCGATGGTATGCATCACCGGGTTTGGCAGATAAGGCGGCGTGTTGGGCTTTACCATACGGATGTCATAGGTGATAATGTCCCCATCAATACGGGAAACATAAATTCCCGGTTCCAGCTTGTTATGGTCTACGCAAAAACTTGCTATTCTCTCCATAACCGTTTCCCCCTTACAGTCCCAGAACCTTTTTCAGTTCGTCCACTTTATCGGTCTTTTCCCAAGCAACGCCCAGCTCTTCACGGCCCATATGGCCATAGGCAGCCAGCTGGCGATAAATGGGAGCACGCAGGCCCAAATCCCGGATGATAGCGGTGGGCCGCAGGTCGAACACCTTAGAAACAGCATCGGCCAGCACATCTTTATCAAAAGCAGAGGTGCCGAACGTCTCCACCATAATGGAAACCGGATGTGCCACGCCGATGGCATAGGCCAACTGTACTTCGCACTTTTTAGCCACACCGGCAGCTACCAGGTTCTTTGCCACATAACGGGCAGCATAGGCAGCAGAACGGTCCACCTTGGTCGGGTCTTTGCCAGAGAAAGCTCCGCCGCCGTGACGGCCATATCCGCCATAGGTGTCAACAATAATTTTCCGACCGGTCAGACCGCTGTCACCTACCGGGCCGCCAATCACAAAACGTCCAGTGGGGTTAATAAAACAGCGGGTCTTTTCATCCATCATTCCTTCGGGGATAACGGGACGGATTACATATTTCACGATATCCTCCCGAATCTGCATCAGAGAAACAGACTCGTTGTGCTGGGTGGAAACAACCACGGTGTCCACACGTACAGGCTTATCATCCTCATACTCAATGGTGACCTGGGTCTTTCCATCGGGACGCAGATAAGGCAGGGTGCCGTCCTTACGAACCTTTGCCAGCTGCTTTGCCAGCTTGTGAGCCAGAGAAATGGCCAAAGGCATCAGTTCCGGAGTCTCATCGCAGGCATAGCCGAACATCATGCCCTGGTCACCAGCGCCGATACGATCATTCTCATCAGTAGCGCCATTTTTCACTTCATAAGACTCATTAACGCCCATGGCAATGTCGGGAGACTGTACATCAATGGAAGTGAGCACTGCGCAGGTATTCCCGTTAAATCCTGCATCGGGGCTGTTATAGCCTATGCTGCAAACCACATCACGAACAACTGCAGGAATATCCACATAGCATTCCGTGGAAATTTCACCCATGACATGAATCATACCAGTGGTGGCAGTAACTTCACAGGCGACGTGGGACTGGGGATCTTTTTCCAACATAGCATCCAGAATCGCATCGGAAATCTGGTCGCAGACTTTATCAGGATGGCCTTCGGTTACGGATTCAGATGTAAAAAAATACTTTGCCATTTCTTTTTACCTCCATACGTTTGGAATTTGGGGTTACTGGGGCACAAAAAAGCCGCCCGGCCAAACCGAGCGGCATATTGTTACCTCATCTTTCGGTTTAACCCGCAGGAATTGGCACCAACACGGTTTGTCACCGCAGGTTGCCGGACATCACAGGGCCTGTTCCCTCCGTCGCTCTTGATAAGGGGTTATTCAGTTTTTGCAAAAAGTTGCGAAAAAAAGTATATCACACTCTTTCTGTCAAATTGTGAAGAATTTGTAAATTTTCTTTCCCCTTACATTCTGCCTTTGAGCACCGGGGAAAGACGTTTATAGAGGATGAACGTAATCACAGCATCCAAAACGCCCTTGACAAAAGTAAGAGGCAGGTTGAAAATCACGATTCCTTTAAAAATGCTGTTTGCTGCAGGAACCAATGCGGAATACATACCCACAATGGCATCTTCAGGCATTACCAAAAGATAAGTAGGATACACAATAAAATAATTTACCAAAACACTACATACAGACATCACCAAAATGCCAACAATCATGCCGATAAGCGCCGTTTTCCGGGTAGGGTTGTGGCGATAGATAATACCAGCGGGCACTACAAACAGCACACCAAGCAAGAAATTGCAAAGCTCTCCCACACCGCCGGTGGTAGTAGCAAAAATGTTCACCAAGTTTTTAATCAGGCATACTGCAGCGCCATAAGCAGGCCCCAATGCGAAAGAAGCCAGCAGAGCGGGCATTTCCGAAAAATCGACTTTCAGGTAGCTGGGCAGAATCGGTAGGCCAAAACTGATAAACATAAGAATCGTTGCCACAGCTCCTAAAAGAGCGGTAACGGTGATTCGCCGCACACTGATTCGGCGAGTTCTGGTAAAGGTTTGAGTTGTCATGGAATATTCCTCCTGAAAAATAGATTTGTCTTTTCCGCGCGCGGCGGCAGGAGGAAAATAAAAAGCCCCTCTGCAAAAACTTGCAAAGGGGCACGGAAAAACCTTCTGTTCACCGCTTCTTTCATCCGGACTATACCGTTGGCCCTGGATTCACACCAGATCAGCGACGCAAAAGCGCCGGTCGCGGGCTTCCTGCCAAGCAGGTAACCGCCAGTGGGGAATTGCACCCCGCCCCGAAGACAGTTACAGCATACCACGCTTATTCCAAAATGTCAATAGCACCTCAATGCCCAAGATAAGCTTCCTTACAGAGTCCCGAAAATCCGGTCGCCGGCATCGCCCAGGCCGGGCAGAATATAGCCGTTTTCATTCAGCTTCTCATCCACTGCGGCACAATATACCTGTACATCCGGGTGTGCCTCTGTCAAGGCCTTAATTCCCTCAGGGGCGGCAATAATACACATAAACTTGATGCTCTTGGGATTACTGCGCTTGATAATGCTGATAGCGTCCACAGCAGAGCCGCCAGTTGCCAGCATAGGGTCCAATACAATGACATCCCGCTCGGGAAGATCAGACGGAAGCTTGCTGTAATATTCAACCGGCTGCAGGGTTTTGTGATCCCGATACAACCCGATATGCCCCACTTTGGCAGCAGGGACCAATGTTAAAACGCCTTCTACCATTCCCAGGCCGGCACGCAGAATCGGCACAAAAGCCAGTTTACGTCCTGCAATCACCTTGGTGGTCGCTTTTACCATCGGCGTTTCCGTTTCCACTTCTTTCAAAGGAAGATCACGGGTAGCCTCATAGCAAATCAGGGTTGCAATTTCGCTTACCAGTGCCCGAAACTCTTTGGAGCCGGTATGTTTATCCCGCAAAAATGTCAGCTTATGCTGAATCAGTGGATGGTCCATAATTAAAACCTGTTGATTCATTGTAAAAATCCTTCCTGCTGCGATATCAGCGTTTTACAGTTCCCCGTTTTCAATCTGTGTAATATGGCCAATTCGTTTGGCATGACGTCCGCCGTCAAAGGGGGTTTCCAAAAAGATTTTTGTCAGTTTTACCGCCATTTCTTCGTTAATCACCCGTCCGCCCATGCAGAGAATATTGGCGTCATTATGCCGGCGGGTCATTTCTGCGCAGAACTCGTTAGTTACCACAGCCGCCCGAATCCCCTTCACCTTGTTGGCAGCAATGGAAATTCCAATACCGGTACCGCAGCACAGAATCCCCTTTTCAGCCTTGCCATCTGCCACATAGTGGCCTACCTTTGCAGCAATGGGGCCGTAATCAACCGATTCTTCGCTGTAAGTACCAAAGTCCTCATAGGCAATATGCTGCTCATCCAGATATTTTTTGATGGCTTCCTTTAAACCATATCCGCCGTGGTCCGCTCCCAATGCAATCATCAGTCAATTCTCCTTTCTATGAATCTCAATATTGTCAACATTCCTGTCATTTTTACTTGTTCTCTTTCTGCTGTGCCAGTCGTTTGTTCAGCTCCCGCTGTGCCTGGGGGAGCCGCAAATAAAACGGAACCAGCTTCTCCGGCAAAACCCATTTACCTTCCAAGTATTCCTGCCGTGCCGCTTCCGCCACACCGCTGGCCCGCTGCATCCGCAAATGTTCAGGAGCCATGCTTTTGGGAAGCTGCGCAAAGAATGGCGAATCAAAACACAGCTTTGCCCCGTCTCCTGTCAACACCAGGGGAAGCCCGGTTTCAGCCAGCCGAGCGGGAAGTTCCTTTGCAAGCTCTTCTATTGAAAGAGCCCTGTCTTCCGTCAACCGCTGCACCTGCCCGTCCCCGGTACAAAACAGGGCATTATATACCTGTCCGCAGCGAGCGTCCATCACAGCGCAGACAAGCGCTTTTGTTCCGCGCATTCCCACAGCCATGGCCTTGAGGGTAGAAATCCCGCAGCAAGGGGTATTTTTCGGAAAAGCAAGCCCTTTGATACAGGCAACGCCAATCCGAACCCCTGTAAAGGAACCCGGACCGGCAGAGACCGCCAACAAATCCAAATCCGCCGCCGAAAGCCCGGCACACTCCAGCGCTGCTTTTGCCATGGGCAGCAGCGTTTGGCTGTGGGTTTGCTTTGTATTCATGTAAAATTCGCTGAGAATTTTTTCATCCTCTTGCACGCAGGCGGAAGCCGCCACTGCTGAGGATTCCAGTGCCAAAATTCGCAAGCCATTCCTTCCTTTCTGCACATTTATCGGATAGAAAACCTTACGATAAATCTTCTTCTATACCGGAAATGGTAATTTTTCTCTGCATTTCCCCATTTCCTTTTTCAATCTGGATATGAATGGTGCCTTCTGGCAGCGCACCTTCAATGTTTTCGCTCCATTCAATGGCTAAAACCGCCCCTGTCTCCAGATAGTCAAAAAATCCGGTGGAATACAAATCATCCCATCCCGAAACCCGAAACATATCGAAATGGTACAGGGGAAGCCTTCCCTGATGCTCATGAACCAGCGCAAATGTCGGGCTGGAAACTCCGTCTAAAATTCCAAGCCCTCGCGCCAATCCACGGGTAAAGGCCGTTTTCCCCATTCCCATGCCGCCCGTAAAGGCCAGCACTTCTCCGCCATGGAGAACGGATGCCAGTTTTTCTCCCAGCATCTCGGTTTCTTCCGGGGAATTGGTATCATATTCCCTTGTAACCGTTTCTTTCATACCTGTCATCCTTTATTGTATTGATCAGAACAGCCCGGAAATCACACCGTTTCCGTCTACGTCAATCTTCTGTGCTGCCGGAGCCTTGGGGAGTCCGGGCATAGTCATAATATCACCGGCATAGGCAACTACAAAGCCTGCACCGTTGGAAAGCTTCAAATCCCGAATGGTAATGGTAAAGCCAGTAGGACGGCCCAGCAAAGCTGCATTGTCGGAAAGGGAGTACTGGGTTTTTGCAATACATACGGGCATTTTATCGCCGCCCAGCTCATGGATTTCTTTCAAAGCTTTTTTGGCTGCATTGGTATAAGTTACGCCATCCGCACCATAAATTTTCGTTGCGATGGTATTGATTTTCTCTTCCACCGTCAGCTCATCACCGTAAATCGGCGCAAAGTTTTTGCTGGTATCCTCTTTATCAATAATCTCTGTAATAACCTTTGCAAGCTCCACGCCGCCTTCGCCGCCCTTAGCAAATACCTCGGACAGGGCATAGGGTACGTTCATTTCCTGACAGCACTTGTCCACCACTGCCAATTCCGCTTCGGTGTCGGAGGGGAACCGGTTAATGGCCACAACTACCGGCACACCGTACTTATGCATGTTTTCCACATGGGCTTTCAGATTCACAATGCCCTTTTCCACAGCCTCTACATTCTCCGCAGAAAGCTCTGTTTTGGGTACGCCACCGTTATACTTAAAGGCGCGAACCGTTGCCACAACCACCACACAGGAGGGGGCCAAGCCAGCCATACGGCACTTAATATCCATAAACTTTTCTGCACCCAAATCAGAACCGAATCCGGCTTCTGTGATGCAGTAATCGCCCAGCTTCAATGCCAGACGGGTTGCACGGACAGAGTTACATCCGTGCGCGATGTTGGCGAAGGGGCCACCGTGCATGATAGCCGGAGTGCCTTCCAGTGTCTGCACCAGATTGGGATTGATAGCGTCCTTCAGCAAGGCAGCCATGGCGCCATCTGCCTGCAAATCCCGGGCAAATACAGGTTTTCCATCATAGGTATAAGCTACCAGAATGTCACCCAGACGCTTTTTCAAATCATTCCGGTCTTTCGCCAAGCAGAGGATTGCCATAACCTCGCTGGCCACTGTAATAATAAAGCCATCTTCACGGGGAATACCGTTAATCTTTCCGCCAAGGCCCACCACGATATTCCGCAGAGCCCGGTCATTCATATCCATGCAGCGCTTAATCACAATCCGACGCTGGTCAATGCCCAATGCATTTCCCTGATGCATATGGTTGTCCAGCATAGCGCACAGCAGGTTGTTGGCACTGGTAATTGCATGCATATCGCCGGTAAAATGCAGGTTGATGTCTTCCATAGGGAGCACCTGTGCATAACCGCCGCCTGCTGCACCGCCTTTAATACCGAAAACCGGTCCCAAAGAAGGTTCACGAAGAGCAATAACTGCATTCTTTCCAATTTTTTTCATAGCCTGTCCCAAACCGACCGAAGTGGTGGTTTTGCCTTCACCAGCGGGAGTGGGGTTAATGGCGGTTACCAGAATCAATTTTCCATCGGGACGGTCTTTCAAACGGTTGAACAAATCCTCGTTCACCTTGGCCTTATACCGTCCATAGGGCTCCAGTTCTTCTTCCCGAATTCCCAATTCTTCAGCAATTTTTGCAATGGGAATCAATTTTGCTTTTTGTGCGATTTCGATGTCGCTCAGCATGAGTCCTTCACCTCTCATAAAGATAGCCGGCCGGCAGAGTTCCCTTTTCTATGTCCGTTCAAAGAGTTACCGGCTGGCTTCAAACTTTACTGTTTATTATAACACATTCTCTCCTGGTATAAAAGCATTTCCGGCAATTTCTAAATAAATTCTAATAAAGAAAATACCGTTTTTTCCTCCGTGCACATTTCCTTGCTATTTTATTCTTCCCATTCACGGCAGCGGTTGACCGCTTTATGCCATTTTTCCAGAAGCTTTTGCCGCTCCTGTGTATTTTCAGGCTCATAAATGGTGCGGGTCTTCCAAATAGCCGAAAGTTCATCTGCTGAGTCCCACACACCGACAGCTAACCCCGCCAGCATGGCAGCGCCCAGTGCCGTTGTCTCCAAACAGGCTGGACGATATACCGGACATCCCAGCAAATCCGATTGCAGCTGCATCAAAAAACGGCTGCGGCTGGCGCCTCCATCCACCCGCAGCTGCGGAATCTTGACGCCGGCGTCCTCCTCCATGGCATGAAACAAATCCCAGCTTTCAAAGGCGATGCTTTCCAATACCGCCCGGGCCAAATGAGCGTCTGTTGTTCCACGAGTCAGCCCCAACACGGCTCCACGGGCATACATGTCCCAATATGGCGCTCCCAGGCCGGTAAAGGCCGGTACAAAATAAACGCCGCCGTTATCTTCCACGCTCTCGGCCATTCTATCGGCATCCGAAGGCTTTTCGATAAGATGCAGCCCATCCCGCAGCCAGTTTATGGCGCTTCCCGCATGAAACGCACTTCCTTCCAGCGCATAGGTTACTTTTCCGCCGATACTCCAGCCGATTGTAGTGAGAAGCCCATGCTGGGACGATACCGGAGTTTCACCGGTATTCATTAAAACGAAACAGCCCGTGCCATATGTATTTTTGGTCATTCCTTTTTCAAAGCAACATTGTCCAAATAAGGCGGCATGCTGGTCTCCGGCCACTCCGGCTATGGGGATTTCCCGCCCCAGAACAGAAGCATGGCACATTCCGACTATTCCGCTGGACTCCACGACTTTCGGCAAGGCCTCCTCGGGAATTCCCAGCCGTTCCAAAAGCTTTTTGTCCCACTGGAGCGTATGAATATCAAACAACATTGTCCGGCAGGCATTGGTGACATCGGTGACGAAGCTCTCCCCTTCTGTCAGGCAATAAATCAGCCAGCTGTCTATGGTACCAAACCGAAGCCTGCCCTGCTTTGCCAGCTCCCGTGCCTGTGGAACGGAATCCATAATCCACTTCATTTTGGTACCTGCAAAATATGCATCGATAATCAGGCCGGTTTTCTCCCGAATATAGGGCTCCCATCCTTCGGCTTTCAGCTGCTCGCAAAGCTCGGCTGTACGGCGGCACTGCCAGACAATCGCATTGCACACAGGTACGCCTATCTGTGCATCCCACGCAACGGTTGTCTCCCGTTGGTTGGTGATGCCAATTGCCGCGATTTCTTCCACCGAAATTTCCGCTCGATTCAATGCTTCCCGGATAGCAAAAAGCTGACTTTCCAAAATCTGCACCGGATTGTGCTCTACATAGCCTGGCTGTGGGTAGATTTGCGGAAATTCCTTTTGCCCCTCAGAAATAATTTCTCCATAGCTATTGAATATAATGGCTCGGGAACTGGTAGTCCCCTGGTCCAGAGCTAAAATGTACTGCCCAATTTTCATTTTATTTCCTCCGTTTCGTAATAGCGTATTCTCCCCCACTTTTCGCCTAAACAGCCCGAAAAGTTCCCAGCGGTAATTGACAGTTACTGCTGTAAATAGTACAATAAATAGGTTACTCACATTCACCATTTTTAAGAAAAAGGAGCGTTTGCCCTATGGATTTTGTTTCTCTGGTCGGTATTGCAGTGGGTCTTTCTATGGACGCTTTTGCCGTCAGTCTGACAAATGGAGCTGTCACCAAAAAAGTCAACCTGCCCTTTGCCCTGCGTATGGCGGCCTGTTTCGGCTTATTTCAGGCTTTTATGCCCTTTATCGGCTGGTTGGTCGGTACTGCCGGCGCTGGAATTATCTCTGCCATTGACCATTGGGTGGCGCTGATTCTGCTGGGAATTATTGGCGGTCAAATGATCCGGGAATCTTTTTCTCATGAAGAAGATGCATGCCAGCCGGGAAGCCGGGAAGCCATCAGTCTGAAAATGCTGCTGGCCATGGCAGTGGCTACCAGTATTGATGCACTGGCAACCGGAATCATTTTGCCTGGTGCAGTGGGCGCCAGCAGTATTCCTCTCATGCTCCTATCTGTGGGCATTATCGGTCTTATCACCTTTTTGCTGTGTCTGGCCGGTGTTTATATCGGGAAAAAATTTGGATGTCTTCTTTCCTCCAAGGCCGAACTGGCGGGAGGAATTGTATTGATTGCAATTGGCATTAAAATTTTTCTTGACCATATGGTTTTCTCAGCTGGTTAATCATATCCGGCTTTATTGTACCATATTCTCCACCTCGTTTGAACCTTTTATAGAAAATGTCGTAAATATTTCAAAACAACAGGTAGTATTTTATAAAATTTAGGCACAGGATTCTTTTGTCCTATTTCTTCGCGCCGCCCTGCCGGTCTTTCCGCTTGCATTGGTGAAGAAAACGGCAGAAGGCTTCTGTGCCTTTTCTTTGATACTTGATAGAGGAAGTGACCAATCTTATGAATCCGGAAGAAGTAACCCAGCTTGCCATGCTGGCAAAGCTTTCTGTGGAGGAAGAGGACTTGAACGTAATCGCCCATGGGTTATCCGATATGCAGTCTTTCTTCTCCCAAATTCAAGGTGCTCAAACTGACGACGTGATAGAAGAAACATTTCCCGCTCAACTACGCCCGGATGAAATACAGCCTTCGCTTTTACAGAATCAGGCGCTGCATAACCGAGGGCAGGACGGATATTTCCTATTTGAAACCCAAAGGAGGGATGTCCCGTGAGCGTCATTCGCCGTATTCATACGCTGCTTGAAAGCCGCACGCTTTCCCCGGAGGAGCTCACGGAATATTTTCTGTCTGCCATCCAGTGGGAGAACCCTCGGCTGAATGCATATCTCACAGTCTCAGAAGAAGCGGCTCGCAAGCAGTCGGGAAAGGCCGGGGAAGCTTTTCAAAACGGAACCGCCAGCTTGCTGACCGGAATTCCTGTGTGTCTGAAAGACAACCTGTGCGTTCAGGGGATGCCTGCGACCTGCGCTTCCCGGATGCTGGAAAACTTTGAACCCATATATGATGCGGCCGTGTGGGAACAGCTTTCCAAAGCCGGGGCGGTACTGCTGGGAAAAACCAATATGGACGAGTTTGCCATGGGTTCCTCCACCGAAACTTCCTATTTTGGCCCGGCAAAAAATCCCCGGAATGAAATGCTCTCTCCCGGAGGCTCTTCCGGCGGGTCGGCAGCAGCCGTGGCAGCTGGACTTGCTGTTGGCGCTCTGGGCACCGATACCGGTGGCTCTGTGCGGCAGCCGGCAGCCTTTTGCGGTATCACCGGGATAAAGCCCACCTATGGCGCAGTTTCCCGCTGGGGACTGATTGCCTATGCTTCCAGCCTGGACCAAGTAGGTGTGATGGCTCTCTGTGCCGAAGACACCGCCTTGCTGCTTGACCACATTTCAAAAAAAGATTCCCGGGATGATACCAGCCGGGGACTTTCAGAAACCGTTTCGTCTCTGCGGGAACCCATTTCGGGAAAACGGGCTGTTATTGTGCGGGAGATGATGGCCGGGGCAACTCAATCTGTCCAAAAAACAGTAGAGGATACGGCGGCACGGCTGTGTTCTCTTGGAGTGGATGTCGCGGAAATATCTGTTCCTGCGCTAAAGTATACAGCTTCGGCCTATTACATCATTGCTTGTGCGGAAGCTTCGTCCAACTTGGCCCGCTATGACGGCTTGCGATATGGATACCGCAGTGATACTCCCAGCGCCTCCTTTCATGAGTTTGTATGCCGGAACCGCCAGGAAGGATTCGGTGAAGAAGTTCGGCGGCGAATTCTTATGGGTACTTATGTACTTTCATCCGGACATCAGGAGCAGTATTATCAAAAAGCCCGACGGGTACAAAGTCTCATTCGTCGTGAACTGCTGGCTGCACTGGACCATGCCGATTTCATTCTTTCTCCGGTATCTCCCATCTCTGAGCTCCCGGCCGGAAAAGCAATTTCTGACCCGGTGGCTGTTTATCAGGCCGACCTCTGTACAGCTGCTGCCAATCTTTCGGGCCTGCCGGCTATCAGTGTTCCCTCAGCTATTTGGGAGAACCAGCATCCGGTAGGCGTTCAGCTGATGGGCAGACCCTTTGCCGAAAGCACACTTCTGCAAGCGGCTTTTTCTCTGGAAACCACCGGCACTCGGCCAGCATATCCGGAAAGTATCTGCAGTCTGATTGGCGATGAGAAGGAGGAATTCTGATGGAATATGAGCTGGTTTGCGGGCTGGAAACTCATATTGAGCTCTCCACCCGGACAAAGGTATTCTGCGGCTGCTCTACGGCCTTTGGCGGTGAACCCAACACTCGATGCTGTCCGGTTTGTTTGGGACTGCCTGGCAGCTTACCGGTACTCAACCGGCAGGCTGTAGAATATACGGTTTTGGCCGGTTTAGCGCTCAATTGCAGCATTTCGCCGGTTTCCCATATGGACAGAAAAAATTACTGCTATCCCGATTTGCCAAAAGCCTATCAGATTTCCCAATATGACACGCCTCTGTGCCATGATGGCCATGTGACGCTTTCTAATGGCCGCATCATTCGCATTGAGCGTATCCATCTGGAAGAAGATGCCGGAAAACTGATTCATGAATCCGGTCGCACTTTTGTGGACTATAATCGCTGCGGCGTCCCGTTAATTGAAATTGTCACCAAGCCTGATTTTCGTTCTGTCGAGGAAGCAAGAGAATATCTGGAAATCATCCAGCTGACCATGCGGTATATTGGAGTTTCCGACTGCAAAATGCAGGAAGGCTCCCTCCGCAGTGATGTCAATGTCTCTCTTCGACCCAAGGACAGCGTTAGCTTGGGAACTCGTACAGAAATTAAAAATATGAACTCTTTTTCCTTTATGGAAAAAGCCATCAGCTATGAAGTACAGCGGCAGACTCACATTTTGGAATCGGGCGGCTGCGTGCTTCAGGAAACCCTCCGATTTTTGCCGGAAGAGAATCGTACAGAGCCCATGCGGAACAAAGAAGATGCCAAAGACTATCGCTTTTTCCCGGAACCGGATTTATGCGCAGTTACGGTTTCAAAAAAGGACATCAGCCGCCTGCAAGCTTCTTTACCCGAACTGCCCCAGTCCAAAGAAGCCCGCTATCAACAGGATTTTGGACTTACACGGGAGGATGCCCGTTTGCTGGTGCGGTATCGAAAAATTGCTGAATATTTTGAAAAAACGGCCTCTACCCTTCAAAAGCCTAAAATCGCCGCTAATTTTATTGTAGGAGCCGTTTTCCGCCGGTTAAAAACTGAAATCGAAAAAGAAGCGGCAAATATCCCCGTTTCTCCCGAAAAGCTTGGGGAGTTGCTTTCTCTTTTGGAATGTAAAAAGCTGTCCATGGATTTGGCAAAATCTACACTGGAAACCATGCTGGATACCGGGAAAGGCTGTATGGAACTGCTCTCACCGGAAGATTTTCAGGAAATCTCATCAGAACAGTTACAACAGCTATGCCGTCAGGCCATAGAAAGCAATCCCAAGGCGGTAAAAGACTTCTGCTCGGGAAAAGAAAAGGCCCTCAAAGCACTTCTCGGAGCCGTTATGCGTCAATGCCGCGGCAAGGCCGATGCCCCTCAAGTGGAAACTATCCTTCGGAAAATCATAAAGGCATCAGAATAAAAATCTGAAATCAAAAGGCTCCCGCCTACAGTATGCTGTAGATGGGAGCCTTTTATTTGAGTGTCAATTATTGAAAATGTTCTGCCCGATAAATTTCGCCGCCCATGGTTTTGAATATCACTTCATCTTCTCTCAAAATCACATAGCTATGATGGCTGTTCTCCTTAGGAATGGCTATGGAACCTGGATTCAGGTACCAGTTCTCCCCCATTTTTTCCCACTTGGGCACATGAGTGTGGCCATTGAGCAATATATCACCGGGCCGCAGAAACGGCGGATTCTCCGGGTTTACATGGTGGCCATGGCTGGCATATACCATACGTCCGTCCCAATACAGCAGACAGGATTCCGCCAAAATCGGAAATTCCAGCACCATTTGGTCCACTTCTGTGTCACAATTGCCGCGAATACATACCAATGATTCACGAATTCCATTCAGCATGGTAATCACTTCTTTTGGATTATACTCCCGGGGAAGGTCGTTGCGAGGGCCATGATACAGAATATCCCCCAGCAAAAGGAGTCGGTCCGGCTGCTCTTTGTGAAAAAGGTCTACCAGCTTTCGGCAATAATGGGCGGAGCCGTGAATATCGGAAGCTATCATCAATTTCATGGATTATAATTCCTTTCCAAATTCAAAAACCGCCTGTCTGTCCGCAGACAGGCAGGCGGCCATCTGTTACCGAATCAATGATAAGTAATCAGATCTTGTTGACCATTGCAAGAACCTCAGCGGGAATCTCACTCTCGTCAGCAGAGACGGACAGCGTAATCGTTACGTTGGCCTCTTCAGAAAGCTTTTTAGCCTTCGTAACCAAATCGGTCAGAGCAGCCATATCCTGGCCAATGATTTTCAGGGTGGAGTCCAGCAGGATGTCGGTCACATCATAGTTACCAGCACAGATGCCGCACAGGAAACCTTCCAGTGCGTCCAGTCCCTTAATGCCATAGGCATCGCTGTCAATCAAACGGGCTCTATGGGAAATATCATAAGTCAGCTTCAGGCCCTTTTCGATGACCACGACGTTGCCGTTGGAAGTTTCGACTGCCTTGTTGGCATAGTCAATGAGCTTCTTGGTCTTGCCGGAACCCTTCTTGCCGATGAATACGTTAATCATAATGAGGTCCTCCTAAGTATTATTTCCCTCCACGGGACAAGCCCGCGGAATTACTTGTGCAGTCTTGCCTCCAGAGCAGCCTTGGCATCCTCATAGCCGGGCTTGCCCAAAAGGGCGAACATGTTCTTCTTATAGCTTTCAACGCCGGGTTGGTCAAAGGGATTGACCGCCAGCAGATAGCCGGAAATTGCGCAGGCCTTTTCAAAGAAGTAAATCAGGCGGCCCAGAGAATCTTCAGAGAAATCCGGCACGCGAATGACACCATTGGGAACGCCGCCGTCGCAGTGAGCCAATACGGTTCCTTCAAAAGCCTTTTCGTTAATATATGCCATGGTTTTGCCTTCCAGGAAGTTCAGGCCGTCCACATTCTCCGGGTCGTTGCCAATGACGATTTCTTTCTTTGCTTTGTCAAACAGCACAACCGTTTCAAACATGCAGCGGCTGCCATCCTGAATAAACTGGCCCATGGAGTGCAGGTCGGTAGAGAATACCACGGAAGCCGGGAACAGACCCTTCTGGTCTTTGCCCTCGCTCTCTCCGTACAGCTGCTTCCACCATTCATTCATCATGGTGTAGCAGGGCTCATAGCTGACCATTACTTCCACACTCTTGCCCTTACGATACAGAATGTTGCGGACTGCAGCATACTGATAGCAGGGGTTGGTTTCCATCTCAGGGTTGTTATATTCTTCCTGTGCAGCAGCTGCACCAGCCATCAGTGCATCAATATCAGCACCGCTGACAGCGATAGGCAACAGACCCACGGCAGTGAGAACGGAGAAACGGCCGCCAACATTATCCGGCACCACAAAGGTCTCATAGCCTTCACGGTCTGCCAACTGCTTCAGTGTGCCGCGAGCACGGTCAGTTGTGCAGTAAATACGTTTGCGAGCTTCTTCTTTACCGTATTTCTTTTCCAGCAATTCACGGAACACACGGAAAGCAATGGCAGGCTCCGTGGTAGTACCGGACTTGGAAATCATGTTGATGGATACGTCACGGCCTTCGCAGATTTCAATCAACTCTGCCAAAGCAGTGGAGCTAATGCTATTGCCTGCAAAGTAGATATCGGGAGTATCCTTCTTCATGTTGTTGTAACGGTCAGATTTCAGGAACTCTATGGCAGCACGGGCGCCCAGATAGGAGCCACCAATGCCGATTACGATAAATACATCCGTATCCTGCTTGATTTTTGCAGCAGCCGCTTTAATACGGGCAAATTCCTCTTTGTCATAATCCGTCGGTAAAGTAACCCAGCCGATAAAGTCATTGCCCAATCCGGTGCCATTATGCAGCATCTCATGAGCTGTCTTTACCTGGGGAGCAATTGCACAGTATTCCTTCTCGCGAATAAAGGAAGAGAGGTGCTGTTTTTCAAATTTGATTGACATTATTAAAAGCCTCCTCTTTTTTATTGGGATTCCTTATGCATACATTTTACAATATTCCTCAGTGATTTGCAAGAAGATTTGCTAACATTCATAAGAATTTTATTTTCTGTTATTGTTTTATCCGATTATCCTTCACTGTGGGTTATCTCAGGATGAAAGCTGCACAGTGCTTGTAAAAGCACCAAGAAACATTTCTGCCAAGTAATCTCTTCCACCGATTCCTTGGCCGTGATGGTAGCAGAGGCAAGGGTTTCGTCTTCCAAAACAAACTCAATTTTCCCCAAAGTCTGGCCTTTTTCTACCGGGGCACGAATATTTTCGGGTACAGAGACACGGGTTTCCACCTGTTCTTCCTTTCCTTTCGGCACAAGAACTGTGACTGTGGAACCAGCCTGTGTTTGAACGGCAGTTTGCGCAATCATACCGTTGGTAACCGGAATGGGACTCAGTTTCGGCAGCTTCATTTCCGTACAACTCCAGTTAGCAAAACCGTAGTCCAGGAGCTGGGCAGCTGATGCAAAACGCTCCTGTGTGGTGGTGCAGCCCAGAACAACTGCAATCAAACTGAGGCCGCCTCTCTCTGCTGTTGCAGACATACAGCTGCCAGCTTTTCCGGTTGTCCCTGTTTTCAGACCGGTAATTCCGTCATAGGTTTTCAGCAGTTTGTTGGTATTGACCAGCTGGGTCTTCCCGTCCCGGACACTGTCCATCCAGATTTGGGTATAGTCAAAGATCTTCTCGTGAGAAATCAGAGCGCGGCTCATCAGCGCCACATCATAAGCACTGGTAAGATGTCCGTCTTCATCCAATCCGTTACAGTTTTTAAAAGTGGTATCTTTCATCCCCAGTTCCTGAGCCTTTCGGTTCATCTGGCTGACAAAGTCATCTTCACTTCCGGCCACATACTCCGCCAAAACCACCGCTGCATCATTGGCGCTCATAATGACGGTTGCTTTTAGCAAATCATCAACGGTCATCACTTCGCCTTCTTCCAGCCAGATGTCAGATCCTCCCATAGAGGCGGCATGGGCACTGGCGGCCACTTCATCCGTCAGCTTGATTTTCCCCGAATCCAGCGCTTCCATCACAAGCAGCAGTGTCATCACTTTGGTAATGGATGCACAAGGCCGCTTTTCATGAGAATTCTTTTCGTACAAGACCTTCCCGGTTCCCGCTTCCATCAAAACAGCGGACGGTGCGGACACATCTTCCAAAGCGCTGACAGTCCCGGTCCAGCCTGCTGTACAGGCGATAGCGGCCATTGCTGCGGCAAGACATTTTCTCAAAATATGTTTTTTCAAACCCGGCACCCCCTTATCAGACCATATGCACTTCTTGGACGGATTATCCCGGCGATTCCAGAAAATGCTGCATAAATTGTTTGTTTTGAAACGGGTCTATGAAAAAAAGAGACACCCTAAAAAGGATGTCTCCGTCAAAAAATATAAATTTTTATCAAGCCCTTTTAGACGGCTTTTTCTGTCGTGCAGCCATTTTTTCCAACCTCTGGCGAGTGGCTTCCTCGTTTACGGAGATTTCGCCTTCATCCGAAATCTCCAGAACATCCCCCGCTTTTGCACCTTTGGGAAGCTCCTGCCGGTCAATGCCAAACAGCTTTTCCACGCCGTCCTCTTTGCAAATGGCATATCCGCCTTCAAAACGATCCAATATCAGTCTTTTCATGGTGAATCCTCCTTGTCTTTTTCCCGGGTAAAGGTGACCCCTTCCCCGTCTATATGCAGCACAATATTTCCATCAGTATCTGTGCGATAGATTTGTATGTTGTTTTCTTCCAGCCGCTGCAAAGTTTTCTCTCCCGGCCCCCGCTCCTTTCCAACAGAAATGACTCCATAGGTAGGAGCTGCCTGTTTGAGCAATTTTCTGCCGGTAGATGTGTTGCTGCCGTGATGTCCCACTTTTAAAATGTCACATTGTAAAGAACATCCCGCTTCTATCAGGCTTTCTTCCTCTTCTTCCCCAGCATCGCCCATCATCAGTACCGTATATCCTTCATAGCAAACCTGTAGAACCAGCGAATTGTTATTGCTGTCCGATCCCTTTTTCACCGGACCCAAAACTTGAATCTGTACCTTTCCAAAGGATAGGGTTTCCCCTGGCACAGCTGTCCTAATGGGAACCCCCTTCTCTTTCAAAGCCTTCCGGGTAAGGACATATTCCTCTGTCTGGGGTAAAAGCTCTTGGGGGACTTCTCCTTCCCAGTATTCTTTTACCGGCATTCGGGTAAGAATCTCTGAAAAGCCACCTAAATGGTCGCTGTCCGGGTGCGTGTTTATCATTGCGTCCAGTTCTTCCACGCCCATATGACGGAGATATCGGTAGGTTTCTATTCCCGTGCCGTAAGTGCCTCCATCTATCAAAACCGTATAGCCATCGCAGCGGATAACCGCTGCATCTGCACTTCTCACATCCAAAAAGTGAATGGAAAAACCGCTTTCTTCGGGAAAAGGAAGACCCATCATTGAATAAAATACACGCCAGCCATCCTGAAAAAAGGGAAAAAGCGCTGAGAGAATACAAAGTGCTGCTGCGGTGATGGCAATTATCCGGACTTTCCGGTTCGCCTTTTTCCCTTTGCCCGTGCCTGTTGTTTTTGAGGCTGCTGTCTCCGCCATGCTGTATCCTCCCTCTGGCGGCCTGCTGCTCTGCTTTTTACGAGCGGCTTGTTATGCGCATCGTTTTTTCCCGCACTTTCTCCGGGAAGCGGCTTTACCAAACAGTCAGGGCCATACCCAATCAAATCTGCCCTTCCTGCTTCCCGCAACGCCCGAACCACGATAGCATGGTTTTTCGGCTCATAATATTGCAGCAGTGCCCGCTGCATTCCTTTTTCCCTATCGGTTCTGGGGACATAGATTTCTTTCAATGTATAGGGGTCAAGGCCGGTATAAAACATGCAGGTGGAAATCGTTCCAGGCGTAGGGTAAAAATCCTGCACCTGTTCCGGCCGTAGATGTTCTTTTTTCAGGAACAGCGAAAGCTCCACCGCATCCCGCAGGGTGCTGCCGGGATGGGAAGACATGAGATAGGGTACCAGATATTGCTTTTTGCCGATGGATTTTGTAATCTCATAAAACCGTTTTTGAAACTGATAATACGGTTCAATATGAGGCTTTCCCATACAGTCCAACACTCGGGGAGAACAATGCTCCGGCGCTATGCGCAGCTGGCCGCTGACATGATACTGCGCCAATTCCCGCAGAAAAGTATCATCCGGGTCCTGCATCACATAGTCATAGCGGACTCCCGAGCGGATGAATACCTTTTTCACGCCCGGCAATTTCCGCAGGCGGCGCAACAGATGCAGATATTCACTGTGATCGGCTTCCAGCGCCGGGCAGGGTTTGGGAGCCAAGCACTTTTTCCCCTTGCACAATCCCAGCTCTGCCTGTTTTTTACAGGAGGGCAGGCGGAAATTCGCGGTTGGGCCACCTACATCATGAATATATCCTTTAAAGTTTGGCTTTTGAATCAGCTTTTCCGCTTCCCGTACAACCGAGTCTTCACTTCGTGTGGTAACCGCCCTTCCCTGATGGAAAGCAATGGAGCAAAAGTTACAGGCGCCAAAGCATCCACGATTGTGGGTAATGGAAAACTCTACTTCTTCAATGGCAGGTACGCCCCCTTCTGCTTTATAAACAGGGTGATAAGTTCCCTCATAGGGAAGCTCATATACATGATCGAGCTCCTCCTGCGTTAAAGGCATGGCCGGGGGATTTTGTACCAGAATTTGGTGTCCGTGACGCTGGATAACCTTTTTTCCCCGCACAGCATCCTGTTCATCCTGCTGTTTGCGACAGGAAACCGCATATTCTTTTTTAGAAGCGCACACCTGCTCAAAGCTGGGACAATCCACCGCCGGCCCTGGCTGATACTCTTTGCTGGGAATCAGATAACAGGTGCCGCGAATATCCCGCAGGGACTCTATGGGTTCGCCTGCATCCAGCCGTCGGGCAATTTCTACGGTCTGTCTTTCCCCCATGCCAAACACCAGCAGATCAGCGCCAGAGTCCACCAAAATGGAAGGACGAATTTTATCTTCCCAGTAATCATAGTGAGCGAACCGCCGCAGCGAGGCTTCCAGTCCGCCGATGATGACCGGGACATCCGGATACAACCGCTTGAGAATTTGAGAATAAACAATCACAGCCCGGTCTGGACGGCGGCCTGCTTTTTTTCCCGGGGAATAGGCGTCTTCACTGCGACGTTTGCGGGCAGTAGTATAATGGGCAACCATGGAGTCAAGGTTTCCGGCGTTTACAAAAAAACCCAGACGGGGCCGGCCAAACCGCTGAAACTCTTTGTCAGAGTGCCATTGAGGCTGAGCCAAAATCGCTGCCCGGTATCCGGCGTCTTCCAGCACCCGGGAAATAATGGCCGTGCCGAAGGTATTGTGATCCACATAGGCGTCCCCGGTGACCAGAACAAAATCTGCCTGGTCCCATCCCCGGGCCTGCATATCCTCCATGGAAATCGGTAAAAATGCCATAGTTTCTTCCTTTCTGTTCGTCAAAACAGTGGCCGGAAGAAGGGATTTTTCTGCTCTCTTCCCCCGGCCACCATGATGGTGTTATAACAGGGATATTCTTTGTCAATCCGGCTGCTGAGCGGTGCGCTCCAGCCACTGCTGATACGTCATGAGCACCTGACGGGGTTTGGAACCTTCATGGGGGCCTACCACTCCCAGCTGCTCCAGTTGGTCAATTAACCGTCCTGCACGGGCATACCCCAGACGCAAACGTCTTTGCAGCAAAGAAGTCGAGGCCTGACCGGCTTCCACCACACAACGAATGGCTTCGTTGAGCATGGGGTCCTGCAAAGATTCTTCGCCTCCATCGCTGGAATGTTCTTTTTCCTGGGCAGCGTTTTTCTCGATTTCCTCCATGATTTTCCCGTCATAAGAAACCTCTTCATGGGTCTGTTTGACAAAGTTTACAATGGATTCAATCTCCCCGTCACTGACATAGCAGCCCTGAATTCGCACAGGTTTTTGTGCACCTACCGGGGCAAACAGCATATCGCCCTGACCCAATAGTTTTTCGGCTCCGCCGGTATCCAAAATGGTACGGGAGTCCACTGGCGAGGATACCGTAAAAGCAATTCGGCTGGGAATATTGGCCTTAATCAGACCCGTTACCACATCTACCGACGGACGCTGGGTAGCTACTACCAAATGCATTCCGGCTGCACGGGCTTTCTGTGCAAGGCGGCAGATAGAATCCTCCACTTCGTTGGAAGCTACCATCATTAAATCCGCCAGCTCGTCAATGATAATTACGATTTGTGGCATAGCAGGCATAGGCTGGCCATCTTCATCTACAAAACCGTTTTCTTCCGCCAGTTTATTGTAGCTGGCCAAGTCGCGGACATTGCAGTCTGCAAAAATCCGATAACGGTCATCCATTTCCTTTACCGCCCAGCTTAATGCGCCGGAAGCTTTTCTCGGGTCTGTGACAACCGGCACCAGCAGATGAGGAATCCCGTTGTAAATTCCCAGCTCTACCACTTTCGGGTCAATCATCAACAGACGAACCTCTTCCGGCCGGGACTTATACAGAAGGCTGACAATCAAAGAGTTAATGCATACGGATTTACCGGAACCGGTAGTACCGGCAATCAGAATATGGGGCATTTTGGAAAGGTCGGCACAGGTGACCTGTCCGGCAATATCCCTTCCCAGCGCCACGGTCAGCTTGCTGCGGGCGGTTAAAAAGGCGTTGGACTCTATCAGCTCTCTCATTCGCACGACGCTTCTGTGACGGTTTGGCACCTCAATTCCTACGGCTGCTTTTCCGGGAATCGGCGCCTCAATGCGCACACCGGAAGCTGCCAGATTCATAGCGATATCATCGGAAAGGTTGGTAATTTTACTGATTTTTACACCAGCTGCCGGTTGAATCTCATACCGCGTTACTGAGGGGCCCCGGCAAATATCCATAATTTTGGCCTGTACCCCAAAACTCTTGAGTGTTTGGATCAACAGCTGTCCATTGTGCTGCTGCTCTTCCATTTCCAAAGATGCATCAGCTGTCCGGCTGGGTTCCAGCATGGAAACCGGAGGGAACACATAGCCTCCGGTGTTTTCGACTTCCGCCAGAGGAGAGACAGTCTCTTTTTCGGCAGGTACTGCTTTTTCTGTAACAGGAGCCGAAGAAGGCGTCTGTCCATGAGAATAGGAGTCTGTGGGGGTTGCCGGAATGTGAAACGGGGCTTCCGGTTCCGGATGTGTGGGAGCTGATGAAGGAACACTTTTTCCTCCTTCGCCCTCTGCTGCTGTACGGAAGGCATCCCGGGCAGCTGCTACTGCTGCTTCTGCTGCGGGAGACAAAGCTTCCTCTGGCTCCTTTTGGTTTTGAGCCGGTGCTGCGGATGGCTCTTCTGCCTCATCCTTTACGCCAAATACTTCCAAAAGCCGGTCACGCTTTCCGGCGGTAGGCTGCTCTGTGCGGGAAGGTCCCGAAAACTTGGGCGCTGGCTCTTCCTCTGTTTTTTTGGCAGGTTCCGGACGCCGCACCCGTTTTTTCCCGGAATCCACCGCAATATCAATATTGGTCATTTGCGGTGTAATTTCTGCGATTTTTCGTTCTTTCGCATGGGACACCACACTTCCAGCAACACTTTTGGCCGGTTTTGCCAATGTGCGAAACAGCTGCATCAGTGTCGTTCCCGTCAAAATCATCAATGCCACAAACAATATCAGCAAAATTGCAATCCGTGAACCAATGGCTCCCAGCAAACTCACAAAGGGATATCCCAACAGTCCGCCAGCCAGCCCGGCTCCACCGGAAGTGGTACCCGTTGTATATAGCTCTCCCAATACGGTAAAATATCCGTGGTTTTGACCTGTCTGTATATCGGAAAATATGTAGCTCGCCGAACAGGCCAAAATGATAATGACGGCTGACAAAATGATTTTGAAGCGCAGTCGCCCTACAGGTTTTTCCATCGCCGTCATCACTGCAATATAAATCAGGAGAATTGGCCATAAAATAGCCCATGTTCCGAACATCCCCATAAAAAAGCTGTGCAGTCCATACCAGCCATGATCCCCGGGAATCAGCACCATACAGGCCGCCAGCAATGCGCCTGCAAACAGGATAATTGCGCGAATCTGGTTTCGCTGCCGCTTTTGCTCCTGTATTTGCTGTTCTTGTGCTTTTTTTGCCGCTGCGGATGTTTTTTCTCGTTCGCCGCTACTGGAAGCAGTACGGGAGCGGCTTTTAGAGGATGGGGACTTCTTTTGTGATGTGCTTGCCCGCCTTTGTTTTCCAGCTGTCTTTTTTTCTGCCAATATACCTCACCAGTTTCTATATGTTTCGATTTTCCGTTATGTAGCGGTGCGCCTCCGCACAAAGCCTGAGCCTGTCCGGCGGCCACCCCGACGGCAGCGGAATGCCGTGTTACGATTCCTTTTTCTTTTTTGAGACCTTTTTGCCTTCTCTGCCGCAATTTTTCTTCTCTTTTTTCTGCGGTTTCGCCTCAATCATATCATATAGCGCTTCCAGTGCATCGGAAAGGGAGCCGAGAGAATCGATGAGACCCGTTTCTACAGCATCGGCGCCTTCCAGCACAGTTCCCACATCCATCACCAATTCCTGGGTGTTCATGGAAAGGCGAGTGAACCGCTCCGGTGAAATATGGGAATTGTGGGTGACAAACCGGGTAATCCGGTCCTGCATCCGCTGAAAGTAATCCAGCGTTTGGGGGACTCCCAACATTAGTCCGTTCATTCGCACTGGATGAATCGTCATAGTAGCAGAAGGGGCAATAAAGGATTTTTTCGCAGCCACCGCAAGAGGAACCCCAATAGAATGTCCTCCGCCCAGCACCAATGAAACCGTTGGCTTTTTCATGCCGGCTACCAGTTCAGCCAGTGCCAGTCCTGCCTCCACATCTCCACCCACTGTGTTCAGCAGAATTAACAATCCCTCTATCCGAGAATCCTCCTCAATGGCAGCCAACTGCGGAATCACGTGTTCATATTTGGTGGTTTTGGTTTGAGAAGGCAATACGGTATGGCCTTCAATCTGCCCGATAATCGTCAAGCAATGAATGGTATGGCCGCCGCCGGACGTAATGATAGAGCCTGTTTCACAAATGGACTCCTGCCTGCGCTCTTCCTCCTGAGACAATTCTTCCTCAGCGCTAATCTCTTCCTCCAATGAAACCGGCCTGAGTTTTACTTTCGCCTGATTTTTCATTCGGCATACACCTCCTTACACAGTAGTGTGCCAAAATCTGCCGGTTTCATACATCTCAGGCGGTTTTAAATAGTATACCATTTTTTCCATATCATAGCAAGAAATCGGCCTCTCCCTTTTTCTTGCATTTTCTCATCCCCAACTTTCTCTATCGGGAAAGTCTCGTAGCGGGTGTTGAAACACGGAGAAACTTATGATATACTGTAAAATATTATTCTGTTGGAGGGAGGAATTTACTTGAAAATACAGGAGTCTGCTGAAAACTATTTGGAAACCATCCTAATCCTCCAAAAGAGGAAAGGCACGGTTCGGGCTATTGATATTGTCAATGAGCTGGAGTTTACCAAGCCGAGTGTCAGTGTTGCCATGAAAAATCTGCGGGAAAATGGATATGTACTCGTTTCCCGGGAAGGACATATTACATTAACAGATAAGGGCATGGAGATTGCCCAAACCATGTATGAGCGCCACACATTGATTTCTGATTGGCTCAAGGCTTTGGGAGTAAATCCTAAAACCGCTGTGGAAGATGCTTGCCGGATTGAACACGTAATCAGTGCTGAAAGCTTTGAAGCTATTAAAAGGCATGTTGGAAACGCAACTGTCACAGCATAATCGTTTCCAATACCAGTATAAAAAATAATAGGCCGGTTGTGTATTTCGCAGAAGCACAACCGGCCTATTTCGATTATTGACAAAAAACTTTTTATATCACGTCCTGTGAGCCTTCCCAGTCCTCTTCTAATGGGATTTCCTCGTCATCCGCTACTTCCCCGGATTTACCATTTTGGGACTGCGGATGCAGCCGCCGAGATTTTGTTTCCCGATACTCCTCATACAGTTTCTCAAGCATACCTGCTGAAGCCATGGAAAGATAATCCGTCTCAGTAATAATCAGATGGTCATTTAACTCTACATCCACTGCATCAAATGCCCAGATGACATGCCGTGTTGCCGAAATATCACTGGATGTTGGAATCGCTCGTCCACTGGGATGGTTGTGGGCAATAATCGCAGATGCGGCATCATATCGGGCCGCTAACCGAATCATTTCGTTTGCATAAATCGGCGCAGCCTTTACCGCACCTTCACTGACAATTCCACAATACAAAGACTTGCCTCTGCTGTCCAACAGTAAAAGGGTAACGGCTTCCGTTTTTCGTCCGATATATTTGGGACGAATCAATTGTAGAGCATCTTCGACGCAACAAATACGCTTTCCTCCCTTTTCTCGGTCCTCTTGGTATTTTCGGAAAAGCTCCGGCATCATTTTCAGCAGCAATGCACTGGAAGAACCAATCCCGTCTACCTTTAAAAGCTCTTCATAGGGAGCGTCAAATACACCGGACAATGAGCCGAAAGCATCCAACAGTCGATGGGCAATCGGGTTGGTGTCACCTCTCGGAATCGCGTAACACAACAACAATTCCAACATAACATGAGGCTCCATGGAAGCAGCCCCATTTTTCAGGAAACGTTCCCGCAGACGGCTGCGATGTCCTTCGTGGATATTCTTGGTTTCTTTCTTTTTGGCTTTTTCCTCCATGGCGATTCCTCTTCATTCATCTTTAATTGAACATGATTTTATCATTCTCATATTCTTATATTACAAATATACTCGAATTTCCTATACATGTAAAGCCTTTTTGGCGATAAAAGTCATAACTCGTCGAAAAAATCTTTCAAACACTAAACACCTCGATTTAAATTTGTAAAACCATCTCTTTTTTCTTTCCTCTTTTCCCGAATTCTCCTTTTTCCTTGATTCTATATAGAAGATAGGATATAATGAAAACACTTCCAATAGCACACACCGCTTCCTGAAAGGGAAGCTTTTCTCTTGCATGGGGATTGTGCCGACTCTGCTTTATGTAACCGGGGGGAATAGTACAATATTATGGAAAATGAAAACAGTCCTTTGGAGCTGGCTGTGTTGGCCGGACGTATTCTGCTGTCTAACGGAGCGGAAATTTTTCGCGTACAGGAAACAATGGAGCGCATTGCTGCTTCCTATCACATGGAAACCTTTCATGTATATGCGATTTCCAACGGAATTTTTGCCTGCGGAACCGAAAATGGGGTCGCTCACACTGCAGAGATTCGTCATGTTCCCCTAGCACCGGTACATTTGGGACGAGTGGCGGCTGTCAATCAACTCTCCCGGGAAATTGCCCAGGGGAAACACACGGTTCCCGAAGCTTTTGCACGGCTGAAAGAAATCGAGTCCCTCCCCTTTACGGCAGACTGGGTACAAATTGCGGCTTCTGGAGTTGGCAGCGGCTGCTTTTGCTTTCTTTTTGGCGGAAGTCCCATCGATTGTGTTGTGGCCTTCTTTTCCGGCTTAATGGTATATCTTTTCGTCCTGCTTGCGGGGAAAAAACGGCTGTCTAAAATTATGACCAATATCCTTGCAAGTGCTGTTGCTGCTTTTTGCGGCCTGTTTTTGTTCCAGCTGGGGTTGGGGCACAATATGGACCGGATTATTATTGGTTCTATTATCCCTTTGGTACCGGGTGTTCCCCTCACCAACTCCATTCGGGACTTTTTTAACGGCGATTATATCTCCGGCACCATTCGTCTGATTGATACTCTGCTGATTGCCGCCTGTATCGCCATTGGTGTGGGATGTGTTTTAAAAATTGCCAGTATGCTGGGTGTATTTGTGGGGGTACCGGTATGATTTCTGTTTGGGACGCTTTGGTTCAGTTGATTGTCGCCTTTTTTGCCACTGTTTCCTTTGCTGTACTTTTTCAAGTACCCAAGCATCAATATGCATGGGCAGGCATCACTGGAAGTCTGGGATGGCTATGCTATCTTCTGGTCAATCAGGGATATGGTTCGGTGGTTGTGGCTTCCTTTGCAGCTACACTCCTTTTAACGGCCTTGTCCCGATTTTTTGCCGTATGGCGAAAAACTCCCATTACTATCTTTCTCATTTGCGGAATTTTCCCCTTGGTACCGGGTGCCGGGATTTATTATACGGCTTACTACTTTATCATGGGGGACAATGGCATGGCTGCTTTGAAAGGGGAAGAAACTTTAAAAATTGCGGTAGCCATTACGCTGGGAATTGTGGTGATCCTCTCTCTTCCCCAAAAAATTTTTCGGCTGGGACTGCACAAGGACCGGTTCTGACTAAAGGAGATATTCTGTGAAAACGATTGTAATTCAGGCGAATGATGCTAACCAGCGGGTCGATAAATTCCTCACAAAAAGTTTTCCCAACCTGCCCCAGTCCATGCTGTACAAAAGCATTCGCAAAAAGGATATTAAATGCAACGGTAAGCGCTGCGAGATTTCCACACGGCTCCAGGAAGGGGATGTGTTGACCCTCTACTTGAAGGATGAGTTCTTCCAAAAAGAACCCAAGGAACATGATTTTCTCAAAGCTCCCAAAAAACTCTCCATTGTCTATGAAGACGAAAACATTCTGCTGCTGGACAAAAAGCCGGGCCTTATTGTCCATCCAGATGAAAACTACCACTTTGACTCCCTGATTGCCCGGGTGCAGCACTATCTGTATGATAAAGGGGAATACGACCCGGAAATGGAGAATTCTTTTGCACCGGCACTGGTAAACCGTATTGACCGCAATACCGGCGGAATTGTGATGGCCGCCAAAAACGCCGAAGCCCTGCGGGTACTCAACGAAAAACTTCGGGCCAGAGAACTGACGAAAAAATATCTGTGTATTGTCTGCGGGAAAATGCCCAAAAAAGAGGACACTTTAGAAGGCTTCTTGGAAAAAAACGAGAGCCAGAACCGGGTGTATATCTCCCAAAAGGCCAATGCCAACACTCGTAGTATCCGTACCAAATATCGAGTGCTTGCAGAAAAGAAAGGGTTTTCTCTTTTGGAAGTAGAGCTGCTTACGGGCCGTACCCACCAGATTCGGGCGCATATGGCTTCGATTGGCCACCCATTGGCCGGTGACGGTAAATATGGAAAAAATGCCGTCAATAAAAAAATCGGTTTCCCCTATCAGGCTTTGTATTCCTACTATCTGGGATTTACCTTTACCAGCGATGCCGGTATTTTGGAATATCTGAAGGGTCGAGTTTTTAAGGCAAAAGAAATTTGGTTTTTGAAGGACTTTGAAAGCTGGAACTGACCCGCTCTATAACGTAAAAATAAAATCTCCCGGTATGGAATTAACGGTTTTCCATACCGGGAGATTTTTTATTGATTGGTAAAATATCGCAATTCTGCCTTACCATTACTCATGCAGAAGGGCTTTTAACTGGGACAGCGTGGTGCGGAATGTTTCAATAGTATCCAGCACCGGCTTGGGAGACGCCATATCTACACCGGCAATCCGCAGCAGTTCGATGGGATGGTCACTGCCTCCGGTAGTCAAGAATTTGCGGTAATCTGCAACGGCTGGCGCCCCTTCGGTAAAGATTCGATGAGCGATAGCTGTGGAAGCGGCAATACCCGTTGCATACTGATACACATAGAAAGCCGTGTAGAAGTGAGGAATACGCGCCCATTCACAAGAAAGATATTCATCCACCGTCATATCAGCACCATAATACTCCTCATTGAGCTTGCGATGGATTCCGCACAAAGTTTCCGGCACCAGAGGCTCCCCGCTCTCCACCAGCTTGTGGGTCTGGTATTCAAAATCGGCAAACATGGTCTGACGATAGAAAGTAGAGCGAATATCATCCAGACGTTTGCACAGCAACAATGCTTTCTCTTCCTCAGAAGTGCTGTGTTCAAACAGCCACTGGCTTAGAAGCTGCTCGTTGAGGGTGGAAGCTACTTCTGCGCAGAAAATACTGTAGCCAGAATAGATAAGCGGCTGGTTTTCGTTGCTGAACCAGGTGTGCAGGGAATGTCCCAGTTCATGGGCCAAAGTAAACACGTCATCCAGCGTACCCGTAAAATTCAGAAGTACATAGGGCTTGCAGCGATAGGCTCCGGTAGAATAAGCCCCTGTACGCTTGGCATCCCGGGGATATACGTCAATCCAGCGCTCATCAAAAGCTTTTTGAAGCAGCCGGGTATAGTCTTCTCCCAGAACGGCAGTGGCCTCCAACACAATTTTCTGTGCCTCTTCATAGGTATACTTTTTTGCACTTTCCTTTACCAGTGGGACAAATAAATCACTGAAATAAAGCGTATCCAGTCCCAAAAGCTTTTTGCGGAATGTGACATACTCGTGCAGTGGTTCAACGTTGGCACGCACTGTCTCAAGCAAATTATCATAAACCGTCTCGGGAATATGGTTCGCAAACAGCGCGGCTGCCCGGGCACTGGGATAGTGGCGGCTCTTGGCTGTAAAACAATCATTTTTTACCGAACCGTAATGAATAGATGTCAGGGTATTGATATGCTTTTTGTAGGTACCCAGCAATCCCCTATAATACTCACGACGGAAGTTCGGGTCGGGATTTTCCAGCGCCATGGCATAGTTGGCTTCGTTAGCCCGGATTTCTTCCCCTTCCAGAGTTTTAATCATTGGGAACTCCATATCGTTGACCGTAAGGTCTTCAAACACCTTGGAGAACGATTCTCCCATATCATTCATCCGAACCAGCAAGGTTTCCATTTCGTCGTTGAGAATATGCGCTTTACGGGCAAAGAAATCCTCTGCAAAATGGGTAAACTGTTTTAACTCCGGTATTTCCTCACAATACCGGGTAAAATCTTCCATAGAATACTGCATCAGCTCCGGCGCCATAAAAGAAAGCATTTCCCCTACAACCGTTGCCTGGTTCTGGGCCGTTTCATACAGCTTTTTGGCGGCCGCGTCTGCCATGTTTTGGTCAAAATTGGAATTGGCAAACACCATCAGACGATACAGCTTTTCTTCTATCTCCAAGTACAGCACCGCCGTTTCCTGCAACGCAGCAGCACTGTCAGCCAAATGTCCCTTTCTTTCTGCCAGCTTTTTGGCGGTTTCAATCGCCGTTTGCATTTCACGATTCCAGTCATCATCTGTAGGGAACATGTCCCGCAGACTCCATCGAGTATTATCTTCCATTGGTATCCTCCCTTTCGGTTCAACACTAATAAAAATATGATACCACGCTATTCCCTGTTTTACAACCCCAGCCAAAAGAAGCGGCCATCCTGTCTCTTCATTGTCTGGGGTAAAAAACTGTGCTATAATGGGGTACAGGCTGAAAAGTCATAAAACTCATTTTGGGGAGGAACCGTTATGGCAAAACAATATCAAACCCCTGTGGAAGGGCTGGTCATCCGCCAATCCGAAGAAAAGGACTGCGGACTGATTTTGGAGCTGATTCATGGGATTGCAAAATACGAAAAAATGGAGGACCAAGTAGTCGCTACCGAAGAATCCCTGCGGGAATCCATCTTTGTGCGCCGTCGGGCTGACGTGCTGCTGGCTGAATATGAAGGAAAAACTGCCGGTTATGCTCTATACTTCCGAAACTTTTCCACCTTTGTGGGTCGGGAAAACCTGTACCTGGAAGATATTTTTGTATGGCCGGAATTTCGGGGCAAAGGTATCGGAAAAGCACTGTTAATTTGTGTTGCCAAAATTGCCGTAGAAGAAGGGTGCAGCCGTATGGATTGGGTTTGCTTGGATTGGAATACGCCGTCGCAAAAATTCTATCAGGCTATGGGTGCAGAACCTCATCCCGAATGGCTGTTGTTCCGGGCAGAAAACGAAAACTTGAAAAAGCTGGGCAATATGCAGTAATGGGAGGAAACCTTTGATGGAAATTGAACGGAAATTCAAGTTGAATGCTTTTCCTGACCATCTTCCTCTTTTACAGGCGAGTGAAGTGGAACAGGGATATTTATCCGTTTCCCCTACTGTGCGCATTCGCAGCAAAAACCATGACGGCGTTATGGACTATCGGCTGTGCATCAAGGGAAAGGGGACGCTGGTTCGGGAAGAAGTGGAACTGCCGCTGGATGAGGACCAGTTTCTGCGGCTGAAAAATCTGCTGCAGGGAGAAATGATTCGTAAGGAGTATCGGGTTTATCAGCTTCCAGAGGGACGCAAACTCGAATGCAGCCGGGTAGATGCCGGAACCGAAAATGAATTTATGTATGCCGAAGTGGAGTTTCCTACCGAGGAAGAAGCCCGTCAATTTATTCCGCCTGATTTTTTGGGAGAAGATGTGACGGAGGTTCCCGGTTCCAGTATGAGTGCTTATTGGCAGCGCACACGGCTTTCTGTACAGCAGCTTTAAAACAAATCAATTAGGGAGGTTATCCGTTTTTGGATACCTCCCTTTTGTTGTGTTTATTTGAGGGCGTTATACTCCTCTTCCGATACCGGCTCCAGCCATTGGTTCTTTGTTCCTTCTCCGGGAACTTCTATGGAAAGATGGGCAAACCAGCTGTCTTGGGCAGCACCATGCCAATGTTTTACGTTAGCCGGGATTTCTACCACATCGCCCGGATGAAGTTCCTGGGCCGGTTTTCCCCATTCCTGATACCATCCTCTTCCTGCTGTACAAAGCAGGATTTGTCCACCGCCTTTTTCGGCCTGATGAATGTGCCAATTGTTCCGGCACCCGGGCTCAAAGGTTACATTACCAATACTTACTCCCTGCGTACACAGCATTTTTAAATAGCTTTGTCCTACAAAATACTGCCCATAAGGGTTTTCTTCTCCCAAGGCAAAAATAGGATCGATTTCCGGTGTTTTCATTTGTCTGCCTCCTTCGTGATTTCATTGATACAGCTTACCGCGTTCAGAGTACGGGGGAACCCAATGTAAGGAATACACCAAGTCAGTGCGGAAAGCAGCGTTGTTCGGTCATTCCCAATTTGAAGGTTTCCGGCAATATGGGCTTTTAGCTGCGGCTCACAGCCTCCCATGGCACAGAGAATACAAAATGTCAGCAGCTCCCGAGTTTTTAAATCTATCTCATTGCGGGTATAAAAGTCTCCAAAGCAATAGTCCGAAAGGTACTCCTGAATATGGCGCAGCTCCGGCAGGGCGTTGTTGCGGTTACTATCGATGGCTTCTTGACCGAAAATGGCATACTGGGCAGCCAGTCCCTTCTCCAGACGGGTGTTTGCTGAAACTGTCCCTCTGTTTTGTAAGGGAAGAGATACGCCGGACTGCTTCATCGCTTCTTCTGCCTTTTCCAATGCTTCCATCGCTTTGGGATATCCCACATAGGGGGTACATTGCATAATGGATTCTGAGATAGATTCAGGAGTGATGCCTTCTGACAGTGCCTTAGAAACTTCCTGTGCCAAAACGTTGGGCGTTCCTACCGTGGTCAGCACCGCAAAAGAAATATAATATCGGGTTTCCTTTGGAAGGTTCCCATAGGGGGCTACTTCGTTTTCTCGAAATTCTTCGACAATTTTTTTGAGCTCTTCCATGTTTATTCCTCCTGTCCGTTTAGGTGATCCACAATATCTTTTTATATAAATTATAGACCTTCCTTTTTTCCATGTCTAATACTTACTATGAATCATTCTCTATGCCTATAAAGCATAAAGCAGGAAAAACCGTTAAAAAAACAATTTTCCCTGCTTTATAATAAAAAATAACTCTCATTCCAGGATGACACACTGGCGATTCCGAGACGCAAATACTGCTTCAAAAGCCTCTTTATTATATTCACATTGGCCCGAAATAGGGTCTGCCAAAATTACGGTGTCGTCTGTATATCCAATCAGCACAGCTCCATGGTCATTGGTACTCCATTCCACATACTTGCCCGATTCTGTATACCAGCCTTCTGTATCAGCGCGCGGCGCCATCGAGATGGTCACCCACACGATTACAGGGATATCTTCCTCTATCAGCCCATACAATTCTTCCGGTGAAGCCCCTGTTTTATCTACTGCACGAAGCGTGCTTCCCTGGTCAGACAAATACCCGTCTGCCGCCGCAACAATCGCCTGGGGACCGCAAACTCCTCCAACCTCTGAAGCTGGGTCTCCAATGAAATATGAATTCAAGTCCGGGCCATACAACAGCCCGTCCGCACCGTAATATAACCACCACGCCTTTTGGGGCAAATACGTTTCTGCTAAAACGGTCTTATCTACGTCCCACCCATAATACTGCAAAGCCATGGTCAACGCGGTAACTTCACACCCGGTAGGAAGCTCTGGCATTTGCAGAATTATCGGAAAATTTTCTATCAGATGTCCTTCTTCCCTGCTTTCAGTTTCCGGCATTTCCTCCTCGAGAGGCTCTTCCTTTGGCTGCGAGACAGGTTCTTCTTGCTTTTTCTTCTCTTCCTCTTTTTCTATCTTCTCCACTTGCGAAGTAACTTGTTCTTCTGTTTCTGCTTCTTTTGTTATCACCATAGCAGGCTGTGTGCTTTTCAAAATTCCCTTTGCAGTGAAAACCATAGTACCCATACAAATGATAACAAAGGCAAGAAAAATACATTTGATTACTCTGCTACATCGAGAATGGTTTTTCACAATTTTCAAATTCCTCCTTTGTTTCTATTTTGCATTGACCTTCGGCAACAATTAGCATAATATATAATAATTATTTATTATCATAAAATTATTATATGAAACATGTTTTTCTAAATTGTGTCAAAATCAAAAACTCCACAGGTATCCTTACGGTTTCTCCTGTGGAGTTCTTTTTATGTAATAGAAATCTCTCATTCCTGCACTTCCCGAAAAAATTCTTCCCGGGTCATCATCACATTTAAAATTTGAAGCAGACCATTAGGCGAAAGCCTCTCGGGCAAGTCCAGCTTTTTTTGCAGACGAAGCCGCCTTTCTGCGCTGCCTTCTCCTCCAGACAATCCGGCTGCAAACAAGTCCGCTTTTGTAATAGGTTCTCCCTTGGGCAGCGACTCTTGGCCCTCTTCACAGCAAACGCCCGCCTTCTCCAGTGCCTCCCGAATGACATCAGCTGGGACACCCTCTACGCCCAATTTCCCCTCTTTGGAAGGCTTATTCTTCCGTTTCTCTTTTCCAAACAAATCGGGAATATAGGCGTGCTTAATTTGTCCTTTTGGAATACATCCGCTCAAATAATTGCGGATGACGAATCCTGCCCCATCGCTGTCTGTCAAAACGAGCAGTCCTCTGGTCGCTGCCAATTTTCGCAATAACGCCATCTGCTCCTGGTCTTTGAATATCTGAAAGCCCCGGGTTTCGAGAATCAGGCCGTTTATGATGGAGGACAGCTTGATTTTATCATACTTTCCCTCTACTATCACAGCTTCCCTTACGCGTATCAATTTCGACTCCCCTTTGCTGCCGTAATAAGCATAATTCGCGCAATCAATTCTTCCAGCAATATCCGGTTATCAGTTCGGGAACTTTTTAGCGCCAAATCCGTCTCCAACAGCTGGGAGAGTATCTGGCGAAGTTGTTCGGTAGAAAGACGTTTGACATCTCTTTCGCTGTTTCGGAGGCGGAACTCCCTACCCTTATAGTCACCGGGAAAACTTTTGGCGAGATTCGTCACCGGCGTCCCGCTTTCCATGGCCGCCCGGACCCGATACATGTCAATAAATGCGGAGGACAGTACCGCCAAAATGGTGATTGGTTCTTCATTCTGATAAAACATCTGGTCCAGCAGCTGATAGGATCGATTGTACTCTCCCGCTACCAGAGCCCGGGACAGCATAAATACGGTGGCTTCTGTCTGACGGGATACCATGGTTTCGAGTAAGGCCCCCGTAATTTCTCCTTGCCCAACATAAGCACACAGCTTTTCCATTTCATTGTGCAGCGTTTGCATGTCAAAGCCGCAGAGTTCGGTCATTTTTCGAGCATCCCTGCGGGAAATCTCGCATTGACGTTTGGAAGCTTCCCCACACAGCCATTTTTCCAGCTCGGCCCCCTCCCGCCGGGAAAGATTCACGGTTTTTCCGTATTTCTCAGCCTGTTTGAGAAAAGCCTTCCACTTTGCCGCCTTTTTTTCGATAACCACATTGGGCTGATAAATTAACAACACCGTAGTTTCCGGCACATTAGCGGCCAGCTCCAGCCACTTGGCATTTTCACCAGCCCGAAGGGAATCGAGAGATAAATCGGAAACCACCACACACTTTTTCTCACTCATAAAGGGCAGCGCTTCCACCGCCGCTGCAATATCGTCTACGGAATCCCCGCCGTCAAACCGTTGAAAGTTAAAGGTGGGAAACGGGTCATCCGCACAGGCTTTGCGTATCAGTTTTTTGGCATAACGGCGCACCAAATACTTTTCCTCACCATCAATCACGTATAACCCGGAAAGGCTGCCGGATTCAATATGCTTTTTCAAATCTGTTTCTGTCATCACTGTCACCAGTCCTTTCCCGCCCGGATTTCCTGATTGGGGTAACAATCCACTTGAAACCTTCCATACTTACGGGCTCGATATCCTTCGTTTTTTGTAGTGACATCTTCTGTCAAAGCAATTTCCAGTTTAGCATTTATCAACTCATAATGCTCCGGGACTTCTGCCAGCCATACCATATCCGGCGAACGCCAGCTTTCCGGCAAATCTTCCGCGTCACACTCTTCAGCACATATCAGAAAAGAAACATCATAGCACTTAAAGTACGCTGCCGTATCGGTTTGCCCAAGCAAAATCAGCCGGCCATCTCCAAAAATATCACGATTTTCTTCGCCAGTATCTGACAAACTCGTGATTCCCAGCTCTGCCAGCGAGTACCGGCTGGGGGTTTCTCCTATCAATATAACTCCATTTCCCCGGCTCGTGGCCACTGCATGAATCTCTCCTCCACTGTAAAACGTGCTGACCGAAACGACCTGCCAGTTAACAGCAACATGTACTGTCATCGCAGCTACTACCACTACTGCAAAAATCCAACTTGCCCGGAACAGCAAAATCTTTCTTTGACGGCACAAAAGGCAAATCCCGAGCAACGTTAGCAGCCCGGCAAGCAGCAGATAGATATATTCATAGGAAACCCGCACGGTGGCATAGGGAAATCCGCTGAGCCAGTGGCTGACCGCCTGTTCATAGTTTGCGAGGATTCCCGCTGCAGCGCCAAAAGGAAGCGCCCCATGAATGGTAAACATTCCCGTTATCACTGTCAGCGCACCGGTAATAAGCAAAAAGGTACCCGGCAGCACCATCAGTAGGTTTGACAAAATTCCTATGGTTGAAAGCGTACCAAAGGAAAGAATACTGATAGGCGCCGTGAACACGGTAGACGAAATGGTAACGGAAAAAGAATCCACAATACGATCCGCCAGTTTGCTGCACCGGCTTGTGGTCAGCCACAAAGGCAGCCGTGTCTTGCACCAAGTGGTCATTCGATTCTGAAAAAGAATGATTCCCAGAGTAGACGAACAGGATAACAAAAATCCTACATCGCCTGCTGAAAATGGGTTTACCGCACAGAGAACAAACACAGCAATTCCCAAAGAATTTAGTCCATCCGATTTTCGATTCAGCAGTTCCGCTGTCAGATATAGCAGGAACATAATACCGCTGCGCATAATGGAATAGGAAAAACCGGCAAGCGTCATAAATGACAGTACTACCGGGATTGACAGAAAAAGGCTGGCCTTTCTTGGCAACCCCAGTAAAAGCAATAATGCCAGAAACCCCTGTACCAACACCGAAAGATGCAATCCTGATACACTGAGCAGATGGGAAACACCGGCCATTCGGAAATTCTCTGAAACATCCTCTGGAATCAGCCCCTTATCCCCCAAAACCATCCCGCTGATAAGTCCTGCCTGTGGCTCGGGCAAAAGGGTATATAGAACATCTTCCATCTTCTCCCGAAGATTTCGGAAGGGTTCATTCCATAAATGATCAGAAGAGTGCTCAACCGAAAAAGGGTCATATTCGTACCAATAGGCATTGTGAAAAATTCCACGGGCCGCATAATAAGGCGCCATCGTCTCGTCTATATGATACAGAAATATGGTTCCCGAAATCACATCCAGTGCATCTGCCGTCAAAGCCATCCGGCTGGTCATGCGAACCTTTCCCTGAATCAAAACCTTATTTTCCGATTCATTTTCTGCCTCCAACACTTCCAGCTGATAGACAAACCTTTCCCCATCTTTTTCAGGAAAGTCGGAAATCCGAGCGATGATCTTATATTCCCCCTCAGGTACAGTGTCCGCCTGCTCCCAGATAGGAAACGATTGACCAAAATACAAAAGGGACAGGGCACAAACTGCCAGAGCGGTGGGAACTACCCGCACTCTTCTTAAAGAAGGAAGCAACAGTGAAAGCCCAAACAGAATCAGTAGCACAATTCCCAGCCATAGACAGCTTTCTTTCAGGATAAAAACAGCGGCCATTAGCGTAAGCAGACAAGTAAACCCTACACACGCAAACGGCCGCTTCATCATTTATGCTCCCATCTGTCGGAAAATCCGGTTATGCTTTTTCTTTTACAAACAAAGGCAATGGCTCCAGGAAAATAATATCATCCCGGTTTGCCGCGTCGCCTTCCGCCAAAACGGCAGCTCTGCCCACGATATTTCCGCCAAATTTTTCTACCAGGGCTTCCATGGCTTCCAGAGACTCACCGGTACTAATCACATCGTCTACAATCAGCACACGCTTGCCTTCAATCGCTTCCTTGTCCTCTTCGGACAGAAAGAGTTTCTGCACATGGTCGGTGGTAATGGATTTCACTTCTACGTGGATAGGATTGCGCATATAGGCTTTAATTCCTTTACGCGCGACTACATACCGCCGCACTTCCTGCCGTGCCATTTCATAGCACAGCGGGATTCCCTTGCTCTCCGCAGTAACCACCACATCGTGCTCCGGGCAGCGCTTGAGCAGCTCTTTTGCTGCACACTCCGTAATTTCCACATCGCCAAACATGACAAAGCCAGCAATATCCACCGTATCACTGATAGGGCAAATCGGCAAGTCACGGGTACATCCAGCGATTTCCATTCGATAATATTGTCTTCCGTCTTCTTTTGTAATCAATTCTGCCATGATTTATTTGTTCACTCCCTGCAGATTCTTTGGAATCAAACTGTTTCAGCAACCATCAGCCGGGAGGCCACTTCATGGAACGTCCGCCCAAAAGATGGAAATGCAGGTGCTGTACCGTTTGACCGCCGTCTTCGCCGCAGTTGTTGACGATACGATACCCTTTTTCCAATCCCAGCTCCTTTGCCAGCTTTGCAGCCACCAGGAAAATATGGGAAACTACCTGGCTGTTTTCTTCTGTCAATTCATTGGCAGAGGAAATATGCGTCTTGGGAATCAGCAGAATATGTACCGGCGCCTGGGGGTCCAAATCGTAAAAGGCCAAAATCTGGTCATCCTCATAGGCCTTTTTACTGGGGATCTCCCCATTTGCAATTTTACAAAAAATGCAGTCCATAGAAACGCCTCCTTTTTACAGAAATTCATCTTTTTTATTGTATCATACTCCGAAAAAAATCTCAACCGCGAAAAAGCTTCAAAAACACTTTCTAAAATCAACAGGAGCACACGAATGTGTGCTCCTGTAAAATTCAACTTATAGCATATTTCCGACGATTTCGTCTACAGCATTCAGCGCAGCATCCAGCTTACTGACGTCTTTGGTACCAGCCATTGCAAAATCGGGCTTACCGCCGCCGTTGCCGCCTGCCACCTTGGCCACTTCGCGGACAATCTTACCGGCATTCAGACCCTTGCCCTGTGCCTCTTTGCCTACGCTGACAGCAATATTGGCCTTTTCATCTTGAGCGGAGATCAGCACAGCCACCATGTTGGGCTTAGAATCGCGCAGCTTATCACACATGGTGCGCAAAGCGCCTGCATCCAGGTTGCGGAGAATTGCAGAAATCACCTGTACGCCCTTCACGTCGCGAGCGGAATTCAGCAGATTATTTGCCTGATGGGAAGCCAGCTTGGCGTTCAAGTTCTCAATAGTATGATCCTTTTCTTTCAGCTCCGCATTCAACTGACGAGCTTTTGCAGCCAAGTCGGCAGGATTATTTACCTTCAGAGCTGCTGCGGTCTCGTGGATGCTATGAATGGCGTTTTGGAGCATAGCCAGTGTACCCACACCGGTCACGCCCTCAATACGGCGAACACCAGCAGCTACAGAGGATTCGCTGACAATTTTGAACAGACCCAGACGGGCGGTATTGCTCACATGGGTACCGCCGCAGAACTCGCGGGAGAAGCCATCTTCCACGCTGACAACCCGAACGATGTCGCCGTATTTCTCTCCAAACAGTGCCATAGCGCCCAGCTTCTTGGCTTCTTCGATGGGCATTTCCTTCATTTCCACAGGTACGGCTTTGAGGATTTCCTCGTTCACCAGTGCTTCCACCTTCATCAGCTCTTCGGAAGTCATCGCGGAGAAATGAGTGAAGTCGAAGCGCACATGCTCGGCGTTGACCAGCTGGCCAGCCTGCTCTACATGGGTGCCCAGCACTTCACGCAGGGCAGCCTGCAACAGATGGGCTGCGGTGTGGTTGCGCATGATAGAAGCTCGGCGATCCACATTGACCTGTACCTGTACTTCATCACCCACTTCGACAGCACCAGCAGCTGCCATGATCTCGTGCAAATAAATACCGCCGTGATTCTTGGTGGTGTTCAGCACATGCAGGTCAGCATCTTCGTCGGAAATCACGCCGGTATCGCCTACCTGTCCGCCGCTCTCCGCATAGAAAGCGGTGCGATCCAGCACCAGTACAGCCTCTTCGCCGCCTACCACACTGTCGGCACGCTGGCCGTCCTTCACGATTGCCAGAACCTTTGCTTTGCAGCTCATGGTCTCATAGCCCACAAACTCGGTGGCGGGCAGGCCTTCCAGCACATTACTCTCGCCTTCCCATGCATCGGCGCCGGCATTTTTCCGGGCGTCACGGGCACGGTCGCGCTGTTCTTTCATCAGTTCCTGGAAACGCTCTTCGTCTACGCTGGTGTTCTTTTCAGCCAGAATCTCACGGGTCAGATCCAGCGGGAATCCGAAGGTGTCATACAGTTTGAAAGCATCCTCACCGGAAAGCACACGGGAAACGGCCTTATCAGAGAGATCGCCGGCAAAGTTTTCGTCGATGAGGTCATTCAGCATTTGCAGGCCCTTGTCGATGGTCTTGGCAAAGCTCTCCTCTTCCACGCGGATGAGCTTGAGAATCATATCGCGCTTTTCTTCCAGCTCGGGGTAGGCACCGCGGTTTTCGGCAATGACAGTCTCGGCCACTTCAGACAGGAAGGTACGGTTGATTCCCAGCAAACGGCCATGGCGGGCAGCACGGCGGAGCAAGCGGCGGAGCACATAGCCTCTGCCCTCGTTGCTGGGCATAACGCCGTCGCCAATCATAAAGGTGGTGCTGCGGATATGGTCGGTGATCACGCGCAGGGAGATATCCTTTTTCTTATCCTCGCCATAGGTGATACCGGCGATCTTGCAGATATGCTTCATGATGTTCTGGACGGTATCCACCAGGAACAGGTTGTCCACGTTCTGCATGATGCAAGCCAAGCGCTCCAGGCCCATACCGGTATCGATGTTGGGATGCTCCATGGGCGGATAGTTGCCCTTTCCGTCGCTATCGAACTGGCTGAACACTACGTTCCAGAACTCGACATAGCGGTCGCACTCACAGCCGGGGCCGCAATCGGGGGAGCCGCAGCCATGCTCGGGGCCACGGTCAAAATAAATCTCGGAGCAGGGGCCGCAGGGGCCGGAGCCGTGCTCCCAGAAGTTGTCCTCTTTGCCCAGACGGACGATATGGGAGGGATCAACGCCCACGTCCTTGGTCCAGATGTCGTATGCCTCGTCGTCATCCAGATAGATGGTGACCCACAGGCGGTCAACGGGCATTTCCATGACCTTGGTGCAGAACTCCCAAGCCCACGGAATCGCTTCCTTCTTGAAGTAGTCGCCGAAGGAGAAGTTGCCCAGCATCTCAAAGAAAGTACCGTGACGGTCGGTGATACCCACATTCTCGATATCACCGGTACGGATACACTTCTGGCAGGTGGTGACGCGCTTACGGGGCGGGGTCACTTCGCCGGTGAAGAATTTCTTCATGGGCGCCATGCCAGAGTTGATGAGCAGCAGGCTGTTGTCGTCTTTCGGAATCAGCGAATAGCTGGGCAGACGCAGGTGGCCTTTGCTCTCAAAGAAGGAAAGATATTTTTCCCGAAGTTCATTTAATCCTGTCCACTGCATAATGTGTTACGCTCCTTGTTTTAAAATCATTCTATGTGTAAAATATTAAGGATTGCTTTATTAAAGGGAAGATACTATCGCATATGCATCGGCGGTTTCGAGCTGCTTTTTTCTGGTTTTCCGGGGCAGCAGTCCGCGCCGTCACAACAACAGTCGCCGTCGCAACAGTCCCCTTCGCTGAGTACCAATGCAATAACCAGCAAAACCAAAAAGTATGCGCCAAAGCTCAATAGTCCAAAAACTTGCCAGACGCTTCCCTCTTCGGAGTCGTCCCGGACCATAGTATCTGCATAGACTACCGCGCTCCAGAATCCGACACACAGGCCCATATAGAAAGAAAAACTCCACCACGGCCCGGCGCCCATGCACCAATATATGACGGAAACCACCATACCTGCCAGCCACAGCAGAAATGCAATGATTGTCAGCCAAAGAGAGGCTTTCCAATACATTCCCAACAGATAAAGCAGAAGAAAAACTGTCCAGATTCCGACAACCGCCAACAGCTCTTTTATGCCGGGAAATGGCATTTGATAGTGATAGAACGCACCGACCGCGCAGCCCGCTCCCACAGTGTTGAATAGTGTACAGAGCAGATACCCGATATTCCGGCCACGCCCCGCAAAATAGCTGACAATGGCAAGGACGGTACCCACTCCGCTGGCCACAAAACCAGTCCATTCCGGCAAAAAGCAGAATGTCGTCCATGCACTAACTGGCATCAATATCATGAGAAATAACGTGAAAATAGCTTGCCGAACTGTTTCCCGTTTCATCATGTTATTCTCCTTTATCCAATATACGCTTTTAACAGCTTCAGCGTATTTTCTGCGCCATCCACATGGGAACGCTCATACCCGTGAGAAGCATAAACGCCCGCGCCGATAAGTCCATGGCGCACGTCATAGCCTGCACGCAGAGCGGCTTCGGCATCGGAACCATAATGGGGATAAACGTCCACTGCATAGTCAATTCCGTTGTCACGGGCTGCTTTTATCAAAGCGGTGGTAACAAAATCGTCATAAGGCCCGCCGGAATCTTTTGCACAGATGGAAACCTGCCGTTCAGTACACCGCAGGCCGTCGCCGACGCAGCCCATATCCACGCTGAGGACTTCCGTCACATCTTCGGGCACAGAGCCTGCTGCGCCGTGGCCTACCTCTTCATACACGGTAAAGTGCAGATACACCTTCCGACCCGGCATTTTACCGGATTCCTTAAGAGATTTGGCATAGGTGAGCAAAATTGCCGCGCTGAGCTTGTCATCCAGAAAACGGCTCTTAATATATCCGCTTTCGGTAATCACGGTACGGGGGTCAAAGCACACAAAATCACCGATTTCGATTCCCAGCTTCCGGGTCTCCTCTTCACTGGTGGTGTTCTCGTCAATGACCACTTCCATCTCCTCGAATTTTCGGGACTTGTTGTCGTAATCACCGTTGACATGGACAGAAGCATTGTTTAGCTGAAGCGTGCCGGAATACTCCCCGTCAAACCGAGTGAGAATGACACAATTTTCGGCCTCACAATTTTCCGGCTGCAAACCGCCCACCGGCGACAATACCAGCCGTCCATTGCTTTTGATGGAAGCAACCACAGCCCCCAAAGTATCCACGTGGGCCATGGCAAACAGGGGATTTCCCTCGCCGCCTAAGCACACCACAACGCCGCCCTTGCGAGTCTTTTTCGGCTCATAGCCCAGAGCGGTCAGTTCCTTTATGAGATAATCCGCCGCTGCATCGGTTTTTCCGGAAGGGCTGTGAATGGCACAAAGAGTTTTCAGCTGTTCCATACAGTATGTCATTTCCTGATTCAAACCGTTCCTTCCTTTCTGCAAAAAAATAAGGGTCCCCGTCCGCATGGGACGGGAAACCCCGTGGTACCACCCAAATTGCGATTTTTGAAATCGCCGCTTTTCTGCCTGTAACGAAGGCCTACGCCTTTACTCTTCGCAAAGGAGCGCTCCATAACGGAAAATGAAGGGCCGGCATCACTGCGTTTGTTCAGCGGTCTTTCAGCCGGATTTCACCGAACCGCCTCTCTGTGGAAACGCTGTGCGCCTCTTTTCAGCGCCATATACAGTCAAAATTATACCGCCCACTTTCGACCTTGTCAAGGCATTTTTTCCAGATACTCCGCCGGAACCGACCGGATTAGCCACACATGATTCGCCGACAGAAAAAACTCGAAGCCTTCCCGCGCCATTTTCCCGGAAGCCACTCGATAAATCACCGGCTTTCCATGGCGTGCGCCGACTTTCCCGGCGGTTTCTGTATCAGACGAAAGGTGTACATAAAGCCTTCCTTTGGGTAAAAGGCCCTGCTGATCAATAGATGCCACATACTTTTCCCCGGTGCCATGAAACAGATATTCCGGCGGCTCCTTTCGAGTTAGCTCCACATCCACAGGAATGGAGTGTCCTTGGTTAGCCCGGATTTTGGTGCCGTCCTCATTAAACGAATACCGCTGCTTTTCGTCTGTGCGGACAATTTCTTCCAGCAGTTCCCGGGTCAGGGGATGGACTTTGGAAACACCTACAATCAGTGCATCCACATCAGCCCAGCCGTGTTCGTCCAGCACAACACCCGCTTTCTCCGGATGATGCCGCAAAATCATGCTGATATATCGGCTGGTTCGGGTGAGTGCATCGGTATTTTTCTTTCCTCTCATACTTTCCCTCCTTGTTCCTGCACAAAGTCTTTTCGCTTTCATTATATCGTCTTTTATACGCTATTTCAACGGACATGCTGCCCACTTCTATTGCAGCACCTTCATAACATTTTCCATTTCTGCCTGGGTTTGCTGGGTGTCCAGATAATCCCACGAGTAAAACATAAACCCGTCACAATCAATTTCCCGCCCGGCTATTACCTGACGGGCCAATATATCATCAGCATTTTCCCACGTTCCATCATCGGCATCCGAACCCGCTTTGTATATTGCCAGGCCTACATAAAAAGAAATGGAATCTTCCAGTATAAGATTTTTCCAGGTTTCAATGGTTTCCGTAAAAGGCAGCGCCTCATTTTCAAAGTTCACATACATTTGGGGACAGATATAATCAATATAACCTTTTGCAGCACACCAAGTGGGAACATCGGCTCCCATGGCCTCATCATTAGACAGATTTCCTTGTGGAGCAATTCCAAATAAAACATTGGGATTGGCTTCTTTTATTTTTTGGTATACCAGAGAAACCAGCGCGTTAATATTGGAGGTTCTCCACTCTTTGAGAGGAAGCGCCTGATAGCCGCTTTCTTTGGCTTTGGAAACATAGGATTCATAGGAAGTTTTATCAAAAGAGGCATCCTGCGTGGGATAAAAATAATCGTCAAACTGGATACCGTCCACCTCATAGTTTGCGGCGATTTCCGCCACGCCTTCAGCAATATAGCTTCGGACTTCTTCTACACCGGGATTGTAATAAATCCCATTATCCGTCTCTACTGTCCAGCCTGCCTTCGTTTCGTCCCCTTTCCAAAGAGTATAAGGATTATCCTGGGATAAAATCGTGGGCGTTTTTTCGGAGCGGATTCGCAAAGGGTTGACCCAGGCATGAATGGCAAGCCCCGCTTTATGAGAAGCTTCCACCATATATGCAAGAGGGTCATAGCCCGGGTCCACTCCCTGCGTACCACCTACAATGTGGGACCAGGGAAAATAAGCGGAAGGGTACAGAGAATCTCCAAAAGGACGGACATGGACAATCAATGTATTCATGCCCTTTTCTTTGGCGACCGAGATAATCTTATCAAATTTTTCCCGAAACACTTTCTCTCCCTCGCCCGCTGTATCCAGAGACATAAACGGGACCCATACTGCCCGCATCTCTTCTGTGGATGACGGTGCCGGAGCTGTTTGGGATGACTGCTCCTTCGCTATGTTTTTTTCGAAATTCCCCTGCGATGAAAAAGATTCGTCTGTTTGCCGAAAGGCTCCGGCTATCATAGTAATAGCGACCGCAGCCACCAAAAGTCCAGCCGCCAATACTCTGGGATAACGCAGCCGTATGTTTACAAGAATTCGTCTTTTTCTCATTTTTTCCCGTCCTTCCAGGCCCGCATTGACACTCGGGCGGAATTCCTGTACCATAAGTTCAGGATGTTTTATCCCTATGCGGTCTTGTCTCAGGATAGAACTCAGATGACAAAAACAGGAGGGCTACGCGTGGAATTTCTCTTTTCTCACCGATGGGCAATTCTCATTGTCTGGTTCATCGTCATCAATCTAATTTCCATACTGATTACCATTCACGACAAGCGCAGTGCGCAAAAAGGACGCTGGCGGGTGCGTGAAAACACCTTACTGCTGTTGGGCGTATTGGGCGGCGCAATTGGGATGCTCGCTACCATGAAGAAAATTCATCACAAGACCAAGCACATGAAATTTATGGTGGGGCTTCCCTTGATTCTTCTGGTACAAGTGGGACTACTCATGGTTTCTATATGGAAATGAGGCTTTTAAAAGGAGGCGGGCATTATGAAAAAAGCTCGTTACCCGGTACTGCTGCTGGATGCAGACGGTACCCTGTATGATTTTGAAAAATCTCAAAAAAATGCTTTATTGGCTGCTTGCCGTCAGGCAGGCTTTTTAGCACCAAACATCGACTTTTCTAAAATGCTGGACTGTTACAGCTGCATCAATCAGAGCTGGTGGAAAAAGCTGGAGCGGGGAGAGTGTACCAAACCCCAATTGCAACTGGGAAGGTTCCACGACTTTTTTGTGGAGATGGGGCTGCAATACGATGCGTCAACCTTTAATGATATGTATATGGAGGAACTGGGAAACGGTTCCTTCCTGCTTCCCTATGCAGAAGAGGTATGCCGGGAGCTGGCCAAAAGCTGCAAACTGTATATCGTGACCAACGGCGTTTCCCGTACCCAGCGGCGGCGTATCGGCGCATCCCCGTTGGCGGAGCTTTTTCAAGGGCTATTCGTCTCGGAAGAAGCCGGGGCACCCAAGCCTGAAAAACGCTATTTTGAGTATGTATTCCGCCATCTTGGAAATCTCGATTTGCGGGATATTCTTTTGGTAGGAGACTCCTTGACCTCAGATATGCAGGGAGCCGAAAATGCCGGCCTGGACTCCTGCTGGCTGAACCCGTCCCGCCTTCCCCGCCCGGCCAAACCATCTGTTACTTACATGATTCATGACCTGCGGCAGCTTTTGGATGTGGCTCTGTATGGAAAACAGCCTTCATAAAAAAACTTTGCAATCCCCTGTAACAAGAATTGCCTCTTTGCCATACACTATAATGTAATTCGAAAGGAGGCAATTCAATATGTGCAACAACAACTTTGGCGGATGCTCCTGGATTCTCATCATTCTCCTGATCCTGTGCTGCTGCGGCGGCAATGGACTGTGCGGCGGCAACAACAATGATTGTGGCTGCGGCAACAGCTGCTGCTAATCTTCCCCTTACGCAAACCGAAGGCGGACGCTTCTGCGTCCGCCTTTGGGCTTACATAATCATTTATCCGAAAGGGTTTCCCTTTCTCCGTCACTTGTGATATTTCCCGTGATTTTGAATTTGAAAAGCACGGTATATCTGTTCGCAGAGCATTACACGAGCCAACTGATGCGGAAACGTCATCGGAGACATGGAAAGACGAAGAGTGCCCGCTTGCTTCACTTTATCGCTGAGTCCAAAAGAACTTCCGATGACAAAGCTTACGGAAGACTCTCCGCGGGAAGCCAGATTTTCCAGTGTTCGGGCAAGCGCCGGTGAATCAATTTCTTTTCCTTCAATGCAAAGAGGAATCAACGCACTTCCTTTTGCAGCCGTTAACAGCTTTTCTCCTTCTTCCGAAAGAGCCTTTTCAATCTGTGCGGCGGAAGGATTATCTGGCAAACGACTTTCCGGCAGTTCTGTGATGGAAAAAGTGCAAAAAGTTTTTAAACGCTTGGCATATTCTGCACAGGCTTCCCGCCAATAGCTCTCCTTTAATTTCCCTACGCAAAGAATTTGCACATTCATCATATGACATTCCCCTTTCTAAGCAAAAAAGCCGCCTGGGAAATTCCCGGACGGCTCTATTCTTCTGTAAAATAACGTTTCACCCGAATTTTTAAAATAAAATCGTGCTGCCTTTCAAATTCTCTTTTGGTGCAACCGACAGCATAAAATCCTGATTCTCCCGAAGCCCCGCCATTTTTAACGAGCAAAGAGCCGTTTGATAGGCAAGCTCTGGCGTGTTATTTTCACTGCTCAAGTGAGCCAACAAAAACCGAGTTGCCCCTTTGCCTGCCAGATGCGGAAGATAATCCGCACATGCCTCATTAGAAAGGTGTCCAATAGAGGACAAAATCCGGCGCTTGAGCGGATACGGATAGGGACCATTCTGCAGCATTCCCACATCATGGTTCGATTCCATCACCACAAAATCGGCTCCTTCCATCATACTTTCCACTTCCGGGGTAATTACGCCCAAATCAGTGGAAAAGCTCACTCGATGGTCATCAACCGTTTTTACCAGATACCCATATCCCTCTGCACAATCATGGGAGGTGTGAAAGGGAATGATCTCCATACCGGCACAGGATATTCCTTCGGGGCCAATCACCTGACAAGGAAATTTCCCATCCAGCACCTGTGCATCATTGAGTGCTTCCAAAGTACCGCGGGAAGCATATACCGGCACATGATTCCGACCCGCAAACACTCGCAACCCCTTTACATGATCGCTGTGCTCGTGGGTCACGAAAATTCCCTCAATAGCCGAAAGCGGAATTTCGCATTTTTTTAGCATTTCTGTAATCTGCTTGGCACTTCTGCCAGCATCAATCAAAACGCCCCGCTCCTGCGAGCCTATATAATAACTGTTTCCGCTGCTCCCGCTGAAAAGGGGACAAAGTCTTGCCAAAGTATGTACCTCCACTTTTTCCGCTCACACAAACAGGGACCCCTCCGGGTCCCCTATACGTTTTATAATTTTTATCCTACCAATACGGCCGCCGGGCCAGGGCTTTCAATTCTGCGAATATCTGCACCCAAAGCACACAGTTTTTCCACAATCCGGTCATATCCGCGCTCAATGTACTGAATATCTTCAATCTGAGTGGTTCCCTGCGCACACAGAGCCGCGATTACCATTGCCGCACCTGCACGAAGGTCAACAGCTTTTACCGGTGCTGCTACCAAGTGATCAACACCTTCTATTACAGCCAGACGGCTGTCAACAGAAATCTGTGCACCCATCCGACGCAACTCTTCCACATAGCGGAAACGGTTGTCCCACACGCCTTCAGTAATAATGCTGGTACCATGGGCAATAGACAGCAGAACTGCAATCTGCGGTTGCATATCAGTGGGGAATCCCGGATGAGGCATCGTTTTTACATTACATTTATTCAGAGGTCCAGAGCGGGAAACACGGACGGCATCATCAAACTCTTCAACGTTGACGCCCATTTCTTCCAGCTTGGCAGTAATAGACTCCAAGTGTTTGGGAATTACGTTTTTGATAAGCACATCGCCGCTGGTTGCTGCAGCTGCTACCATATAAGTGCCCGCCTCAATCTGGTCGGGGATAATGGAATAGGTAGTTCCGTGCAGATGCTCCACACCGTGAATTTTAATGACATCGGTACCAGCACCCCGGATATCTGCGCCCATACTGTTCAGAAAATTCGCCAAATCAACAATATGGGGTTCACGAGCTGCGTTTTCGATCACCGTTAAACCTTTCGCTTTGACTGCTGCCAGAATAATATTCATGGTAGCACCTACCGTAACCACATCCAGATAAATATGATTGCCAACCAAATCGTCAGCCATCACGTCTACCATACCGCCATCCAGCGTATAGGTAGCGCCAAGAGCCATGAACCCTTTCAAATGCTGGTCAATCGGGCGCACACCGAAATTACATCCGCCAGGCATTCCCACCACAGCATGATGATACCGGCCAAGCAAAGCGCCCAGAAGATAATAGGAAGCGCGCATTTGACGAACCAGTTCATAAGGGGCCACATGAGTACGAACCGTACGAGGATCAATTTCCAGCGTAGTACTGTTTACGGAACGAACACCAGCCCCCATATCCTGAAGAATATGGGCCATTGTGTTCACATCCGTAATATTCGGAATATTTTCAATCCGACAAACATCGTCGGACAAAATTACAGCAGGAAGAATTGCTACAGCAGCATTTTTGGCACCGCTAATGGTCACTTCGCCAGACAGCCGATTGCCGCCTGTAATTACAAACTTATCCAAAATGACACACTCCTATTTAATTGAATTCAGACAATAAAGTTCCGTTCCTTGTCTGCCAATATATAAAATTAAATTTCGTTTATTCCATATTTAAGAAACAAAGACAGACGATAAAATACATTTCAGTCAAAATAAAAACATCTGTGTTGAAAATAGACTATTCTCTTCCCAGATGCTCCTATGTATTTTATGTCTTTCTAACATGATAATACATGCAAAAGAAAAAGTCAATATCTAACAAAAAAAACAATAAACTGTTGTGCAATGATTTATCAATTCGCTCATTTTTATGCAAAAAACAAGATTTCAATTTTTTCCTGATAACTTTCTCTCACAATTCTGTTAGTTTTCTATAATTAAAACGCCCTGTGTGCCTTCTGTTGGAGAAGCACACAGGGCATAGGAACTACTTATGATAGATATGGAAGCGGATCCACTTTGGAGCCGTTCTTGATAATTTCAAAGTGCAAATGAGCACCGGTTGAGTCTCCAGTACTACCAATCAAAGCAATCGGCTGACCTTTCGCCACTTTTTGCCCGGCGCTGACGAGAATTTTACTGGCATGGGCATACATAGTCTGATATCCGTTGCCATGGTCAATCAGCAAATGGTACCCATACCCGTAATTCTGTAATTTTACATAGGAGACTGTTCCACCGTCTGCTGCCACAATGGTTTGGCCATAGGAATTACCGTTTGAAAAATCCAGTCCCCAGTGGGTGGTTCCCCAACGTGAGCCAAAATAAGAGGAAATATTCCGCACAATGGGGGATGGCCATGTGAAGGTTCCACTGGCCTCACCGGGAGTTTCTCCAGTAGGACGTTTTTTAGTTCCTACTACTACAATTTTATTGACTGGCTCTTTTGTAGTTGTCTCCGAAACGCTCTCTCGCCGGGTTTCCTCTTCACCCACATAGTACACCAGATCCACACAGGTACGCTCGCCATTTTCTCCCTTCTGTATCACCTTAGAATAATCGGTATATTGGCTGCTATCTTTTTGTGTAACCGTTTTGTAGGGAATGTCTTCCGTATAGGTTTCCTGCCGCACGACCTGCACATGAAGGGTATCTTTCAATTGATTTTCCAAAATGCTGGGAGCTTCAATTCGTTCAGTTGGAAACAAACCCTTTACAATTTCCACATTTTCCAGAAAGTCTGCCGACTCTCCTTTTAAGACTTCCTTTTCGTCCTCCAGAATTCTTTCCAGCAAATACCGCAAGTCTGCTCCGCTTCGCACTACGCCAGCCAGTTCTCCATTGACATATAAGCCGGAAGCCTCACTGATAACATCATCGGAATCCTGAATCAGCAAATCGCACAGTGCACCAACTTCCTCATAGCTCTGCGGCTCTACAATACCCAAACGATAAGAAGCCGTCATGGAAACTTCGGTTTCGCCCGCTGTATCTGTGACCAAACGCTGATTCATCATTTCTGCTGCCTGTTCAAAAACGCCTTCATTTTCTACTACCAATGACTGCGTTCCACCATAGCTGAGATATAACCCATAATTTCTGCCATTCCAAAACCATATGGTGCCCAAAAGGAAAAGAATGGCTGCACATGGAAGGGCAATTTGACCAGCAACTGTCAGCACTGCGCGAAGCTGCCATGCCTTTTTCCGTTGACTCAGTGCCCGACGGATTCCATGTTCCTGCCGGACTCTTTTAAACTTTCCGGATTCCCATCGAAGATTTTGCAAAATCCTGGTTCCGGTATAATGAAGGAACCGAACTCTTCGACGAAGGAACCGACCATACAAACGCCGGAACAAATCTCCCAAAGGATACAAAAAACGCAGAACTCTTCTCTTTACGCGAAAAAGAATTCGAATCGTTTGAATTCCGGTAATATACGTAACATTATAAACCGTTTGCAGCAATTGATTTGCACTGGACTTTATAAAATGTAAAATTCCTTTTCCGGTACTACTCTGATGGCGTTTCAAAGAATTCCATCCCTTCTCAAAAGGTTACAGATTTGTAATCATTTGTAATTATGATACTCCAAACCCCAGAACTTTTCAAGTGGATGGGAGAAAAAACCTGAATTTCCCATAATGACATGAACTGTCGTCTGTTTTTTACCTGTGTTTTTATCGATTTTTCTTAAAAATACCGTTCGTTGGCCAATACTTCGCCGGAGTCCAGAGGAAATCTAACAATTATATTTTTTGCCGCTTCTACTGCGGATTCAAACAACTGGAAAAAATCTTCAGTATGAGAAATCCCCTGCCGGTCAGTCCATTCATTCTTTTTCGTATTCGCATAATCGACCTCTCCATTTTCTGTGATGCCGCGAATATGACAAGAAATCGTTCGGGCCTTTCCCCTTTCAAACCGTTCTGTTATCTGTTTTTTCAGGCCACTGCGGTCATTGAGAATTCTAAAAGTAAGCCGGGCATCTTTTTCTGCCTGTGCAAGCAATAACTCTTTCTGAGAAATATGAAACAGCTCCTCAAAAAGTGTCTCATAAATTCCCACAATAGCAGTTTCTGCTTCCTCGTTTTTGGGAAAACAACTCTCCAGACGGAATTCTCCAGGGAGCTTTCCTGTTTCCCATCTCAAAATAATACCGTCTAGTGCCGATTCAATTTCGTTATGAAAAATATCTTCGGTCTGTCCCGGCTCTTCTTCCAGCAACTTTCTGGACAAAAACTCTATGTAGGGATGGCAGGTACAGTCCAGACTGTAGTGACACAAAAATCCCAAAATATAGGATTGCACTGCCGGTTCTTCCCGTTCCCTCCAAATCTTTTTCAAAACGTTTAGAGTGTTTTCCGGCGGCTCCCCATGGAGACGCCCACCGAATTCTTCCAAACTTTCCCCTTTCTGCCATGGAAAAAAACGATGGCAAAACAAAAAATCCGGCCCCTGTTTTCCCCATTCAAAAGCATCTTTTATCAGCGGGCCTTTTACCATTCCGCTTTCCCTTTCCAGCCATTTCCAAACCCGCTCTCCATGAAGGGCGTGTACCATTGCTGCCGGCATATTGATCCCCCATTCTTCTCTTTCAAAAATAAATAAGCACACTGTCCGAAGTCGCCTGCAGGAGTCTCCTTCGGGCCGTGTGTTTATACAGTAATTTTATCATACACAAATCTTTTAAAGATTACAAGTATCTGATCATTCTCCGAAAATATCATTAAAAAAAGGACTGGTACAAACCAGTCCCCTTTTTACCGTTATTACAGCACCTTGGACAGGAAATCCTGCAACCGTGCATTTTTCGGATGAGTAAAGAATTCTTCGGGAGGCGCTTCCTCCAACACATTGCCCTGATCCATGAACAACACCCGGGTAGCAACCTCACGGGCAAAGCCCATTTCGTGGGTAACCACTACCATGGTCATGCCTTCGTCGGCCAGCTGCTTCATAACCTGCAATACTTCGCCAACCATCTCCGGGTCAAGGGCCGAAGTGGGCTCGTCAAACAGCATCACATCGGGCTTCATGGCCAGCGCACGCACAATGGCAATTCGCTGTTTTTGTCCGCCGGAAAGCTGGGCGGGATAAGCATCGGCTTTTTCGGCCAAGCCTACTCGAGTAAGAAGCTGCATAGCTGTCTCGTCAGCTTCTTTCTGACTCATCAGCTTAAGATGGACGGGCGCCAGGGTGATGTTCTTCTTTACCGTCAGATGGGGGAACAGATTAAAATGCTGGAACACCATGCCCATTTTCTGGCGCAGCTTATTGATATCACACTTGGGGTCCGTGATATTCTGGCCTTCAAACCAGATTTCGCCGCCGGTAGGGATTTCCAGCAAATTCAGGCAACGGAGAAAGGTGCTTTTTCCCGAACCGGAAGGTCCCACAATCACAACCTTTTCCCCTTTTTCAATCTCCTGATTGATGCCGCACAGCACCTTGTTGTCGCCAAATGCTTTTTCCAGATTCTTAACGGATATCACTCTTACGCAGCCTCCTCTCAAAGCAGCCCAGCAGGCTGGTCAAACCGATTACCAGTACCAAATACACTACGCCGGCACTAATCAACGGAATAAAGGATTCATATGTAGTAGTACGGATAATATCGGAACCCTTAGTCAAATCGTGGATGCCGATATAACCTGCCACAGAGGTTTCTTTCAGCAGGGCGATAAATTCGTTACCCAAAGCCGGCAGCACATTTTTCAGTGCTTGGGGGAAAACAATCTTGAACATCGTGGTGGTCTGGGTCAGGCCCAAAGAACGTCCTGCTTCCATCTGGCCTTTATCCACCGACAGAATACCAGTGCGGATAACCTCCGCCACATAGGCGCCGGAGTTGATACCAAAAGCAATACAGGCCACCGTAACACCGTTGGTGATATTGGTGAGGATGACATAGTACATAATCATCAACTGCAAGATCATAGGTGTACCGCGAATTACCGTAAGATAAATACTGCCGATAATGTCCAGGATTTTCACAATCACCTTTAACACAACATTGCGGGGATTGAATACTTTGGCCTTAATCATAGCGATGATGGTTCCGATAACGATACCCATCAAAATGGCGCAGACCGTAATCAAAAGGGTGTTTCCCAGGCCCCAGAGAATCTGCATATATCGGTCGTCTACGATCATGGTCTGATAAAATTTGTCAATAGAATCTGTCAGCCATTGCATGGACTTTCCTCCTTATAAAATAATGGAAGGCGGCAGAGTGTCTGCCCTGCCGCCTTTTACTCGTCAAGATAATTATTCTTCTCCAATATATTTGGTCAGCAGCTCGTCCATTTCGCCGCTCTCTTCCATATCAGCCAGAACCTTGTTGACAACTTCCTTCATAGCCTCATCGCCCTTAGGAACAGCGATGGCATATTTTTCACCGGTGAGTGCATCGTCCAGCTTTACAATCTTATCGGCATTCTTTTCCACCAGCTTGTTAGCGGGGAAATCATCCATGACCACAGCGTCCAGACGGCCGGTAATCATATCGTTGACAGCATCCACAAAGGAATTATAACGCTTTACTTCCTTTACGCCTACATTATTCTCGCCATCTTTATCGGTTACATAAGTGTCGGCGGTGGTACCAGTCTGCACACCTACCACTTTGCCCTTCAAATCCTCGGGCTTTGCAACAGAAGAACCATCCTTCATCACCACGATAGACTGGGTAGCGGAGAAATACTCATCGGAAAAGTCCACATTCTCCAGGCGGTCGGGCGTGATGGACAAACCTGCGGCAGCAAAGTTTGCCTTACCGGTAGTGATTTCTGCAATTACAGATTCAAACTTTACGTCGTGGATTTCCAGCTCTACGCCCAGTTCATCAGCGATTTTCTGAGAAATTTCAATATCGATGCCTTTGTAATCCGTGCCGTCGATATATTCGAAGGGCTCAAACTGTGCATTGGTTGCCATCACAATTTTGCCGGCAGCTTTAATCTTGTCAACGGAAGTCTCACCGGAAGTTGTGGTGCTGCTTTCTTCAGAAGTCGTGCTGTTCGCGGTATCCGTTCCACTGGAAGCCGGTGCAGAAGTACAGGCAGCCATGCTCATCATCATGCCGGCAGCCAGAAGCAGGGCGGCCAGTTTTTTCACTTTTTTCATTATCGAAATACCCCTTTTCCGCTGCAAATCCCGGCATAAATTCCTTCATAAAGGCAATTTTCGTCGAGCCATGCAGCAACTTTTTTGTCTGAAACCGATTATAACGCATAAACATACAGAAATCAAGCAGTTTCATGAATAAACTTTCCGGTTTTCCCGGTGTTTTCCGCAGCCGATTCGTATGTTTTATACAGAATACCGGTTATTTTGCTCTCAAAGAAATAAATTAGGAAAAGCGATTCGCCATATTTCGGGGATAGGCGCCGAAATTTTCACCGTTTTTTCTCCTTCCCCCACAAAAATCACAGCGGATACACAACATAGAGCCTGACTGGAAATCTTCTCCCGGCTACCACCATAAAGGTCGTCTCCTGCCAGCGGATGCCCTACCGAGACCATATGCACCCGAATCTGATGGGTGCGCCCTGTTTCCAGCCGAAAAGAAACCAGTGTATGCTGCCCGTCATTTGTCAAGGCCTTCCAGTGAGTCACCGCGCATACCGGGTTTACCGCATCCGGGCCAGTACTGCGCCGAATCCGGCTGCCCGGTTCCAGTCCAATCGGCAACTCGATAACGCCTTCCCCCGTTAGGATTCCCTCACAGATAGCCCAATATTCCTTTTGGATTTTTTGGGAGAATACAGCAGCTGTATATCCATCCTTTGCAAGCAAAAGTACACCGGTAGTGTCCTTGTCCAACCGATAGAGCGGACGAAATGCAAAGGCCGGACGATTTTCCCGCAAAAGCCAACCGGAAAAAGCATTGAGCAGGCTGTCCCGGTCGTGCCCCGGGGAAGGATGTACTGGCATTCCGGCAGGCTTGTTCACTGCCAGCAACCGCTCATCCTCATAAATGACAGAGAAAGGCAGGTTTTCCGGCGGCGCCTGTGTTTCACCCGGCGGCGGAAACAGTTCCACCACATCGTTGGTATGAACCGGCTCAATCACATACACCGGCTTTCCGTTGAGCTGAATCCCGCCTTCCACCCGTTTTAGCCGGGCAAGCAGCCGGGCCGTAACCCCAGCCTCCCGGCGCAGGAACTGTTTCAGCAGGGCTCCATCCCATTGGGGAGAAACCGTAAAACGCAAAGGCTCCATCAGTGGTCACGATTTGCAAGGGCAACTGCAAAGTCCGCCAAATCTTTCCCATTCTCTCCAAAGACAGACAGGGCATTTACGGCAGTCCGGGTCAGCTGCTCCACGGTTTCTTTGGCTTTCTCAATGCCCAGCAGGCTCACATAGGTGCTCTTTCCCCGTTCAGAATCCATGCCGGTATTTTTGCCAAGCAACGCTGCGTCGCCAGTCACATCCAGTAAATCGTCCTCAATTTGGAAGGCAAGCCCAATGGACTTGGCATACACATCGGCGGCCTGCATCTGTTCTTCCCCGGCTCCCGCAAGAATACACCCCATCCGGCACGCGGCCAGAATCAACGCGCCGGTTTTGCCTTCGTCCATTTTTTGCAGAACTTCCAAGGAAACCTGTTTGTCCTCTGATTCCAAATCGATCATTTGTCCGCCCACCATGCCATGGGCTCCCGCGGCACGGGCAAGTTCTCCGGCAGCACGGGCGGCACGATCTGCTCCTACAGCGCGGATGCTCTCGGGAGAAAGCATGGTTTCAAATGCCAGTGTCAGCAAAGCATCTCCCGCCAGCAGGGCAGTCGCTTCTCCATAAACTTTATGATTGGTGGGCTTTCCACGACGCAAATCATCATCGTCCATACAGGGCAAATCGTCGTGAATCAGCGAATAGGAATGTACCATTTCAATAGCACAGGCAAAGGGCATGGCCTTTTCGGAACTTCCGCCGCAGATTCGGCAAAACTCCAGCACCAGCTGAGGCCGGATTCGTTTTCCGCCAGCCATCAGGCTATATTCCATGCTTTCAAAAAGATTATTTCTCAAATCCTTTTCCTGGGGCAAATATTGTTTCAGTGCGTTTTCAATTTCCTGTATTTCCAGCTTATTCATAATTGTTTCTCCTGTTTGGCAACGTAGGCAGTATCCTTGCAAACTCTGGCTTTCCCTTTTTATTCTGCTGCCTGTTCCAGCTTTGTAATCTCTGTAATCTTCTGCTCGGCGTTTTGCAGCTTCTCATAACAAAAAGACGACAGCTTTGCCCCTTCTTCAAACAGCTTCAGGGAATTATCCAGCGTCTCCTCCCCGCTTTCCAGTCGGGTGACGATTTCTTTCAATTTGGCCAGCGCCTCTTCATAGCTCATTTTACGGTTCATGAGGTTCCTCCTTTTCCGCCTGTATGCAGCGGGCTTCTCCGTCTGCAAAGCGCAGCCGGAAAACTTTTCCTTGCTGAATCTGTGAAACGCTTCGAATGGTTTTTCCCGCTTCCGTCTGGGCCAGCGCATATCCTCGACTTAACACCTTCAGCGGGCTGAGCCCATCCAGCGTGCCGGTCAATCGGGAAAGTTCCTCTTTTTCCCGGCTGACCGACAATGATACTCCCGCGGCCAGCCGCCGGGTCAAGTGGGAAAGTTCATCCTTTTTCCGAACCACCGGCTCCAAAGGCTCCCGCAAGCACCGGCGAGCCGTCAATGAATCCAGCTCCATTCTGTACCGGGCAAGGAGAGATTCCATATCCGTTTTTAGTGTATATCGCGCCGACTCCACCAGCATTTTCTCTTCTATCTGGTCAGGCACGGCCAGTTCGGCAGCCGCACTGGGAGTGGGTGCGCGCAAATCCGCTACAAAATCACAGATGGTAAAATCCGTCTCATGCCCTACGGCAGAAATCACCGGGATTTTGGAAGCTGCCACCGCCCGGGCAACGCTTTCTTCGTTAAAGGCCCACAAGTCTTCCAGCGAACCGCCGCCCCGGCCAATAATAATGGTATCCACACCTTCCATGCGATTCATCCGGGCAAGGGCATCTACCAGCTGAGGCGCCGCGCCTTCCCCTTGCACCAATACCGGACAAAACACGATTTCCGCCATGGGCCAGCGGCGGCCTAAAATCTGGCAAATATCCCGTACCGCAGCACCGGTAGGCGAAGTAATCACGCCAATCCGGCGGGGGTAACGGGGAATGTAACGCTTTCTGGCGGAACTAAACAGGCCCTCTTTTTCCAAGCGAGCTTTCAGCTGTTCATAAGCAAGATTCAGTGCGCCCAAACCGTCCGGCTGCATGTCTTCCACATAGAGTTGATACTGGCCGGAGGCTTCATATAAACTGATTCTGCCCCGGCACAGTACTTTCATACCGTCTGACGGACGGAATCGCAGCCGGCGGGCATTGGAAGCAAACATCACGGCTTTCAGAACCGATTTCTCATCTTTCAAAGAAAAGTACAGGTGACCGGAACGATAATGGTCGGTAAAATTGGAAATCTCACCGCTGATAAATACTGGGTTTAAGTTCGGGTCGCCATCCAGCAGGGACTTTAAGTAACCGTTCATCTGGCTTACAGTCAGCACCGTCATGCTCACAGCACTCCTTCCTTTCTCGCCGCCAACACTGCCGCACCGGCTGCGTTATCGGCCGAAAAAACGGGCTCTGCAAAATAAGCGCCGAATTTTTCCGTCAGTGCTTTTTTAATGATGGAATTGGACATGACACCTCCGGCAAACAGCACCGGAAGTTTTCCATATTGCTCCAAAAGCGCAGTACACATACCTTCCAGCGCGGCTCTCACAGCTTCCAGACAATACCGGGCAATTTCCTCTTTGGGATGGCCGGTATCGAAAAGCTTCTTGCAGTGGTTTTCAATGCCGGAAAGGGAACAGTTAGCGCCCTTCATCACTGGGCGGACCTTGATGGGGCTTTCCCAGCGAAGAGCCAGCTTTTCAAGCTCCACCCCAGCGGGGAAGCTCAGCCCCAGCAACACCCCTGCCCGGTCTACCGCCTGACCGCCCTTTAAGTCCAAAGAAGAAGCCACAATTTCCGCATGGAGAATCTCATCTTGATCTGGTGTGACCAACACGGCCTCCGTCGTTCCGCCAGATACATGAAAGGCCAAAAACCGTTCTTCCATCAAAGCAAGCTTCCCTGCTGAATAGAGGGCTGCGGCAATGTGTCCCGCCTGATGGGAAAAGCGGTATAACGGCGCACCGGCTGCGGCGGCCAGTGCCCGGGCAGTTCCCACTCCCACCGTAAAGCAGGGCATATAGGAGCCTTCCTGTGCCCGGGGGCGGTCGGAAACTCCTACCGCACGGATTGGCGGCGCACCCTGCAAAACTTCTTCCAGCCTGTCGGGCAGCTGCTGGACATGATGAAACACCGCGTCGCTCTGACGCAGGCCAAGCTGTCCAGGTTTTACCGGCAGAAGCTTTTTGCTTTGAAAAATTTCTCCATGTTCCAGCCGAGCGGCAGAAGTAGTATAGTTGCTGGTATCAATGCCCAGAATCACCGGTTCACGGCTGGTCATGACTTTTTTCTCCGTTTTCGGCTCGAATCACACTGGCCAGCACACCATTGATAAAAGAAGCATCTTCGGCAGCGCCATATTTTTTGGCCAGCTCCACCGCCTCATTGACGGAAACCTGCGGCGGAATGTCCTTTTCATAGCGAATTTCATAAACGGCCATACGTAAAATGGTCAAGGAAGTTTTGGAAAGGCGGTTTATTTTCCAGCCGCGGGTATACCGGCTGATAATCTCGTCCAGCTCGTCCCGGTGCTCTTCCACTCCCATTGCAAGTCTTTCGGCAAACTCGTCGGCAATCAAATCACGGCTCATGCCGGCTGCATCAATAATATGCTGAATACTGTCCTGATTCATAGTCTGTTCAAAGGCCAGAATAAAAGCCTGTTCTCTTGCTTCTCGACGCTTCATATATCCTCCGTGGGAGATAATTTTTGACAGAAAAAAAGCCCTCCGGGTGGAGAGCAGACGCACGTTGGGCATAAAAACAGGCTCTCCAAAACGGAGAGCCTGCCACATACCATTTCTCTGTTCTTCTGTCAAGCTCCACTATAGCCTTTAGTATACCACATTTTCCGGCCGGAGCAAACTATTTTGATTCAACTATTTTAATTTTTTCCGGGGCAAAGGAAGTTTGACCGGTGACAATATCCTGAATCACCACAGCATCGCTGGCATTTTTGAGCTGGCCACTGACAATAACGCTGCACTCGCCATTTTGAATCACTGCTACACATTCTTCATACCCCTTGGCTTTTACCAGATTTTCGATATTGTTTTCTTTCAGCACATTTTGGGCAATTTCCGCTGACTGTGCCACGGCCTCTTTTTTGGCTTCCGCACTGCTCTCGGCATCCTTCACGATTTCTTCCAGCATTTCCACCGCTTCATCCCGAGCCTTCTGCCGCGAAAGCTTTGCTTGGGTAAATGCCGATTCCCCCTCACTCTCCGAAGCCGCTGCACCGGTTTCCTCTGTTTCTTCCGCCTCTCCATTTACCAGCTGTGCCGCACCGATTTCTCTTTCCGAACTAAGCGCATCCGTTGCCAATAGTTGCTGGTCACCGGAAAACTGCCAGTTTAAATAAACCGCGGCTCCCAATGCCATGACCAAGGCCGCCATCACCAACTGGCGTTTCCCGGAAGATTTCTTTTTTTTCGCCTGTTTTTCTGTGGGAGCATTTTTCTCCTCAGCGGAATACACAGCACGGTCTTCTTCCATTTCTTCTGGGAAAAAGTCATCTTCCACCCCATCTTCTTCCCAGTTCCGCTGTCCCCGCCGATTCTTTCCGGACTTTATGGAATCTTCCACACCGTCTTCCTCATAAGGCGGGTGGTATTCCAGCACCGGCTCCCCCGTTTCTTTGCTTTTGCCCCAAAAACCAATGAACTTCATATTTTTACCCCCTGCCTACTACGCAAACTCTTGCGGATGAGATTTGCAGCGCTGTTGTCACTGCATTGATAATGTCCTGCTGAAGCTTTGCATCATCACTGTTTCCACACACCACCACAACGCCCCGGATTTCAGGCGAAATCTCGGTGACGGACAGTGCTTTTTGCGAGCCGTCGGAATCCTTGATGAGAATGTAATTGGTTTCACTGTCATCGTTGGATTGCGAACGAATGGTACTCTGACCGGTCTGCTCTTCGGTACTGCCTGCACTTTTCTTCTCTTCGGTGGCATATACCTGCCGGGCGCCGCTTTCCAGCGTTACCATTACCTGCGCATCCTCCTCACCGGTAATGGCCCGGATAATTTCCAGCAGGCTTTCTTCCAGTTGATGTGCGTATTCATCGGATGCTGCGGTTGTTTTCGGCGTTTCCTCCTTTTCTGTGTTTTGTCCGAAAAAGCCGGATAGGAATATCAGCACAATTCCCGCCAGCCCTATGATCAGGACCCAGCGCCGGAGTCTGTCGTTTCCCATAATCTTTTGTGCCCATCCAGCCGTATTATCGGTTTTCATCAGCGGTTACCTCCGTTTCCAATCCCAATGTTTCCCGCAGCAGGGTTTTTACCTTCTCTGCATTCTGGCCATATGGGAGCGTAACCTGCGTCTGCCTTATTACTATGCGCCCATCTTCCCCGGTATCCATGGAAATGGAGATTTTTTCAAAAGGAATTTCCTGTTTGCTCAGTTCGGCTGCTATCAGACTTTTCAGGGAACTCTCCATCATTTGCAGCGACCGGTCCTCCACCTGCTCTTCATAGCTTTCTGCCTGTGCCATGGTTTCTTCATACCCCGTCTCCGCGCCGAATCCTGCATTCTTAAGGCTCCAAAGAGGCTGCAGCAGGGCGCACAGGACAAACGCTCCCAAAATGATTCTCATTAATCGGGAAAAACCGCCCTCCGGGCAAACCATACGCAGCAGGGCTGCCGACAGGACGGTAAGACAAACTGCCGCTGCCCACATCCGCACTTCATTCATGAGCTGCCACCTCCCTGCATGAGCAACACCCCAGCGACAATCATAATCACCCCGCAGCTGACTACTACCGCTACCAATGTTTGCAGTACTTGGCTGGATGCCCGCAGCACGCCGGAAATTTCCTTTAATCCCAAAAGGTCACCGCCAGCGGTGCACAGCGTACAACAAAGAATCCACAAAAGGCATCGGGTCAGTACTGGAAGGAACAGGCATAACGCCGCCAGCAGCCCAAAAGCACCCGCTCCCGATTTGAGCAGCTTGACACAGCCCTGCACCGTCCCCATGGCATCCCCCAACACACCACCGACTACCGGGACAAACCCTGCCAGCATTTTGGTAGCTTTTACGGCGGCTCCATCCGCCGATGCGGTAATCATACTCTGAGCGGAAAGAAGGGTTGTAAAAATGGTGACTGTCAGTGTCAAAAGCCAACGAACTGTTTTGGCAAAAACCGTGCACAGGCTCGTAAGCCGGATTTCCGGGGAAACCGCCGATACCAGCGAGAATCCCAGAAAAATATTCATCACCGGCATGAGCACTGCCGCTGACAAAAACGATACCCCATTGCCGGCCGCCAGCAGAAAGACTGTCCACCCGCTGGCCGAAATCGGCTGTCCGCAGGCGGCTAACAGCCCAGCGATTACCGGGACACCTGCCAACAAAAAAGCCCCTGCTCCTTGAATCAGCGCAGTGGCTTGGCTGATACAATCCACGATAGGCGGCGCAATGACCGTACAGGCGCACAGCGTCCCCACAATGGCCAGTACACTTTCGGTCTGCCGATTGCCAATGGAAATTCCCATACCGGTAGCCAAGGTACACAGTACCATCACACCCATAATGGCTGCCGCAGCCGCAGCCGGTTGTGCGATTCCTTGGGTAACGATATTTCCAAGCTTTCCAAAAAAGCCTTCCGGTTCCACGGAGGCGATTTCTTCCCAGCCTATCCCCTCAATCCCCAGTTCTCGAAGAAGCTCCTGGGTTTCGGAAGGAAGGGAATCCATTAAATCGGAAGCGCCGCTTTCTTCCATCTGCTCTTCATACAGCTCATTGTCAAATGTCTCTGTTGCCGATACGGGAACCGTCAGCAAAACCAATGCAGCAGCGGCTGCCAATATTCCCCGTTTCATACGTCCCCTCCTTTTAAGCTCCTCCACCAATCAGCGCCAGCGCCATTTCTGCCAGTTGCCGAAATAACGGAAGTGCCGCTGCTGTCATGGCGAGCCTTGCCGCTGTTTCCACCCGGGAAGCCAGCGCCGTTTCTCCCGCATCCCGACAGGCATCCCCCGCAAACTGGGCCAAAAAGCAAATGCCAACCGCTTTAAACAAAACCTCTCCATATTCCGAAGCGATTCCTGCCTGCTGTGACAGGGTTTCGATTTCGTGGACAATGGGAATGAGGGAAGAAAACATCTGAATCACAATCAGAATCCCGGCTCCCACACTAATGAGCAGCGCATATTCCCCATGATATCGTCTTAACAGAGCACACAGCGCCGCAGCCGCAAGCGCCAGCCCACCAATTGCCGCTATATCCATATCTATAACCCAAACAAGGATTTGATGGTTTGAAACAGCGTGTCGATTTGCTGAATAATCATCATCAAAACCACAATCAACCCGGCCAGCGTGGTCATCATAGCCTGCTCTTCCCGGCCGGAACGAATGAGAAGCTGGTTCAGCACCGCCACAATAATGCCAATCGCGGCGATTTTGAATATCAGGTCTACGTCCATATTTTCATACCTCCCGTTTCGGCCTTACCTTTCACCACAGTACAAGAGCAAGGGCAGCACCTCCTAAAATCCCAAGCTGCCGGTACAGCTTTCCTTTTTTCTCACAGTTCTTTCTTGCCTGCATCAGCCGGGTATCTGTCAGCTCCTGATAAAGCCTGACATGGGCCATTTGCCCCTCCAATCCCGTTGTTCCCAGACCTTTGCCGAATTCCAGTAGAAAAGCTTTATCGTCTCCTCCCTGTTCCTGTACGGCTTGCTTCCATGCCTTTGGAAAACTCTCTCCTGCCAAAAGCCTCCCAGCACAATTTTTTAATAGGGGCATTTCCTCCTGAAAGGACAAAACAAGCTCCCGAACCGGTACCAGCCCATATTGGATTTCTGCCTGTGATGCAGTGAGAAACCGTCGGAAATCTTCTAAAAACTCCGCCCTTGCCGTCAGCTTATGCGACTCCGCCAGACCGATACCGGCGCACGCTGCCGTCAGCAGGAGAAGTCCCAACACCTTTATCAATCAGCTCACCCGCTTTCCAGATTCCTGCCAATCTGCCCGGAAATTCCCGGGTGCAAAGCTGTGCCACATAGGGGAAGGCACCGGTCTCCAGCATACGGCGGCACATAGGCCTTTGTATCAGCTCTTCCCGGCTGCCTGCATGGATGCTGGCTATCATAACCGTACCGGCAAACATTCCGGCTTCAATAGCCGCGGCATCTTTTTCCCCTCCTACTTCGTCACAGATAATGTACTCTGGAGAAAGCACCCGGACAGCCTGAAGGATTCCCAAGTCCTTTGGATATCCGCTGAGCAAATCACAGCAGGCTCCCAAATCATTTTCCATTCTTCCTCTGCACACGCTTCCCAGCTCACACCGCTCATCCACTACGGCCACACGGTGGTATTTTCCTCTTCTTCCATCGGCCAGCTGCCGGGCAATATCCCGCAAAATAGTGGTCTTTCCACTGGATGGCGGCCCGGCCAGCAGCAGACCTGCCGGAATTTCTCCTAATCTTCGGAAAAGCTCGTCCGCTGCCCCCGGTTTTTCCCGTGCAATTCGCAAACAAATCGAGGTAATTTCCCGTATGGAAGCGATCTCCCCCTGCCGTACTGCCGCAGTTCCGCACAAGCCCGCTCGATGGCCGCCGGGTAGTGTTAAATATCCCTGACGCAGTTCCTCCTCGTGGCTGTATAAGGAATAGGCGCACAGGCTCCGAAATAAGTCCCGCAGCTCTTCCCAGGAAATCAATGGGCAATTTCTAACTACCTGCGGGGACACGCCTCCCGAAGCAGTGAGAAACCAAATTTGACTTCCTGTACAGACCGAAAGCGGCCTTCCTGCATGAATCCTGATTTCCTGAGTCTGCTCCTTGATTTCCGGAGGCAGCCGTTTTAAAATGACTCCCAGCCTACCCAAAAGTCCCGCTGCCTCGTCAAACCGCCGCTGGCTGCGCGCTGCCGGTTCTCTTCCTGCAAGTCCCATTTTTTTGACCATCCCTTTCTTCCGGTGATTGTAAATATCTCCGCCGGTTTGTGCCGTCAACCCATATGTATGGACTTCCCCTCTTTTTTAGAACCGGAAGTTTTTTGCCTGGGAAAAAATGATATAATATTTTTGTTTTGCGTTTTGTGATACAACTTTGATACAATTTTGTGTTATCATACATTTATATAGAAACACCTTACAGAGAGGGATTGTATTTGCAGAAAGAAGGTTATCCTGTTGACCCGGATTTTAATTGTGGAGGACGAGCCTCCCATTTCCAATTTGATTGCTATGAATTTAACCCGCGCCGGTTATACCTGCACCTGTGCGTTTGACGGTGCAGAGGCTGCCAGCCTGATTACCCCGGACGCATTTGATTTGATTTTGCTGGATATTATGCTTCCCAAAGTAAATGGCCTGGAATTGCTGGAATATATCCGGCCAATGGAAATCCCTGTCATCTTTATTACCGCTCGCTCTGAACTCAATGACCGTGTAAAGGGACTGCGAATGGGAGCCGATGACTATATCACCAAACCTTTTGAAGTGGCCGAACTGCTGGCCCGGGTGGAATCTGTTCTTCGCCGGTATCGGAAAGTATGCCGGATTCTCACCATTCAGAACATTGAAATTGATACCGAGTCCCGCGTGGTTCGCAAAGACGGAAAAATCATTGAACTGACCGTGAAAGAATATGAGCTGCTTTTGCTTTTTGCGCAAAATCAGAATGTAGCACTATACCGAGAAACCATTTATGAGCGAGTGTGGGGCGGCTCCTATATGGGAGATACCCGCACCGTTGACCTCCATGTTCAGCGGCTTCGCAAAAAACTGGGGTGGGAAAACTATCTGCACACCATTTATAAAGTGGGATACCGTCTGGAAATCCCCACAGGCCAAAAGGAGGAATCCGTTTGAAATTTTCCTGGAAAGTGTTTATTTCCACCATTACGCTCGTGACCCTTGCCTTTGGAATTGGCGGGACATTGATGATTTCCTTTCTTTTTCAGCAGTCTCTTGCTCAGGAGCGAAAAATGGCCCTTCAGGAAAATCGGTATCTGTGTTTTACTTTTCAAAATGCAATTCAGTCTTTGGACAGCTACGAGTCGCTCGATCCAGACAATGTCATTGTTTTAATGGATGATATTTCCGATACCCGGGGAAGTGATTTTTCCATTACCACCGCAGGCGGGAAACTTCGCTTTGACCAGAACGGTCAGTTTGCCAGCAAGGTAGAGCCGGGAAAACGTGTTTCACGAATAGTCACGGATTACGATGGTGTTTATTACGTTCAAGTTGTTAGCCATACGGTGCTTTCTGATGCCGACTATTACCTGGAAAGCGTCACCAACATTTCTTCCGTTTATGAAATGCGCGACCGGTATATTGCACTGTATCAGTGGATTTTGTTAACGGTTACCGGTATCAGTTCGTTAGTGCTGCTGGCAATTACCCATTTTCTCACATTGCCTCTAAAACGTTTGACCAATATCACTCAAAAAATCGCTTCTGGTTCCTTTTCCACTCGTGCTGTTAACAAAGGAAGCGATGAAATTGGAATCTTAACCCGGAATTTCAATATCATGGCCGATGTGGTGGAAGAAAAAATTCATGATTTGGAGGAAACTGCTCGGCAACGGGAGGACTTTGTGGCCAGCTTTGCCCATGAACTAAAAACCCCTTTAACCTCTATTATCGGATATGCCGATATGCTGCGCTCCTATGACATGGATGCCCAAGAACGTTTCACAGCAGCCAACTATATTTTTTCAGAAGGAAAACGGCTGGAATCCCTCTCCCTGCATTTGCTGGATTTGATTGTCCTACATAAAACCGAATTCCCTTTGGTTCCCACAGAGTGTGTGATATTCCTGCATGACGTTGAAAATATTCTTCGTCCCCTTTTGAAAAAATACGGTATGACATTAAAAATCGAAAATGATGAAGGGCACTTTTTATCCGAACCTGCTCTCATAAAAACCCTGCTCTACAACCTGATTGATAATGCATGTAAAGCCTCCCCGGAAGGAAACGATATCCTTTTGACTTGTATAAAAATAGACGGTGGATTTCGCTTTTCCGTTCAGGATTGGGGACGTGGAATCCCGGAAGAAGAGCTTTCTAAAATTACTGAACCATTCTATATGGTGGATAAGTCTCGAGCACGGAAACAAAACGGAGCCGGCCTTGGGCTGGCACTATGTCAGGAGATTGCGCAAATTCACGGTGGTTCTCTGAAAATTGAAAGCCGTTTGGGCGAAGGTACCTGTGTTTCTTTTGTGGTAAAGGAGGTCCCTGTGGATGAAAACTAAGTTTTTATATATCATCAGCGGATTTTTGGCCATGACCATGTTGTGTGCTATGCTGGTCGCTCCTGAATGGTATTTTCAGCATGATAATTGGCAGGAAGAATCGGAAAATGTGATTATCGACAGCCAAACCGAAGATGTCAGCATATCGGAAAAATTAAAAATGCTATATTGTACCACTATGACCAATGGTGATTCTTCTCTCCGGGAAGCCTATCGGTACAGCAAAACCTTTATTCCTTCCGGAAAAGAACTGGCAAGGGAAGATTTGGAAAAAGTAATGGGATGGGAATTTTCAAAAATCGGCAGTATTTTTCACGGAAATTCTAAAGAACTTGCTTATGATGACTATTTTTTCAATCCATTTGCTTCGGATTCTCCCGAGTTATATATTTCTCATATATCTACTTTACTGACCCGCTTTCCTGAAGAATCCATTATAAATGCATCTATGTGTCAAATCGTTTCCCTGGAAGAATCCACCCGCGGATTTGTGGTATGGCAAGTAGAATTTCAAACAAAATTAAAAAGCGAAGGTGTTTCTATTCATGGATATGTGGATATGGACGCTGTTTCCGGCCGGTTCCTGTCTTGGAATCTTCGCTTGACCTTTGACGACTATCCTCCCTATGCTCCCTTTTTCTCAGGGGCAGATATGGATTTGTATTATGAAGATATGATGAAAACCTATTACGATTTCGCCCAGATCTATTGGAAAATGAATCTTAAGCCGGAAAACACCTCTTATCTTATAGGCAATGGAGAATGGATGTGTTATGATTATACTTCCCACCTCGCAGCTACTATGACCATGCAGAAAACAGTCTATTTCGACAACAATTTAGGAATGGAACAAACGTCTTATTTTTGGACTTCTAAAGCCTATCCGTTTGAGGATAAAGAAGATGATGCCTAAAAAATATCTTTCCTAAAAAAAGCGTTTCCGTCAGCTATTTCAAGGCATGACGGAAGCGCTTTTTATTGGTTATGCTCTTTTTGATACGCTGTGGGAGTATAGAGGGTAATCTTTTTAAAAAGAGTTGCAAAATAATTGCTGCTGGAAAACCCCAGCGCCATAGCAACCTGTGTAACGTTTTCCCCCTGACACAGCAGCTTTTTGGCTTCGCGGATTTTCACCTGATTGATATACTCTCTTGGTGTCATCCCGGTTTCGTTTTTAAACCGCACCTTAAATCGGGAGAGGGAAAGCCCTGTATATGCTGCCAGTTCCTCAAGCCGAATGACTTCCCGGATGTTTTGTCGGATATAGCTGACTGCGGTGGCAATTTCGTCTGAAAGAGAAATCATCCCTGCCTTTTCCTGTAAAACGACCCCATAGAAAAAGGCTGCCAACAAGCATTTCCCATATTCTTGCCGGCAGGAATCTTTAGACGCGATATTCCAAAAGCTGTCCACAAAATATTGCCGGAGACTTTCTTCACAATACAAAACACGCTGCGTGATTCCCAGAAGTCGATGGCGCAGCAATTCCCCGGCTTCATGCTCCAGGGAAAGGAAATTTTCCTCTTCCGAAAGGTCCGCCTGCACCCAATAGATTTCAGAGATATTCTGCGGTTCTCCACCACTGCTGTGCTCGGCTCCCGGCGGACTGATAAATACATTTCCGCCAGACAGCGGATAGGTTTTTCCATCCATGGTATACGTCTGATTTCCCTTTGTCAGTAATACCAGCTCCAGACATCCCGGATGGACGTGTGTTTCCAGCGGAAGAAGCGCTCGAGTATTCAGGCTATGCCCCAGTACTTTGATGCCTGGAATCCCGTGCTGCTTTCTGGTGAGTACCTGACGGTTTTCACTCCACCAGTATTCTTCTATCATTTCCCCCGACATAAAGTCCCTCCCGAATGTTCAATTTTGTATCGGATACTTTTTTGAATGCAATACGATTTTGAATGCAGTATACTATAACCAGACGAAAATGTCACGCGATATTCGAAAAAAATTGGAAAGTATTATTGATTTTTGATCGAAAGGATGGATTTGTATGACTTCCCGCGAACTGGTACACGCAACTCTGGAATTCCGCAACACCGATGGACGGGTTCCTCGCGATTTATGGACGCTCCCCTGGGCCCAACAGAACTTTCCTGTGGAGCTGGAAAAAATTATAACAGACTTCCCTTCCGACTTTGGCGGTCCGGTTGTTACTCTATCGGAAGTATCTCCTGTAGAATCCGGAGACCCCTATGCAATCGGCCAGTATACTGACCCTTGGGGGTGCCAGTTTACTAACATTCACGGAGGAATTATCGGGGAAGTGAAAAATCCCATTGTTACCGATGATGATTGGGAGGATGCCGATAAAGTACACATTCCCGAAGAATGGCTCTCCTTTGACGTGGACGCTGTTAATGAATCCTGCAAAAACAGTGACAAGTTTATGGGTTGCGGCGCCTGCCCCCGCCCATTTGAGCAGCTGCAGTTTATCCGCGGTACTGCGAACCTCTATATGGACTTGATGGACCCGCCTCGCAAAATGTTGGAATTCATGGAAAAAATGCACGATTTCTACTGCCGCCAGTTGACCAAATGGGCACAGACCGATGTGGACTGCCTGAATATGATGGACGACTGGGGTTCCCAGCAAAATCTGCTTATCAGCCCTGCCCTTTGGGAAGAGTATTTTATGCCCATGTACCGTGATTATATCAATATTGCCCACAAGTATGGCAAAAAGATTTTCATGCACTCTGACGGCCATATTCTTGCTATTATTCCCAAGCTGATTGATTTGGGACTGGATGCCATCAACTCGCAAATCTTTTGTATGGGCGTTGAGAACCTGGCGCAATTCAAAGGGAAGATTACCTTCTGGGGCGAAATTGACCGGCAGCATCTGATCCCCCACGGCTCTCAGGATGACATTGACCACGCTGTAGAAAGCGTATATAACACCCTGTGGCAGAATGGCGGCTGTATTGCCCAATGTGAATTCGGCCCGGGCGCCAACCCCGACAATGTGTACCGTATTTATCAGCACTGGGCACAGCTTCGCTGATACATTTTTTGACATAACAACACCCCCTGATATAGGACTTCGTTTTTCCATATCAGGGGGTGTTTTCATGAAGAGTTGCCTTCTTCTGCCGGTAGCTACGTGTATATTTCCGGTATTTCATTTGATGTGGAATTCATGTAAATGTAACATAGAATCGTTATCTCAACCGAATGATAATGTTATAGCATGCATCTGACTTTTATATATTCTTAAAATCAGGAACATATACCGGTTTGTATTTTTCAGCTGATAAACAAAGAAAGCGGCACAGCTTTTGGCTGTACCGCTTTCTACAAAGCAGATTATATCTTATTTATCAACGATTTCAGAATGGAATTCCTGCAGAGATTTCACCGGCAGCTTGTGATGCTTCTGTGCAGAACGGATACCTTCCACCGTTGCCTTGGCGGCTGCCATGGTGGTCATATAAGGAATCTTGTTCTTAATAGCAGCTTTACGAATATAGCTGTCATCGGTGGCGCCCTTCTTATCGTTGGGGGTGTTGATAATCAGGGTGATAGTCTTATTGGCAATGACATCCAGGATATTGGGACGGCCTTCGTCAATCTTCGCAATCTTGGAAACCGGGATACCAGCCTTTTCGATCATAGCGCAAGTGCCCTCGGTAGCCATCAGAGCGAAGCCGCAGTCGTGCAGGCCCTTGGCAACATCAATCAGTTCGTCCTTATCCCGGTCGCTGATGCTCAGCAGAGCGGTACCGGAAACCGGCAGTTTGCTCTGAGTAGCTTCTTCGGCCTTGTAGAAGGCATCGCCAAAGTCGGAAGAAATGCCCAGCACTTCGCCGGTGGAACGCATTTCCGGTCCGAGCAGGGGGTCGACCTCGGGGAACATATTGAAGGGGAATACAGCTTCCTTCACGCCATAGTGAGCAAACTTCTTCTCCTTCAGCTCCGGCACAGGGGACTTGCGGCCGGTAAACTTCTCCGTCATAATATCGGTAGCAATCTGCACCATGTTGATGCCGCAAACCTTGGAAACCAGCGGTACAGTACGGGAAGCTCTGGGGTTGGCTTCCAGCACATAGACCTTACCATCTTCGATGGCGTACTGCATGTTCATCAGGCCCACCACATGCATCTCTTTTGCAATGCGCTTGGTGTATTCCTTAATGGTAGCAATCTGCTCATCCGTCAGGCTCTTAGGCGGCAGTACGCAGGCGGAGTCACCGGAGTGTACACCTGCCAGCTCGATGTGCTCCATAACGGTAGGCACAAATACATGCTCGCCGTCGCTAATAGCGTCAGCCTCACACTCGGTAGCATGATGCAGGAAACGGTCAATCAGAATGGGACGGTCGGGCGTTACGCCTACAGCCGCCTTCATATAATAGGTCAGGCTCTCGCTGTCATACACCACTTCCATGCCACGTCCGCCCAACACATAAGAGGGACGAACCATCACAGGATAACCAATGCGGTCAGCAATTGCCAATGCATCTTCGGTAGTAACAGCCATGCCGGATTCGGGCATGGGGATTTCCAGCTTATCCATCATGGCGCGGAACAGGTCACGGTCCTCTGCCAGGTCGATGGTCTCGGGAGTAGTACCCAGAATGTTAACGCCGTTCTTCTTCAAATCTGCAGCGAGGTTCAAAGGAGTCTGGCCGCCGAACTGTGCAATCACGCCCAGGGGCTTTTCTTTCTCATAAATGCTCAGTACGTCCTCCAGAGTCAAGGGCTCAAAGTACAGCTTATCGGAGGTGTCATAGTCGGTGGACACGGTCTCCGGGTTGCAGTTGACAATGATGGTCTCAAAGCCCAGCTTCTTCAGAGCCTTGGCAGCATGGACACAGCAGTAGTCAAATTCAATGCCCTGGCCGATACGGTTGGGACCGCCGCCCAGAATCATAATCTTCTGCTGGTTGTCGGTTGCAGGGCTTTCGTCCTTAATGTGATAGCTGGAATAATAGTAAGCGGAATCCTTGGTGCCGCTGACGTGTACGCCTTCCCAGCCTTCCACAATGCCGTTGGCGGTGCGCTCCTTGCGGATGTCCTCCTCGGGAACAGACAGAATCTGGCTCAAATATTTATCGGAGAAGCCGTCCAGCTTGGCCTGACGCAGCACTTCCACCTCGGGCAGCTTGCCAGCGTTGGCCTTGAGAGCCTCTTCCTCTTCCACCAGTTCCTTCATCTGCTGGATGAAGTAGTGCTTCACCTTCGTCAGCTCGAAGATCTCGTCTACGGTTGCACCCTTGCGCAGTGCCTCATACATAATGAAGTGGCGCTCGCTGCTGGGAGTAGCCAGCATCTTCAGCAGTTCCTTCTTGGAAAGCTGGCCGAAGTTCTTCACATTGCCCAAACCATAGCGGCCGTTCTCCAAGCTGCGGATAGCCTTCTGGAAAGCCTCTTTATAGGTCTTGCCAATGCTCATGACCTCGCCCACAGCGCGCATCTGAGTGCCCAGCTTATCCTCAACGCCCTTGAACTTCTCGAAAGCCCATCTTGCAAACTTGATTACCACATAGTCGCCGCCGGGCACATACTTGTCCAGAGTGCCGTACTTGCCGCAGGGAATCTCGTCCAGGGTGAGGCCGCTGGCCAGCATAGCGGAAACCAAAGCGATGGGGAAACCGGTGGCCTTGGAAGCCAGTGCAGAAGAACGGGAGGTACGGGGGTTGATTTCGATGACGATAATACGGCCGGTAACCGGGTCATGGGCAAACTGTACGTTGGTGCCGCCAATAACCTCGATGGCTTCCACGATTTTGTATGCCTGACGCTGCAGCTCTTTCTGTACATCCTCGGAGATAGTGAGCATAGGAGCGGAACAGAAGGAATCGCCGGTATGAACGCCCAAGGGGTCGATATTCTCAATAAAGCAGACGGTGATCATATTGTTCTTGGCATCGCGAACCACTTCCAGTTCCAGCTCTTCCCAGCCAAGGACAGACTCTTCCACCAGCACCTGGCCCACCAAACTGGCCTGCAGGCCACGGGCACAGACGGTTTTCAGTTCGTCCACATTGTATACCAGGCCGCCGCCGGCACCGCCCATGGTGTATGCAGGACGCAAAACGACAGGATAGCCCAGTTTGTCAGCGATTGCCAGAGCCTCATCCACACTATAGGCCACTTCGCTGCGGGCCATTTCGATCCCCAAGGATTCCATGGTGTGCTTAAATTCAATACGGTCTTCGCCGCGCTCAATAGCGTCCACCTGCACACCAATAACCTTTACATTATACTTGTCCAGCACGCCGGCTTTCTGCAGCTCGGAGCACAGGTTCAAACCGGACTGGCCGCCAAGATTGGGAAGCAGCGCATCGGGTCTTTCCTTTGCAATAATCTGCTCCAGGCGCTCCACGTTCAGGGGCTCAATATAGGTAATATCAGCCGTATCCGGGTCCGTCATAATAGTTGCCGGGTTGGAGTTGACCAGCACAATTTCATAGCCGAGATTTCTCAGGGCTTTACAGGCCTGTGTGCCGGAGTAGTCAAACTCGCACGCCTGGCCGATAACGATCGGACCGGAACCAATAATCAGTACCTTGTGAATATCTTCTCTTTTCATAATCCACACCATGCCTTTCCGGTATTTTTATAGACCTTTCCTACAGGTAAAAAAATATCGCCCTATATTGTAACACATTTTTTTCGATTCAACAATTCTTTCGAAAAAAAAACTGAGCTTTCAGAGGCATATTATAGGAACCAATAGAATTCAGTCGATTTCCGCCGCGGTTTTTGAGGGAATTTTCCAAAAAATCGTCCCTATTTCCGTCATAATTACGGTCATATATATTTACATTTCGTCAAGTTTTCTTTTAATTTCCCGTCCACTGTCAAAATACCAATCTGCCAGCTTTTGAATTTCTTCCTGTTCATTCAAAGCACTATCGTCATATACAGCGGCTATCTGGAAGCCTGCCTGGGCAGCCGTTTTCATGGCATACAGGGAGTCCTCAAACACCACCGTCTCAGAAGGAGCCGTTCCCATGCGGCGGCAGCCCTCCAGAAAGATTTTGGGGGAATCCTTTCCAGCGCCCACTTCTGAACAGGTAAGAAACTGGTCAAAATACGATAGCAAACCCGTGCGCTCCAAAGCCGGTTCAATCAAGCATCGGTCGCTGGCCGTTGCAACAGCCATTTTGATTCCTTTTTGGTGTAGCCACCGTAAAAGTTCCCTCATACCGTCTTTGGCAGGAACCTGCGTGCGGTATTTTTCCGCCACCATTCCGTTGATTTCATCAATAATCTGTTCGGGCGCATCTTCAATCCCATATTCTTCCCGGCAATACCGGGCAATTTGGCTCATACTCATGGTCCGCACCCGCTCCTGCATATCCGGTTTGGCTGTACAGCCTTTTCTTTCCAAATATTCTTCTCCCACATGATCCCACAGGTGCATGGAATCCAGAAGAGTACCGTCCACATCGAAAATTGCCCCGGAAAAGTGCAATGATAGCTCCCCTTTCTACAAAAACGGCGGAGCCTTTTCAGGCATCCGCCGTTAGTTGATGATGATAAACTACATTTTAAATCATAAATAATTCGCGTGCAAATAATACCACTTTCTATACCGTATTCTCAGTCAGAAAATAGCTGCAGCAATCCGTTTATCCGTTAATGATTAACGCCATAAACACCAGTTCATCTTCTCCAATATTTTTCAGTCCATGAGAGTTGCCGCTGTCGCAGAAAGTAATATCCCCCGGCTTTACTTCATACTCTTTGCCATTGTCCGTATATAAGCCGGTTCCTTTTAAAATATAATAGGTCTCTGATTCCCCATTATGAGCATGTACCCCAATTGAGGCGCCAGGTCCAATGGTCACTTGTGCATACAAACGGCATTTTCCGTTAAGCTCCCGCTCGTTGAGAATATGCCGGATGGTGACTTTGCCCAAACCTCCGGCCATAAATTCATTTACTTCAATCTTTCGATACTGTCCTTCCATGAAAGCTCCTCCTTATTTGCTCCAGGGATTGGGGGTAAAATCGCCGCCGCGGCACCATTTGAGATATTGCAGTGCATGAAGCTGCGCCGTCATTTCCCATTCGCCCTGGTATACCGGATCGTGATACCCCTCTACACAGATGTCGCTCTCATAACCACCCTGATGCAGAATGGAGAAAATATCACGCCAGTTGGTATCGCCAAAACCAGGTGTGCGCTGAGGAGCAAAATCATGTGCGCCGAACACACCCAAACGGCGTACTGCTTCCATATCCACCGTAGCGTCTTTTCCGTGCATATGGATGATTTTCCACACCCACTGGCGAAGCTGGGCAACCGGATCGATCAGCTGAATAATCTGATGGCCGGGCTCCCACTCAAGGCCAAAGTTGTCGGCGGGAACTTCGTTGAACATCATTTCCCATGCCTTGGGGTTAAAGCCGATATTACAGGTGCAGTGCTGCCAGTTGCCGCCCATGGGACAGTTTTCAATGGCCACCTTCAGGCCCTTATCCGCTGCCCGCTCGGTAATATCTGTAAACACCTCTTTAAACTTGGGCATAGCTTCCTCAACGGACCTGCCTTCATAAGCACCGGCAAAGGTACTCACAATTGGTGCGCCGAACAGTGGCGCCATATCCACCACATGGCGCAGGGTTTCCCAATGCTCCGGGTTTTCGATAGCGTTGCAGTAATAGCCCAGTGCAGCTACCCGAACGCCTGTGCCGTCCAGCATATTTTTCACCTTATCGGCCAGCTTTTTTAAGTCCGTTCCTTCCAGCGACATATGGAAATTGATGGCCACGCACTCAAACCCGGCGTTTACCATATGAGGAATCCATTTTTCCGCAGCGGTACCGGGAATACAGGTGCCGATTTCAATTTGCTTCATTTTCATCAGAAAACCTCCCCGCAAATATAAAAAAGTAAAACTCCTGCTTCATAAAAAAGCAGGGCGAAACCTCCCATAAAAAAGAAAGCTTCCGCCCTTATCGTACACCGCCGCCCGATTTCTGTCAACCGTTTCCCCTTGCAAACATCCGCCGGCTTTAGGACAAAAATCCCTGGGCTTCTATCTGGTCGGCTATGCTTTTAAACACCTGGCCACATTCCCGACTGCTGCCAATACCGTCAGCCCGAAGTACCGTTACCGTATATTTGGGGGATTCTACCGGGAAAAAGCCCGTATACCAAAGCTGCACAATTTCCCCTTCATCAGTCATTCTCCCAGTTTGTGCTGTACCCGTTTTGGCCGCGGCCGTTATCTTTTCCGGTTTGCCGGAAGCAGCGGTGCCTTCTTCCACAGCGGTTTCCATATAGCTTTTGATTTGGGCCGTGGTTTTCCAGGACATTACCTGTGTTTTTTCACCACTTGCTTGGCGGTACTGATATTCCTCTGTGGACAAATCCATGATTCCTTTTACCAGCGAAGGCGTGCGGTAATAACCGCCAGCAGCAATCGCGCTGGTCATGGCCGCCACCTGTACCGGTGTTGCGGTAAGTTCCCCCTGTCCAAACGAAAAATTGGCAAGGGCCTTTTGGTTGGATAGGGAATCCAGAGATGGCAGCACGCCGGCATCGCTTGTAAAACCGTCGGCAAACGAAAAGGACTCCCCGAACCCCAGACTCTTCGCCATATCTAAAAACTCCTTTGGCTCCACCTGCTGCATCAGGCTGACGAAATAGCCGTTGCAGGATTTGGAAATGGCTTCTTCCATGGTGACCATTCCATGGGCTGTTCCATCGAAGCACTTAAACTTCTGACCATCTACCGAAATGCTTCCGGTACAGTAATAGCCATACTCCGGCGTAATTCCCGATTCCAGCGCCGCAGCTGATGAAACCAGCTTAAAAACAGAGCCTACGCTATAGGCTGACAGCGCCTTGTTGACAAGCGGAGAACCTTCTGCCTCCAACTGACTGCCAACGTTGTCTGGCGTTAAAACCGGAAAACTGGCAAGGGCTTTGATTTCCCCAGTCTCTACCTCCTGCACGACGACAGCACCGTTATCAATGATATTTTGGGCCGCTTCTTCTGCAATCATCTGAATCCTTCTGTCGATGGTGAGCACCACGCCGGTTTCACTTTCCTGCCGGGTATCCGTTATCTCCCGGTCGCTGCTGTCCATCACACGGTTTACGGCATCTACCGAATAGGTAACCTGCAAAAGGCCATCCTGCTGCAAAACCGAATCAAACACCTTTTCCAGTCCTGCTGCGCCATTCCCTCTTCCGTCCAGATATCCAATCAGATTGGAAGCCGGCTGCTGCTCTGCGTAACGGTCGGTTACAGAAAACACATCCACTCCCAAAGAGGAGCCGGTTCCTGCCGGTACCTTCGCCAAAAATGGGGTTCCGCCGGAAAGGGCATTGCCAATGGTTGTCCGGTATTCCCCTGAAGTCAGGGTGTTCATTCGGGCCGCCGCTTCAATGGTCGGAGCTACTGCCGCCACGGTCTCGTCGTTTCGTCCAGTGAGCTTTTGCCCGGTACAGTCGTAAAAATCGCCCCGGGAGCGGGATACCGTCAGCTGATAGGAACTTTGCCGAGCCGCTGCTTCTGCCAACTCGTCCCCATGGAAGGCGGCGGAGAATACGCCCAGAATACAAAACAAAAAACCCGCTGTCATCAGCCCGACAAAAATAATGAGCCTTTTTTCCTTTATCAAATCCGACACACACCTTTCCCATACAGTTAGAAAAAGTATCTCCCGGATTTGAAAAATTATCCTTCTTCTGTCAGCCGAACCGGCACTTCTCTGGTAATGGTCATAGAATCCGGTGTCACGTAGCACTCTACCGCCCGAATTTCCACACCACAGCGTTCCGCTTCTTCCAGCGCTGCCGCAAAAGCAGGGTCTGTACGGCGGTTTGGCGTAAAATACCGAACATGGGACATCTGCACCACAAACAGAATATGTCCCCGATATCCTTCCCTACTGCACTGGCACAGCTCCCGCAGGTGTTTTTCTCCTCGCTGGGTGGGCGCATCGGGAAACAGTACTACACCGTTTTCTTCCAAAGTAACGCCTTTCACTTCAACAAAATGTTTCTCCCCGTCTCCGCTTTCTCCATAGAAATCAAACCGGGAAGCGCCATACCGGGTTTCCGCTTTTAATAGTGTTACCGGAGAGAACAATTCCCCCTTTGCCAGCCATTCTCCCGCTGCACGGTTTGGCGCCTGGGAATCCATGTTAATAAGCCTGTCCCCTTTTATTACGGCAATCAGCGAGTATCGGTTTTTCCGGTTGGGATTGCTGCTTTCTTCCAGATATACCCGTGCTCCCGGTACCAGTAGTTCCCGGCAGCGCCCGGTGTTCTTTACATGGCAGAGGACTTCCCTTCCCTCCATCTCTACCCATGCCGTAAACCGGTTTGGCCGGCTGATAAACTTCCCCTCGGTAACGGTGCTGTACTGCAAAACATTTTCCTCCTTTATACCAGCGTTTGCAGCAGACTTTCTATTTCTTCCCGGCCTGCCAGCCATTCTTGAAAAGCCGTAGCGCTGCCTGCTGCTACTCCCAAAGAAAATGCATCCTGATAGCGTCCCGTTTTGAGCCATCCGGCCAAAAATCCCGCTACCATGGAATCTCCCGCTCCTACGGAATTGATAACTTTTCCTTTTGGGGCAGCCATCTGATAGCTTTCACCGGTTTCTGTAAGAAGGAATGCACCCTCTCCCGCCATGGATATAAGTACATTCCGGGCGCCTTCTTTTTGCAGCGTACCGGCGCACTCTTTGATTTCCTGAATATCAGAAAGCTTCCTTCCAAACAGCTCTCCCAGCTCGTGATGGTTCGGTTTAATCAAAAACGGCCGATAAGGGAGCACTTTCCGCAGCAGTTCCCCAGAGGCATCCACAACCGGGCAAACCCCTTTGGGCGTGACGCGCCGAAGGATTTCTTCATACAGGTCATTTGGCAAACTGCCGGGAACACTTCCAGCCAACACCAGATAGTCCCCTTCCCCCAGTGTTTCCAGACGGCTGTACAAGTCCTGTAAATTCTCCTGGGAAATCTGTGGCCCCTGGCCGTTAATCTCGCTTTCCTCTCCCCCTTTTATCTTCACATTGATGCGGGAAAGGCCATTCTCCACGTGGATAAAGTCCGTTTCGCAGCCAGCCTCTTTCAGCAGACGGCAAATTTCTTGCCCGGTAAAACCAGCTTCAAATCCCAGCGCCCGGCTGGGAACTCCCAGGTTTGCCAATACCATCGACACATTGATGCCTTTCCCTCCTGGCAGAATCGTCTCTTTTTCGGTTCGGTTTAAATCGCCGGGCATAAACTTCGGCACATAAACCAGATAATCCAGCGCCGGATTGAAGGTAACCGTAACAATCATGGCAGAATCCCCTTTCAAATAACAGTTCCTCCCGGCGCTAAAAATGAAAATGCCGGAAGGTTTCTCAAAATGGTAAACACAATCAACCAGATAAGTATACACCATAAAACTACATTCTGCCATCGGTTCATTTTCATTTGTCCCGTTTGAACATACCTAACCCCCTGCCGGAGAAAAACGATCCCCATAAATGGCACGGTTATCATCACCCCTGGATTCCATCGAAAGGCTTCTGCTACATCCAACTGCAGCAAAGACAGGCACATTCGGGAAACCCCACATCCGGGACAATAAAATCCCGTAATAGCATGGATAGGACATGGAATAGCTATATGTGTCCACATGGCAAAAAAGGCGTACCCTAATCCGATTCCACAGAAAAGGGCCGCCTTTTTGAGTAATTTTTTCAGCCGTTTCCGAGACTCAGTAACCACGGCCATAATTTGCCATATCAGCATCGATAATCTGATTGATTTCGTTCTGCATCACTGCATAGCTTGCAATATAACACACGAATTCCAATACCAGATATAGGATATTATTATTGCTTCCCATATATCCCCGCTGCATTCTTGCCGCATACAGTGTTTCACCCATCTGATAGGCCCAATATAATCCATAAATCCCACAGGTCACAATAGTCAGCAACAGTGCTGTGATACCGGAAGGACTCTGCCTCCCAGACAACTGGTTGGCATCTTCTGTTAACACTACAAACCAGTACAGTCCATAAATTCCGCAGGTCACAATTGATAAAATCACACAGGTCAGAATACTTCTCTTTTGCACAGCTATCCCTTCTTCCTCATAAATCTCCAAATTTCCATCTACCGCTAACCTTCTGATTAGCCATAATATTCTATGCATAGCGTACCAAAAATCTATGCAATTGTCAACAATATTTTATCAAATTTATTGTTTCATTTTGTTATCAAACTTATTTACGAACTCTTCTTATCAATCTTTTCAGTTCACATTATATTCATATTTTAGGGCTATTCTTACCAGTAGATATTCTTTCATTCAAAAATCACTTGGAAAGGTACGGTGCGCCATAATGAGCCATTTTCAGAAACGAGATACCTTTATTCCCTATAATGTTCCCGACATCACGGATGCTGAAATCAATGAAGAAGTGGATACCCTCCGTTCCGGCTGGCTGGCCAAAGGCCCCAAAACCGTTGAATTTGAAAAGCGTTTTGCCGAGTACGTCGGTGCAAAATATGCGGTAGCTGTAAACTCCTGCACGGCTGCCCTTCATGTTTCCCTGTTAAGCCAGGATATTGGTCCGGGGGATGAAGTGATTACCACCCCCATGACCTTCGCTTCTACAGCCAGTACCATTATTCATACCGGTGCTACTCCGGTTTTTGCCGACATTGATTATCGGACAGGCTGCATTGACCCTAAAGAAATTGAAAAGAAAATTACCCCCCGTACTCGGGCTATTGTGCCGGTACATTATAGCGGCGAAGTCTGCGATTTGGACAGCATTTATGAAATTGCCAAACAACACAACCTGTATGTTTCCGAAGACGCTGCCCACGCTTTGTGGAGCCGGTATAAAGGCCGTTTGATTGGCAACGGTGTGCCGGGCGCGGCTTCTTACAGCTTTTATGCCACCAAAAACCTCTGCACAGGCGAGGGCGGAATGTTGGTAACCGACCGGGAAGACATCGCCGAACGAGCAAGAATTTTGACCAGCCATGGTATGAGCCGCAATGCATGGAACCGGTATGCCAAGGGTGGTTCCTGGAAATATGATATTGTGGAGCCGGGCTTCAAATATAATATGTTTGATATGCAGGCTGCTCTTGGACTGCATCAGCTGGCACGTCTGGAAGACATGCAGGCACGCCGTCTGGTAATCGCCAAGAAATATCAGGATGCCTTTGGAAAAATGGATGCCCTCGAAATCCCCGAAGTGCCGGAATATGCCACTCACAGCTGGCATCTGTATGTCATCCGTATTCGTCCTGAGATGCTTACCATTGACCGTGACCAGTTTATTGTGGAACTGAACGAGCGCAATGTGGGAACCAGCGTTCACTTTATTCCGGTTCACCTGATGAGTGCTTATCGCAATCGTTTCGGCTATCATGAGGGAGACTTCCCCAATGCGGAACGTTTCTTTGAGCGCATTATTTCTCTTCCCCTGTACCCCAGCATGACAGAGGAACAAACCCAATATGTTATTGATGCGATGGCGGATATTATTGAAAATTATCACCGTTAAATCTTTTTTCCCAAAAAACGAGTGCCTCGGTAAGTATTTTACCGAGGCACTTGTTTTTTATGAATCGTGGTCTTGGATAGCGATACGAAAACAAGTTTTATTGTCCGCAACCGTTTATTTTTCTTCCAGAATTTTTCCCATCTCTTTGTCGGTAAGATGGTTCTTATCCAGCAATGCTTCCGTCAAAGCATCGAGCTTTTGGCGGTTGCTTTCGATAATTTTCACCGCTTCCTCAAGCTCTTTCTGCAGGATTTCATTAACACGCTCGCGCATTTCTTGCGTAAACTCTCCGGACTCTACAGCAGCCAGACCGAACTCCTCATCCATACCGTAACTGCCCAAAAGCAGCCTTGCCAGACGGGTAGCAGTCTGTAAGTCTCCACTGGCTCCGCTGGTGTAGCCGTTTTCCCCATAATACACCATTTCGGCAGCCCGGCCTCCCATGGCCACGCGGATTCGCTGCAAAATCTCCTGACGGGTATAAACGCCCTTCCCTTCCTGGTCGCCGTGCTGCATATAACCACCATGGTTGTCACGGGCAACGATGGTCAAATAAGAAGGCATCTCTCCACCCTTCCAGCAAACCAAGGCATGTCCGGATTCGTGGCGGGCTGTGCGCTTTAAGGACGCTTCATCCCATTTCTTGACGCGTCCGCTGTTAAAGGACTCGAAAGCATCTTCAAAAATCTCGTCCGTTACCACAACGCTGTTCATGCGAATGGCATTTCGGAAGGAGAGCTCAATGGCGTTTTCAATTTCAGCCAAGCTCATACCGGTAGAACGAACCGCGATATTTTGAATCTTATCTTCCGTCAGGCACAAAGCATTGTCAGCATCGTTTTTCCGACGGATATAAGTTTCTCTTTCTGCACGGCTGGGAAGCTCGACAAATATTTTTCTGTCGAACCGGCGAACCAGCGCAGGGTCCAACGTGCGCTGTCCGCGTCCCTCTTCCACAGCAAAGTTGGTTGCGGCCAAAACAAATACCGGCTTACTGGCGTTAGTCTTAAAACCATCCATTTCAGTCAACAGAGCGTTGAGAATGTCTTCGTTGGAGGTTCCGCCGGTGCGGTTTTCGGTACGGTTTTTACCAATGGCATCAATTTCGTCAATGAAGATAATGGAAGGCGCATATTTTCTCGCCGTCCGGAACAAAGCCTTAATGCTTTCGGCTCCCTGTCCCACATACTGTTTCAGGAACTGCGCGCCGTCAGCACTGATAAAGGTTGCATCGGACTCAGCAGCTACTGCCTTTGCCAGCAGTGTTTTGCCGGTACCGGGCGGGCCATAAAGCAGTACGCCCTTTGGCTGACGCACACCCATATTGACAAACTTTTTGGGATTTTTTAAGTATTCCACAAAGTAGCGAAGCTCGCTCTTGGCATCTTCTGCGCCAATGACATCTGCGAAACACTTGTCCGGCTTGGAAATTCCACTGACTACCTGCTCGGAATCTTCCGCCTCAACGGAACGGACAATCCGAAAATCGAACAGGGTAATCATAGCCGTCATTCCGTCATCAGACACACTTTGCGCGGTCTCAAATTCCACCACCTGATTGGCCCGGGCAAGGCGCATAGTATTCTGATGTTGATGAATCTGGGTAGTAATTTTTTCCAGCGCATCCAAAAATTGAGCCGGGTTATACTGAGAATACAAAATGGTCCCCCGCGCGCCCAGCCGGGAAAATGTCAGCTTTTCGGCAAAACTCAGCGGGGACTCTTCCGGCTCCAAAATATACACAGGCATATCCTCCAGCGATTCCCGCAGGTACTGGAACAAACTGCGCCCATCGGATTCCACGTCCTCAGTACTCATAAAGGGCTTTTCCGAACGATTGCAGCGGAAGTCATCCACGACCAAGGCAATATCCTGCTTTTTCAGGAGCTTCATGGCTTCTTCCATACTTGACGCAAGCAGGATTTCATAAACGCCACTGTTTTGGAGCTCATCTTCTCTAATCTGGTCAGACAGCAGCAGCACTTTAATAGGCGTACTGTTTTCAAAGAGCCTTACTACTTCTGGACTGCTTCCGTTTAAGTCCAGCGAAACTTTTACCATATCGACAGCGCTCAGCAGAGGGCCATTTTTTTGTGTGCAAAGCTGGCGAAGCAGTTCCAGCATTTCACCGGTAAAGAAGGCTTCCGCACGGCTTCGAATGGTTCGGGCATCGCTGTTTCCACCTTCTGACAGGAGCAGAGAAATAAATACCCGCTCATCGATATGAAAGGTAATCCCATATTCTTTTTCAAATATTTTAGCCTTTTTCTCAATTTCCCGTTTGGCAATGGAAATGAGATTATGCGACTCCATATGGTTGAACATGACCACATTCCCGCTGGCAAATCGAGAACAAATAGCAGCCGGGAAAAACGGAACCTTTGTGGACGGGTCTACATCCTTTTTCAGGGCATCGAGAATACTCTGGCGGGTATAACCGGAAAGATTTGCCGTTAATGAATTTTCATACAATTGATGGCCTGCGTTGGTGGTGAAAATAATGATGGTATCCCGGAAAGAAATCTCTTCATCCGTACAGTTATCCCGCAGCCGTCCGGCATCCAGAATTTGCAGGAACAGATGAATAATATTGATATGGGCTTTTTCAATTTCATCGAAAAGAAGGATACAGCGAGGATTTTCCTTGACAAAAGAAGTAACGTTTCCAGGTTTTGAACCTTTGTATACTTTATCGGAACCGCAGAATTCCAAATTGGCTTCTTTATCCGAATACTCGCTCATATCAAATCGCATATAAGGAAGGTTTAAGAGCTTGGCCGCGCTTTCGGCCAAAAAGGTTTTGCCAACACCAGGAGGGCCTGCAAACAAATAAGTTGCCTTGGGGCTGACCCGAGTCTTGTCCGCCTTGGCAAACACTTCGGCCTGGAAGTAGCCCTGTGCAAACAAACTGACTGCGTTATCCTGTCCAAACACGGTATCCATCAAGTCTTTTTGGAGGTCATTGGTAAACTGCACCAGCTGTTCCAGATACCGAACGCCTTTCTCAGATTCCTTACCATCATGGGAATCCGTTTCCAATTCGCGCTCTTCCTTGTCAGTATCGTCTTTCATGGAAGAAGCAAACTGCGTCTTGTATCCCGAAAGCTGCTCCAACAAATCTTCGACAGCTTTTTCTTCCTCCTTTTTTTCCAAATAGTTTTTGAAAAACTCGTGAGCACTGGATACCAGCCACTCAGAAAGACTTTCCGGGGTACAAAAAATTTCATGTCCCTTTTCGAATTTTTCCCGGCTTTTTTCCCGAAGTGCTTCCACACAAGGAATCCGAGCCTCTTGGAAAACCTGCATATTCCCGGTTTCTTCCAACTCCTGGCGCCCTACGAAGCGCACCGCACGCATCAGAACGGTACTCAGCGTATCAAAATCATTTCCTTCCTCCATTTCCTGCAAGATTGATTTGTGTTCTTCCGGCGTAATCACTATTTTCGCATCGCTGGCCATCCTTATATACCCTCTTTCCTTTTACACATCTCTTTTGCTTGAAGAATTCTCACAATCCACGATCATCATTCGCTGTGATTGTAGAATTCTCTTCCTTTTTAGTACCCGCCAATTCTTTGTCCACGCCATGGATTACCTGAATCATACCCCTGATAACAGACGGATCTGTAACAGGCTTACGCAATTTTCCCATTTTCTGATACACTGCGCGGAAAGCTTCTATTTTCTCCCTGCATTTCTGACATTCCCGTTCATGTGCATGCATTTGGGATACCAGCTGCATGGATTCTTTCGATATATCATCTACACTGAGGTACCGGATGATTTCCTCATCATTCAGGCACTTCATGAGTCCACCCTCTTTCTGATGGTCTGATTTCTCTTGTTCAGAGATTTTGAAATATAGCTTTTCACATCTTCCTTTGTAAAATCGCCAAAATGCATTCTGGCATATTTAATGCCTGGCTTCCACTCCTTTTCCAGACATTCTGAAAGAACCTGATATTCCTTTGGCGAAATATCAATCCAGTCATAACTTTCAAAAATGTGTACCACATAAAAGAGCCAGTCTGCCAACGTTTTTCGCCTGTCCTGTTTCGCTATCCAATCAATCGCCTGATGCTGTTCCCCACCGTTTTCATACATAATCAAGTACACACATAACCACATCAAGACAATTTGGACTCCGGAAGACATTTGCAACATGCTATGAAACACATTCAAAAGTCTCTCCCGGTTCATCTGGTTTTTTTCTTGTTCCCATATGGGTTTTCCTGACAAGTCTAACTGTTCAGGCTCTACCCTTGGCGCAACTTTTACCAAGCCTTCATCAGTTACCGTCGCCTCGATGCCCATTTTTTCCAGTAAATGAGCGGCTGTTTCTCTCTCCCGCCGGGAACGTCCCTTGCTGTTCTTAAGACAACTGAGAAATGTATTCCGAACAACCGTTAAAATCCATTTTCTCAATGCCTCCGGGGATTTCTCACGGTCTTGGTTTCCATAAAAATAACTCTGCTCGCAGCCTGTATAAATATCCACCAAGGCTTCTTGCAATACATCCTCCCATTCATCTGCCAGAGACGTTGGCTGACAGTAATAACGGATCAATCCAATAATGATTCGTCTGGATACTGTCAGCAGCGTATCATATCTGGCACCGCCGGAATGATAAATTTCTGCTGTAATCTGCTCATATTCCTCATTGCTGATCAAAAATGCCGAATTTTCCACAATATCCCCTGCCTTCCCGTATTGATGACATGCCGCTATATCGTAAAAATATTATACAACATTCCATTATTTTGTCAATTCGACTCGATAACGGCAAATCTTAGCATCTAAAACAGGGAAAGCATTTTGTCAATAAAACAGCGGTGGAAAAACCACCGCTGTCAAATTTCCCAAGCTATTAGTCGTTTTCTTCTTCGATAAACTGCTTAATATCGCTCTTACCTTTTGCCAGCATCAGGAACCGGTCATTATAACGGTCCACCGTAGAAGCAGCGACCAAAATCATATACCGATACACTTCTTCACTGAGTATGGTGTCATGGAAAGCGGTTGTCAGACGGAACATGACTTCGCCGTCAGACAAATCATAATCGAAGCAGCCGTTCACCATACCATGGTTTGCAACGGTAACCGCTAAAGCGCCATCAATCCGCTTATCTTCCGGCATTTTAAAAGGCAAGAAAGAAACCAGTGAAACTACCTCACGGTCAGCGCGCACATGCAGCAAAAACTTCATCGGGATGTCTTCGCCGCTAAAGCTACAGGTAATAATCAGCTTTTCATCGTCCGGCGTATAGTGCCATCCGCGATTGTCCATCATCTTACACAGTGCAGCATAGTTAGCCTTTGCGATTTGCATTGCATTGTCATTTGCCATAAATCAATTCCTCCTTGTTTGTAAACCCCTCATTATAGAGAGTTATTGGGCTACACGTCCTGATTTTCTAACGGTTTCAACTGCGAAGTGGTGGTGGTTCCGCTTTGTTTCAACCGACATATACTATAATCCATGACACAACCTATTTTCGCAGTCTTTTCAAAAAAATTTTTAAAATTATCCCGCAGCTTTTTTATGATCTGTTTTTGCAAATATCGCCCTCATTATAGCAAATGCCATAAAATGTGTCAATCCGGTTTTGCCTTTTTAATACAATATTGTTAACCTTCCAATTCTTTCTTTTCAATCTTGAAACCCAATTTCAAAATAACTTTTAAGGTCTCCATGGAGGTATTGCGGTCATATTCCTTTTCCGATTCCGGAAGCTGATCATAGGGAACCAGACAGGGATGGGTTTTGGCAGTATCATCGCGCTTTTCCCCATAAGTCCAGCCATCCCGAATACGTCCTTGCGACCAGACTTCGTGGGTATTCCGTGCCAGAAGCTCTGCCAGATTCTCAATTTCACTGCTTACCATAACGTCACTGGTATCAATTACATGCGGTTCGTACATTGGGTAAATCCTCCTGTTTTTTAATTATATTTTATATATAACAGCTTATTTTCAGTCGCAAAAGATAGTGCTTTCCTTCCTCCGGACTCTCGCCGGTGGCGCTGTGGCCCTATACGCAGGACAAAACCATCGACACTTCTTTAATACTGCTATTATAGAGCTGCTTCCGAAAATTGTCAACAAAACTACACCTGCCTTATCAATTTGTTTTTATGGATATTGCCGGATATATTTGTCTGTTTTCTCATGAAACTTCTTGACAAAACCAGCTTCTGTCCCCCATAATAATAGAAAAGCTTTGTATTTTTTTACTACTTATTGTCGAGGAGGAAGCATAATGTCCAGTAAAACACACGAAGGGATAACTCCTTCACATGCCTTACCCCACACCCGGCGGCTCATCATCCTAATTACCATGGGAGTTCTCTTGTTTGGAATTAGCCTAACTCTTTTTCTCTGCGGTCAAGCTGCTGTTTCTTTCCATTTAATGTGGATTCTGTCATTCCTTCTGTCAGCCTGCGGCATCGGCTTGTTTCTGTACAGCACCATTAAACGACCGGGCAGCAGTATAAAAAACAAACTGGTATATCCCACTATTTTACTGGTACTAGGAATCTGGGTGATTCGGTATGCCGTTGCATTAAATATCCCGGTAATTGAAAATGGGGAATCTATGAACTGGTTTGAACATCTATTTGACGCCATGGTCCATTCCCTGCAAACCTTCAGCATGGACGAGGATTACACAACCTATCTGGTAGAGGGAAAAGTTATCCTAAGCAAAAATAGCGGCACACTGATTCCGCAGCTATATGGGGGTTATATTTCCGTTTTAAATCTTTTGGCCCCCATTGCCGGCGGTGCTATTTTATTGGATGTTCTGAGCAACGTCTTCCCAACTATACAATTGGTAGTTTATCGCTTTTTCGCAAAGAACCGGAAATATGTACTTTTTTCTGAGCTAAACGAAATGTCTATTGCCATTGCAGAAAGCTATGCCAAAAGCGAAAAGGTTTTTTTTGTTTTCACAGACGTTTTCGGGACAGATGATGAAAGAATGTCAGAACTACAGGCCCGGGCAAGAAAGCTCCATGCAGTTTGCCTGCCTGATGATATTTTGGATATTCGGGTTTATGGAAGGAAGGCTACCGAATATTATTTAATCGATAAGGCAGAAGAAAATAACATCCATGCATTGGCTATGCTGTATGCTGATGATACCGTCAAAAGCTTGTGGAAACTGTCAAACAAAGTGGATATTTACCTCTTCGCCTCTGATTCTGCTGCTGATGCCATGGCCGAAAACCTAAATAGCCAAATGGAATCGTCAATGTCCCAAGTTACCATAAAAGTGGTACGGGAATACGAAAACTTGGTGTACAGCCTCCTTCAGAACCAACCCCTTTACCTGCCTCTTTTGGAAACAAAATCGTCTTCCCTTTCCGTACTCCTTATTGGCGGCGGGCAAATCGGCCGTCAGTTTTTTAAACATGTCTACTGGTGCGGTCAGATGCTGAATCCGGCCGTGGACAGCCAATCTCCTAAACATCCTACCATCATCTCTCTCAAAATGACCGTGATTTCCCGGCATGCCAACCAGTTCCGAAAAGAAATGGAGCTGGAAATGCCTGAAGTTTTTCAAAAAGGCTTGTGTACGGAAAACGGAGAAGGCGCAGGCTCCACACAGCCTTATGCCGACTTTTCATTTATGAATGCCGATGTTACCTCTTCCGATTTTCTGGATACTCTGGAAAAAGCCGGAAATATTGATTATGTCCTGATTGCCCTCGGCGATGACAAGCTGAACATCTCCACCTGCGAAATTGTGCAGAAGTTTATCAATCGGAAAAGCCTTTGCTCCGGCAAGCCCGCTTATATCCATTTTGTTATCGAAAATGACCATTTAAAAGATGCCATCGGTACCATCAACCGTACCCGGGCCGGATATGTACATATCAATGCTTTTGGCGGTTTGCAGGACCGATATGATTACCGGAATATTCACACCACTGCATTGGAAAATGATGCGCTGCTCATTCACAAAACCCACGATCCGGAGGACAGTGAGCGGAATCTGATCACCAATCTTTACAACTTCCGAAGTTCTATTGCCAGTGCTCTGCACTTCCAATATAAGCTGTTTTCTGCCGGGATGCTCTCCCCCCAGAACCCTTTGCCCAACGATACCATTCTTCAAAATTTTGCCCAGTATCTGATGGACACTTCCCATGCCGATCTGTTGTTGTGGTGTGAAAAACGCCGTTGGAATGCTTACACCCGCTCCACTGGCTTCATGCATCCCACCACACGTCAGCTGCTGGCCTTTTATCACTCCCAGAAGAATCTCAAACTTCACAAGGCAAAGGTTGCCGGTAGCCCTGCACAAAATCTTTTTAACTTTCATGCTTGTCTGGTGGAGTGTCCGTCTGCTACCGGAATCACCTTGACTGACAAACAGCTTTCTAATGCCCATCAAACACTCATCAATGCCCTTCAGCAGCTGTTCTCCGGAAAACTGCCCGACGGTACGGCCTGCTCCTGGGAAACCTTCTGCCAAACGCATCCTACCTTGGAAGATTTCTTCTGTTGGACTTCCGAGCTTCTCTCCCTTGACCGGAAAACTTATGACGATTTGGATTTTATGTCTGTTTTTGCAAATAGCGAGTATAAAGATTATGATTACAACCAGACAGTTACGCTGGCCATTACAAAAATTGGCAGCGCTTTACAATCCCAGGCGCTTTCCCCGGAAGAGAAAGAACAGGTTCGCATACAACTTTCTGCTTTACGGGAAAGCTGTGCGGAACATCTCAAACATGTTGTCCAGGAAAAGAGTTCCAAGCAGATTTCTTCGCTCCTCCTCATGATATGCGGCATTACTTCCATGCTGTCTTCTGCCCCTGAAAAAAAGCGCTGGGATTTTGGTATGGTTGGCGGCAAACATTATGCTTTGTATATTGGCATTCCCAAAAGTGATTTGTCCAATATGGAAAACCTTTCGATTGTACAAGCTGGGGAAAAGAACGGTATTCCTTATGGCGTTGTCACAGAAAATACTCCGGCATAAACTCCGTCCATTCTTTCTATAAAAAACTGAACCCCCTTCTGGCTTTTACAAACAGAAGGGGGTTCGCTTTTATATAAGATTCTATGATTTTCTCAGCTTATTTGGAGCGGATATACTCATCAATAGCCTTGGCAGCCTTTTTGCCGGCGCCCATAGCCAAAATAACGGTTGCTGCACCGGTTACCGCATCACCGCCGGCATAAACACCTTCACGGGAGGTCAAACCGGTTTCTTCTTCGGTAACAATACAGCCGCGGCGGTTGGTTTCCAAGCCCTTGGTAGTGTTGCGAATCAACGGGTTGGGGGAGGTGCCAATAGACATGACCACACAATCCACATCCAGCACAAATTCAGAGCCTTCCTTCACTACCGGACGGCGGCGGCCGGATTCATCCGGTTCACCCAGCTCCATTTCCACGCACTTCATGCCCTTAACAAATTTATGTTCATCGCCCAAAATCTCGGTGGGGTTATTCAGCACCTTGAAGATGATGCCCTCTTCTTTGGCGTGCTCCACTTCTTCTGCACGGGCAGGCATTTCCGCCTCGGAGCGGCGGTACACAATGTACACGTTTTCAGCGCCCAAGCGTTTTGCACAACGGGCAGCGTCCATGGCCACGTTGCCGCCGCCAACCACTGCGACATTTTTTGCGTGCTGAATCGGGGTACTGCTGCCCTCTTTATAAGCCTTCATCAGGTTTACACGGGTCAAGAACTCGTTGGCAGAATACACACCCTTCAGGTTTTCGCCGGGGATATTCATAAACCGCGGCAGACCTGCGCCGGAGCCAATGAAAACAGCCTCAAAGCCGTTGTCAAACAGCTCGTCAATGGTCAGCGTCCGGCCAATAACGGTATTGGTATTCACCTCAACACCCAGTTCCTTCAGGGTATCCACTTCTTTCTGAACAATGGCCTTGGGCAAACGGAACTCGGGAATTCCGTATACCAGCACGCCGCCGGCCAGATGCAGAGCCTCAAACACGGAAACCTGATATCCCATTTTGGCCAAATCGCCTGCACATGTCAGGCCGGAGGGGCCTGCGCCTACTACTGCCACTTTATGGCCGTTGCTTTCGGGAGCCTTTGCCTTTTCAGTAGCGTGGGCATTGTGCCAGTCCGCCACAAAACGCTCCAAGCGGCCAATTGCCACCGGCTCGCCCTTGATGCCGCGGACACACTTGCTCTCGCACTGGGTCTCCTGAGGACACACACGGCCACACACAGCTGGCAAAGAGCTGGACTGATTGATAATCTGATAAGCGCCTTCATAATCCTTTTCACGGATCTTTGCAATAAAGCCGGGAATATCGATGGCTACCGGGCAATGGCCCACACAGGGCTTATTTTTACAATTCAAACAACGCTCGGCTTCATCCAGCGCCTGCTCTTCCGTATAGCCAAGCGCCACTTCGCTGAAATTATGGTTGCGGACCTGAGGGTCCTGCACCGGCATTTCGTTCTTTTTCAATGACATGTTGGGCATGGTACTCTTTCCTTTCCCAATGAATTTGTATCGACAGGCCGGTCAGAACTCAGGCCTTTACTTCTTTTTTAAACAGGTTGCAGGTTTCTTCCCGCTGATGGGCCTCGAAGGGCTTATACATGGAAGCACGCTCCATAGCCTCATCAAAATCCACCAGATGGCCGTCAAAATCGGGGCCATCCACACAGGCAAATTTGGTCTCTCCCCCAACAGTCAACCGGCAGCCACCGCACATACCGGTACCGTCAATCATAATGGGGTTCATGCTGACCACAGTTTTGATATTGTACTGTTTGGTCAGCAGACAGACAAATTTCATCATGACCAGCGGCCCAATGGCGATGACCTCGTCATATTGCTCGCCGCTTTCAATCAGCTTTTTCAGAGCGTCTGTCACAAGGCCCTTTTCACCACAGGAGCCATCATCGGACATCAGCACGAACTTATCGCTGACGGCAGTAAATTCGTCTTTCAAAATTACCAAATCCTGATTGCGGAAGCCGACAATAGAATGAACCTCTGCACCCAGGTTGTGAAGTTTCTTTGCAATGGGATAGGCAATCGCGCAGCCAACACCGCCGCCCACGACGGCAACCTTTTTCAGGCCTTCCACATGGGAAGGAACTCCCAAGGGGCCCACAAAGTCATGAATACAGTCACCCTCATTCAGGTGATTCAGCTTCTCTGTAGTGGCGCCCACAATCTGAAAAATAATCGTTACCAGTCCGGCCTCACGGTCATAATCGGCAATCGTCAGGGGAATTCGCTCCCCATTTTCGTCCACCCGCAGAATGATAAACTGGCCGGGCTCTGCCTTTTTTGCAATCAACGGAGCCTTGACTTTCATCAGGGTTACCGTAGGGTTCAGCTCTCTTTTTTCTGTAATCTGATACATGAATTGTACCTCCATTCTGCTTTGGCGGCAGCAACCTTTTCTCAAAAACTTGGAGTAAACCAGAGTTTTCTTCCTTTTTCCCATTTCTGTCTTTCCTGGAAAAACAGATGGTACGCTGCTGCGGCACAGAGCCTATTATAGCATATCTAACCAACACTGTGCAATGCAAAAATGCAAGTTTCTGCAATCTTCGCGGCATTTTTTATCATTCCGAGCTCTTATGGCGGGTTAACACCACTCTGACAATCTCCGGCCGGTTGAAAATCCGCTGGGGAAAAGCACTGTTTCCCAAGCCGCGGCTGATGACCATCGTGGTTTTTCCACACCGGTGGACTCCCTGTGCCAAAGGCGGAAAAAAGCCCTGATTGGGCACATATACCGGACCGATTTTGGGAATCCGAAATTGCCCGCCATGGGCATGGCCTGTCAAAACCAAATCTGCGCCGGAAACGCTGTAATTCTGCAGCTCTTCGGGCCGGTGGCTGAGAAGCAGTGTAAAAATGCCGTCCCACTGTCCTGTGGCCTGTATCAGATTTTGCATCTGTTTCATTTTTCGCTCCCCAAAGAATTTTGGGTCATCCACCCCGGCAATCCGCAAAGCTTCTCCGCCACGATACAAAAGAACCGATTGATTTTCCAGCACCCGGACCCCCATGGCCTTCATTTGTTTTTTCAAAAACGGATACATCGAAAAAGAGGCTTCGTGATTTCCCGGGACATAATATACCGGCGCAAACCGAAGGGCTCCACGGCACAGCTCCAGTGCGTCGCCCAAGGTAAAAACAGTTGTACGCCGTTTGTCAATCAAGTCTCCGGTAATACAAATTGCGTCTGGCTCCAAAGCTTCCACCTGCCGAAGAATCCGGTTCTGGTTCTGGCCAAACCGCTTATTGTGCAAATCTGATAACTGGACAACGGTAAATCCGTCAAAAGCTTTTGGCAGCCCAGCAAACGACAGGCGCAGTTTAGTCACGGACAGACGGTTGTTTTCTTCATAACTGAGCAGGGCTGCACCAGCTACAAGCAATCCGGCGGCAGTTTTTCCCATAAGCAATTCCTCCCTGTATCCGATATGAAAACCGGTACTATCCTATTATTATGCCACAGAAATGCCGAAAACGCTACCGAATACACCGTAAAATATTACGATAAAAAGGGTCCCGCCATCGACAGGACCCTTTCCTTTATACTGATATATGATTATTGCCTGCAAAACCGAAAGATCTGGGCAGCCAGCCGGGCAAAAACATCGGCCTTTTCTCTACAGGCATCCATTCTTTTCCCATAATACCGGCTTTGACGCTGTAATCCTTCCAGCAGCTGCTCCAACGCCTTGTGCTGTTCCGGGTTCTCGTTATCTACCTTGCTCCCATAACGGGACAAAAGCTCCAGCAATTCGCCACAGTGCTCCGGGTCCCCATCCAGCTTTTCGTCAAGGGCCCTTCCATCAAAATAGTTTATCGCAAAAGAGACCATCCATGGGAAAGCATCCATGCTCTCTTCCAACGCCTTTTGGAAATATTCCATGGCTTTTATATGTTCCGGGCGTCCCTGCTCGAGGTCAACATCCCATTCAGCCCCATATTGGCACAGACACAGCCATAATGGTACTGCTGCGTTTTCGTCCGGCTGATAACCGGACAACAGCCTGGAAAAATTCGCAAGGGCCTTCTCCCGATTAACAAACTGCTTGTTCTGAGAAAACAGCCCGCTGTAATAAGGAATCAAACGGATACAGCACTGGGCATTGCCTTTCTCCGCCCCAGCCTCAAACACAGAAAGGGCCAATTCCCTGTCGGGCGCAATTTGAGAGGACTGATCCCCTTCCTCCAGTAGGCACCCATAATCCAGCGCGGTTTCCCGCACGCCTTTTTTCCAGGATTCTTGATACCAATAGAGGCGCCGTTCTTGATCTTCCAGTTTCGAAATGCACCTTTCGATACATTGCCCGCAGTATTTTTTCCCAAGCTGCCAGCTTTCCAGATAGCAGGACAGCGCCTTCTCCAAATCCATTTTCATGCCTTTGCCATGCTCTGCCGCCCAGCCAATCCCATATTTTGCTGAACACCGGGCCGCCTTCATCCGCTTTGGTGCCTGCTCCGCTTTCTGAAAACATTCCAGCGCTTTTTCATAATCCTGCGGTACTCCATAACCACTGCTATATAAATCTCCCATAAAGTTATAGCAGTGCAAATCTCCTAATTGGACGCCCTTCTCATAGTAATACATGGCTTTTTCCGGCGCTTTCTGGACGCCGTATCCTTTACGGTACAGATTTCCCAGAATCCGGGCGGCCTTAGGATACCCATACTCCATGGATAGCAACGCCATCATCCGGGCCATATCATAATCTTTTTCCATTCCCTCTCCGGCATAGAATGCATAAGAAATATTAAACTGTGCTTCCGGGTTATCTGCCTGCGCTGCTATTTTCCAATATCCTACCCCTCGGGCAATATTGGCTTTTTGACGAAACCGTCCATTATAATAGACTCCTCCCAGAAAAACATCCGCTGCAATACAGCCTTCTTCCGCCATCTTTTCCATCTCTTCCAGCAGGTTTTTCACCGAAAGCTGATATTGCTCCCGCACAGTTTTGTCTGCACTTTTTTCCGGAGCCCGAAGCGCTTCCAGCTTTTGCCGCAGCAGGTGGAACGTTCCCTCCAGGCTCCCGCCATACTGGGCTACCTTAAAGTAATACCGGGCATTGTCTATATCTTTTTCCGCCTGACATCCATATTGATAGGCTCTTCCCAGCAGTACGGCGTTTTCCGGCTGGCAGCATTCCCTATGCTTTCCTTCTTCTTCCGCAGCCAGCAGGCTCTGGATTTTTTTCTTTTCGCTCGGGGTAAAAAAGGCTTCCCCGTTCCAAGAGGTCTCTTCTTCCTGGGAATCATAGCCGTCTTCATTCTGAAAAGCTTCTACCAGTTCCTGACCAAAGCTCTCATCACTTTCCCGGGAAAACCAGAACATATAGTGGGTATTTTGAATAATAAACCGGATATTGGCTGGCAGTTCCACTTCTTCCAGCCAAATGGGAAAAATCAGCTTCCTTTCTGACTTGGCAAATTCCAGCTCCTGCTTTACAAAATCCGAACTGGCTGATGCAGCTGATAACAGCAGTACCAGATAGTCGGACGCTAGAATTTGTTTGGCAATGGTGGAAAAGTAGGCTTCTCCCCCATGCAGCCGGGCATCGCTCCAAACGTCGCACCCGGAATATTCTTGAAGCAGGTGGGTGATTTTTTCTTTTTTTGCTGCATCTGTATGGGAATAGCTGACGAAAATTTTCTTTCTGGATGACTTCATCGATAACGCCTCCCGTTTGTATGATGAGTTCCGTTCAAACATCGGTGTACAAACTCAAACTCCAAAATTCAGAAAAAATCGCAAAAATCAAAATTTTTTTCTTTTCCTGCCCTAAAAAAGAAACCCATCAAAATGCCTCTCAAAAATCAATGGGCTTCTCCAAAACGAAACAAAATCTCCCCCGTTAAGACTTTATACATCTGCTCCGCAAGCAATTCAATATCCGGATTTTTCTGATTTAATCCGTCCAACATCATTCCCACCACTCCGTTGGAATAAAAGCAGAGTATTGCTTCCGCGTCTGCCGGAGACAACGTAATCTGGGGTGCTTTTTTCCTCAAAACTTCCTGAAGATAGGTGCGCACGGACCGGACAAACAGCTGTTCAATTTCTTCCCGCCGATTGGAGGACAATACCTGCCGAATCATCTCTTTTTGCCGGAAGGTTTCAAAAACCAGTCCCTTGACGGCTTCCCGAAAGCTGGGCGCTGCCAAACTAACCTCAATGGACTTTTGCAGCGCTTGGTCCTGATACCACTCCACTACATCCATAATATCCTGAAAATGATAATAAAAAGTCTGCCGGCTGATATGGCAGGCGTCCACCAGCTCTTTTACGGTAATTTTATCGAGCTTTTTCCGCTTTAAAATTTCTCCTAAAGTATCGGCAATCATTGCTTTCATATCTACAGGCATAATTCCATTCCCCATCCATAAACAGTCACCGAACTCCCGCCCGGTGTTTTTTAAATATTGTATCAGAAAACACTTCTTATGTCCAAAAAATCTTCTCTCTTTTCTAAAATAAGACTGGAGCACAACCTGTGTCCAGACTTATTTAAAAGCTTGGGTGTAAAACAGAAAAAAGCTTCGAACACGACTTGCGTATCGAAGCTTTCGCTGGTGCGAGGGAGGGGACTTGAACCCCTATGAGCGCAATGCTCACTAGAACCTGAATCTAGCGCGTCTGCCAATTCCGCCACTCTCGCATATTCACTTTTTTGCCGCTCTTGAAGAGCGCTCGTTTATTATATCATCCCTTTCGACGCTTGTCAACACTTTTTTGAAAAAATTTGGCAGCCCCTGAATAACCCTCCAAGAACTGCCTTTTCTACATATATATTACTGTAAGTGACGTGTGAAAAAGTCAAGTATCAATGCTTGTATCTCCGGCTGGACAAAATGCCTGTCAGCATGGTCGGTATTCTCCAGCTCATAAAACTCTGCTGGCGTACCATTAGCACACAGCTGCTCATACAAAATCTCGCTCTGCCGGAAAGGAACCGTACCATCCTGATTCCCATGTACAATCATAATCGGTGGTGTATTAGGGGTTAGATAGGTACACGGATTGGCCCGAATAGCCGTCTCCCGATTTTCATAAGCCGCTCCACCCAGCAGCAATGCTTCGGGGGAAGCCGCATAGCCGTTATTTTCCTGGGCAAAATCGATAAAATCTACCGGGCCATACCAGTCACAAACCGCCTGTATCCGGCTGGTGTATTCCAAATTCGCGCCTTTATCAAAAATTCTGGTCTCCCCGGTGGTTCCCGCCAAAACCGCCAGATACCCACCGGCTGACTCTCCCATGATTCCAAACTTTTCCGGATTCAGACAGAACTCCCCGCTGTGGGCTCTCAAAAACCGGATGGCTTCTTTTACATCTTCAATCTGTCCGGGAAATTGGGCTTCATTGGTCATTCGGTATTCTACAGAAGCTATGGCGAACCCCTTTTCCGCCAGATAAACCATTTCCGGCAGATGATACCCTTTGTCCATCATCTTCCACGCTCCGCCGCATAACCAGATAATTACCGGATAGGGTCCCTCTCCTCTCGGCTTCATCAGATTCATTCGCAGACTTCTCATACTGCTTTCAAACCAGTATGGCTTCTGTGCATAGACAATGTCTGTTATCAAGCCGATTTGTTCCCGAGTGATTTCTACTGCCAGTTTTTTCCGCATCTATCACACCTTCTATCGAATACTCGTGGCAATTTATACAAGCTTATTGTACGCTTTTCCCTTGATTTCGTCAATCATTTTAGTTTCTTTCATGGACTATTATTTTTTTGTAAATTCTTATTTTTGGCCCTTGACAAACCTCCAAAAAAAGTGTATTGTGTTTGATGTTCAACAGTTAAATTTTTAATAGTTTGATGCTAAAACTAGTAAGGAGGTTATTTATGCAGCAGGAACTGAGTATCGGCCTGGAGATTATGCGGGTCTCTACCCTTATAAGACGCCACGCCGATAAAATTATGGAAGACAACGGCTCGCAGAATGTTACCGGCTCCAATGGCTGGATTTTATCCTTCCTCTATGAAAATGAAGGCCGGGACATTTTTCAGCGGGATTTGGAAACTTCTTTTTCCATTACCCGCTCGACTGTGTCGAAAGTCGTAAAGTTGATGGAAAGCAAAGGCCTGATTCGCAGAGAGACGGTGTTTCATGACGGACGGCTGAAAAAACTGGTTCTGACAGATTTGGGCAGACAGATTTATCAGTGTGTCGCAGAAGGAAACGCACAGCTGGAGAAACAGATTGTCTTTGGACTGTCTGCAGAAGAGATTGAACAGCTGACTTCTTTATTGAAGAAAGTTGCCGCAAACTTGGAAGAAGGCTGAAACTTTTCCCTTCCATTCACCACGGCTACTGAAAATGCGCCCTTGTGGGTCTATTTCTGCGGGACGGTTTCTTCATGCCCCTCCCGCAATGGCGAAAGGAATGATAGAACGCATGATAAAAACCTTAATGCAAAGTATTCGACAATATAAAAAGGCCTCGATTTTAGCGCCTATTTATGTTGTGCTGGAAGTTGCCCTAGAAATTATAATTCCGCTGGTTATGGCTGATTTGATTGATAAGGGCATTGATCAGGGAAGTATGCCTGATGTGATTAAGTTTGGTATTATCCTGTTAATCTCGGCTATGCTTTCTCTGTTTTTCGGTGCATTGGCCGGAAAATATGCTGCTATTGCCTCTTCTGGTTTTGCCAGAAATTTGCGGCAGGATATGTACTATAAGATTCAGGAGTATTCATTTGCCAATATCGACAAATTCTCTACTGCCAGTATCGTCACTCGTCTGACCACGGACGTTACGAACCTTCAGATGGCCTATCAGATGATTATTCGTTTGGCTGTGCGCTGCCCCATTATGTTGGTATTTGCCCTGCTGGTTTCTTTTGGAATCGACGCGCAGCTCTCTTTTGTTTTCCTAATTGCCATTCCCATCCTGGGGTTTGGACTGTATTTTATTATGACCCGTGTACATCCCATTTTCGAGCGCGTATTCCGTACTTACGATAAATTGAACCGGGTAGTACAGGAAAACCTGAGAGGCATCCGGGTTGTCAAGTCTTTCACTCGTGAGGACTATGAAATCAATAAGTTCGAGGATATTTCCAACACCATTTACAAGGACTTCTCCAAGGCTGAAAAGACTTTGGCTTTTAACATGCCTTTGATGCAGTTCAGTATGTACGCCTGCATGCTGATCGTATGTTGGCTGGGTGCCCGGGCTATTGTGGCCTGCGGCGGCGATGCTGCTACCGGTCTTTCCACCGGTGAGTTCATGAGCCTGATTACCTACGCTACTCAGATTTTGACAAGCTTGATGGCCGTGTCCATGGTTTTCGTTATGATTACCATTTCCCGTGCCTCTGCTGAACGTATCGTGGAAATTCTGAAGGAAGAAAGCACGCTGAAGAATGGCGAAAACCCCATTCATGAAGTGAAAGATGGCAGCATTACCTTTGAAAATGTTTCTTTTGCGTATTCCGAGAAAAACGAAAAGCCTGTTTTGGACCATATCAATGTGAATATCCAGTCTGGTCAGACCATTGGCATTTTGGGCGGTACCGGTTCTTCCAAATCCAGCTTGGTACAGCTGATTCCCCGTCTGTATGACGTGAGCGAGGGCAGGGTTACCGTTGGCGGCGTGGATGTCAGAGATTATGACATTGAAAGCCTCCGTAACCAAGTGGCTATGGTGCTTCAGAAAAACGAGCTGTTCTCCGGTACCATTAAGGATAACCTTCGTTGGGGTAACGAAAACGCTACCGACGAAGAACTGGTTCACGCCTGTCAGCTGGCTTGCGCCGATGAGTTTGTTTCCAGCTTCCCGGACGGCTATGATACCTATATTGAACAGGGTGGTACCAACGTTTCCGGCGGACAAAAACAACGTCTGTGTATTGCTCGTGCTTTGCTGAAAAAACCGAAAATCCTGATTTTGGACGACTCTACCAGCGCCGTGGATACCAAAACCGATGCTATGATTCGTCGAGCATTCCGGGATGAAATCCCCAATACGACCAAGATTATCATTGCCCAGCGTGTTTCCTCTGTACAGGACGCCGACCAGATTCTGATTATGGATGACGGCAAGTTGGTTGACCATGGTACGCATGAGGAACTTTTGAAATCCTCTGCCATCTATCGCGAAGTTTATGAGTCCCAGACTAAAGGAGGCGAGAAGGATGAGTAAATCTGCCAACAACATTCCTGCCCGGCCCACCACACAGCGTTTCCGCCCCGGAACCATTCGCCGGCTTTTGAAATATCTGGGCCACTACCGTTTCCATCTGGTACTGGTGGTTATTTGTATTCTTATCAGCGCTGCTGCATCTGTGGCCTCTTCCCTGTTTATTAAAATTTTGATTGACGATTATATCAGTCCCATGCTGCTGAATCATAGTTCCGACTTTTCCGGGCTGCTGCAAACCATCGTGGTAATGGGCTGTATTTTCCTGGCCGGTGTGCTGGCAACCCTCTTCTATAACCGGATGATGGCTGTGATTGCACAGGGCACCCTGAAAGATATCCGTGACGCCATGTTTGAAAATATGCAGAAGTTGCCTATCCGCTATTTCGATACCCACACCCATGGCGACATTATGAGCCATTATACCAATGATACCGACACCCTGCGCCAGATGATTTCCCAGAGTATGCCGCAGATGTTTGCGTCCTGTGTGACGATTATCGCTGTATTCTGTTCTATGCTGTATCTGAGCTTCTGGCTGACCCTGTTTGTGCTGGTTGCAGTTGTGTTTATTCTGATGGCTATTAAAAAGATTGCCGGCCGAAGCAGCACGTACTTCATGAAACAGCAGGAATCCCTTGGTACGGTGAACGGCTTTATCGAAGAAATGATTAACGGCCAGAAAGTAGTAAAGGTATTCTGCCATGAAGAAAAAGCCAAGGAGGACTTCGACAAGGTCAATGATGAGCTTTGCAGCTGTGCAACTTCGGCTAATATTTATGCAAACATCCTCATGCCCATTATGAACAACATCGGCTACATTCTGTATGTGCTGATTGCTGTTCTTGGCGGCGCCCTGGCTATTGCAGGAATTGTCAATGTGAGTCTGGCTGGTATCAGCATTCTGACCTTGGGCACCATTGCTTCTTTCCTGACTCTTTCCCGGAACTTTGTCAACCCCATCGCCCAGGTTTCCCAACAGCTGACCTCTGTCATTACTGCACTGGCCGGTGCTTCCCGTATTTTCGACTTGATGGACGAGGAGCCCGAGGCTGATAACGGATATGTAACATTGGTCAATGCAAAATATGATAATGATGGCAACCTGACCGAATGTGAACATTCCAACAGCATGTGGGCATGGAAACACCCCCACAGTGATGGTACTGTTACCTATACCAAGCTGGAAGGCAATGTGGTGCTGGACGGTGTGGACTTCGGATATGTGCCGGATAAGATTGTACTGCATGACATTTCTTTGTATGCAGAACCGGGCCAGAAAATCGCTTTTGTTGGCTCCACAGGCGCCGGTAAAACTACCATTACCAACTTGATTAACCGGTTCTACGATATTGCCGATGGAAAAATCCGCTATGACGGAATCAACATCAACAAAATCAAAAAGGCCGACCTGCGCCGCTCCTTGGGCGTTGTGCTGCAGGACGTGAATCTGTTTACCGGTACGGTGATGGAAAACATTCGGTATGGCCGTCTGGACGCTACCGATGAAGAATGTATCACCGCTGCTAAGCTGGCTAATGCCGACAAATTTATCCGTATGCTTCCTCAGGGGTATAACACCGTTTTGGAAGGCGACGGAAGCGGACTTTCTCAGGGCCAGCGCCAGCTGATTTCTATTGCCCGTGCAGCCGTTGCCGACCCGCCGGTTATGATTCTGGACGAGGCAACCTCTTCTATCGATACCCGTACGGAAGCCATTGTCCAAAGCGGTATGGATGCTTTGATGTATGGCAGAACCGTATTTGTAATTGCTCACCGTTTGTCCACCGTTCAGAACTCGGATGTCATTATGGTGCTGGACCATGGCCGGATTATTGAGCGCGGCAGCCACGATGATTTGATTGCCAAAAAGGGCCGCTATTATGCTTTGTATACCGGTGCTTTCGAACTGGAGTAACAGATAGCAAAAGCCCTATCATAAAAAAAGTAAAGGCCGTTTCCCGACTGATAGTGGGAAACGGCCTTATTTTATCATTTATAGGCTGTTACATAAAAAGCTATTTATTGGGAATCAATCCATCGAAACGATCCCCCTATACGCCATTCTCATCCGTAGTCTTCTCAGTTTCTGCTATATACACCCGCAAAGAATACGGATTTCACTCGTGGAGCTGGTGCTCAAATGGAGTGATTACCCTTTTTATTAAAAAAATCCCGCCCCCCTATGGCTCTGGAGGACGGGATTCTTTCGGTTAGATGTGCTTATTTGGTAATCTGGAAGGTCCGGGTAATGGGCGCTGCCAGATAGTTGCCACCCAATGTGACAACCGTTACAATATAGCTGCCGGGCTCAGTGGGAGGCGTGGTAGTGCTGGAGTAAATTCTCCATTTGCTGGTAAAGCCGGAATACAGATAATGTACGTTCTCCTGGCTTACGGTTACGTCTCCGTTGTAGGAGAGCGTTACACCAAAGTCAAAGTTCTTTGCCTGCTCAGCAGTCAGCTTTCCACCAGAAATCTCCTGATTCCAAGTCAGCTTGGAGCCGGACAGACGCATTTTTACCAGCAGGAATCCAATGCCTACGCCGGTCTCATAGTTCTTGTTGTCGGTAACAGCGGCTACCGTGTACAGGCCAGCCCGATTGGGAGTGCCAAAGGAAATCCGCAGCGTATCGACAATAGAAGGCAAACCATTGATAACGGTCAGAATCTGGCCAAAAGTACCGGTGTCAATGTTCAGCTTGTCTAGCAAATCCAGCAGCTCCTGTGTGCTGAACAGCTCACGGAGCTCGCCTACCGTAATACCGTCGTTGAGCATCTGGGTGAAGGTTTTGCCGCTGACAGCTTCTACCACCGGGTCCAGAATCTTCAGAACCGCACTGTTGGTATAGCGATCGGGCAAATCCAGGTACAGACTGGTCGTTACGTTACTGGTAGTGCCGGCATAAATGGTGTAAACATCAAATTTGTCGGCAGGGTCCGTCGTAACAAAATCAGCAGGCAGCTGCTCATCGGCATAGATGTTGGTGGAATTTACCTTTACGCTGACTTTTGCCTTTTTAACAGCAACTGTGCTTTCGACTTTGTCGGAAGGACGGTAGTCTGTGTTTCCGTTAAAGGTAATCCGAATCTGCTGGCTGTCCGCAGCACCCATCTGGGGATAGTTCAGCAATGTGACAGTGCCACCCTCAATGGGAGCCCACTGCTTAACGCCGCCGTTAATATTGTCGGTCAGGACATTTTCGCCATAGTACTCAAAGGTAAAGTTATCAAGGCTCAGTGTCTCCTTAGCGGGAAGAGTGGAATTCTCCCAATCAATCACATTGTCAAACAAAGCCTGCTTCATGGTGTTGGCATCCATATTATACGTAATGGAAACGCCTTCCTTACAGACAACATTGCTGGCAATACGATTATCGGTAGTGGTGACCTTCACTACAACGGAATTTCCGCGGTATGGCTGGGTATCCCCAACAGAAATCCGGATTTCCCAATCGCCGGTGCCAAATTTGACCAGACCACCAAGGTCAGTATAATCCAGCGGCTTGAAGGTATCGGTAATTCCGGTGGGGTCAGCATTGTACTCCACAGTTACATTTGCAGAAGAATCAGCAGGCGTGGTAGATGCAACAACGGCATTGTAAATGGCATTGGCTGTGGCATTGTAGTCATAGCCCTGCACATTGTCAAATACCATTCCCACTTCGTAGGGGGCTTCGTTCAGGTTGAACTGTACCTGCTCACGCTCGGTAATAGTAACCATAAACTCTTCTGTGGTGGGTGCATAGTTCTGGTTTCCGCCCCACACAATGCGAATTTTCTGCTCGCCGGCAGAAATTGCAGGATACGTCAGCAGGCCATCTTTACCGCCTTCCAGAGGCATCCAGGCTTTACCCAAGTCTCCTACATTGCCGCTGCTTGCAGTGGCATAGTATTCAATTGTCACGTCATTCACCGTCAGTTCCGGATTAGAAGACTTGACAATTGCAGAAAAGATAGCCTGGCGCAATGCGTCATAGTTGACAGACAAATCCTGCTTTACAGTCAGCATAGCCTGGTAGGGGCCGTCGTTAAAGGTAATGTCTGCTTCGGGACGCTCCGCAACAGTAATAGTGGTTTCTACAGAGGTTCCATAGGTGGTATCAGTTTCTGCATAGCTGATACGAATTTTCTGCTCACCGGTGGAAATTGCAGGATACGTCAGCAGACCATCTTTACCGCCTTCCAGAGGCATCCAAGCCTTTCCCATGCTGCCGAGAGAGC
>JAHZDE010000005.1:138501-209686 GCA_019422525.1 Clostridiales bacterium
CCATCTTTACCGCCTTCCAGAGGCATCCAAGCCTTTCCCATGCTGCCGAGAGAGCCGCTGTCAGCTGTTGCGTAATACTCGATGGTTACATCACTGGCAGACAGTTCCGGAGTGGAAGAAGCGACTACCGTATTGAAAATAGCCGTACGCAGTGCATCATAGTTGACTGTCAAATCCTCATTATAAGGCAAGGTCACCGTGCTGCCTTCGTTCAGAGTGATGGAAGATGTCAGCTTAGCTGCTTTAGTCAGGGTAACTGCCGTATCGGTTCCAGCCAGACGCACCTGGTAATCTCCGTCATCGTTGTTAGCCAGAGCGGGATGGGTATAGGTAGTAGTTACAAACACTACCTTCTTTTCGCTGGTAAACCCATCGATGGAACCCCAAGCGTCGTTGGTCAGCAGACCATTTTTACCGGTGCAGTAGTATTCCCATTCCTGCGTGCCGACCTCATCATAGTTGGCGATGAGGGCCTTACTGAGGATCTCGTTAACAGTAGCCTTATCTGCACCACTGGGAATGACAGCAGTACCGTTTTGCAGCTGAGGTTCAGCCATAACAGTGACAGCCTGTCCTGTGGTCTCTCCGGTTTCCGCTGCAAATGCCAGACTCTGTGCCGCAGAAGCCGCCATCAAAACAGCCAACAAACCAGCAAGAACTCTCTTGCCTTTCTTGAACATGTTTTTTACCTCCTCTGTCGTGATAAAATAAACCTTGTCCTTCATGCCGCTATATTGTTCAGCGATTATCACCTCACATAGCAAAACATATAAGGACAAGGATTATTGTATCATCCAAAAATTCCCATTTCAAGCATTTTAGCTGTCCAATGTAGATTTTTGCCATACGTGTTAAGTATTTATATCAGGTAAACAATTTTTGTTCAATTTGATTCAAAAAGTTTTTTATGTTTTTGTTAGTAAATGATTTTTTCGTATAAAATAATATCCCAATCCCGCTGCATCCGCCAAAATCCAACCAATTGGCACAGACCACCAAATCCCCACAACACCAACAGCAGGAATTGCCGACAAAAGATAGGCCAGCGCTACACGGGTTCCCAGGGAAATAACCGTGAGAACTACCGACATACCCGGTTTTCCCATGGCACGATAAAATCCATACAGCAAAAACAGGCAGCCGATTCCCCAGTAAAAAGAGCCTTCTATATGCAGATACCGCATTCCTTCACTGATAATCGCTGTCTCCCCGGCATTTACAAATAACAGCATTAACGGCCGGGCCAGCAGCCAGATGATTGCCGACACCCCTATACAAAACAGAAATGCAGTGAGTACGGCTCCCTTTAATCCCTCTTGAATCCGTTTTTCCTTTTGTGCCCCATAATTTTGTGCGATAAAAGTGGAAAATGCATTGCCAAAATCCTGTACCGGCATATAGGCGAAGGCGTCAATTTTTACTGCCGCAGCAAACGCCGCCATTACAGTAGGACCAAAGCTGTTTACCAACCCCTGTACCAGCAGAATTCCCAAATTCATCACCGATTGCTGTACACAGGTCAGGAGAGAAAAACTGGAGATTTCCCGCACACAGGCCCAGCGAATTTTCCAATGCCTGCGACTTACCCGCAATGAGGGAAACTTGAGGAAGGTATAGACCATGATTCCCAACCCGGACAGGTATTGTGCCAGTACGGTTGCCTCTGCTGCACCGGCCACTCCTCTCCTGAGTCCAAGCACAAACCACAAATCCAGACCGATATTCACTACCGCGGAAACCGCCAGAAAAATCAGCGGGATGATAGAGTTTCCCACAGCCCGAAGCAGTGACGCAAAATAATTATAAAAAAATGTCGCCGCGATCCCCCAAAATACCACAGCCAGATATTCCCTCATTAAATCCCATACTTCGGCCGGTACCTGCAAAAAAGCCAGAATCCAGTCCAGCAACACAAATACCAACACATTCAAAAGAATGGTTAAACTTCCAATTAGCACAAAAGAAGTACAGATTCCCTCTTTCAGCCCCTCCTCGTCCCGCTGCCCGAACCGGATGGAAAATACCGCGCCGCTTCCCATACACAGTCCCAGCAGAATCGAGGTTAAAAATGTCATCAACGTAAACGCCGAACCTACCGCTGCCAGGGCATTTGCCCCCAAAACCTGCCCGACAATCAGCGTATCCGCCACATTATAGCACTGCTGCAGCAGATTTCCCAAAAACATGGGAATGGCAAAACGCAGCATGGAGCGCATCACAGGCCCCTGTGTCAAATCACCTTTCATGTGAACCTCTTCCTTTTTACACAATTTTCTTCTTCTGTCGATTGTACCACACACTGGCCCACCCTGCAATCACTCAAAAAAAGAGCCTGCAAAAGCCCATTGCCTTCGCAGACTCTTTTTTGGGAATGCGTGTACCGCCAGGCACCGCTCTTTCTTTTGTTTAAGAAAGACGCTGCTTTTTACAAGAAAACGCCTTTTGTGTAATCCGAAAGCAGACTGCGCCCACCAGCAGCAATCCCAGATAATATAATAAGTTTTCCTGAATATCATAATTTTGAAATCCGTTGAAAATCATCAGCCCATTGGTCAGCGTACACCAGTCCAATGCCGAAATATCTGCCAGCTTTAGTACCAGCGGGAACAAAACGAGCATACAGCAGGCCAATATGGTAAGGCTCTGGCTTTTGACAAGGTTGGACACGGCCAAGATGAACAGTGCCAGAACTACCGCGGTTATGTACTGGAAAATCAGGTTGAGTAGAAGAAACTGTCCCACCGTCAAATTCCAGGAAAGATGGCTGTATTCTTCAATACTTTGCACCGGCGCTGTAAAGGGAAACCAACCATACCGGGCCGTAATGGTGATGATATGGGGAACCGTCAAAATAGTCAGCAGCCCAACAGCCGCCAGTATCCCATACCCTATTCGGTATAACATCAGCCTTTCCCGGCCATACTTCATGCTTCCCAGAAGCGGGGCCATGCCGGACTGATAGTCTGACGGATAGAAACTGCTAATCATAAGGACGAGTAAAAAAACAAACAATACTGCCGTTGTCAAGGAACGTATGGTATTTTGAAAGACGTAATCTGTTTGCAGCTTATTGATAAAATATAACTCCCGTCCGGTTTCCTGTTTCAATGCCTGAAGCCGGGAAAACTGCATCTGCACTTTGTCAAAAGCCTCCCGCCTGGTATCAAAATTGTTTAGTTCATACATTTGTACATAATATTCACTATCAGACAAGCTCCCATTCTGATATGCTGTCTGTACCTTCTCCATTTCTTCCTGAATATTGGAAAAACGGTCGGCTTCTCGCTGCAAAATTTGCTCGTGCTCCTCATCTACTGGCCCTTCCATCATGTCCGCATAGGACCAATAGAGGGTATTGGTTTCATCCATGTATAAGGTACTGACATCTGTTGTACAAAAGGCTATTGCCAAAGCCGCGGCTATATAGATCCAGCCCTTGTTGGAAATAAAGGTTTTAAACGCTTCCTGTCGAAACAAACTGGCTGCCCCCCGGATAGGCCGAAGCTTCTTGCCGCGCCATTTGGGAAGGGAAAAAACAAAGTTCCATTCCCACCGGTTAAAGAAGAAATAGAGCGCCAGCATGAGTACCATGACGAACAACAGACAGCAAAGAGCACTGGTGATGCGGGAAATGGGAAATCCAAACAGATTGATATTAAAATATTGGGCAAATAGAGAATAAGAATCGATAAAGGCAAAAAAGTTGAGATATTTTAGAGCATTAAGATAGGATTGGGGCGCTATTAGAATATAGGCGGCATATTCCAGCGCAAAGAACACGCCCAGCAGAACGGCAATTGTTTTGATACCCGAAAACAGGGAAAAAATAACCGAAAACAGCAGTGCACATGCCAGCACCACCAGGACCTTTTCCAAAAATATCACCATCAAAAATTGTGCAACACTCATGGGAATGCTGGCCCCCCGGAAGGAAGGATGGGACTGAATCATCCGGGAAAGGTCGCCAAAGTTGTAGATGGAGGCGGCCATGATAAGCACCGTTCCATAAAAAAGGACGCACAGGGCCACCGCCCAAAAAATCAGAATCAAAAGCTTTGACAGGGTGGTGGGACATCGTCCCTGCCGCATGGTACGGATCAACCGGGAAAGCCCCTTTTCCTTTTCCTGAGAAAACAAATAAATACACAAAAGCAAAAGCAGCAGAATTATGCAAAAATCAGCGCCGGAATAGGTGGAAATGGCCATTAGGAAATCCTCTGGCCCAAGAGAGAGGGAAAGGTTCTCCAAGCCCTTGAAATCCTCGGGGGTTTTTTCAATGTTCCGATAGGAAAACGTCCCGGGCTTGTTGAAGATGGATGCTTTTTTCATTTCGTCCCGTTTTTCCGCCATGGAAAGAATATAATCGGGATATTGTACAATATGGTTGAGCTGTTCTTTCAGGCTGGAAACCGCGCCGTTGATTTCCCGAGATTTCTCATGGTTTTCAATGTATACCCCATATTTGTCCATAAAATCGTCGTATTCCATAGGAAAGGGGCTTGCATCGAGCATGTCCTGAACCGCTTCCTGTTCCGTCTGACCTTCAAATCCAACTATGCTATTCTGGCGGAACATATCCACAAAGCCGGCAATGTTCAAATTTGATTCCAGCTTTGAAATCTCCTGGAGTGCTTCTTCCGGTTCCATTTCGGCGTATTCTTCCAGCAGCTGGTCGTATACGCTGTTGCTCATGGGGGCATAGGGCGGTTTTTGTGTCTGGTTGTAAAATAGATAGGCATTTCCTGCCAACAGCAGAACCAGCAGATAAAACAGCAGACGGCAGCTTGCCAGCTTTCTCCATTCATACTGGAACAGGCGCATATACGTCACCGTCCTTTTCCTCGTCAAACAAGCTCAAATAGACATCTTCCAGTGTGGCCAGTGCCGGGATACAGGAATAAGCATCCGGTTTTTTCTCTGCCACCACCTTTACGGCTAAAAGGCCATCTTTTTCTCCAAGAATATTGGTGACGATGTACTGCTCCTGTACTTTTTGAATTTCTTGGGGAGTGACATGAAGCTGCCACACTTTCCCCTCCATATCGCCGAGAATCTTTGCAGGGGTACCTCGCATGACCAGATGCCCCCGGTCAATAAGCAGCACCTCTCGGGCGATATACTCCACATCAGAAACCACATGGGTGGCCAGAATCACGATTTTTTCCAGAGCAATACGGCTGATAAAATTTCGGATTCTCACCCGCTCTTTGGGGTCCAGCCCGGCGGTAGGCTCATCGAGAATTAAAACCTCCGGGTCGTTAAGCAGCGCCTGGGCAATCAGAATCCGCTGTTTCATGCCGCCGGAAAATCCACCCAGCTTTTTGTGGACACAGTCCCGCAGATTTACCAGCTCCAGCATTTGTTCTACCCGCTGTTTGGCCTGCTTTTTAGGAATCCCCTTGAGAGCGGCCACATACAGCAGAAAGCGGGCCGCCGTAAAGGAGTCATACAGCCGCTGGTTTTGGGGCATGTATCCCAAAACACTGCGAAATTCTTTTCCCAAACGGGAAATTTCTGTCCCGTTATATAACACCTGCCCGCAGTCTGGCTGGATACTATCGGTAATAATATTCATCAGGGTGCTTTTTCCGGCTCCATTTGGCCCCAGCAGGCCATAGACGCCCGGGGTCAGTTCCAAACTCAGGTTGTCCAGCGCTTTTACCTTGCCCTTTTTATAAGTTTTAGAAATCCCTTGTATGGAAAGCAGCATGAAATCACCTCCCCTCTGCTATTTTGAAAAATTTCTTCTTTCCCCTATCCGGTATAGGTCACTCCATCGCTTTCCACTGCATTCTCATATACCACGGCTTTCCATTCCATTTGACCCGTCTCTATGCCGCTTTTTTCTGCATAGTCCATTTGCCAAATATCAAAATCTTTTTTCACTTTAAACACATATTCATCTGATACCATAGCAAGGAGACGGCCATCCTCTCCTATTTTGAATTCACTGACGAGGGTACCATCCTTTTTCAGTACGCGGACGCTGCGCTCTTCTACCGGTTTAGCTTTTTCAGACCAGAAATCTACATCTATATCATAGTAATACTGATCATCTACCTGCAGATATTCCCGGCCGTCCATTTGCGGAAGGAGGCTTGGATTTGAGCCGTCCAACTCACTGATATAATAATGATAGTCATAGTCTCCATTATCTTTTACATTTATCACTTTATAAACCAGTTTATCCTGACGGAACCCTATCAGCACACTATTTTCTTCCACAATGGTATTTTCTTCCCCGGTTTCTAAATCAACCCATAAAATAGCGCTGTTTAATTGTACATAAGCGTTATTGCCATACAATGTTAGTTCCGGACCTTCTGTTACTCGAAACCGGGCCATCTGCTCAGCCTCGGAATCCTTTTCCAACTCTCTGCGGAACAGGGCCATATTTCCCTCCCCGCCCTTATCCGCGTCGGGACTGTCCAGATAATACAGCATTCCACGATGGAAACGCAGACATTTTTCCGAATACAAATCAAATAGCGGCTCACGGGAAGTACCGTCAGCACTAACTTTCACCAGATGTTTCGGTGCTCTCGAAGGATCCGACACATTATAATCTTTTTTTTCACAGGGAATATAAAGCGAACCGTCAGTAAAAAACAGTGTCGCTGTTCCGGGAAAATAGGCGTTACATTCCAACCGCTGCTGCTCCTTTGGCTCCTGATCGTGGAGGCAGTCTGGGCGGCTGCATAAAAGCACAGCCTCCATAGTCTCCTTATCGGCGTAATAGAGAAAACAATTTCCTGACAGAAAATAATAACCGTCTTCTGTTTCTGCGATTGATAAAGGGCCTAAAATAGTCGAAATCGCCTTATAAAACTGATACTGAAAGTCCTGCCCCGCCACATAGGTATTTTCGGTGGAATATTGAGGCTGGCTTTCGCAGCTAATGAGAAACATCATACTTACAGATAACAGTATGGCAACTATTTGCTTTTTCATGTCAGCACTCCTCTTTCCCTTTACAGCTTATCCAATCTCCTTCCATTCCAGCTTACCTGAAGGAATCCCGCTTTTTTCCGCATAAAGCAGCTTTTCTTCTTCGTCAATTTGTGCAAAACGAAACAGATATTTTTCATTTCCGGCAATTATTTGAATAGTCTCTTCCGTCTCTTCCGGGCTAAAGGACATTATTTTATTCCCCGACAAGTCCAGTATGGCGATATTGGGGTCTTCTGCTTCATATTGAGAACTCCACGTAATCGGAGTGCGGTATATATACTTCCCGTCCGTGCAAAAATTTGCAAAATCGCCTGCTCCCTCAATTTCTTCCATTTTGCTGCCATCCAGTTCGGCAAGATACAGCTTTGTCCCATTTTTCTCCGATGCAAGGTCAAAGGTATCATATAACAGCTTTTCATCACAAAAACCTATCAAATTAAATTGGGTTTCCCCTTTATCCTCTTCAAATACAGCCTCACTTTCTTTCGTAAGCAAGTCAAGACGAACACATCTGGATTGATAATTTCCCAAATTTTCAAATCCATCTTCGGAAATATACAGTCCATTTCCATATGCTGTCATGCCAGTTATTTGGAAAGGCTCTTCCGCCTGATACAGCAGCTCCGGCTCGGCATTTTTTTGCAGTGCTACCCGATACACGCCGCTTTGCTGAGATTTCCCATCCGCAGTGTATAAATCTGATTGGTAATAATAATACCCTCTATGCATAAATCCAAAGGATGGATTTCCCGTTTGCTCAGAAAGCACCTGCCGCTCTGTGCCGTCTGGCTTCATTTTAGCAAGTTCAAAGGCAAAATCGAGGGAGCCATTTTCCCTGTCTTCGGAGGACCGTTTTTTCGGTTGATAGAAATACAATATATCCCCGCTGTAATACGGGACCATCGATGTAGAAAAATATGCATTACATTCCTTCCGTTTTTCCTCATCCGTTTCCTGATCATGCCTACAATCCGGTCGGTTGCACAGTATGACAGGTTCCATGGTGTTTTTATCAATATACGTTAAAAATTCCCCTTCACTACTACTTGACGACTTCATATAATAATATGCGGTTTCTGTTTCCATAATATAGTTTGGTGTCAAATTATTGTTCCCATCAGAGTACATATACTGGTAGTCCTGCCCCTCCACATAGGTGTTTTCGGTGGAATATTGGGGTTGACTTTGGCAGCCAGTGAGAAGTAATAAAATGCTTGCTGCTAACACACTTGTTCTTTTCAATATTTTCATAATCATTCCGCCTCCTTTTTAATGATTGTATCAAACTTGTGCTTTTACTATTTTCAAAAATTTTGTTTTAGAAGAACAGCAGCTATTTCTTCTCATGTACATTGCTTTCTTATTTTAAGTATAAACCGATTTTATCTATAAGTCAATAAAGTAATCATAAATGTAAAAAAGTTTAATCTATTTTTTAAATATTTGCTTTTGTGAATTGCTTGCACATACAGATATTCTCTAATCTTCCAAACTCTCCCCTATGTATTGACAGATAAAATATTATCTGATAATGCTATTTGATAACATCTGATATAAAAATATTTCATTAATATCAATTTAGAAAAATGATTTGATTTTAGTTGAAAGAAATCTTTAATTCCCATTGTATTTAGCTTTTATTTATATTATAATAAAAGTAATTCAAGCATTATTGAAGAATTTTAGCGATTGTTTTTAGATAATACGTCAAAATTTTTGACCGAATTTTACAACCTGCACCATAAAGGAGGATCCTTGATGAATGTTCCTTTTTTTAACCACTGCAGATATGCTGTGCTGGTCCGTGTGGGTACAGCAGCGCCTGTCCGAATTCCCGCTCACAAAATGGCCTGGATTGAATGTAACGGCAGCACTTTTGACGTTTCCATACGGCAAGCTACGGACAGTTATTTCCAAAAAGACTGCTCTAGTTATGTTTTCATTCTTGAAAGTCTCTATCATTGTGAAAACGTTGAAGAAAACGAAATTCTTCAAATTACCCGGGAAAAGGCTCGTGTGGATGTAAGGGTCTATTTTGACCGGCTGTTTTTAACCGCTAAAAAAGCCTCCTGTCGTGTGCAGTCTTATGCGGTTGCAGGCGCTACTGCTGTTAAAAAAAGATTCCAGAAATCCCAGAGGGCTCGTTTCCTGTTCATTTCGCCTGTGGAAACCATGCCTGGCCTGCTGGTTCTGCTGCTGGTAATGGGAATTATTCTGACATTCAATTTTGGTTGGCTGTTTGCCACCGTCTATTTTCCCTGTGCCTATATTGTTACGCTGGTACTTTCTTGGGTCATTGATCAGTTTTGCGTGAGCTTTCTAAAATTTCTATGTAAAACCCCCAGTGAAAAAACCGAGTTTTATCGCTACTTTCAAAATGAATGGATTGCCGCTTATTATGCCAATCCCAACCGAAAAGCTGTAATGGATGAAGTGGAAATTGATTAACCAGGCACCTTGACAGATATGCTATTATGTATTTACATAACAATATGGGAGGAACCCTTGATGAATCGCGAAGATTGGAAACAGGAAAATTGGCTGTATAAAATTGGGCAAACTACCTTCGGAGGGATATTGCCTGCTTTGATTCCTTTTCTGCTGCTTGGCGGCATCAGCGTATGGTTGTACTTGAGTCATAACGGTGTCTTTATTTTTACAGGGCTTTTTTCATGCATACTTCTGATCATCCTGCTGGTGATTCTTTATCGCTCTCTATTCATCAAAAATTGGATTGGGGAACAGGGAATTTATCATCAATCGAAGCCTGGAAACGGCCATTATTATCCATATAGCGAAATTGCTTTGGCAAAACACACCGGAGGCAGCACTTTAATTTCCGGCCGATATTATTCCTGCACCTTCCAAACCATTGATGGGCAAGCCTTGCAATTTTCGTTTGCTATGTATGATATTGAGGGTGTGGAATATTTTCTTCGCCGTGTCAATGGAGAAGAAGAGTAAGATTCCTGCACAAACAATACGGAACTGACTTTATAAAAAATAAAGGCCCCGGAGAGTCGTTCTTCCGGGACCTTTTTCTATTTCTTTTAAAATTCCACGCCTCTTCTCGCCTTGATGCCCTTTTCATAAGGATGACGCCAACAGTGCATTTCGGTACAGTAGTCGGCCATATCCATCATCCAGTCCGCTGGATTGCGTCCGGTCAAAATCAATTCTTGCGCCTCGGGCTTTTCGCAAACCGCTTTTTTTAGAAGAGCTTCGTCTACCATTTTCAGTTCCAGAGCGGCACAGGCTTCGTCCAGAATCAGCAGGTCCGCCGGTTCCTGCAAAGCCGCAAGGAGGTTTTCGTCCTGCACCTTCCGGGTATCGGCTTTCTCCTCTTCGTTCATCTGAAAGACGAATTTATCTTCAGCTTTTCCCCGGTAGATTTTTGCACCCAACTGGGAAAGGAGGGTAATTTCCCCGCTCTCCTGCCCTTTGAGGAACTGCACGATGACTACCTTTTTCCCCGCAGCCAGCGCCCGCATGGCCACCCCCATGGCGGCGGTGGTTTTTCCCTTTCCGTCACCCCAATACAGGTGAATGAGTCCCTTTTCCATCTTACCGCTTCCTCTCCATCAGTGCATAAATAGCCTTCATATCCAATGCGCGGCGAATACCATCTGCCAACAGGTCGAATTGCTGCTCCTGATATTCCGCGTGGGAAACCGGCGCTGCCTGCTCGCAGGAAATCCCCTTGCGATTACACAGGTATTCCGCCAGCTTGTGGGTCAGGCTGCCGGTATCAAACAGGCCGTGCAGATAGGTGCCAAACACATTGCCGCTGACGCACCCGTCCGGCTGTCCGTTTTCCAGCAGACAGAACGCATCGCCCCGCACAGTGGTCTTTCCGGTGTGAATCTCATAGCCGTCCAGCTTTGCGCCGGCAAAGTCGGAAGCCCGCACTTCGGCCTGCATCCGGGTGCGGGTCTTGCGGTCACTGAACACCGTATCAATGGGCAAAAGCCCCATGCCGTGCATCTCCCCGCCGCCTTCGGTGCCGTAGGGGTCGGAAAGGGTTTCGCCCAGCATCTGGTAGCCGCCGCAGATGCCCAGCACCGGCGTACCGGTATGGGCCAGCTTGCACACTGCGGCTTCCAGTCCGCTTTGCCGCATCCATAAAAGGTCGGAAAGGGTGCTCTTGGTGCCGGGGAGAATGACCAAATTGGGACTGCCTAGCTCCCGGGTGCTCTGCACATACCGCACGCCCATGGCCGGGTGCTCGTCCAGCAGAGAGAAGTCGGTAAAGTTGGAAATTCTGGGCAGACGGATTACGGCGATATCCAGCGGCTTTTTCCCGCCCTGATTTTCCAGACAGGGAGCCAGAGAATCCTCGTCGTCCACATTGACTCGGAGATACGGAACCACACCCAGCACGGGGATGCCCGTTTTTTCCTCTAGCATGGTAAGGCCGGGACGTAGAATGGCCTCGTCTCCCCGGAATTTATTGATAATCAATCCGCCGATACGGGCTCGCTCCTGCTCTTCCAGCAGAGCCACCGTGCCATACAGCTGGGCGAACACGCCGCCCCGGTCAATATCTCCCGCCAGCAGTACAGGCGCGTCCACCAGCTCCGCCATACCCATGTTGACAATATCATCGGTACGCAGGTTGATTTCGGCAGGACTGCCCGCCCCTTCGATGACAATCACGTCGTTTTCCGCGGCAAGGCCGTTGTATGCTTCCAGAATATCCGGGATCAGCTGCCGCTTCATGCGGAAATACTCGGTGGCGCTCATCTGTCCCCGAATCTCGCCACCCACAATGACCTGACTGCCGATATCGCTGGAGGGTTTGAGTAAAATGGGGTTCATGCGCACATCCGGTTCCTTCCCGGCGGCCTGTGCCTGGACCACCTGCGCCCGGCCCATTTCCAAGCCGTCCCGGGTCACATAGCTGTTCAGGGCCATATTCTGGCTTTTAAAGGGAGCCACCTTCCACCCATCCTGTGCAAAAATCCGGCACAAACCGGCGCACAAAAGGCTTTTTCCCGCGCCGGACATGGTACCCTGTACCATAATACACTTGGCCTGTTTCATCGTACCACCTCGTTTAACGCCTGTATCAGGCGGATGTTTTCTTCATGAGTGCGCACCGCAGTGCGGTACCAGTTTTCGTCCAGCCCGTGATAATTGGAACAGCTCCGCAGCAAAATTCCACGCTGCCGCAAAGGCTGAATTAGAGAAACCGGACAACGGAACAGCAAATAATTGGCTTCTCCAGGCACCACCCGCAGGCCCAGATTGGTTAGCTGCTCCATCATCCACGGGCGTTCCCGCAACACCATTTGGCGCACCTTCTCTACATAGGCGGTTTCGTCCAAAGCAGCTTCTCCGGCGGCCTGTGCCAAAGAGGAAACGGCCCAGGGCTGGCCGGTCTGTCGCATGGCTTCCACCAGTTCGCCACTAGCACACAGGGCATATCCCAGCCGCACGCCCGCCATGGCATAGAGCTTGGTGAACGCCTTTAAAATCACCAGATTTGGGAATTCCGCAAGGGCGTTTTTCAGGGTGTGGGCTTCCGGCTCTTCCAAAAAGTCACCGAAGCACTCATCCAGCATGAGCAAAGCTCCGCAGCGGCTGCACTGCTCTGCTATCCGCAGCAGAAATTCCCGAGGAGAGGAAACGCCGGTGGGGTTGTTGGGCTCACAGAGGAATACCATATCGATATCGGGAACGATGGCCTGCAAAAAGCCGTCGTCCAGCCGGAAGTCATTTTCTTCTTTGAGAAAGTAATGCTCGATCTGGCAACCACAGGCGGTGAGGGCTGCTTCATATTCCGCAAAGGCCGGGGCGGGGAGCAACGCTTTTTTCGGCTTTTTGGCCAGCACTGCCCGAAAGATCAAATCCGCCGCGCCGTTGCCGCACAGCACATAGGATTCCGGGACCTGCTCATGGTCTGCCAGTTTCCGGCACAGGGAACGGCACAGAGGGTCCGGGTACCGGTCGGCAGTTTCGGCAGCGTCGGCAATGGCCTGTTTCACTTTCTGCGGCACCCCCAACGGGCTGACATTGGCGGAAAAGTCCAGAGGTTGTGTGCCGTATTCCTCCGAATAGCCGGCCCAATCCCCGCCGTGTACCAAGGGTTGATGGTTTTTGTTCATGGTGTCGCCTCCATAAAATGAAATCAAAATGCATCCGTGTCTGCTGTTTTTATAAAATCCAGTGAAGCCCGAACAGGGAGAACACCATGGCCGTATGAATGGCCAGGCCAAGAATCACTCCTACCACACTGGCGGCAATCATGATCCGGTTGGTGCGCAGAATGTCCTCCGGCTCGATTTCACGGGTTGCGTCCCCGATATAGGGCTTCTCCAGCCGCTTGCCAAAATAAGAAGCCGGGCCTGCCAGCTGGATTCCCAACGAACCGGCACAGGCGGATTCTGTCTGAGCGGAATTGGGGCTGGCATGGTTGCGGTGATCCCGCCGCCAGATTTTCCACGCGTTCTTGAGGCTCCCGCCTGCCAGCGGCGAAGCCACGATCCACAGCAGCGCCGCGATTCTGGACGGGATATAGTTTGCCACGTCGTCCAATTTAGCCGCCGCCCTGCCAAAATGCAGGTATTTATCATTTTTATATCCCACCATGCTGTCCATGGTGTTGATGGCTTTATAAGCAAGGGCCAGCGGTGCTCCGCCGATGAGCATATACAGCAGGGGTGCCAGTACGCCGTCGGAAAAATTCTCCGCTACCGTCTCCATCGTTGCCTTGATGACACCCTGTTCCGAAAGCTGGGCGGTGTCCCGTCCCACAATTCGGGCCACAGCGTTCCGGCCGGCTTCCAATCCCTCTGTTTTCAGGCAGCGGTACACGTTTCGGCTTTCTTTGGCAAGGCACCGCATGGCCAGCGCCTGCCAGCACCAGAGGATTTGCAGCGCCAGCCCCAGCAGTGGATGAATCCACCAGAACAGCCAGCACAAGCCGCCGCTAATGAGCAGTGTGCCCACAGGCAACACAAATGCCAGAATTCTGCCGCCGGTGCGCTCTCCCTTTGGCGTTTGGGGAAGATGGCGGCGCAGCCATTTTTCCAGCCGGGAAATGGCTTTTCCCATCCATACCACCGGATGGGGCATTTTTTCCGGGTCACCCAGCAGGCAATCCAGCAGGAACCCACACAAAACCGCCGTCCAGATCATGCTTCCTTCCTGCCTTCCTCCACTTCTTTGTGGATGTACTGCACCTCGTCTACCAGCTGCAAGGTGTGGTCTTTGTGCCAAGCGTCCGCATCGGCTTCCAGCACATAGCCGCCGGCGTTGGGGCCGCACCAGTGGTAGTAATCGTAGCGGGGCAGGCCGTACCGCTCCATAATGGCCATCTGGCTGCCGCCGTGAGCCATAATCACCAGCATTTTCTCTCCGTTTTCCAGGGCTTCCTCCACCAGCGTCGCAAAGGCGTTACAGGTGCGGTCGCAAAATTCCGCTTTCCGCTCCCCGCCGGGGCAGCAGCCCTCGCAGTATTCGCCTACCCATGCGATGTATTCCGGATCGTGCTCCATCTCGATATAATTTCTTCCCTGAAAAATACCGAAACACATTTCCCGGAAATCCTCTACCACCACCTGTTCCGCTTTGGGGAACAGGATGTCCGCCGTACTCCTGGCACGGATCAGCGGCGAAACATACACCTTTTTGGGGGAAATGTCCGCCTGCACCAGCTGGGCTCTTCCCTCTTCCGAAAGAGGGATATCCAGCGTGCCCTGATACCGCTTTTCTACATTATAAGTCGTCTGCCCATGCCGCAGCAAATAAATTTTCACAGTGTTTCCTCCCCTTTTAAAACTGTGGGAATCCCGCAGAACACCCGGATGACCGTATCCGCTTTTTTTGCCAGTAAACAGGCAAGCCGCCCGGCGGCTTCTCGGACTGCACGCTCTTCGGCGGTAGCGGGTACGATGCCACCCCCTACCTCTGTGGCGATGACCACCTGCTTTTGGGAAAGCTCCTGCGCCAGCTGTTCCAGATCATCACAACCGGCGGCAAGCTCCTGTACATCCCAAATTGCATTCCGGGAGAGGGTTTCCTCGTCCCAGTGCATCCATTCTTTGACAAAGGTCTTTTTTCCGCTGTAGAGCGGCCCTGTTACGAAAACCATTTCATTCCCTCCAACAGCTGCACCGCAGCCAACGCACCCAGCATCCAAATTTCTGCCCGCTGTAAAAACCATCCGGCCAAATCGCCGGTGATACCGCCGAACTGCTTCTGCGCAATATGGTAATACCGCCACAAAATCCAGCCTGCCGCCAGCACCATGGCGGCACCAGCCAGACCGCCGACAACCATCAAAGACACGGCCAGCACCACCGAAGCCGCCAAAAGCACGGCGCGAACCTTCTTTTTATCCGCAGCTGCGGCAAAGGTGTGGGCAAGGCCGGTATTTTTCGCAAGGGGAAACGCAGCGTTGGCGAACCCGGAAAGACAGCGTTCCAGCACAAAGGCAAGACCCATGCACCACAACGCCCGGCCGTCCCACCTGACAGAAGCACACAATGCGAAATATACCACAAACCAGGTGCAGAGCCGAATGACAGCAAAGGCACCGCACCGGGGGTCTTTTAGAATTTCCCGCTTTTTCTCCGGGGAACCATAGCTTCCCAGTGCGTCGCTGGTATCGGCATAGCCATCCAGGTGGATGCCGCCGGTCACCAGCACAGGAATGGCGCACAGCCCGCCGGCCTGTAACAGCACAGAAGCGCCAACATATCCCATGAGTTCCACCCAGCCCCAACAGAGAAGGCCGCACACCGCCCCGATTAAAGGGAAGGCGCACAGGGAATACCGCATATTTTTTTCCGTCCACTCCGGCTGCGGGCAGGGAATGGCAGAAAACATGGCAAAAGCCACGGCGATGGTTTGAAAAAAGTTCATGTTGTTTTCCCCTTTCCCTTGTGGCACACAGGAACTCCGCACACCACTTCATACACGGTATCTGCTTCTTTTGCCAGCATCCGGTTCACCTCTGCCAGTATCCGTAAATATCGCAGGGTGTCTCCTTGATAATCGGAGCCGCCGCTGAACACCTCATTGGAAACGATGACCAGCTCTTTACACTGGCTTTTCAAATGCCCGATTCCCCGCTGGATAGACGCCACGGCATCATCTCCTGCACCGTCCGGGCTATATAATTCATTGGCCGCCAGATTGCTCATACATTCCAGCAGCACCACTCCTTTTCGGGGCAACGTGACCTGTTCCAGATTGACAAAGCACTCCACCGTTTCGAACTGCTTTTTTGCCCGCATTTCCCGGTGACGTCGGATACGGGCTCTGCATTCGTCATCAAAGGGTTGCATGGTAGCGATATAATACCGGGGCAGGCTTCCGGCATCCATCACCAGCCCTTCGGCAAATTCACTTTTCCCGGAGGCCGCTCCTCCAATCACCAAAGTCATCATCACGAATCACCATACGGCACATAGTGTTCAATGCCGCCCTGTTCAAAGGTATAGCTTTCCTGATATACCGCACAGGCCATATCCAGAAGAGGCATAGCAGCCACGGCACCGGTGCCCTCGCCCAACCGCATTCCGGCGGTAATCAGAGGCTGACGGTGCAATGCTTCCAGCACCATCCGGCCCGCAGGCTCGGCGGAAACATGGCTGGCAAAAATGGCCTTTTCCGCCTTGGGGCACATCCGCACGGCACACAAAGCAGCGATGGTGCTGATAAAGCCATCGGCCAACACTGGCACGTGATAAATGGCGCCGCCCAAAAACACGCCGCAAATTCCGGCAATATCAAAGCCACCCACTTTGGAAATGATGTCCAGCGGGTCGTTGGGGTCTGGCTGATTCTTGGAAAGAGCTGCTTCAATAGCGCGGATTTTCCGCTGTAAGCCCTCTTTGGAAAGCCCTGCGCCCCGGCCGGTCATTTCGGTGACCGGTTTGTTAAGAAGCACACAGGCCACCGCGCTGGTGGTGGTGGTGTTGCCGATGCCCATTTCCCCGGTAGCCAGCAGCCGCACGCCCTGTTCCTTCTGCTCCCGCACCAGCTCGATTCCCGTCAGCACGGCCTGTGCCGCCTGCTCCCGGGTCATGGCGGGGCCTTGTGAAATATCATGGGTAGCGTTGGCAATGCGGCGGTCAAGGACACCTTCCGTGGGCGGGAAATTCAGCACACCCATATCCACCGGCACCACCTTGCAGTTGGCCACTACCGCCATCCGGCACACGGAAGTGCGCTTCATGGCCAGATTCTCAGTGACAACAGCAGTCACATTGCTGGCGGACTGGGTCACGCCTTGGGCGACTACGCCGTTATCGGCGCACAGAACCAGCACAGCTCGGGGAGTTAGGCTGATTTTTGTACTGCCGGTAAGGGCGGCAATATTTTCGATGGCGGTTTCCAAAAGGCCGAGACTGCCCAGCGGTTTGGCACAGTCATTCCATTTTTGATGTGCCGCCTCCCGGGCCGTTTCATCCGGCTCGGTGACGGTTTGCAGCAGCTGCTGTAATTTCTGTTCGTATGGTTCCATGTTGATTCCTTCTTCCTCCCCCTGTGGATATACAGGAGCGCTTGCGGTGCTTTCACTGCTTCTGATTTATTTTTCCGAATTTTGATATTTCCCAGCAGCCTTTACAAATCGCTGTCCCCACTGGGGATTCCCCCAGAAATACAAATGGGGGAATGCGGCATACAGGTTTTTCTCCCCAAAGCCGCACGGCCAGCTTCTGCCCGAAACCGGCTTTTCCGCTGTAAAGCTCTTCCCGTTTTCCGTGGAATCCCAATAGTGGAACTCATGCACCGGGATTTGCTCCCCCTTTGCAAAAAGCAGGCTGTCGCTTTTTGCCGTCAAATGGGCATAACCAAAGCGCACCAGCTTTTCCTTTTTCACGCCGTCTCCGGGGAGCACCCCTGCCATGGGATAAGCGGTGCCGGTTTCGTCCTGAAGGCTTTGGCCCAGATAAAGGAAACCGCCGCATTCCGCCACGGTAGGCAGGCCGCTTTGGACGGCTTTCTCAATGGCTTCCCGCATGGCTGTATTTTGGGAAAGCTGCTGGGCGTACAATTCCGGATATCCGCCGGGCAGATACAGCCCACCGATGTTTTCCGGCAAGTCGGTATCATGCAGGGGACTGAACTCGACAAGTTCGGCTCCGGCGTCCCGGAAAACGTCCAGTGTTTCCGCATAGGTAAAACAAAAGGCTTCGTCGTGTGCCACGGCAATATGGGCTTTGGCAGGTGTCGGAATTGGTTTTGAAACGCTTTTCTCTTCCCGGCCTGCAAACAGTTTCAGCAGCCGTTCCATATCAGTGGTTTCTTCCAGCTTTTGCGCCAGCACGTCAACGCGCTGCTGTAAGCCTTCGATTTCTCCGGCGGTGTAGAGCCCCAGATGGCGGCTTTCAAAGGCGGCCTCCTCCATATGAGGCAGATACCCCAGCACCGGCAGGCCGGTTTCTTTTTCCAGCATAGGCGCTAAACTGCGGAACAGCATGGGTGAGCAGTCGTTGAGGAAGATACCCTGAATCCGGCTGTTTTTCCGGAAACTGCAAAGCCCTTTGATCTGCGCCGCCAGTGTCAGACTTGCTCCTTTTGGACGGATGACCAGCAAAACAGGAAGCTCCAGCGTGCTGGCTACATGCCATGCGCTGGCCTGAGTGGTGCTGCCGCCTACGCCGTCGTAAAAACCCATCACGCCCTCACACACCGCGGCGCCATGGCCAATGCGATGGCGCTCATAAAGGGCGCGGAGCCGCTCCTCCCCGCAGAGGAACAGGTCCAGATTGTGGCTCTCCACCCCCAACACCGAGCGGTGGAACATGGGGTCGATGTAGTCCGGCCCGCACTTAAAGGCACAGGGGGAAAGTCCCCGCTTTGCCAGCGTGGCAAGGAGTGCACAGGTAACGGCGGTTTTTCCGCTGCCGGAGGCGGGAGCCGCCAGTAATAACTCAACCATCGCAATTCCCCGCAATCAGAAAAATGGGATTATTGGCCATAAGCATATGGAGGGAACCCACCGCCTTCCCCCGGCTGATGCTGATTTGGGTCACCTCCGGCTGAACGCCCCGATTTTGCAGCGCCTTTACTGCTTGATACAGGGTTTCGACGCAGATAGCTGAGATGCAGATCCGGGCTTTGGGATTCCGGTCCAGCACCAGATTCACCACGTTTTCCATGGAGCCTTTGGTGCCGCCGATAAACACCGCGTTCGGCGTTTCCAGCCCGTCCAGCGCTTGGGGCGCTGCTCCCTCAATGAGCTTGAGATTCCACGCGCCCAGCTTTTCCCGGTTTACCCGGATCAGATCACAGGCTTTTTCGTTGTACTCTATTGCATAGGTGCGGCCCCAGCTTGCCGCCAGTGCCAGCTCAATACTCACGCTGCCGGTGCCTGCTCCCACATCCCACAGGATGTCGCCGGGGCTCGGGGCCAGTTTTGCCAGTACTGCCGCCCGCACCTCCTGTTTGGTCATGGGCACCTCTCCCCGGGTGAACAGGGAATCCGGGAAGCCCGATGTCCGGCGGATAACGGCCGGGGCAGGCTCTGCCAGCAACACGCTGAGGGAGTCGAACTTCTCTTTGGTAAACTCGCCGGCAGTGCCTTGGCAGATGCGCTGCTGGGGATAGGAAAGATTCTCCCCTACCACAACCGGCAGTTCAGAAAGTCCTGCCTCTGCCAGTTGGCGGCACAGCTCCGCTGGGCCAAGTTCCCCTCCTGTAAGGAAAAACACCGGTTTTCCCTGCATGACGGCTCCCACTGGGTTGCAGTTCACCCCATGGGCGGAACAAAGGAGCCAATCCTGCCATGGCCTGCCCAGCGCCGCCGAAAGCAGCTGCACACTGGAAATGCCGGGAAGCACCGTATAGGAAATGCCCTCCTTTTCCAGCAGGGGAATGAGGGTTCGGGTGCCGGAATAAAAGCCGGTGTCTCCGCTGTAGAGTACCACACAGCCCTCTTCGTGGGATTGGATAGCCTCAAGGATTTCTCCGGGCCGGATAGCCGCTACACGGTTTTTTGTGTAAGTTTCGGGAATCCCTTCCAGCAGTCTTTGGGCTCCGATGATACAAGAGGCGTTTTGTAGCGCCTGCCGACAATCCTCAGTCATGGTGCCCCGGCTTCCCCCACTGGACGCTGCTAAGATCACCTGCATCCCATCATCTCCTTACAAAGTTCCAAAATAGTTTCATAGGGTTCCCCGTCCTCTTTGGGGCGACGGATGACCACCAAGCGCGCCCCAGTTTGCTGGGCGGCTTCTGCTTTTTCCCCAAAGCCTCCCGCCGCGCCGCCGTCCTTTGTCACCAGCCATTGAATCGAAAATTGATGAATCAACGCCGTGTTCAGTTCACAGGAAAAAGGGCCCTGCATGGCAATGACATTGCTTCGTGGAATCTCCATTCCCTCACAAGCTGCCAAGCTTTCCTGCACCGGCAATACCCGAGGAACCAGCCGCTGCCGCTCTATTGGGGCAAACGCGGCCAGTTCTTTGGCCCCGGTGGTGAGGAGAATATTTCCCTCTGTGTCCTGCAAAAACCGGGCGGCCTCTGCGGCACAGTCCACCAAAATACAGTTTGGCGGCAATTTGCTTTCCCTACGGAGAAGCCTGCGATAGGGGACATTTGACGTTTTTGCCGCTGCCCGAATATTCCGGCTAGCCTCTTTGGCATAAGGGTGGGTGGCGTCAATGCACAAATCGGCTCCCACCAGCACCGTTGCCATCTTCTCCTCATCCATTCTGCCGGAAAGGGTGTGGGTGCCGGGCACATGCTCTTGAATCAATTTTCCATATTCGGTGGCTACACAGACGATCGTCTCGGCTCCCATAGCCGCGGTTTGAGCGGAAAGCTCTCGGCCCTCGGTGGTGCCGCTGAAAATTACCACTCGCATTTTTTCTCATACCCCCGGGGCGTTACCATCCGGCCAGAGATTGCCTGGGTAGTGGAAGAACCGATGAACACCGTGGTGAACATATCCAGCTTGGCATCCCGCAGCTCTTTGAGGGGGAGCACCTGTGCGCTCTGACCTTCCCGGCCGATATTCCGCACCCAACCACAGACGGTATCCGGGGATTTCCCCTCTGCCAGCAGGATGTCGCAGGCCTTGGCCAGATAATCCGCTCGCTTGCGGGAGCTGGGATTATACAGGCACAGGCAGAAATCTCCCCACGCCGCACAGCGCAGCCGCTTTTCGATGACTTTCCACGGGGTGAGAAGGTCGGAGAGGGAGACAACGCAGAAATCATGCCCCAGCGGCGCGCCCAGCACAGCGCCGCCGGAAAGAGCCGCCGTGACCCCTGCCACTACCTGAATTTCCACGCCGGGATACTGGGGGGATAACTGGAGCAGCAGCCCTGCCATGCCATACACGCCAGCATCGCCGCTGCACACCAGCGCTACGTCCTTTCCATTCTGCGCCGTTTCCATGGCCCAGCGGCAGCGGTCCAGTTCCTTCTTCATGGGAGACGTGTAGGTCTCTTTTTCGGGGAACAGGGGCGCTATCAAATCCACATACACGGTATAGCCGCACAGCACCTGTGCCTTCTCCAGCGCTTCTCTGGCCTGTCCGGTGAGGAACTGCTCTCCCCCGGGGCCAATTCCCACTACATATAAAGTATTCATGGTCATCCTCTTCTTTCTTGGGAAATTCCCGGTGATTACCGGTTCCAGTTCCAGTCCAGCCGTAGGGGCTTTTCTGCTGCCGCCATGGTCACGCCGTCTGCGGCAAATTTTTTTGCAAACAAGCTGCCGCCGCTGACAAACACAGCGCTGCGCTCACAGACGTTATCCACGCCGGTGATCTGGCTGACAAAGGTCGATGGGGTAAACTCCCCTGGCGTCTGCCGGAGTTCCTCTGCGGTACAGGTTTGAAACTCCCAGCCATGGGAGCGGCAAAAGTCCAGGAGTCCCGGTTCCTCTTTTTTCAGGTCAATGCTGGCAACGGTGCAAATGCTTTCCAGATGCAGCCGGTTTTTCTGTAAAAACCGTTCCAGCACCGATTCAATGGTACTTTGAGGCGTGGCTTTGCGGCAACCTACCCCCAGCACCACCGTTTTCGGAACCAGCGACAGCACCGCTTCCTCTTTTCGGACACTCACCGCCACGTCAGCGGGAAGGGTTTGGGTAACTTCCACCCCGGTTGGGCGTTCGCCTTCTATGGAATACGGGCTGTAGACCTTCACGCTGCCCCCGGCCAAGAGTTTACCGGAAATGAGCTTGATATGCTGGGGGTTGATAACAGACAATCCCTGACACCGAGCCCATTCATCCACAGCGAATACGCCGTTGACATCCGTTGCGGTGGTGATGACGGCCTGTGCGCCGCACACTTCACTGACGGCGCGGGCCAGACGGTTTGCCCCGCCCAAATGGCCGGACAACAGAGGCACGGCAAACTGGGCGCATTCGTCCACGGCCACCACTGCCGGGTCTTTCCACTTTTTTTGGATATAGGGGGCAATGGCTCGCACGGCGATGCCCACTGCGCCCACAAACACCAGCCCGTCATCATCGGCAAAATGTTTTTTCGTCCAGTCCGACAGGGAATCGGGCTTTCCGCAGCGCATCACACTGCCGCCCAATGCCTGTGCTAGAGAACCGGCAAGGGCAAAGCCTTTTTCGGTAAAGGCCAAAAACGCCAGCTTCATCTTTCTCACCGCCAGTCTTTTCTGTATTGATTTCATAGGGGCTGTTTTCCCGCTGGAAAAACAGAGGGTAGCTTACATCAGGAGGGAAGAAGAAAAACTTTTTTTCTTGTAAAAAGTTTTTCTCTTTGAAAGCTTCCACCGGAAGCTTTCAAATTCACTTTTCAAAAATGCGCCTTTCAGGTTGGGGTGTTTCACCCGTTGCGACGGGCGACCGAGGGCGTTGCCCTCTGGACTCCCACCACCTTTTATAAAAGGTGAACGAAAATTTTATGTTCGTGGGAAAACAAACTGCAAATAAGAAGTGTTATCCACGCGTACGATTATTTTTGCTCTGGGGCGCTTGCTTCCCGGAATTCGGTGGTAAACGTGGGGTCATACAGGCGGCTGCGCTCATAACAGGAATCGAGAAAATTGCCGATAAGGAGCAGTGCTGTTTTACGGATGCCCTCCTCTGCGCCACGCTGTGCCAAGGTGCCCACGGTGCAGCGAATGACCTTTTCATCAGGCCATGTGGCCTTATAGACGATTGCCGCCGGGGTATCGGCCTGATAACCGCCCCACAGCAACTCTTCCTGTACTTCATTCAGCAAACCTGAGGACAAAAACAGCACCATGGAAGCCTGATGCTGTGCCATGGAAGCCAGCTGCTCCTTTTCCGGCACCGGGGTGCGTCCTGCCATACGGGTGATAATCAAGCTCTGGCTCACGCTGGGCAAGGTGTACTCTGCGTTTAAAGCTGCCGCCGCACCGCAAAAGCTGGAAACACCGGGGGTATCGTCATAGGCAATGCCCTTTTCGTCCAGCGCGTCCATCTGCTCCCGGATGGCGCCAAAGAGGCTGGCGTCCCCTGTGTGAAGGCGCACGGTCATCTTTCCGGCTGCTTCCATACGGTACATGACTTCCAGCACCTCTTCCAGCGTCATGGTGGCGCTGTTGTGAATTTCACATCCCTCTTTCGCCATTTCCAAAAGCGCCGGGTTCACAAGGCTTCCGGCATAAATAATACAGTCGGCTTTTTTCAAAAGCTCCGCTCCCCGCAGGGTAATGAGGTCGGGGGCTCCGGGGCCTGCTCCTACAAAATGTACCATCTTTGCTCACTCCTTCACAATCACGGTTGCAAAATATCCGGTGGAATCCTGGGGCTTTTCCTCGCTGAGGTTGGGGAACACACACTCGTCCGGCAGGCCGCAGTTTTGAATCATGGCGCTCTTTCCAAGGTCTGCGTGCTCCTCAATGGCCTGCAAGACGCCGGGCATCTGGCTGCCGGATTTCATCAGGATTTTATTTCCCGGCCAGTGGAGAACTTTCTCCAGATCGGAGCTGCCGGGGGCGATGTGCAGGGGGCTGTTCATCTCCGTCAGGCTGATTCCCAGCCGGGCCGCAATGGCGCAAAAGCTGGGCACACCGGCCACCATTCTCGTCTCAAAGCCCCGCTCCTTCACGATGTCCATTAAGTAGCAATAGGTGGAATAAATGGATACATCCCCTAAATTGGGCATAGCCACGTCCTGCCCCTGTTCCAGATAGCGGCACACCTCGTCCGCTGCCTTTTCATGCGCGGCTCTTTGTACCGCCGCATCCCGAGACATGGTAAAATGCAGAGGCAAAATGGTCTTTCCCGAAATATCCATGGCCTGCCGGGCAATGTCCAGCGCCAGCATTTCGCCGCTTTTTGTCTGGGGGCAGGCCAGCACCGGGCATTCCCTCATAATCCGCAGTGCCTTTACCGTCAAAAGCTCCGGGTCTCCGGGGCCTACGCCTACGCCGTAAAAAATCCCTTTTTTCATTTCCATGATTTGATGATCTCCTTCGCCATTTGGGTTTGCCCCAACAGGCCGTATTGGTTGGAAAACAGCACCGCGCCGATTCGGTATTTCCCCCGAACCCGGTGTTCCAAATGCTGCTGAATGGCTTTTAGCAAGCAATCCAGCACCGGCTGGCGCAGCTGGACGCTGTCTAAAATTTCGATACACGCATCGGTGGTGGCCGCCTGTAACAGCGCCATGCACACCTGCTGAGAAGCGCCGCACACAGCGGCATGGGCGCATACCAGTTCGGTGCGGCAGTCCGCATACCGGGAATGGGTATTCATCACCCCGCCAGCCAGCTTTACCAGCTTGCCGATATGCCCCACCAGCAACACCTCTGTAAAAGGATGGGTGCTGGCAATATCCAGCGCATCCCCGATAAAATTGGAGCACTTGACCACGGGTATCGTATCCCCGGCCATCTGGTTTTCCCGGAGGAAATCCTCGCCATAATTGCCGGGGGTGAGGATGAGCCGTTTAGCGCCCAAAGCCGCCGCCTGCCGCAGTTCCACGGCAATGGTATCCACCAGCGCCTGCTCACTCATAGGCTCCACAATGCCGGAGGTTCCCAAAATGGACAGGCCGCCCTCCACCCCCAGCATGGGGTTAAAGGTTTTCTGCGCCGCTTCTTTGCCGCCGGGGATACAGATGAGCACCTCCACCCCACCGTCATAGCCCAGCGCGTGGCATACCTGCTGCACCTGCTCCTCGATCATCCGCCGGGGCACCCGGTTGATGGCGGCAAAGCCCACCGGCTGGTCCAAGCCGGGCTTTGTCACCCGGCCTACCCCTTCTCCCCCGTCAATAAAGATTCCGGGGCGGCAACTTTTTTTCACATGGGCTTCAATGGTCAGGCCGTGGGTCACGTCGGCGTCATCCCCGCCGTCCTTCACCACACCGCAGACCGCTGTATCTTCCTTTAGTAATAGAAAAGCGGGAGGGGTCTCCACGGGGATTCCCTTGGGGGTCATGAGAGAGAGGGTTTCCGGCTTTTTCCCCGAAAGGAGGAACGTTGCCGCTCCTGCCGCCGCCAGCGCCGCACAGGTGCCGGTGGTATATCCGCAGCGCAGCTGTTTCTGTCCACTGCGAATGTAGTAGTCCAGTGCCATAGTTTCCCTTCTCTCTTACTGTAAAAGTTCCTGCAAGTGGCGGCGGTACATCTCCTGCACGCCGGGGAGTACACCCAGCCCCTGCATGATGCATTCCACCTGATACCCTTCCCGGGTGAGGATGCTTTTCCAGCTGTCGTCTTCGTCCCCGGCCATATCGTTGAGGGCGTGGTCGCCCGCCACCAGCATCAGGGGCGCAGTGCGCACATGGGTATAATTCCCGGTTTGCAATTCTTTGCAAATTTCCTCAATCTCCGGCCAGCCCTCTACCGTGCCCACATACACGTCCTTGCGGCCCATTATGTGGAACACGGCCTGCATGGCAGGGTATACCACATTGGAAAAATGAGGGGTTCCGTGGCCCATGAGCACCAGCGCGGAATTTTCCTTTTTGGGGAATTCCTCCGACAGCACCCGGGCCAGCGCCTGCAAATCCCCGGTGCCGGAGAGTAACGGCGCTCCCAGCAGCAGGGCGGGAAAACGCTTTTTCACTTCTTCCACACTGGCTTTCAGGCTCTCATATTCCAATCCATATAAAAAGTGGGTGGGCTGAATCACGACCCGGTCATAGCTTCCGTCTGTCAGGTGTTCCAGCGCTTCGTCCATGCTCCACACCGTTTCCCCTTTGGAAGCCAAGATCCGGCGGATAGTCTTACTGGTAAACACCCGGTAAAAATCTGCTTCCGGCATTTCCGTGCGCAGAGCTTCCTCTACAGCGGTGATGCTTTTTCTGGCAGCGGGCACGCTGGTGCCAAAGCTAACGCAAAGCAATGCGGTTTTCATTCCGTTTTCCTCCCAATCTGGTAATCTGCAAGTTCTTCGGGGCTTTTCGGCACGGGGATTTTCAGCGCCTTTGCCACTTTCCATAAAATAGGCTGTTCCAGTCCGCAGCGGGACAGCAGCTTTTCATCCGCAAAAACAGCTTCCGGTTTGTCGTCACATTCCAGCCGTCCGTCGTGAAAGACCAGCACCCGGTCTGCCCATCGCCAGGCAAAATCCACGTCGTGGGTGGCTACCGCCAGCGCCATTCCTTTCCGGTGAAGGGTTTCCAGCGTTTCTTCCAACAGCTGCCGCCCTGCCGGGTCCAGATTACTGGAAGGCTCGTCCAGCAGCATCAGCTTCGGTTCCATGGCCAGAATATCGGCAATGGCCACCCGGCGTTTTTCTCCACCGGAAAGATATTGGGGGCCGCGGCTGCGATAGCGTGTCAGCCCCAGGCTTTCCAGCGCCATTTCCACCCGGTGGCGGACTTCCTCTTCCGGAAGCCCCAGATTCATGGGGCCAAAGCTGATCTCTTCCTCCACGGTGCCCGCCAGCAGCTGGACATCCGGGTCTTGAAACACCAGTCCCACTGTCCGGCGAAGGGCCATCCGCTGCTTTTCCCGCTTGCCGATGGAGTTCCCCTCCAGCACTACGGTTCCGCTTCCGGGGGAAAACACACCGTTTGCCAGCAGAAAAAAGGTGGATTTTCCCGCACCGTTGCTTCCCAATACGGCAATTTTTTCCCCTTCGTACAGGCGGACAGAAAGGGGAAACAGGGCTTCCCGCTCTTCCCCGCTGTCATATTGATAGGAAACCTGCTCAAACCGAAGCAGTTCTTTCATACTCTATAATCTTCTCCTTTAAAAACCCAGCAATACACTGCCCAACATTCCCAGTCCCGGAAGCACCAGCAAGCAGAAAACCTTTACAGTCACTTTCTTTTTGGGGGTGAGAAACGCAATCTGCCCGGTATAGCAGCGGCTCTCCATGGCGTCAAAGCATGCCCCGGCCCGACGAAAGCTGTTAGCCAATAGCCCTCCATATACCAGCCCGGTGGTGTGCAGGCTCCTTTTTAATCCCCGGTATCCCAACCGGCTGGCAGCGGAATCCTTCATATCCCGGAAGGTGGCCAGCAAAATAAATATATACCGATAAATGAGCACTGCCAGCTCCACCATAATGGCGGGAACGTGTACCCGCCGCAGCACAGCCAGCAGCTCCGGCAGCGGTGTGGACAGGCTGAGGAAATACAGACAGCTCACCGCTCCCAGCGCCCGAGATAGCACCAGTATCCCCAACCACTGGGCGGCGGGGACTACCGCCAGCCAGCCCCCGAAAAAGGGAAGGGATACCACCGCCTCTTCCGGTAGTTTCTGATAAAAATCCCACAAAAGGGTGAGGCCGGACAACAGCAGGAACACCGCCGGCAATCCCAACAGGGAAAAGTACTCCCGCAGCTTGACCCCACCTGCCGCCACTGTGACAATGGACAAAAACGCAAACAGGCAAAGGGGCGGAATCGGCGATTGACAACAGATGCACAAAACCAACAGCAGCAAACTGACGCCTGTTTTAAACGGGGCATTTTCCCGGCAAAGCCGGGAACGCCGCGCATAGACATCCATGGCCAAAACACCGTCGTGATGGTGTCCGCCTGCCAGCAGGAAAAAGAGCACCACCCCGAGACAGACGACCGCCAGCCATACAGGCGGCAACTGACCGGCAAACAAGCTGAAGAAAACCAGTCCCGCCAAAAGTGCCGCGATCACGGCTTCTCCTTTTCATCGGAGGGGGTTTCCTGCTGCATCCCGCCGTATTTCTTGCGGGCCACCAGGTAGCCAAAACCAAAGGCCAGCACCCCCACGCCCAGACCGGTCTGGATGCAGAAGAACAAACTCTCCACTTCTCCAGGCAGCTCCCCGCCGATGATCTGTTCCAATACCGGGGTGAACCAGGGCTCATATTCTTTTCCGGTAACCTCTTCCACCTTGACGCTTCCCGCGTCGTCGCTGCCGCCGAATTCTGCATCTTTCAGAGCAAACAGCGGCGCAAGGGCCAACACAACGACAGCCAGCAGGGAAACCAGAACGATTTTTGTATTCCGGCTCATCTGAACAACCCCCTTTTCACAGAACGAAGCTCATGGAGCTCTGTCTTGGCATAGGTTTCCAGGCCGATCATCACCAGCATGGTGAGAATGCCTTCAATCACAGCCAGGGGCAGCTGGGTGGGAGCAAACACGGCCAGGAATTCCACAGCACTTGCCCAGAATCCGCCTTCCGCGCTGGGATAGGCCATAGCCAGCTGAATACTGGTGACGCAATACGTCAGCAGGTCGCCCAGCGTGGCGGCCAGAAACACGTTGAGCAGCTTGGGCAGCTTGAGCTTTTTACCGGCCTGATACAATCCCCAGGCCAGCAGCGGGCCGGCGACGGCCATACTGAAAGTATTGGCGCCCAGAGTGGTCAGGCCGCCGTGGGCCAGAAGCAACGCCTGAAACACCAGCACGATGACACCCAACACCGAGGTGGTGGAAACGCCGAAGAGAATGGCTCCCAGACCGGTGCCGGTCATGTGGCTGCAGCTGCCGGTGACAGAGGGGATTTTCAGCGACGAAATGACAAAAATAAATGCCCCCGCCATTGCCAGCAGCAAAATTGATTTGCGGTGCTGCTGTACCAGCCGTCGGATAGCGATAACACCCGCAGCCAGAAACGGGATGCAGACAGCGCCCCACGCTATACAGAACGCAGGGGGCAAATATCCTTCCATGATGTGCATGGCCGACGCGGTCTGGGGTACACAGAGCACGAGGCTTACTGCCACGGAGAAGGACATAAGTTTCTTTTCCATTGTGGTCATGTTGATTCCTCCATTTGTCAGGTGAAAATAAAAAAACCTTTCTCAAACCACTTGAGAAAGGTCAGCAAAACCAGGGAATCTTTATCGTCCTCCCTGATCCCATCACACAGGCGTTTAGTCCGTCCGCCGTGTCATGTCTGCCCTTTCGGCAGGGTTGAGAGCAAAAGGCAGGTCTTCCGGCTCAGGCGTCATGGCTTTGGTTTTGCCTTCCCATGTGTACCCACAGTGACATTTTGTAACCAAAGCTCTGCCATTACGGCGGCGGTCCCGCACGGGAGTTGCACCCGTTTCCCTATTCTACCGGCCAGCCAAAAGCTGCCGGTCACCTTCTGTCCTTTTGTATGTGAGGATACCATATCTGCTTCCAAATTTCAATGGACAAATCCGTGTAAAATATTTGTCATCGGGTTTTCCCACTATTCGTTCCCCATTACCGCATGATTTGATAAAGCAGTGCATTGCAGATAGCAGCCGCTACATTACTGCCCCCTTTGCGGCCACGGGCAACGATATAAGGCACCTTTGTGGACAAAATCATCTCTTTGCTCTCCACCACGTTCACAAAGCCCACGGGCACGCCGATAATCAGGGCCGGGTGCAGTTTTCCCGCTTCTATCTGTTCATGAAGGGAAACCAACGCAGTGGGGGCGTTTCCGATGGCGAAAATACAGGGCTTTGAGAGTTTCGCCGCCCGCTCCATGGAGACGATGGCCCGGGTAATACCCCGTTCTTTGGCTTCCGCCGCCACGTCCGGGTCAGACATAAAACAGTGGACTTCCCCTCCCAATTTTCCCAAAATGGTCTTGTTGATGCCGGCTTTTGCCATTTGGGTATCAGTGACAATATCGCAGCCATCGCGAAGAGCTTCGATTCCCTTTTGTACGGCGTGGGTGGAAAACACCAGGTTATCTGCATAGTCAAAATCCGCGGAGGTGTGGATGACCCGCTTGATGACCAGTTCGTTTTCCGGGTCCAGCTTCCGCTCTCCCAACAGCTCGGTGATGATTTCAAAACTGCGTTTTTCAATGTCCATGGGCTTGATGTTCTCTATCATAATCTGTAAACTCCTTCCGTGCTGTTCCTCCCAAAGTCAAATTGTCTTTTATTGTAGGCAGAGGATTCTTGTTTGTCAACCGTGAAAAAGAAAAAGGCCACCAGAAGTTGTCCCATTCTTTTCATAACTGCGGTAGGGGCCCGGCCTTTCTCCTTTGTGTTGACAAAGGTTTTTCCGGTTGTTATAATCAGATTACATGATGAAACTTGAGTGCTGCTGAACTCGTTTGGACTCAGCAGAGAATAGGAAATCCGGTGGAAATCCGGAACGGTACCGCCACTGTATATGTGCAGGCCCCACATGCGGCGAAAGCCGGTCATTGGAAAGTAATTTCTGAGAAGGCTGTGTGCAGGCTGAAGAAGCATAAGTCAGGAGACCTGCTCAAGGAGTTTTTTCCGCCGCACCGGCGAATATCGGGCAGGCGGGTTTCTTTGTGCGCGAAAAACGGCTGCGGCAGTGTTCATACTGTCGCAGCTTTTTTGCTTAACATGTATATTCCACATCCATCTCCCGTCTTTTTGTACTACTATTTATCAGGAGCGTGAATTATCGTGACGATTGTCATGTCAGGGCTGGAACACAGCCTGGCCCCCATCAGCCTGCGGGAACGGCTGTCCTTTACCAAACAGCAGACCGCCGCCATGGTCCGTACCATTCGATCCTTCCCCTCAATTTCCGGCTGTGTGCTGATTTCCACCTGTAACCGGACGGAGCTGTACCTTTCCTGTTCGGAAGAAGTGAACCCCGGGGAACTGCTATGTCAGGCGGCAGGCGCCGAATATGCCCCCTATCGGGACGCCTTTGTCACTCTCTCGGGGAAAAAGGCTGTGGAGCATCTTATGGAAGTGGCGGCGGGGCTGCGTTCTCGCATTTTTGGAGAGGATCAGATTATTTCCCAGGTAAAGGGGGCCATTGCCATTGCCCGGGAAGCCGGTGCCACGGATTCCATTTTGGAAACTCTGTTCCGCTCCGCCATTTCTGCTGGGAAGGAAATACGGGCAAAGGTGCGCCTAACTTCAGTGCCCACCTCCGCTGCCAGTATGGCGGTGGCCCTGCTACAGAAAAAGCTGGGAGAACTGAAAGGCAAAAAAGCCCTCGTAATCGGTAATGGAGAAATGGGAAGGCTTTCTGCCTCCCTGCTGCAGCAGGAAAAATGCCAAGTTTCCGTGACCCTGCGTACCTATCGCCACGGGGAAACCATCGTGCCGCCGGGCTGCGGCGTGGTGCCCTATGACGAGCGGTTCCAGCACATGGAGGGCTGCGATATTTTGCTTTCCGCCACTACCAGCCCCCATTATACGATAACGGTGGAGCAATTACACCAGATTCCCTCCCTCCCGGCTGTCATGGTAGACTTAGCCATCCCCCGGGACATTCAACCGGAAGCGGGGCAGCTTCCTGGCGTGTCCCTCTATAATATTGACGATTTGGGAAGTTATCTGGAAAACCGCACCGTTCCCCAAGAAGTGACGGATATTCTGCGGGCACAGATGGAAAATTTTACCCGCTGGCTCAACTACAAGGACTGCATGACCTCGGTGGAAAGTTTGAAACAGGCCATTGTCAACCGGCTTCTCACCGCAAAGGAACTGAACGAAGACTTGACGGAAGCGGAGATCATCGAATTATCGGTGAACAAGACGGTAGACCTGCTGGTTACCGGACTGGCAGAACGCATTACCTCTGAAAACCTGATGAAGTGCGAAAGTAAAATCCGTCTGCACACCACCGGTCGCCGGGTGGTATCCTGAGAAAGAAGGCCGCATATGGATTTAACAGCATATCGCTTTCCCCTGTTTATTGACCTGAAAGGAAAAAAAGCCGTGGTGGTCGGCGGCGGGAAAATCGCCCTGCGCCGGGTTGGGGTGCTCCTTTCTTTTGGGGCAGACGTCACCATCATCGCCCCGGAATGTGAGGACGTACCAGAGGGGGCTGCTTTTCTCTCTCGGCCTTATGAGGAAGGCGACCTTTCCGGGGCTTTTTTGGCAGTGGCCGCCACCAACTGCCGGGAAGTCAATTTCCAGGTAGGGCAGGAAGCCAAAAAGGTGGGAATCTTCGTCAGCGTGGCAGACCGAAAAGAGGAAAGCACCTTCTTCTTTCCCGCCATCTGCGCGGGAAGCGGGCTGGTGGCCGGTGTGGTTTCTCAGGGAGAGAAACACAAAAAGACTGCCGCCGCCGCCCGGAAAATCCGCACTGTATTGGAGGAGTTGGAATGAAACAGATACGCATCGGCAGCCGGGAAAGCCGACTTGCCGTGATTCAGTCGGAAATGGTCATAGAAGCCATCCACAATTGTGACCCGGAAATGAAAACTGAGCTCATTACCATGAAAACCACGGGAGACAAAATTCTGGACAGGACGCTGGATAAAATCGGCGGAAAAGGGCTGTTTGTGAAAGAATTGGACGCGGCTCTTTTAGATGGCCGGGTGGATATCACCGTACATAGCAGCAAAGATTTGCCCATGGAGATCGACCCTCGCCTGCCCTTAGTGGCCTTTTCCAAGCGTGCCGACCCTCGGGATGTGCTGGTGCTCCCCGAGGGAAAGGACGCCATTGACTTTTCAAAGCCCATTGGCTGCTCCTCCCTGCGCCGCCAGCTACAGCTGAAAAAGCTCTTTCCGGAAGCTACCGTTGCCCCCATCCGGGGGAATGTGCTCACCCGGCTCCGCAAGCTGGACGACGGCGAGTTTTCCGCGTTGGTGTTAGCCAGCGCAGGGCTTGTACGGCTGGGACTGGAACACCGCATCAGCCGGTATTTTTCCACGGAAGAAATCCTTCCCGCTGCCGGCCAGGCTATTTTGGCGGTGCAGGCCCGGGAGGGCGTGGACACTGCCTGCCTGCAAACCTTCGCCGATGATGACGGCCGGGACTGCTTACTGGCAGAGCGGGCCTTTGTCCGCACGCTGGATGGTGGGTGTTCTTCCCCAGTGGCGGCTTTTTCCACCATTGACGGGGACACCCTCACCTTAAAAGGTATGTATGTCACCCAAGAGGAGAAATTATATTTTGAAACCATCTCCGGCCCGCGGGCACAGGGAGAGAGCTTGGGCGCTGCCCTGGCAGAAGAAATGAGGAGGAAGTATCGATGAAAAAGGGACAGGTCATTTTGGTAGGCGCTGGCCCCGGAGACCCGGAGCTGTTGACCATCAAAGGGCGTAAAGCCATTGAATCTGCGGAAGTGGTGGTCTATGACCGGCTGGTGGGGCAGGCGATTTTCGATCTGATTCCCGAAAATGCCGAGCGCATCAACGTGGGCAAGGAATCCTCCCACCACACCGTACCCCAAGAGCAAATCAACCAGATTTTGCTGGAAAAGGCGCTGGAAGGTAAACGAGTGGTGCGTCTCAAGGGCGGCGACCCTTTCCTGTTTGGCCGGGGCGGCGAAGAGCTGGAACTCCTCAGCCAGCACGGCGTTTCCTTCCAAGAAGTGCCCGGCATCACCTCCGCCATTGCGGTGCCCGCCTACGCAGGCATTCCGGTGACTCATCGAGACTGCTGCTCTTCCCTCCACATCATCACCGGCCATCAGCGGGCCGGGAAACCGTTAAGCATCAACTTTGAAGCGCTGGTGCAGACCAAAGGCACACTGGTATTCCTCATGGGGGTCAGTGCTTTGGCTGAGATTTGCCGGGGACTTCTGGAAGCCGATATGGAGCCGGATATGCCTGCTGCTGTCATCGAAAAAGGCACTACCCCCTCCCAGCGGCCCATTTTGGCCACCCTCTCCACCCTGCCGGAAACCGCCAAAGCGGAAAAGGTAAAGAGTCCAGCCATTATCATTGTGGGCAAGGTGTGCGCCTACTCAAATCAGTTTGACTGGTTCGACCATCTGCCGTTAAAGGGGAAAATCATTGTTGTCACCCGTCCCAAGGAGCGGGCAGGTACTCTTTCGGAGCGGCTGCGTGGGCTGGGGACTAATGTGGTGGAATTCCCCTGCATTGAGACCCGCCCCTTCCTCCCCTGCCCGGAAATGGAAGAAGCGGTGGACAACATCGGGCGCTATGAGTGGCTCACGTTTACCAGCCCCGCCGGGGTATCGGCTCTCATGGAGTTGCTGGAGCGTACCAACCGGGATGTTCGGGCGCTGGGAGGGATCAAGCTGGCGGCCATCGGCCCCGGCACCAACCGGGAACTGCGCAAGCACGGCCTGCGCGCCGATTTGATTCCGGAGGTTTACGACAGCGCCCATTTAGGGCAGGCACTGTGTGAGGCAAAGCCTGCCGGCAAGGTGCTGATCCTTCGGGCCCAGCGGGGCACCAAAGCCTTGACAGACGCACTGGATGGGGGTACCATTTCCTATGATGACATTCGGTGCTATGAGACCCGGTACACCGCCCCCAACACCGAAGAAGTACGGAAACTGCTGGTTCCGGGGACCATCGTTACCTTTACCAGCGCCTCCACCGTCACCGGTTTTGTCTCCGCCTTGGGAGAAAACACGGACTTTTCCGCCATTACCGCCGCCTGCATCGGCCAGCAGACCGAAGCCGCGGCGCACAAATATAACCTGCATACCATCACCGCCGAAAAAGCCACCATGGATGCACTGATTCAACGAATCGTGGAAGGAGAATAACCATGGAACTCATTCAAAGACCCCGCCGCCTGCGGGACGGCGACACCATCCGCCGCATGTGCCGGGAGACCCGTCTTTCCCCCGACAGCCTGATCTACCCCATTTTTGTGGACGAAACCCTCAGCGGCAAGCGCCCCATTGACTCTTTGCCCGGCCAGTACCAGTATGGTCTGGACACCGTAGAGGAAGCCGTAGCCGAGTGCATCGCCGCCGGTGTTCGCAGTTGCATTCTGTTTGGTATCCCCGCCCACAAGGATGCCGTAGGCTCTTCCGCCTGGGACCCGGAGGGTGTAATTCAAAAGGCCATTCGGAAAATCAAGGCAGTGTATCCCGATTTTTACGTCATCACCGACGTGTGTATGTGCGAATACACCGACCATGGTCACTGCGGCGCTCTGTGCGGCCACAAGGTAGACAACGATGCAACCTTGGAGCTGCTGTGCAAAACCGCACTTTCCCATGCCCAGGCAGGCGCCAATATGGTGGCTCCCTCCGACATGATGGACGGCCGTGTGGGAGCCATTCGCCGCACATTGGATGCGGCAGGGTTCCAGGATGTGCCCATCATGGCCTATTCCGCCAAATATGCTTCCGCTTTTTACGGACCCTTCCGCTCCGCCGCCGGTTCCGCTCCCTCCTTTGGTGACCGCAAGGGCTACCAGATGGACCCTCACAACCGCAAGGAGGCTATGAAGGAATGCGCTCTGGATGTGGAAGAAGGCGCGGACATCATCATGGTCAAGCCTGCCCTCTCCTATCTGGACATCATCCGGGAATGCTCCGACGCTTTCGACGTGCCCATGGCAGCCTATTCCGTTTCCGGCGAATACGCTATGATCAAGGCCGCGGCACAGGCCGGTCTGGTGGACGAATACCGGATTATGTGCGAATCCGCCCTGTCTATCTTCCGGGCAGGAGCGAATATGCTCATCACCTACTATGCCAAAGAATTGGCCCAGGCCATTCAAAAAGGAGATATTGGATAATGGATACATCAGCTGCCCTGTTTGAACGGGCCAAAAAGGTACTTCCCGGCGGTGTGAACAGCCCCGTCCGCGCATATCGCGCGGTGGGACTCACTCCCCGCTTTATCGCCAAGGCTGACGGCGCGTATATCTGGGATGTGGACGGCAACCGGTATATTGATTACGTCTGCTCCTGGGGCCCCATGATTCTGGGCCACAACCACCCCCTCATTCGGGAAGCGGTGGAAAAAGCTGTGAAAGACGGCCTTTCCTTTGGTGCTTCCACCCAGCGGGAGGTGGCGATCGCCGAATTGATGATTCAGATGGTGCCCAATATTGAGATGGTACGCATGGTGAACTCCGGCACCGAAGCTGTTATGTCTGCTCTGCGGCTGGCTCGGGGCGCTACCGGACGGGACAAAATCATCAAGTTTGAGGGCTGCTATCACGGTCACAGCGACGCCATGCTGGTAAAGGCCGGTTCCTCCGCTGTGGCGGAAGGGGGCAAGCCCAGTTCTGCCGGTGTGCCGGTGGACACTGCCAAAGACACCCTCACCGCCCAGTATAACAATCTGGAAAGTGTGAAGGAGCTGTTCGCCCAGTATCCCGGTGAGATTGCCTGCGTGATTGTGGAGCCTGTGGCCGCCAACATGGGCGTGGTGGGGCCGAATCCGGGCTTTTTGGAAGGGCTGCGCGCCCTGTGCGACAAGGAAGGTGCTCTGCTGATTTTTGACGAAGTGATTACCGGCTTCCGCCTTGCCAAGGGCGGCGCACAGGAATACTTTGGCATTAAAGCGGATATCGTCACTTTCGGTAAAATTATCGGCGGCGGTATGCCTGTTGGCGCTTACTGCGGTAGCCGGGCGCTCATGGAGCAGGTGGCCCCCTGCGGCCCGGTGTATCAGGCGGGAACCCTTTCCGGCAACCCGGTAGCTATGGCGGCGGGCCTTGCCCAGCTGACCTATCTCAACACCCACCCGGAGGTCTACACCGACATTTCCACAAAAGCGGACCGGTTGGCTGAGGGAATGCGCCAGGCTGCAAAGGAAACCGGCGCAGGGGTAAGAATCAATCAGGTGGGCAGCCTGCTTGCCCCCTTCTTCACGCCGGACTCTGTGGAATCCTTTGCCGGCGCAACCAAGAGCGATTTGAAGAAATACGCCGCTTATTTTGAAAAAATGCTGGCAAGGGGAATTTATCTGGCCCCCGCCCAGTTTGAAGCCATGTTCCTCTCCTCTGCCCACACGGACGAGGATATAGAAAAAACCATCCAAGCCGCCAAAGACGTATTTTCCCAGCTGTAATCAGCAGTGGTATCATTGGCGACAGGAACGGCGAGATTCCCGAACATATCGCCATCATAATCGACACATCGTGTTTGACTGGTTTACAAAACTTCAGCGGTTCTGTACTGTTTTCCAGTACAGGGCCGCTTTTTGCGCTTCCTTTGACTGCTGTTCCCTGAACTTTACAGAAAAATCTGCTGTACCTGTTCCTGGTTTTGCTGTCAGATTCTCTTGAAATTAACAAATACATCACTATAATAGAATTTGACGGTTTAATTCAATCAAATAGAAAGAAGAATGTGTTTGTGAAAAAGCAGGTTTCCTATCGAATTGTCTTTTACATCATGGGCCTTTTAATTTTGGCAATGGGTCTGACGTTAAACACCAAAGCCGGGCTCGGCGTTTCTCCTATTATTTCGGTCTCCTACAGCGTTTCCCAGATTTTCCAGCTGAACTTTGGCAATACGACCATGTTTCTTTATTGTGCCTTTGTCGTAGTGGAACTGATTCTGCACAGCATCCAGCTGTGGAAACACCCTGAACGCGATCAGCGTTTCGTGCTGCTGATGGATTTGCTGCAAATTCCCCTCAGTCTGGTTTTCACCCGTTTTCTGAACCTGTTTGAATCTTTTCTGCCGGACTTTTCTTCCAGCGCCACAAGCTGGTCGGATCAGCTCCCCCTTCGCATCGTAATCCTGCTTCTGGCAATTCTGTGCACTGGCATCGGTGCCTCCATGTCGCTTTCCATGCGGCTCGTTCCCAACCCAGGTGACGGCATCGTCCAAACCCTTGCGGATTGCATCCATCGAAACGTGGGCTTTACCAAAAACTGCTTTGACCTGTGCAACATCGCTCTCACCATCCTGCTGGGCTTCCTACTTGCCGGTCATCTGGTTGGCGTTGGAATTGGCACGGTGCTGGCGATGATTGGCGTTGGCCGCGTGATTGCGCTGTTCCAGCATTTGGCCGGCAGAAAAATAGCTCTGCTTTCCGGCATGGCTGCCTGATGGTATTTGACCATACTGCGATACCCCTTTTCCATTGCTTCAAACCAAAACAGGCGCGGAATCTGCCGCGCCGATTGATTCAAAAAGGAATACATTATCATGAAAAATGGATAAAAAATTTTGTGATTTTTTGTTTTATAATATTTATTGCGGTTGTTTTGTCCTGCTGCAAACAAGAGGAATATTTTCTTGCAAAAACTCCCGTACCCATGAAAACTATTACTCAAACTTGCGGGGAAGATACCATTACTTGTGATATTCCAGAAGATTGGAAAGTCTTGTCGTGCACGGAAACCGGAATCACTATCATGCCCTCTGAAATTTCTGGAAATGATTATACTCTCCAAGATACCATCAGTATTTCCCGATATGATTTTAATGAAGAGGAAAATGAAGCTATCGTTCTTTTGTTAAAAGGTCAACCCGAATCGTTTCAAACTTATCTGGAACAGCTAATGAAAGTTGCCGGAAATGGGTATTCTGTGAACAACTTTTCATTTTCTTTTGATAAACTGGAAAGTAGGACCTTGGCAAAAGTTCAATTTGATATGGTAGTTCCAAAAAAGGAGTTTGTGGTGTACCCGTATATCGAATATTATTTTGATGATATTCCTTACACAGTAATTGGTATACAAAATGATTCCTTCCCTATTTCAACTGATGTTCTTATATTATGGATTGCCCGGTCAATAAATCTTACATGATTATAATTATTAGGACTTTTGAACTTTCCGACCTGCACTCATATTTTTATCTTCGTAAGCAAATTATTGCACCCCTATATATTTATAAATACAAATTCTAAAAATAAAACCCAGACTTTAATTTTATACTATATTTAAAACGTTTGGAAGCAATTACAGTTAAAGATAATATACAGCTTATTTATTACAATTATAAAAACGAATTATTAGCTTCAAATTTACCGATAAAACGAATACGGATTTCCTCTTTGGCCTTGGCTTTTCATTGTCTTAGAACAATCTGTAGTGTGCTCGATTTGCTTTTTCTGCTGCTTCAGTTTGAAGATACCCTTCGCTAATTTATTTTAGCTTTCGGTCGATAGTGTCATTTTCGTTGACTGCCAGAATCAGCAGCCGATCAAATTCTTTTTCTAGTTTCTTGATCTTGCTCTCCACTTTATGGAGCCGGCTTTTTCCTTTTTTCCAGCTATAATATTATGGAATGAGTGGAGTAATCAGTTAATAAATGTATTCGGAAAGGCATGTATATAAATAAGAGCCCGAGGGCCAAGACACATAACATCTTGACCCTCGGGCTTTCGTTTTGACATCACAGCCACACCGTTACGACAAAGCCACCTTTGAAAAAGTAGGTGTTCGTGTAATGTCCATCTGGTGGAGATGAGGGGAGTCGAACCCCTGTCCGAAAGTCACTTGCCAACGCTTTCTACGAGTGTAGCCGATATACCGAATCTCCCGCAGCACAGTGCCTACCGGCAGGCTCTATGCTTTGGCAGCCCTTAAACCGTGACCGGGGTAAGGGCGTAACCCGGTTCACGTGCACCGCTAATCGACGCCTTTATCCGGGCCGCGGTATTCCCGGTAAAGACGGCCGCCTTAATTAGGCAGCAACAGCAACAGTATTGTTGTCGTTTAATTTTAAGTTTGCGGATTTTATAGCGGTCCCGCACCGCTACTCGCTTACGAAGGTTTACAACCCCCGTCGAAACCATTGCATCCCCATATCTAACAAAGTGGAATAAATGGAAAGTTAATACCGATTTCGCTCCTTAATGGCACGCTGGATGTCCCGTTTCGCAGCCTTTTCGGCCATATCGGCCCGCTTATCATAGTTCTTTTTACCTTTGCACAATCCCACCTGAACCTTGACACGGGAACCTTTAAAATAAAGAGAAAGGGGAATCAGAGAATAGCCGTCCTGCTTCACAAGGCCAAACAGCCGCATAATTTCACGATGGTGCATCAGCAGCCGCCGGACTCTCATAGGGTCCCGGTTAAAAATATTTCCCTGCTCATAGGGGCTAATATGCACACCATTCATGAGCAGTTCGCCATTCACGATAGAGCACCAGGAATCCTTCAAATTCACCTTTCCCTGGCGAAGGGATTTCACTTCCGTACCGGTCAATTCGATACCGGCTTCCATACTTTCCTCCACAAAATAATCGTGAAAAGCCTTTTTATTCTGCGCAATGGTGCGAAGCGCTTTCTTTTCCATGATCTACCAGGCCCTCCTTCTGCATTTTGTGGAATAATAGTATACCATATGACCGATAAAATTGCAAGAGATACTTTTGTTTTGTTTGAAAAAGCACTATTTGCCTTCTTTTCCTTTGTATACTTTCCCAAAATACTGGCACAATAACTTGTGTCAACCCAAATCGAAACGGAGGTATTTTTGTGAGCAAACGTAAAAATTCATCCGCCGGCCTTCCGAAAAATATCAACCTGGTAACGCCGGTTCCGCGGCCTGACGCCCAACGAATTACTCGCCTGGTCAAAAATTCCGGCCGTGTAGAAGGCTACGAGCTGTCCAACGGGGAAATTCTCACCAAACGGGAAGGCGTAGCTTTGGCCAAAGCCGGCGGGATACGCGGGGTGGCAGTAGCAGTACGCAACGGGAGCGAATATCTGCGCTCTCTTCCCGACGGCACCGAAAGCGATAACCTGAGCAACCTTCCCTCTATCAGTAACTGAACAAGTACCAACCTGCACACCATTTTTGCCATAACGAGTTTCCGGATAAATCAAAAACCGGCAAGGGAAAATAAATCCCCCCTGCCGGTTTTCTTCATATGGTTTTATTCAGCCTTTTCTTCCTCTTCATAGTCGTTAGCCAAGTGGAAACGGTCGATGATATACAGGCACAGGCCCATAATCATGCCTACCACGCAGGCCAGCACCATACCGGTGAGCTGGATATTTCCCAGATTCACAGTAATGCCGGACAATCCCGTGACAAATACCACTGCCGTCAGCGCCTGGTTTCTGGCACGGCCATAATCCACCTTGGAGTCCACCAGAATCCGCAGGCCAGACGCTCCAATCATGCCATACAGCAAAAAGGAAATGCCGCCGATGACTGGGCCGGGGATAGTGGAAATCAAAGCGGAGAACTTGCCGATAAAGCCGCACACCACCGACAGCACTGCCGCGCCGCCGATGACCCACACGCTGTACACCTTGGTCATAGCCATCACGCCGATATTCTCGCCGTATGTTGTGGTGGGAACCGAGCCAATCAAGCCGGAAACTGCTGTAGAAATATTGTCGCCCAGCAAAGAGCGGTGCAGGCCCGGGTCTTTGAGCAAATTCCTGCCAACAATCTTTCCTGTGACAATCTGGTGGCCAATGTGCTCGGAAGCAATAACCAGCAGCACAGGGATCATGGTGAGAATGGCGTTCATATCGAATTTTGCCAGTTGGAATTTGGGCAGGGACACCACCCCGGCCTGCTGGATGGCCGTATAGTCAATCATCCCCAAGCAGGCGGCCGTTACATAACCAGCCACAATGGCAATTAAAATTGGAATCACACCGAAAAACTTACGAAACAGAATGGAGCCGAACACCGCCACACACAGGGTCACGGCAAACACCGCCACATTTTTCGGGTCAACCGAGCCTTCACTGACTACCATCCCTCCGGTGCTGGCTGCATTGCCCGCCAGCTCCAAGCCGATGAGGGCCACCACCGGGCCCATGGCTGCCGGAGGAAGGATAATGTCAATCCAGCGGGAGCCGAATTTCCAGATAATCAATGCCAACACGCATCCCAGCACGCCTACAGCTACAAAGCCGCCCTGTGCATAGGAAAAGGCGTCCATATGCTGTGCCAACTGTTCGGCAGTTGGATTGGTGAGGTTGGGGTTTTCCGCATAAGGCGACCCATGCTGCGCCATGACCAGCAGCGCAGGTGCAATAAAAGCAAAGCTGGAGCCCAGATAGGCCGGAGATTTCGCCTTGGTAATAAAGATGAAGAACAAGGTACCAAGACCGTTCATCAGCAGCACAATGGCCGGGTCAATGTGAAACAACGTGGGGACCAGCACCGAAGCGCCGAACATGGCGAACATGTGCTGGATACTCAGGGGAATGGCCTGCCCCAGCGGCGGCCTTTCGTTAACCTGAATGATTCGTTTAGCCATTCTTTTTCCTCTTTCCTGTTTTTTTATTCCTCGGAAAAACATTTTTTCCGCAACAAAAGCCCGGGTTCCGGCTTTTCAAACCGAAAGGCGAGCTTTTATCTGCAATTTATTATTTTCTCACAAACGCTGATTTGGGCATTCCGCAAATGGGACAAACCCAATCATTCGAAAGCTCCTCAAAGGACAAATCCGGGTCGTTGTATACATAGCCGCAAACGGTACACACCAAAATTTCCCCATCGTTGCCGTCGTTGGAAGGGCGAAGGGGCTGGTATACCGGCGCATTTTTCGGCACGCCGCCCTTGATAACCTGCCGGTAATAGTCATAGGTCATGGGCACGCGGCGGGTGTGTTCACTGCCGGCAACAATTTCGGCCAAGAACAGCGTATGGGTAGTACTCTCCATACAGTCCACCATCCGGCACAAAAACCAGCAGCAGATATTCTCCCGAATCACCGGCACGCCTTCCCGCAGCACCTTATGGCGAATATTGGTCAGCTTCCCCCCGTTTTTTCCCGAAGTAAAGCCCAGGGCACCTACCACCGCGCCGGAAGTATCTTCCGACAGCACGGAAACCGTAAACAGCTTGTGCTCTTTAATACACGCACAGCTGTAATTGTCCCGACTCATACTCAGGGTAATCATCAGCGGAGCGGTATTGGTCACCTGCATCACCGTATTGACAATACAGGCCGACGGGCCATCAGCGCCCTTCACGCCTATGGCATACATTCCATAGGATAATGTGCGTAAAATATTCGGCTCCAAAAACTCCACCTCCAAAGCAATTTCAGGCCCGGCCTTTTATTTTGTCCCAATAGGCCTTAAACGCCTGTTCATTTTTATTATCACCGTATTCATAATACCGGGTATCCTTCAAAATATCCGGCAAATACTGCTGCTCCACCCAGCGGTTCGGATAGTCGTGGGGATATTTATAAAACTGCCCCTTTTTCTTCACTTCCGCGCTGTCATAATGCATGTTTTGCAGCTGGCGGGGAATACTGCCCACCTTCCCCTTTTCCACATCAGCCATAGCCGCAATAATGGCGTTGTGGGCGGTGTTGGACTTGGGTGCAGTGGCCACCAAAATCACTGCGTCCGCCAAAGGAAGCCTTGCTTCCGGCAATCCCACCATCATAGCCGCATCCACCGCCGCCTTGACAATAGGGATAATCTGAGGCCAGGCGAGCCCTACATCCTCACAAGCACAGACCATCAAGCGCCGGCAGGCAGAAGCCAAATCTCCGGCCACCAGCAGCCTTGCCAGATAGTGGATGGCTGCGTCGGGGTCGCTGCCCCGCATGGACTTTTGAAAAGCCGAAAGGATGTCATAGTGTTCATCGCCTTCCCGGTCATACCGCATGGCGCTGCGCTGGGTCAGTTCCCGTGCCAGCTCCATGGAAATGGGAATGTTATCTTCCTGTGGAATGGCCGAAAGGGCACACAGCTCCACGGCATTCATAGCCTTCCGCACATCGCCGCCGCAGGCCGTGGCAATATATTCTGCCACCCCGTCTTCCAAAGCAAAGGACTTTTCCGAATCTTCCTCCAATAGCGAAAAAGCTCTCTCCACTGCTGGGATTACATCCGTGCTTTCCACCGGTTTAAACTCAAACACCGTAGAGCGGCTGAGGATGGCGTTATAGACATAAAAATACGGGTTTTCCGTGGTAGACGCTATCAGAGTAATGCTTCCGTTTTCGATAAATTCCAACAAAGTCTGCTGCTGCTTCTTATTAAAGTACTGGATTTCGTCCAGATATAGCAGCACGCCGTTAATGCCTTCCAAGGTATTGGTACTGGCAATCACTTCGCGGATATCCGCCGTAGAAGCGGTAGTACCGTTGAGCTTGCACAGCCGTTTGTGGGTGTTTTTGGCGATAATAGAGGCCACCGTAGTTTTCCCCACACCGGAAGGGCCATAAAACACCATATTGGGAATCTCGCCGGATTCGATGATGCGGCGCAGCGCCTTTCCTTCGCCCAGCAAATGGCGCTGGCCCACTACTTCGTCCAGTGTTTTGGGCCGGATTCGGTCCGCTAATGGAGCTGCCACCGCAGCACCTCCTTTCCGAAAAGTATTTTACGAAAGTTTCCTAAAAGCCTCCCTCATGGAGGGGCCTTTCCTGCCGCGTACTGTTCTATTTTTATGCGTGTTCCTTTGGAAACATACTCAGCAATACAGCGGATACTTGGCGCACAGAGCGTTAACCATCTCGCGCACCTTGTCGGCGTTGGTGTCGAAGTCCTCCACTACCATGGCGATGCACTGGGCAATCACGTCCATATCCTCGGTGTTCAGGCCGCGTGTGGTAACAGCTGGGGTTCCCAACCGGACGCCGCTGGTAACAAAGGGGCTGCGCTGCTCATTAGGGACGGTGTTCTTATTGGCGGTGATATACACCTCATCAAGCCGATGCTCCAGCTCCTTGCCGGTCAATTCCATACCGGTCAGATTCAAAAGCATCAGGTGATTGTCGGTACCGCCGGAAACCAGCTTCAGTCCGCGGGACATAAGGCCATTTGCCAGTGCCTGTGCATTCTCCACAATGCGGCGTCCATAGTCCTTGAACTCGGGCTTGAGGGCTTCACCGAAGCAAACGGCTTTACCAGCAATAATATGCATCAGCGGGCCACCCTGGGTGCCGGGGAAAATGGCCTTGTCGATGGCTTTTGCGTACTGCTCTTTGCAGAGAATCAGGCCGCCTCTGGGGCCGCGGAGAGTCTTGTGAGTGGTGGTGGTCACCACATCAGCCCACGGCACCGGGTTGGGATGCTGGCCGGCTGCTACCAGACCAGCAATGTGAGCCATATCTACCATCAAATAAGCGCCGCAGTCGTCACAAATAGCGCGGAGCTTTTCAAAGTCAATCACTCTGGGGTACGCGCTGGCGCCGGCCACAATCATTTTAGGCTTAACTTCCATAGCCTGCTCGTGGAGCTTCTCATAATCGATATAGTGGGTTTCCGGGTCTACGCCATAGGCCACAAAGTTAAAATAGCTGCCCGAAATATTCACCGGGGAACCGTGGGTCAAATGGCCGCCCTCTGCCAAGTTCATACCCATTACTGTATCGCCGGGTTTGAGCAGTGCAAAATAAACCGCCATATTGGCCTGTGCGCCGGAGTGGGGCTGCACATTTGCATGGTCTGCGCCAAACAACTGGCAGGCACGCTTTCTGGCAATGTCCTCCACAATATCCACATACTGGCAACCGCCATAATAGCGCTTTCCGGGATATCCTTCAGCATATTTATTGGTCAGAATACTTCCCATAGCAGCCATGACTGCCGGGGAAACAATATTTTCAGACGCAATCAGTTCCAAATTCCGGCGCTGGCGTCCCAATTCCAAATTCATGGCCTCTCCGACTTCGGGGTCATAAGCGGAAACAAATCCGATGGTATCCATCATATCCTGATACATAGTGTTCCTCCTGCCAAGTAAGATGTTCTGCGCTTTAACGCGCTATTGTACATATTATACACGTTTTCCCTTTCAAGTACAACGAATTCCAAAAATTTTCCTTTCTTTTACTGGGCTCATATTTTCTCTTTGCATTTACCCAATAAAAATGGCCGTCCTTTTTGGACGGCCATCTTCATGAAAAATATTGGGAATGATTCCAATTACTCAGCAGCTTTAACCGCAGCCTTTTTCTTCAGCTTGTGGTTCTGCCACATGACATACATGGGGCCAGCCAAGCACACAGAAGAGTAGCAGCCGGTTACAATACCAATCATCATCGGCAGAGCAAAGGTGGTAACGGAAGACAGCCCATAGATGCTGCCCACTACAAACACCACAGCCACAGCCAAGAAGGTGCAGACAGAGGTATTGATAGAACGGGTCAGGGTCTGGTTGATACTGGTATCCATCAGCTCTTCGTAGCTCACCTTCGGCCCAAGCAGACGGCGGTTTTCACGGACACGGTCATACACAACGATGGTATCATTCAGGGAGTAACCCAAAATGGTAAGCACCACGGCGATAAAGTTGTCGTCGATGGGGAACCCGAAAATCACGAAGGTAAAATACACCATCAATACGTCATGCAGCAGTGCAATCACAGCCATAACACCGGCAGACATACCGCCGATTTTGCGGAAACGCAGTGCCACATAAATGATCAGCAGCACAACAGCCAGAGCCACTGCCACCAGGCACTTGGCAAAGAACTTGGCACCCATGGTAGGCGGAACCGAGCTGGACTGCATCACGGTGAATTCAGAGTTGGGATATTTTTCGGCCAGATTTGCGGCAATGGCTTTCTGCTCATCCAGAGAAATCCCATCGCTGCCGGAAAGGGAAACCGTCAGGGTATTCCCCTGCTGAGTGCCGATTCCGTCGGTCAAAGTGACGGTTACATCACGTCCAATGGCATCTTCCACCGCCTGGTCAACCGTTTCCTGGTCAACTTCGCCGGTATAGGAATACTGAATCAAAGCGCCGCCGCGGAAATTGATGTCCAGTTCGACGCCGAAAATCAGGTTAAACAGCAACCCGATTACGAAAAGCCCCAGAGAAATTCCGAAGTAAATTTTCCGGTGCTGATAGAATTTGATCTTAAACTTCTTCATCCCTTCGCACCTCCAAACAACCACTTATTACGGAACACCTTAAACCGGGACAGAGACTTGGTCATCAGACGGGTTGCGGTAACGCCCATGATGAAGTTTCCAATAACACCGATCAACAGGGTATAACCGAAGGAGTAAATGGAGCCGGTGGTGGAGGCGCCGAACAGCATGGACAAAATGTTGCTGGGTCCAAACACAGCCATCAAAATCACGGCCACAATAATAACGGTAATGTTGCCATCGAAAATAGCCCAGAAGCTGCTCTCATTACCCTTTTCAATAGCGCCGTCCAGGGTCTTACCCAGCCACAGCTCTTCCTTGATACGGGTTGCGGTAATGATGTTGGCATCCACGCCCATACCGATGGACAGGATAATACCGGCAATACCGGGCAGCGTCATGGTAAAGCTGGAGAATGCCGGGAAATAACCGGACACAGCTGCCAGAGACAGTGCAATCTGGCCCAGCAGGGCAATCACAGCCACAAAGCCAGGCAGCCGGAACATCACTAACATAAACACAGCTACCAGTGCAAAGGCGATAATTCCTGCAATGACCATAGCATTCAGGGAAGATTCACCCAATGTGGGGCTGATAGAACCGAAGCTATCGGTTTCCAACGTAAACGGCAGAGCACCAGCGTTGATCTTGTTTGCCAGCTCTGTAGCAGAAGCAGCGGTAAAATAGTCGCTGGTAATGGTGCACTCGCCATCGGTAATGGCCTGCTGAACGGTGGGATAAGAAATCATCACATCGTCCATCCACACCGAAATGGTCTGGCCAACCAAACGGGAAGTGGCTTCAGAAAACTTCTCTGCGCCCTTATCGCTCAGTTTCAAATCGACCAGATATTTAATCTTGCCGGTGGTTTCGTCCTGATAGGATTTTGCCTCAGCGGAAACCACATCGTCGCCTTCCAAAATCACATTCTCGGCAGTAGTTCCGGAAGGAGTCTTATAAACGGGATCGCCATTTTCGTCCACTTCCTGGGTTGTATACTCCATGCCCTCACGGAAAGTCAGCTTAGCCGTAGCGGCCAGCTCTTCAATAGCAGATTCCGGGTCAAAGTCTTTTTCATCGCTCTTCCAGGGGAAGCGGATGATAATCCGGTCATTGGCTGTATCAGTATACAGCTCGTAGTCTGTCACATTGTTGTTGAGCAGACGGAGCTTAATGGTTTCTTCCACCGAGCTGAGCTGCTGCTCTGTAGCGTCAACACCGTCTGCAGGGACAAACGTTGCTTCCACGCCGCCGCGGATATCGATACCCCACCGGATATCCCCCGCGCCTTTGATGTAAGTGATTTTATTGTCGCCGTTCTGTCCATACAACCCATAAATTGAGGTATAGGTCAGGAACAGGATGATAATCGCGACAATGAAAAACACTGCCTTGGGTACTCGCTTCATGCACATATCCTCCAATTTTAGGGACACCCAGCCCCTTTAGTCGCCGCCCTTGCAGGCCTTGAAAAAAAACGATGTCCCTTTTCCGGTCAAATTGCAAACAGACAAGCGTAACAGACAATATTATAGGCTATAAAACCGCAAAAGTCAACGAAAACCATCCTAAAAAATTGCATTCTTTGGAAATCTCCCCAAAAATCCTGTCGAAATGCCCCTATTTTCCCCATTATAAAAAGGACCGCGGAATCCGAAGATCCCGCGGTCAAAAAAGTGTGATTCTTTATGAAACTCAGTCTTGCAAAAGCTTTTCGCAGGCAGCCAGCTGCACGCACAGGCAGAACAAATCCATGGCTGTTTCCAGCTCCGAAACAGGCGGATAAGAAGGCGCCACACGGATATTGCTGTCCTGGGGGTCCTTGCCATAGGGGAAGGTTGCGCCTGCACCAGTAAGGGTGACGCCAGCCTCTTTACACAGCTGTACCACACGCTTAGCGCAGCCGGGCATCACATCCACGCTGATAAAATAGCCGCCGTTAGGCTTCGTCCAGCTGGCAACGCCCAAACCGCCCAGCTGGGTTTCCAGCTTTTCGAGAACTGCGTTGAATTTGGGCTCCAAAATCCGGCGATGGCGCAGCATCTGTCCCCGCACGCCGTATTTATCCTTTAAGAAAGCGATATGGCGCAGCTGGTTGAGTTTATCGGGGCCAATGGTCTGGAAGGAGAAGTGTTCCCGCAGGGTCTGAATGGTCTCGGGGCCAGCAGCCATGGCAGCCACACCTGCGCCCGGGAAAGTAATTTTGGAAGTGGAAGCAAACACAATGGGCAACTCTTCATTTCCATGCTTCTGGCACTCGGCATACAAATCCAGCAGGTTATCCGGTGTATCGGTCAAATCATGTACGCAATAAGCATTATCCCAAAAAATACGGAAATCCTTGGCAGCCGGCTTCAAAGCGGCAAAACGGCGCACGGTTTCGTCGGAATAGGTAATGCCGGTGGGGTTGGAATATTTCGGCACACACCAAATTCCCTTCACGCTGGCATCGTTCTGCACCATTTCTTCCACCACATCCATATCGGGACCTGTGGCCAAAAGGGGAATGGTCACCATATCAATACCGAAATACTCGGTAATGGCAAAATGACGGTCATAGCCGGGAGCGGGGCACAAAAACTTCACATGCTCCTGACGGCTCCAAGGCTGGCAGCCGCCAAAGCCATGGGTCATAGCGCAGGAAATGGTATCGAACATCATGTTCAGGCTGGAGTTACCTCCCACAATCACCTGCTCAGCCGGCATATTCATCAGCTGTCCAAACAGAGCCTGCATCTCCGGCAGGCCATCGGCCATACCATAGTTGCGGCAATCATCCCCATTGGAATCGGTCAGCTTGGCAGTCGAGCTCAGGACATCCAGCATGGGCATGGACAATTCCAGCTGTTCCACACTGGGCTTTCCTCTGGCCATATTCAGCTTCAGGCCCATTGCCTTCATTTCATCATATTTTGCCTGCAGCTGCTGGTGCAGGGCTGTAAGTTCATTCTTGTTCATGGACTGGTATTCCACTCGAAGCATCTCCATTTCCTTAATAATGCATATTGCCCGTAAACTACAAACGATTCTACTATATTCGGAGAAAAAATGCAAGTTAAAAACGCGTTTCTTGCAAATTTCGCACTTTTACCTGTTCAACGCATATTCTCATACGCTTTTCTGTATATCTCGTCAAGAGCCTTTCCACAGCTGCGGGCGAGCTGTGCCGCACTTTCATATTCCACATAGGCCTTCCGAACGTCCCCATATTCACAGATTTTCACCTGAACGGGTCCATATTCTGTCAAAACCGTATCCATCCGGCGCTTCATCACATGCCTTTCCTGCACGCTTCTGCGCAGGCCCACCGCCGTGGTTTCCCGGAAAATAAGTTTTGTCAGCTTCTCCTCGTCGTCCTCTCTGCACAGCACTGTCAGGCCATAAGCTGGCCGGCCTTTTTTCATAAACAGCGGAAAAAATGACACATCCAAGGCGCCCCCCTGCATTAGCTCTTCCCTACAGTAGGCCAGCTGTTCCCCGGTACAGTCATCAATGTTCGTCTCCAAAACACAGACTGTATCTTTTAATTCCTCTGTTTTTTTTTACCCGGTTCAATCAGCATAACCCGCAGCACATTGGCATGGTCAAAATCCTTCTTGCCTGCACCCAAGCCGATTTTTTCCACTGTAAAGCAGCCCGGCAGCTCTTCCCCACTGCCAAGTGCCGCCAAAATTGCCGCGCCGGTGGGAGTCACCATTTCTCCCTGGACGCCGGTAATTTTCAGGGGGATTCCCGCTTCCCGCACCAGTTCCAGTGTAGCCGGAGCCGGTACCGGCATCAGGCCGTGCTGGCATTTCACCCAGCCGGTCCCCTCAAACACAGGGGAAGAAATGATGGTCTCAATGCCCAAATCGTCCAGGCATACACAGGCCGCCACAATATCCACTATGGAGTCCACCGCGCCCACTTCGTGGAAATGGACTTCTTCCGGCTCTTTTCCGTGTACCTTTCCCTCGGCCTTAGCCAGCACCATAAACACCTTTTTAGCCATTTCCTTTGCGTGCTGGGAAACCTCCTCTGCGCCGTCAATCATGGGCAGAATTTCTTTGAGTCCCCGATGCACATGGCCTTCTCCATGAGTATGCTCGTGGCTATGGGGATGTGCATGTTCATGGTCATGTTCGTGAGAATGGCCATGGTCGTGGTCGTGATGATGCTCGTGCTCATGGGGGTGCTCGAGAATTACGTTGAAATCGGCAGCCTCCACCCCGTTTTTATTGGCCTGGCCAATCTCAATGGAATAGCCGTCCAGATGCAGGCTCATAAGGGCCTTTTGCAGCTTTTTCGCGTCTGCGCCCAAATCCAGCAGGGCGGCAACGGTCATATCGCCGCTGATACCGGAATAACACTCAAAATATGCGGTTTTTCCCATGGAAATCCATCCTTTCATTTTACCGACTGGCGGTTAATCTGGGCCGCCATATAGCCTCCGCCAAAACCGTTATCAATATTCACCACCGCAATCCCGGTAGCGCAGGAGTTAATCATCGTAAGCAGCGCGGAAAGCCCGCCGAAATTGGCGCCATACCCCACACTGGTAGGAACGGCAATCACCGGGCGGTCCAGTTGTCCTGCAAGCACCGAAGCCAGCGCCCCTTCCATCCCGGCCACCGCCACAATCGCCGTGGCCCGCCGGATTTCCGGCAGCGCAGAAATCATCCGATGCAGGCCGGAAACACCAATATCAAACACCCGTTCTACCTTTGCTCCGCACATTTCCGCTGTGACAGCAGCTTCTTCCGCCACAGGGATGTCTGCCGTGCCGCCGGTACAAACGGCCACCAGCCCACTGCGCTCCTCTTCCTGCTTCATCCCGGCGGTAATAGCCCGGGCTGATTTGTGATACACCGCCTCGGGCACTTTTTCATGCACTGCCTCATACTGTTCCCGGCTGGCACGGGTGGCCAGCACCAGCCCGCTGCGCTGATAGAGCTTTTCAAAAATGGCGGCGGTATGCTCCACGGTTTTCCCCTGGCTGAATATCACTTCAGGAAAGCCGGTGCGCAGTTCCCGGTGATAATCCAGCCGGGCATACCCCAGATTTTCATAGGGCAGCGTTTTCAGCTGCTCCATGGCCTGCTCAATGGAAACCGAACCATCCCGGACGCCTTCCAATAATTCCTGTGTTTTCAAAACCGGCTCCTCCTCTACACTCAAATTTTCAACGCTTCATCCATACTCCCGGAGCGAAAACCCTGTAAATCCAGCGTCACATATAGGATTCCCAGCTTTTTCAGCTCCTCTGTGATTTCTTCCGCCTGCTCTATAAACCGTGAAAACTCTCCTTTCGGAATTTCCACTCTCGCCAGATTCCCGTGAATCCGTACCCGATTAACAGGGAACCCGCTCTGTTTCAGAAGTTTCTCCCCCTCTGCCGCCTGATGGAGCTTTTCCGGCGTAAGCATGTCTCCATAAGGCAAACGGGTGGCCATGCAGGGGCTGGAAGGTTTGCTGCTTACCCGCAGCCCATATTCCGTCGCCAACCTGCGCACTTCGCTTTTGGTGAGCTCCGCTTCTGTCAGAGGGCTACGAATTCCCAGTTCTTTCAGTGCCCGCAGGCCCGGCCTGTATTCCGACAAATCGTCAAAATTGGTTCCGTCCGCTGCAGCTTTCAAGCCGTTTTTCTCAGCAAAATCCAGCAAACTCTGAAACAGCAGCTTCTTGCATCGGTAGCACCGGTCCGGCGGATTTTGTAAAATCGCCGGGTCGGAAAATTCGTCTACCCGCACAACTTCCAGCGGTACCCCCATAGCGGCGGCCTGTTGTCTGGCGTCCTCCTCGTCGGCCGGCGGATGCAAACGAGTCATAAATAAAACCGCGCGGAGGCTCCCCTCCGGGAGTTTTCGCTCCCGTCGAAGAACCTCCGCCGTTTGTAGGAGGACGGCGCTGTCTACACCGCCGGAAAATGCCACACACAGTCCCCGCTCCAACAAGGAGGACAGGGAATTTTGCAGACATTGTATCTTCTCCTGATATTCCATTTTTTAGAACTCCGCGCTGCCTGTAGTACGGGGGAACAGCAACACATCGCGAATGTTGGAAATGCCGGTGAGGTACATGACCATACGCTCAAAGCCCAATCCAAAACCGGCATGCTTGGTACCTCCATAGCGGCGCAAATCCAAATACCACCAGTAGTCCTCTTCCTTCAGGCCCAACTCGTGGAGACGCTGGGTCAGCAAATCCAGACGCTCTTCACGCTGGCTGCCGCCGATAATCTCGCCGATGCCGGGCACCAGCAAATCCACAGCTGCTACGGTCTTGCCGTCGTCGTTCAGGCGCATATAGAAGGCTTTGATCTCCTTGGGATAGTCGGTAACAAACACGGGCTTTTTAAAAATCTGCTCGGTCAGATAGCGCTCGTGCTCGGTCTGCAAATCGCATCCCCATTCCACCTTATATTCAAACTTATCGTTGTTCTTTTCCAGCAGCTCCACAGCCTCGGTATAGGTTACTCGGGCAAAATCGGAGTTTGCCACATGCTCCAGCCGCTCAATCAGGCCCTTATCCACAAACTGGTTGAAAAAGGCGATATCCTGCGGGCAGGTCTCCATGACATACTTGATAATATACTGAATCATATCCTTGGCCAAATCCATGTCATCGTTCAAATCGGCAAAGGCAATCTCCGGCTCAATCATCCAGAACTCTGCAGCATGGCGAGGAGTATAGGATTTTTCCGCACGGAAGGTGGGGCCAAAGGTATAGATTTTTCCGAAAGCCATGGCCATGCACTCACCTTCCAGCTGGCCGGAAACCGTCAGAGAGGTGGGCTTGCCGAAAAAGTCCTGGCTAAAATCGATGGAACCGTCCTCGTTGCGGGGCGGGTTCTCGGGGTCAAGGGTCGTTACCCGAAACATCTCGCCAGCGCCTTCGCAATCGCTGCCGGTAATCAGGGGCGTGTGAACATAGACAAAGCCCCGCTCGTTAAAGAACTTGTGGATGGCAAATGCCGCTGCAGAACGAACTCGGAAGGCTGCGCTGAACAGGTTGGTGCGGGCGCGCAGATGGGCGATAGTGCGCAGGTAATCCACCGTATGGCGCTTTTTCTGCAGGGGATAATCCGGGGTGGAAGGGCCTTCCACTGTGATTTCGGAAGCATGAATTTCAAAAGGCTGCTTGGCCTCGGGGGTCAGAAGCAGCTGGCCGGTAACACACAGTGCGGCGCCAACATTCTGCTTCGCGATCTCCTTGAAATTATTGATTTTATCCGCTTCGAAAACAATCTGTACTCCCTTGAAGCTGCTGCCATCATTCAAATCAATGAATCCCAGGTTCTTGGAATCGCGGATGGTTCTGGCCCAGCCGCAAACAGTGATGGTCTTTCCGCTGTAGGCCGCCGCGTCATGATGCAGGGCGGCAATTTCTGTGCGTTCCATTATGCTGATTCACTCCTAAAAACATAATTTCTCTGTGCTAAGTAGCACGCAGCCGAATACGAACTGCTTTTACTATATTAGCGCAACTGCACCTTTCTTGCAAGTTTTTTCTTTTTTCCGGGGAAAATCCTGCCTCAATTGCAATCTTTCGCCTTCTATGGTAGAATGAATCTATGACCTTTGTGTGATTGGGAAAACTGTAAAAAACATTCGAAACAGAATTGCACTTTCCTGGAAAACAAGGTACAATACAGAAAAACCTGTTTTGTTTTCTTAAAATCCTGTCCCATTTTAAACAATTGCGGAGGAGCTATTATTATGTTGGATTATACCGGGATTAAATGCCCCGTTTGTGAAAAACCCTTCCAGCCGGGGGACGATATTGTTGTGTGTCCCGTATGCGGCGCTCCCTATCATCGGGAATGTTATGAGAAAGAAGGAAAATGTATTTTTGACGACCTGCATGAGCAGGGGAAAAACTGGGAAGCACCGGCTGCTCCGAAAATGCCGGATACCAGTGCGGAGATTAAAGACCAGGAGTGCCCCAACTGTGGAAAACTAAACGCCCACAGCGCCCTATTCTGTGACCAGTGCGGCGCCTCTCTTTCCGGCCGCCCGACAGAACATCAAAACCAAAATGCTAATCCAGCTTCCCAAAACCGCCAGAATCCCTATAACGGCAATTCTTCTCCCTTCCCGGGAGGTTCTCCGTTTCCCGGGGGCGGTATGGGCGGCGCTCCTATGCCGTTCGCTCTGGACCCTATGGGCGGCGTTGGGCCTGACGAGCTCATTGACGATGTTCCGGCTCGTGAGGTTGCAAAGCTGGTACAGACCAATACTGCTTATTATCTGCCTGTTTTCCGCAACTTGAAAACCTTTCGGAAAAACCGTTTTAATTTCTGCGCATTCCTGTTTTCCGGCGGCTGGATGCTCTATCGGAAGCAGTACAAGGCCGGTTCTATTGTTACGGCCCTGATGTTTCTTTTGTATCTTACCTATACTTACGTCAGCACAGTCTGGACGAATCCCATGATTCAGCAGCTTTTTGTCCAGGTAGGCGCCGACCCCAACGCAGCCTCGATTTCCAACCAGCAGGCCATGGCTATTTTTGACCTTTTGGCGCAAAATCCCCAGCAACTGCTTATTTTCTGCGCTCCTGTTGCCATTTTGGCGGTTATGCTGATTGTGATGATTGTCGTTGGATTCCGGGGAAATCGCATGTATATGAAGCATTGCCTGAAAACCATTCACAGCATACAGTCTGAGGGCTTGCCCACCGCAGACTATAATGTGCAGCTGCAAACCCGCGGAAATGTGAATGTGCCTCTTTCCATTTGTATTCTGGTGTGCTATTTTATTGTTACCTGGCTTCCCAGGCTGTTTCTTTGACTAAGAGGATATGGTCCTGCTAACACTATACACAGGTCTGCCGTTCAGCCCGGCAGAGTTCCCTGTCCGCCGGCTGTTTTGTAGAAGAGTCTCATTTTTGTAAAATCGAACTTGGAGGTTATGTTATGCAGAAGGTTCGTAAAGCGGTTATCCCCGCTGCCGGGCTTGGCACCCGGGTGCTTCCCGCCACGAAATCCATGCCGAAAGAAATGCTCCCCATTGTGGACAAACCTGCGATTCAGTATATTGTGGAGGAAGCCGTCCGTTCCGGCATTACCGATATTCTGATTATCACCAATCGGGGCAAGGGACTGATCGAGGATCATTTTGACCGGGTTCCTGAGCTGGAAGCCCGCTTGAGCGGAAGCCCCGAAAAAGAGGCTATGCTGAAAGAAGTGATCGATATTGCCCATCTGGCCAATATCTATTTTGTCCGCCAGAAGGAAACCCGAGGACTGGGGCATGCCGTCAATTGTGCACGGTCTTTTGTCAACGGTGAACCCTTTGCGGTGCTGTATGGCGATGATGTTATTATCGGAGAAGACCCGGCCTGCGGCCAGCTGATTCGCGCCTATGAGGAATTCGGGAAAGGTGTGTTGGGCGTAAAAGAGGTTTCTGCCGAAGCCATCACCAAATACAGTTCCCTGAAAGTGGAGCCTATCCGGGACAACCTGTACACCTGTACCGATATGATTGAAAAGCCCACTCCGGACAAAATTCTCTCCCTGTTCTCTATTCTGGGCCGGTGCGTCCTGCCCCCAGAAATCTTTGATATTCTGGACAACACCCCTCCCGGAGCCGGCGGTGAAATCCAGCTGACCGACGCCATGTGTACCCTCGCCCGCCAGCAGGGAATGGTGGCTGTGGACTTTACCGGCAACCGCTATGATATGGGCAATAAGCTGGGAATTATGCAGGCCAGTGTGGAAGTTGCCCTGAATCATCCGCAAATTGGTGCGGATTTTCGGGCATATCTGAAAGAAATCGCCAAAACTCTGTAAAAATTGAAAGAAGTGCTTGACCGGCAGTCGGCAGACTGGTATAATTAGTCTGTTGACTGCCGATTTTGGCAGTCTCTTATCCTTGCCCCGGATTCAAAATGGGGCCTTATGTCCAAAAGGAGGTGCAACAACATGACAGAGATTATCAATTCCTACGAGACCGTTTTCATCCTCTCCACTAAGCTGGGTGAGGAAGGCGCTGCTGCTGTTGTCGAAAAGTTCAAGAAGCTCATCGATAAGCACGGAACTGTGGAAAGCGTGGACGATTGGGGCAAGCGCCGTCTGGCCTACCCGATTCAGAAGCAGACCGAGGGCTACTACACCCTGATCAACTTCAAGAGCGCTCCCGCTTTCACTGCTGAACTGGACCGCGTCTTTAAGATTACGGACGGCGTTCTTCGTTCTCTCATCGTCAAGAAGGAAGTCAAGAACGTAAAGCCCGCTGCTGCTCAGCCGGCTGAAGAAAAGTCCGCTGACGCTGAATAAGCGAAAGGGAGTGTAAGGCATGCTGAATGTTGCTGTTTTAATGGGACGGCTGGTAGCCGATCCGGAATTACGCCATACCCCCAACGGCATCGCCGTTACAACTTTTACCATTGCAGTCGACCGCGGTTATGCCAAGGCAGGGACCGAGCGCCAGGCTGATTTTATCGATATCGTAGCTTGGAGAGCAACAGCAGAATTCGTCTGCAAGTACTTCCGCAAGGGCCAGATGATTGCAGTGGAAGGCTCCATTCAAACCCGCAGCTATACCGACCGCGAGGGCGTAAAACGCAAGGCTTTTGAAATTCAGGCTAACAACGTGAGTTTCACCGAATCCAAGCGCAGCTCCGAGGGAAGCAGTTATGGCGGCGGCGATAATGGCGGCAACTATGGCGGCAGCTACAATACCAACAGCTACTCCAAACCGGCAGCTGAACCGGCACCCGCTTATACCAGCGGTGATACCGGCGATTTTGAAGAAATCCCCATGGATGACGATTTGCCCTTCTGAGCAAGCGCCGGGGAGTTTTTCCAAAGTATTTGATTCTTGATTTTTATTTTTGATGAAAAGGAGGCTTTTTCCATGGCTGATAGACCCGAGAGAGATAACCGCCGTGGTGGACGCAAGGGCCGCAGAAAGGTTTGCAGCTTCTGCGTTGACAAGGTGGAAACCATTGATTATAAGGATGTTGCCAGACTGCGCCGCTTCATTTCCGAGCGCGCAAAGATTCTGCCCCGCCGTGTGACCGGCACCTGTGCCCGTCATCAGCGCGATTTGACGGTTGCTATTAAGCGTGCCCGTCATCTGGCTCTTCTGCCCTTCAGCAGCGACTGATTCAGTCTGCTGAGGACTCTATATGGTATCGAAAGCGGACGATTGATTTCGTCCGCTTTTTTGTTTTGTAAGTTTTGAGGAGGTTTTTTCAATGATTATAGACATGCATGTCCACGCATTTCCCGACAAGATTGCAGCGAAGGCACTGCCGAAACTGGCCACGACTTGCGGATGCCCTTATGAAACAGACGGAACGCTTGCTGGCACAAAAGCCAAAATGAAAGAATGGGGCGTGGATGCTTTTGCCCTAATGCACATTGCCACTACCCCCACCCAACACACCTCTGTGAATAACTGGGCAGCTTCTATTCAGGAAGGAAATGTTTTTTGCTTTGGAAGCGTTCATCCCCATGCGGAAAATCCGGTAGAAGAAATTCGCCGAATTCATTCTTTAGGTCTGAAAGGGGTCAAATTTCACCCGGACTATCAGGACTTTATGGTGGATGACCCTGCTGTGTTCCCCCTGTATGAAGAAGCGGCCGCCCTTCATTTGCCCGTTACATTCCATACAGGCCGTGACCCCCTTTCCCCCGACCTGATTCATGCACCTTCAGAAAAAATGGCAAAACTCGCAGACCTCTTCCCTTCCCTAACTATCATAGCAGCTCATATGGGCGGCATGAGCACACCGGAGGAAGCGGAAACCTTCTTGCTCGGCAAAAAAAACGTTTATCTGGACACGGCATTTATCTCCCATTTTCTTACGCCTGAACAGGCTGCCCGGATGATGCGCCGCCATGGTCTGGACAAAATCCTGTTTGCCAGCGACAGCCCCTGGAGCCGTTCCTGTGATGAGCTTGCTTTCCTGGAAAAATGCGGATTTTCCAGCAGTGAACTGGACTTGATTTTGGGAAAAAATGCTGCCAATCTTTTGAATCTTGCCTAAATCCCTTGCAATCACCGGAAATTCAGGGTACAATGAGAGTATTAACCTGCTGCTTGGGGAAAGGAGGCTTGTTGTTCATGAAAAAAAGTACGGCATTTTTATTGGCTGCCCTTACGATGGCTTTGGGCGTGATTATTGGGCTTTTCTGCGTGCCTGGAGGCAGCCGTTCTAAAGAAAGCCGGTATTTTGACGATGACGACGAAGAAATCGAGGACTTGTACGGCTGTTAACATGATTAACAAGTAAAAAAGGCGACGCTGGTGTCATCAGCGTCGCCTTTTTGATTGCATACCAAAAAGTAGAAACATCAATATTATTATTCAGAGGAAGTCCCATCGCCTTCACTAATCAGCAATGTTACCTCAGAACCATAAGCCAATTGTTCCCCAACTTCGTGGTTTTTATATCCCACAACTTTCCCTTTTGGGATTTCTACACTGTAGATTCGTTCTGTCACAGGTACAAAGCCTTCGTTTGTTACCCGTTCAGCCGCCTCAGCAAGCGAGAGGCCCTGTACCGGGGGCAGTTCACGAGTCGGCGCCCCCTGACTGACCACCACCACAATGGAGCCACCGCGCATCATACTTTCGCCGGGAGCTGGGTCTTGAGAAATCACTTTTCCCTCTTCCACAGTAGTACTAAAAGCCCGCTGAGAAAGTAAAATCGTATATTCCGGGTCTTCCGAAGCCGATACGCCTGCCAAAAGGTCATCATATACTTCCCCGCGCAAATCCGGTACCTCAATCATATTTTCCATCCTGCTTTCTGAAGAAGAAAAAATACCGGATGAATCCTGCGATGAGGCTTCGCTGCTTACAGTAGAGGTGACAGAAGTTACCGCCCCCTCTCCCTCAGCGGAACTAAATAAACCAGGCTGGAACTGGAACCAAACCCAAACAATCACTGCCATTACTACCAAGCTGATTGCACAGGACACCAGAAGCCATACAAATCCCGGCATTCCGTCCGATTTCTTTTTCGGCACAGGGGGCAGCTTTTGGATGGACGCGGTCTGCTCTAAGGTAGACGTTACTGTAGGAGCTGCAGAAAGTTCTGCACGCAGTCTCTCGAATGTTTTGGTACGCTGTTCCGGCCGCACCTGCAACCCGTTTGCTAGTGCAGAAATCACATGAGGCGGCAGGCTTTTTGCTAGCTCTGTGGGAATCAGCAATCGGGAATCATCCTTCCGATATACAGCGTCCCGGGGGAGTTCCCCTGTCAAAGCAAAAAACAGCGAAGCCGTAAAGCCATATACATCGGTAGCTTCATCCAGCGGGCAATCCATCACATACTGCTCAATAGCCGCGCATCCGGGAACCATGTCCGGGGGAAAGTCAGTATCCATCCGCCGAACCAAGTTAATGCAGAAATCCCCCAGACGCATTTTTCCGTCCTGCATAATTTTCAGGGATTCCGGGGAAATTCCTAAATGGCTTACCCCTGCTGCGTGCATAGTGCTTAACGCCGACAACACCGGCATAAACAGTTGCCGGGCGGCATTCCAGGTAAGGCTACCGCCGCTGCGCTCTACAAAATACCGCAAAGTGATGCTTTCGCTCCATTCGGAAATGGTATATGCGGTATGGTTTTCTTCAAAAATATCATAAATGGGGACAATCGCAGATAAATCCCGCATATGGGCGATTTCCCTGGCATAATTGAGGAACATGGCCAGCGATTCATCAAAGACAATCTCATTGCCTCCCGAAACCTGTACTTCTACTCCCTGTTCCTGCCGGTGACAGATGCTCTGAGGGAAAAACTCCCTAATTTCCACCACGGTATTCTGCACGGTGTCACACCCTATGTAGGTGATCCCCTCGCCATTGGATTTTTTTGCCCGGCCGACAATATACCGCCCCTGCAAACAGGTTCTGTATGGCAAGGCATGAAGCATCTGCGGTTCCTGCGTGTTCCATCCGCACTGGGGACAAATCGCATTGCCGCCGGTGTCGGCCATACAATTCATGCAAAGATTGATATTGTCAGTCATAAAGGCGTACCTCCTATATGGCCGCCGGATTATTCGTCGTCCTCGTCGGAATCCGGCGCATCCCAGTTATGCCAGACATTCTGGACGTCATCATTGTCCTCCAGCGCATCCAGCAGCTTCTGCATTTTTACAATAGAATCCTCATCGGTCAGAGTGGTATAGGTGCTGGGCACCATCTCGACTTCAGCGGAAACAAACTCATAGCCCTTGGCTTCCAAATCCTCCCGAACTCCGGAGAAATCATCCGGCTCGGTGAAAATCTCAAAAATATCCTCGTTGGCCTGGAAATCAGCTGCACCGGCTTCCAGTGCATCTTCCATCACCTGGTCCTCGTCGTGACCTTCCCGCTCAATGACGATAACGCCTTTTTCAGAGAACATAAAGGAAACGCATCCGGTGGTTCCCAAATTTCCGCCGAACTTGTCAAAATAATGGCGGACATCAGCAGCGGTACGGTTCCGGTTATCGGTCAGTGCTTCGACAATCACAGCCACACCGTTGGGGCCATAGCCCTCGTACACCATGCTCTCATAACGGTCGGCATCGCCGTCACCAGCAGCCTTTTTAATAATTCTCTCGATGTTGTCATTGGGGACGTTGTTAGCCTTTGCCTTCGCGATGCAGTCTTTCAGCTTCGAGTTAGAAGCCGGATCAGGACCGCCGCCTTCTTTCACGGCAACCGCCAATTCGCGGCCGATTTTGGTAAAGATTTTGGCCTTTGCGCCATCGGTTTTTTCTTTCTTTCTCTTAATATTGTTCCATTTTGAATGGCCTGACATTGTTTTCAGCCTCCCATAAAAGTGCTACAGATAAGTTTACCACATTTCCCGGGAAATAGCAAGAGAAAGCCTGTCTAAAGCCAATTTTGCCTCCTTCCACCCGCTTTTCCCTTTGTCTGTATTCATCCAGGAAAGGGTGGTGTGGAGAGTAGTATTCATAACAGAAAAGCATTGGAGAAGCTGTTTTTCCATATAGCTTTCCCCTTCCGGGCACTGGGCCCCAGCAGAAAGGAGCAGCACAGCCAGGCGGTGTTTGGCAATGGCGGGTTTGATTCCCATGGAAAAACGTGCTTCAAAATACCGCTGGAACCTGTCAATCACGGCTTTTAGGGGAGCAGGAAAGGAAAGATTATAGATAGGCGATGCGATGACCAGCAAATCACATTCCCGAAGCAGCCTGTCAAGCCGGTCACAGCTGTCATGAATGGCACATTCCTCATGGGAAGCACACCATCCGCAGGCTATACAAGGCTTAGGGGATTCCCGGTAGGTGTCAAAAAAGTCAATCTGACAATCTTCCTTTTCCCTAAAAGGCTGTAAGAACGTCTCCACCATCTGGGTAGTATGCCCACTTTTTCGAGGTGAGCCCAAAATCACCAGAATCTTTTTCACACTTTTCCCTCTCTTTCCTGTTAGTCTGCCCTGCTTTTTCCATTCTATTTCAAAAAGTATAGAAAAGAGAAGCCGCCCGGAGGAATCGGCTCCGGGCGGCAGATGATCACAAAACCTGTCCACAAAAAATTCTGCAAACCATATGTTTCAAATTCGTAGGCAGATATAACCAGGTATCCTTCCACCTACTATTAGTCACCAAAGGAAATGCCAATATCCCTTGCCGTCTGGATTTTGCTGCAATTCACCGGTACAGCTTTCAGCTTTCCGGCAACTTCCTTCAGCGGGACGGGGACAATTTCACCATTTTGCAAGGCTACCATATTCCCGTAATTCTTGTTGATAATCAGCTTTGCGGCCGCTGCGCCGAACCGGGTAGAAAGGACACGGTCATACGGGCAGGGGCTGCCGCCGCGCTGGAAATGTCCGGGAACTACCACACGAATTTCCTGAGAGAGCCTGTCCCCCAGCTCGTGGGCCAACCGGTAAGAAATGGACGGGAACTGCATGTTGGCACGGGCTGCCTTAAATTCCTTTTTGCCCATAGCGGCCTCTTCCTTGGAAATAGCACCTTCGGCCACGGCCAAAATGGAGAAGCAGCTGCCATAGTCATTGCGGCGGCGAATCACCTTGGCAATTTTATCGGCATCATAGGGAATTTCCGGCAAAAGAATCACATCGGCGCCGCCGGCAATACCTGCTTCCAGCGTGAGCCAGCCTACCTTGTGGCCCATGACCTCTACGATGAAAATACGTCCGTGAGAGGTTGCGGTTGTGTGGATACAGTCAATTACGTTGGTAGCAATTTCCGCCGCACTGGTAAAGCCAAAGGTCATATCTGTTCCCCACACATCGTTGTCGATGGTTTTGGGCATAGACACCACATTCAGCCCCTCTTCGCTAAGCAGGTTGGCTGTTTTGTGGGTACCATTACCGCCAAGCACTACCAGACAGTCCAACTTCATCTTCTTATAGTTGTCCTTCATGTTCTTGACTTTATCCACGTTATCCTCTTCAATCTGACGCATCATTTTGAAGGGCTGACGGGAAGTGCCCAGGATGGTGCCGCCTAGGGTTAGAATTCCGGAAAAATCGCTGCGCTGCATGAGCTTATATTCTCCCTGAATCAGTCCCCGATAGCCGTCCTGAATTCCATAGATTTCCACTTCTTTGTCATAGTACTCATACAACCCTTTGGCTACGCCGCGAATGGCCGCATTCAAGCCCTGACAATCTCCGCCGCTGGTAAGGATTCCAACTCGTTTCATCCCAAATCACATCCATTCCAATAATTTTATACAAAGGCTCTCTTTTCAGTGTAACGCTTTTGGGAGAAAATATCAATCATTTTTTAAATCCGCACTCCGAATAGGCACAAAAGGATGCTCTTCTGACAGCTTTTCCTTGCCCTTGACGGCCTGCTGGGCCAGCTTGGAAAATTCGCGCTGACAGTTGTGGGCCACTTTTCCCCGCCGTTCTACATGCACATAAGTGGTATCCGGCAGCTGCATACGGGCATTGGTGGTATCCTCCAGCATCAAATCCAAAATGGAGAAAGCGCGCTCTTTCAAATCCGGGTCTTCAATGGGGAATACCAGTTCTACGCGGCGGTCCAGGTTCCGGGGCATCCAGTCCGCAGAGCCCATATAGATTTTTGGGTTCCCGGCATTTTCAAACCGGAAAATACGGCTGTGCTCCAACAGCTGGCCCACAATGCTAATAACGGTAATGTGTTCGCTGATGCCCGGTACACCAGGAACCAGGCAACAAATTCCCCGGACTATCAGTTTTACGGGGACGTTAGCCTGAGAAGCCTTATACAATAGCCGAATGATTTCCGGGTCCACCAAGGAGTTTACCTTAGCGGTGATTCCGCTGGGCAATCCCTTTTGCGCGTTTTCAATTTCCCTTTCAATCATCATGCGGAAAAACGGGCGCATCCCGTGAGGCGCTACCACAAATTTGTTATACTCCGGCGGGCGGGAATAGCCCGTAATGGTGTTGAACATAGAGGACGCGTCGGCTCCATAAGGCTCCTTGCAGGTAAACATGCCGATATCAGTATAAATCTTTGCGGTGGAATCGTTATAGTTTCCGGTACCCATATGGACATACCGGCGGATACCATCCTCTTCCTTCCGCACTACCAGCAGAATTTTGCAGTGAGTTTTCAAACCGGTCAGGCCATAGATGACATGGCAGCCAGCTTTTTCCAGCTTACGGGCCCAGATAATATTGTTTTCCTCGTCAAAACGGGCCTTCAATTCCACCAGCACCGTGACCTGTTTGCCGTTTTCTGCCGCACGAATCAGCGCCGCTACAATGGGGGAATTTCCGCTGACACGATACAGGGTCTGCTTGATAGCCAGCACATTTTCGTCCTCAGCCGCAGCCTGGGCAAAGTCCACTACGCAGGAAAAACTCTCATAGGGATGATGAACCATTCTGTCCTTTTCCCGGATGGCTGCAAAAATATCGTCATAGCCCCAGAAATCGGCCGGCGGATATACCGGACGGATGGGGTCAAAGCACAAATGCTCAAAGCCTTCGACTCCGGCGAACTTGGAGAAGAAGGTTAAATCCAGAGGGCCCGCCAACTCATACACTTCCGAAGGCTTCATTTTCAGCATGTCCACCAGGAATTCGCGGATTTCCTTGTCGCAGTGATGGATGATTTCCAGCCGGACCGGACGGCCTCTTTTCCGCTTTTTGATGGACTGTTTCACGGCGTCCAAAAAGTCCTGGGCCTCGTCGTCAATGTCCAAATCAGAATTCCGGGTAATGCGGAAGGGACACCAGGCTTCGATTTCCAGCAGCTCGAATAGCTCGTCCAAATGGCAGATAATCACATCTTCCAGCAGGACAAACGCCCGTCCATCCTCGCAGGGGATTTCCAGAAAACGGGGCATAATGCCGGGAACCTGTACAATGGCAAACCGCGGCCCGTCGCTGTCCTTCAGACGAACGGCGATGTTCAAACTTTTATTGGCCAGCAGCGGGAAGGGACGGCTGGTATCCACTGCCAGCGGTGTGAGCACTGGGAACAGAACTTTGTGGAAGTAGTCGGAGATATAGTCCTTTTGCTTTTCATTCATCTCCTTGGGCTCCACAAAGAAAATTTTATTCTTTTTGAGTACCGGCGTAATCGAACGATACAAACAGGAATACTGTCTTTCCATAAACCCGTGGATTTTATCTTCCAGCTGCACAATCAGCTTCTCCGGCGTCAAACCGGAATCGTCGGCTTTTTTATAGCCGGAATTTATTTGGGCCTTTACGCCGGCTACCCGTACCATAAAAAATTCGTCCAGGTTAGAGCCGGTAATGGCCAAAAAGCGCAGCCGCTCCATCAAGGGGTTTTCTTTTTTCAGGGCTTCTTCCAGCACACGGGCATTAAAGTCCATCCAGCTTAATTCCCGGTTATGATAGGGGATTTGATATGTCTGGTCCATTATCACACGACCTTTCTTTGTCTGTCAGTGGGTTATTCTTTGTTACTATACAACATTATATCATCGGCAGGCGAACCGTCAGCTCCGGGTCAATCCCGAATACTTCCTTAAAGAAGGGGCTGCACTGGGCAAACGCCCATTTTTCCAAATGAGAATCCTCATTTGTCTCTGTGGTCACCAGCAGACGGTTGTGCTCCATTCTCACCTTAATATCGTCAAACTTCTGGCGCTGGGATTTATCCAGCGAATTGGCCAACCGGAAAATGGCAACCAGTTTGGATACACAAATCTTTTCCGTTTCCGACAGCCGGTAAAAATCCAGTTCTTCAAAGCTGGGCGTGTTAAATTCATTGTAGCTGGCCACATAAGCAATCAGCCGCATCTGGGAGGAGGTCAGGCCATACACATCAAAATTCTTCACCAAATCGAAAGAGCTTCGGGTGTGGAGTTTCGTATTCACATAGTGGCCGCAGTCATGGAGGATTGCCGCCAGCTCAAGCACCATACGATAATTGGCAGGCAGGCCGTGAACTGCTTTGGTTTTATCAAAAATTTTGATGGCAAATCTTCTGACAATATCCGAATGATTGGACGGGCATCCATACTTTTCGGCAATCGCCTGGGCACAGGCAATGGCGCTGTTACGCACGTGCTGATGATACTGCTCCACACTCTTGGGAATCAGCATATGCCGCATCACACCGTCCCACAAATCCACAACCGGAAGGGTCAGGTACTGAGCCTTGGAAAAACGCACCAGTCGACTAAAAATGGACAAAGCCGAATATAGGATGTCTGCCTCTTCTTCGGTAATGCCGAACCGGAAACTGATTTTTTCCGGAGACATAGGCGTGACTTCCTGATACATGGCATTTACCTGCTGCAAATTCAGAATATACCGGTTATTCTCTTCCCGCACGCCAAACACGCGGGCAATGAGCCCCACGTCACTGCCGGTAAAAATCAAATTGGAAACCTGTACATCTTTGAGGGATTTTCCGATTCTTTCCATAATGGCGTCCAGATACTCCTCCATGACCACATGGAAATTTTCCGAATCCTCACCGGCGGTATTCAGCACATCCCGAAGCTTCAGCGAACCCACGGGAATACTCTGGGAATAAATCACGTTTTTCCCGTCATACAGTGCAATACCAATACTGCCGGTTCCGATATATGTCAGCAGGGCATCCTTGCCTTCCAACTCTTCCCCGGACTCCTGCAAAAAGCGCAGCATTTCCGAATAAATCAATGTTTTTTCCTGGTCGTCTTCCAGCACCTGTACGGTTAAATCATTTTGAATTTTCAGCTGATCCACCACATAAGCGCGGTTTTTCGCTTCCCGCAGTGCCGTGGTCGCCACCACCCGTACCTGGTCAACACCGTATCCCTCCAGCGTTTCTACATATCCATGCAGAATCCCGGATAACTCCCGCAGGCTTTCAAAGCTGATTTTTCCGTCATTAAACACTTCATGTCCCAGATGAAGGGGATATTCCAGACGGTCAACTTCCACGATCTCGCCTTTTTTCAACTGGGCAATCCGCATTTTCAGCATATGAGAGCCAATGTCAATGACTGCGCCGCTCTTACTGCCTTTTTTCTTGTTCATAAAGCGTTCCAAATCCTTTCTGGTATATATATCTGACCTGGTTCCTTCTATTATCCGTACACGGCAACCAACTCAAACAACTCTTCTATGTGGAAATTATAGCATAAACCCCCATGCTTATCAAACTTTTTTATTTGAAAACACCATGTAAAATCTATGTAAAATGTAATTTTCTATTAAAACAAAAAAGCAGGAGGCCGCCCATTCCGGCAACCCCCTGTTTTCATATGATTTGACCGATATTCCTACTTATAAATCGTCATCGTCGTCCAGCATCTCATCCTCGCCATCATAATCCGTATCCATTAGTTCACCGATACGAACCCGGCGCTGAATCTTCATTTTTTCCACCTGCTGGTGAAGGATTTCCTTCACTCCCTCGCTGTTGCGGATATTGCGAAGCTCCAATGCAGGAGTGGTCTGGTCAGAAGAGTACACCATCACACTCCCCACACCGAAAATGCGCTGGCCCAGCGAACGGCGCAGACTGATGTCCCGCACCCGGTACAGCAAAATTTCATCGGAAGTCAGATTGAGGAACCCTTTCCTTACGAAAAGACGGTCTTCGGACATTCCATATTTGGTAAACGTAATGGGCAACCCCATAAAGCGCTTGCGGTCCTGCCAAATCATCTCCGGCACTGTACATTCCTCCCCTATTGTCTGGCTTAGAATTCATGTCCATATTATAGGGGATTTCCGGCTGAAAAGCAACACCCCGCTTATTCTTCCCACTGGGGATGCCACAAATATTTTTTCATATCCGCCCGCCCATCCGGTAAAAATGCAACGCCTTCCTCTTCCAGCATTTCCCGCTGGCGGGCAGGCCCACCGAAAACTTCACCGGGACACAGGGAACCGTCTTTATACAGCACCCGATGACAAGGCAAATCAGATGGTGCCGTGTGCATCAGTGCCCCCACAATTCTGGCTGCCCGGGGATGCCCCGCAAGAAAGGCAATCTGACCGTAACAGCTCACCTTTCCCCGAGGAATCCGGGCGGTGATTTCATACACCCTTTTTCGGAATTCGTTTGTAACCATTAGAAGATTTCCCAGAAAGCGGCAAAGAAGGGCGGCAGCTCGCTTCCTCCGCCAAAGTCGTGGACCTCTCCGGTAATCAAATCCCGGGCGCGGCCTGCCTGGGCATCAAAATGAGCGTGATAGGGTTCGGAGGACGCATTGATGGCTACCAGAACCCGCTGGTCTTCAAATTTCCGCTCGAAAATCCACTGGTGGTTCTGCTGCATCACCGTTTTATAACCGCCGTATTGCAGCGCCTTGCTGGAAGAAAACGCCTTGGCACAAGCGGCAATCCACTCGGTCAAATCATTTTCTATCGGTTTTTCAAAACAGGGACGCAGTGCCGGATCGCCATCCTGTTTTTTGCCCTCTGCTCCCCACTCGCTGCCATAATAGATGCAGGGAATTCCGGGCATACCGAACAGCATCCCATACAAAGGCTTCATGTGCCGGGGCTCGGTCAGGATACTGGCCAGACGGGTAACATCATGGTTATCGGCAAAATTAAAGAGATGCTTTCCCTTGTACAGTGTCCAGTTTTCCGGCCCGAACTGCCGATTCAGGGAAAAACCGATTTCGAACATATTCATACAGTTGAAGCTGGAATACAGCCCCTTATAACATTCATAGTTGGTAACGCTGTGAAGCATCTGGTCATTCATACGCTGGTTGTAGTCACCGTGGAGCATTTCGCCCAGCAGGAAAAAGTCAGGTTTCAGCCCATCGCAGAAGCTGCGCAGACGGCGCAGGAAATCCAGTTCCAGACAGTAGGCCACATCCAGCCGCAGGCCGTCAATATCAAACTCCTCTACCCAGCCCCGTACACAGTTCAGCAGATAGTCCACCACCGCCGGATTCCGCAGGTTCAGCTTGACCAGCTCAAAGTGTCCTTCCCAGCCTTCATACCACAAACCGTCATTATATCCGTTGTTCCCGCCGAAATTGATATGGAACCAGTCCCGGTAAGGGGAGCTTTCCCGATTGTGCAGCACATCCTGAAACGCCCAGAATCCGCGGCCCACGTGATTAAATACGCCGTCCAGCACAACCCGGATTCCTGCTTCATGCAGCGCATCACAGACTTCCTTAAAATCCTGATTGCTGCCCAGCCGGCAGTCAATTTTCGTATAATCCCGGGTATCATAGCCGTGGTTGTCGGATTCAAACACCGGGGAGAAATAAATGGCCCCAATATGCAGCTTTTGCAGATGAGGAATCCATTCCTTTACTTTTTGAATACGGGGAACCAGCACGCCATCATTGGAAAGGGGCGCACCACAGAAACCCAGCGGATAAATTTGATAAAATACGGATTCATATGCCCACATGTTGAAAAACTCCTTTGCTGCCCGGCAAAAACTTTGCCGGGGTGCTGATGAATAAAAAATTCGGAAAAGAAAAACTGCCGGAACAACCCGGCAGTCCTTCCATACCTATTATACCACAGCCCTGCAAAAAATCAACATGATGAACAAAACATTATTCCTTTTTACGAATTTGTTGGGCGAAATTCAGCAAATCCACCAAGTTATTGTCGATTTCTCCTTCCGATACCGCCTCTAACAGCCGGTGCAAAATCTTTCCCATTTCCGGTCCTGGTTTTATGCCTGCCGCCATCAGTTCTTTTCCGGAAACCGCCAGCTGCTTCATGGAAAAGCAGGCGCCCTCTTCCAGAATTTCATGGGCTTTCCGCTGGGTTTCTTCCAGAAGGGGCAGGCGCTCAGAACAGTAGGGTTCTGCCAGCCCCATAGTATCGGCTTTCTGCACTTCCAGCAGCTGAAAAAACGCCTCCTCGCCCAGCTGACGCAGACGGCGGCGCAACAGCTTTTCGTTACCGATAATGGGCCCGTCGTGATAGCAAATCAGCGTGGTTACCCGTGTGCGGATTGCATTGTCCATCCGTAAGCGGCGGCAAATCTCCCCCGCCATCCGGCCGCTTTCGGCGGCGTGGCCGTAAAAATGGCCGATGCCGCTTTCGTCCAGAGAAAAACATCTTGGCTTACCAATATCATGCAGCAAAACCGCCAGCCGTACTGGCAGTTCCGGTTTTGAATTCTCCAAAGCCGCCAGAGTATGCTCCCACACGGTTCCAAAATGGTGCGGGTTGTGCTGTTTACATGTCATACACGCCTCCAGCTCTGGAATCACCTGACAGGCAATCGGTGCGAACTCCCGCAGCACGACAGCTGCCCGAGGGCCGCACAATAGCTTTCTCCATTCCTGCCAAATGCGCTCTACCGCTACCAGTGAAAGCCTTTCCCGCAGGGATACCATAGCGCCTGCCGTTTTTTCTTCTATATCAAACCCCAACACCGCCGAAAACCGCATGGCACGGGCAATCCGTAGGGCATCTTCACAAAAACGCTTTTCTGGCTCCCCTACACAGCGCAGCACCTGATTTTTTAAATCCTCCTGACCGCCAAAAAGGTCCACCATCCCCGTTTTGGCGGAATAGGCCATGGCGTTCACCGTAAAATCCCGCCTTGCCAAATCATCCTCTAACCGACGGCTGAAGGTTACGCTATCCGGGTGACGTCCATCGCCATAACTTCCGTCTTTGCGAAACGTGGTAATTTCCACCTGCATCCCGTCAGTCAGCGCTGTCAATGTCCCGTGCTGGATTCCCGTTTCCAGCAGCCGTATATCTGACAAAGCCTGTTTCATCTCTTCCGGCGTAGCTGAAGTCGCCATATCCCAATCATGGGGCATTTTTCCCATCAGGCTGTCCCGGACGCAGCCGCCAACTGCTACTGCACAATATCCTGATTTCTCCAACTTTTCAAAAAGCTTCTCTACCGGGCGGGGCAATCTTATTTTTATCTCCATTTTATCCTCTGTCATCCTTTCACGACAAACTCCTCTACAAATCATTTTCTGCTTTCCATCATATCATATCCTGTCCTCCGCGAACAGGAAAAATGATTGCGAATCCGCTCGTCTCCTTTCTATTTTTTGTAAAAACCGGTTGCAAACTATCTACAAATATGCTATAATCAATCACGTTGCAGAAAAATATATGGGCCTGTAGCTCAGCTGGGAGAGCGTTCGGTTCGCATCCGAGAGGT
>JAHZDE010000006.1:0-44917 GCA_019422525.1 Clostridiales bacterium
GTTCCTCCACGGTGTCAAGGTGCCTGCGCCGCTGTTCGGCGGCTTCCCGTTCCTCACGGGCGGCTCTCTGGCAGTCGCACTCTGTCGGGTGGCGGTCAAGCCCAAACAATGCCTTGCCCTCCGGGAAGTAGGCTTCTTTTGGCTTGTGGCACTTGCCGCAGTACAGCAAACCGTCCTCGCCGGTGTAGTCCGATCGCTCCGGTGTGGTGATCGATATGGTATCAATCATTGCGTTCAGCTTATTCTTCATAAACTCTTGCCCTCCTTGCATGAGTAGTCGGGTATGCCCTTTTTCAGGGCTTTCTTGGCGGCTATGTCTACAAACCGCTGCACACCGCCCGGTTTGGGGGCGGCTATCTCGGCTCTGGCGGCGTTCTGCTCCAAAACGGCAAGGACAGCAGCGCGGTCAAAATCGTCGCCCAGCTTCCGGGCGGTAATGGACTTTGTCCTGTCCGGAGTGAGGTAGGAAAGCCGCCCCCGACTCTCCTTGACGGTTACGCCCTCCCGCAGCAGCAGAGAGGAAAAGTCCTCGAATGAGGTCGCAGCAGAAAGCGCGGCGCGTATGGTCTGCCGCAGCTTTTCCTTGTTCGTTTCAAACTTGGTCTGCCGGGGCGTGATACCGCCTGCAATCATGGCGTTCTGCTTGTCCAGCGCGGCCTGTCCCTTTTTCTGCGCCCAATACTCCCGTTCCGTGACGCGGTTCTTGCTGCCATTCAAGAGATCGATTTGGTAAAGCCCCTCCCGGTGGCACATCTCCATGACTTCGGATTTTGGCACCGTGGTAGAAACTTGCTCTTTGTGACTGCAAACCTTTCTTCACTTCCGTCCGCCGCTTTTTCAGAAAATAGCAACCACAAAAATTTGTTTCTCTTTTTCTGCTACTACTAATCCTGCAAAGGGCATTCCTGCCCGCTTTCGCTAAAATGATACCGGACGCAATGGTTTCTACCCGATTCTGGAGAAAGCCTTTCTCTTTGCTCTCTACTACGGGTAAGAAGCCTCAAATGCCAAATACCAGGGCAGAAAAATTACCCCCTCACTTACTACTACAAGCGGAAGGGGTCAAAATGGCCGGGAACGGAGCCGGACAACAAAAAAGCAGCAAATCTTTTTCAAGACTTGCTGCTTTCGCTGGCCGCCGGTGGGCGGCTGGTATTCAGTTTTGAAGGTTCGGGGCAGGTTGGCTCGATAAATTAGGATTTAATCTATTCTCTTTTCAAACCTGAACATCCCATTTGGAAATTGCTCATCAATTTCTTCAACATCCATTTCTGGCTCATTCGGGTCAGGATGGAATTTATTAAAAAATTCAACAATATGAAATCCACATCTATTTACATAGAAATGTATATTACGCTGTTCAAAGTATGGTGTTACCGTCTCCCAAATTTTTACTTCCGAATAGAGTTTTTCTATTTGACACCATGCAGTATATCCAATTCCCTTACTATGAACATTTGGCGAAACAAATAGCAAGTCTAAATATCCTTTCTCTCCGTCAACTTTAACTACAGCACCACCAACTTTTTTATCATCAAGTATAATACGATAAGCCTTTCCTTGAGCAATAGACTGTTCGATTGTCTCTCGTGAAATGATTTGACCATTTTCTTCAAAGTGATTATCTCTACAACCAAACTCCTCCATAGCTCCATAGTTAAAGGTCTTCTGATTATCTAAAATGAACTGTTCTCGGTCATCTTCTTCCATCGGAAGCAACTGTATACCTTTTTTCATTTTATCACCCCTACAACTTTCAATTTGTCACTGGCTTTATTCATACCATACCCGGCTGTTTTCGAGAATAGATGAATTGTAAACTTACTGGGGAAAACCGCTAATGACAGCCGGTGTTCGTTCTTTGCTTATCGGTCAAAGCAAAAATTGAATAGCGCGGCGATTAGCTGCTGCTTCGCATATTCCTCAACCTCGGCGTTGACATGCCCGTGTACTTTGGAACAGTAGCGGATATATTCGGCGTAGTGGGAAAGAACGGTGTCGATTGCGTCCGGGTCGCCCTCATGCGCCTTGACGATTATTTCATAGGGGAGAAGTTTACTCATGGTCTTTCCCCTCCATGAGCCACCGTAATCGCTGCAAGGCAAGTTGGATATACCGCCCCGCTGTGCTGCGTGTCCGGCCGATATGTACGCCGATCACGCGCTGCGGCTGGCGCAGGAAATAGTAACGGAAAATTTCTTTCTGCGTCTGCTCCGGCAAAAGGGCAAGGGCGGCGTATACGCGCCGTTCATCTTGACCGTTGACTGGCTCGGCTGGCTTTTCTATTTATAAATAAGCGGAGTTGTTTTATTCAACCAAATGGCGAGTATTAGTGTTACGATTTCTGCGACAAGCGGCGCAACCCAAATCGCATTTACGCCAAAGAGCATAGGAATAGCAAAAATAGCAAGTGCTTTTACCACAATTCCTCTACTGATGGCTATCATGTCAGCCGCTCCCGTCCTCTTTGTAGAAAAAAGATAGGCTGTATAAATTAAATTGATTGCCATAGGAATAAATGACAGGCTAAATAACGGCAAGGCAGCCGAAGCGGTCTGCACAAGTTCTGTGTCCTGATTAAAAATTCGAATGACAGGCGTATCGAACACGAACAAAATTCCATAAATAAAAACCGACAAAATGCTGTTGATTATAATGCCGCAACGAAAATACCAGCCTATTTCTTCTGTATCCTGTTTTCCATAGCAATGCCCCCAAAGAGGCTGCAATCCCTGTGCTACACCAGAAAGGACAGCGTTAGCAAGCGAATAGATAAAACTTAAAACGCTGAAAGTTGATACTCCAATATCCCCAATCAGGCGCGCTAACATAAGGTTATAGCAGAGCGCAGTCACAGGAGTTGTAAGTTGAGTAACCGCTTCCGGCACGCCGCGTTTACAGATTTTTTTAATCAACGAAAAATCTATCTTGAATAATTGAATACGGAGTTCTCCCTTTTTCCTTGCAAAGTGAGAAAGTAGAACCATCATCGAAAAAATCTGTCCTAATCCCGAAGCAACCGCCGCGCCGATCACGCCCATACCGAATGGGAAAATAAACAGCCAATCCAAAAAAATGTTTGCAACTGCACCTATGCACATTCCGACAAAGGAAAGAGTCGGTGAACCATCGTTTCTCACAAAGACAGAAAGACAGGTACTCATAAGCATGGGAACAGAGAATGCAGAATAGTAGAACAAATAATCTGCTGACATTTCCCGCATTTCCTTGCTTAATTCCCTTGCGCCGCTTATGTCTACAATCTGCTGCGAAAACACCATCCCTATAATCAAAAGAATAAGTGATATAAAAAGGGTAAGGGAAAAAGCCGTCATAAAAGCACGGTTTGCCCCGTCTTTATCTCCTCTCCCCATTCGAATAGCGACAACCGTTGCGCCGCCCATCGGAAACATTGCCGCGATTGCGACGACAAAAGTAATAAATGGGACACCAATATTAACAGCGCCTAATGCCGCTGCCCCAACACCTTGACCTACAAAAATGCCATCGACGACATTGTAAAGATAGGTTACAAACAATCCACCCACTGCAGGGAAAATGTAACCAAATAAAGATTTTGTTTTTGCACTCATAAAGACACCTCCACAACATAAAAGGAAGTGGGATAAAGCCTTTTGGCCTTACCCCACCGCGCAAAAAAGTGGGATAAAGCCCAAACAGACTTATCCCACTTCAACAATCTTATTTGATTGCAAGTCCTCTGACAAGCAATCCTATTGTAACATGGGCAGATTTCAAAGTCAATGAAATCAACGCAAAAACTGCAATCAAAACATTATTATAACGCTTGAAAACCATTTTGTGAATAGGAATAGCGGGCCACTGTCTATCAAATTCTGGGATGTTACTTTATGGCACACGAGCATTGCTGGCCGGGTTATCCTGCCCGTAACCTTCCAGAAGGTTGATGCCGCCCCAGACACACAGCGCACCGCCGAGGCCCACAACGATAGTCTGCAAAGTAGTAACTGCGCTATTGAAAAATGCCATAAATTTAAATAAGTAGTAAATTCCCAGTGGTCATTTGAGAAAGTCCAGTAAAATCAAGGATTTCTGGCCTCTATTCATGTGCTGTCCAGATACTCCCATGGCAAACAAAAAGTATTTTGGTCATCTCTTATACATTCCTTCACAAGCCAGAAATAAATTGATAATACGTGCTTCTTGACATCGTCAAACGCCTTGCTGTGCTGAAAAGAACCTTACTATAACACTTTGATTGTACCATATTCAGACAGCCTTTCCCACCGCAAATTTCAGATGGAAGCCATCTGCTCAATGAATTATTCAGTCAGGCGGCAGCTTTACATACCGGTCACTGTCAGCGGAGACCCCCGCCCCTTTTCCGTTCCAACGGTCCGGCTTCATCCAGTTTCTTCAGCGTTCTTTGAATGGTGGCGACACAGCATGGCGTTTTGATGCAACAAACTGAAGGAAAACGGTTGAACGAGATTGTCTGAGCAGCGGGAAACCGTTAGGGCGTTTTCATTGTCAGACGATAGATTTATTCGCACTCTTATGGTAAAATCACTATGGAATTGATGATGAGACGAAAAAGCAGACTGTTTCTTGGGAACGCAAGACTCGCTTTCATCCTCTCCGGTGGACTTGCCGCCCGCAATGCATTTCTCCACCGCAAGTGTAAAAATGCATGATTTTACTTTTTAGGAGAAATTAAGAATGACTATCACAGAAATACTGAATAACAAATCATTAAAACGTTTAGAAAAGAGAAATTCCATTGTTGAAGCAATTATCAATCGCGAAGTCAATTTTTCAATAATTTCAGAGGCTTGTGAATCTTTGCCTGAAAAAAATATTTCACTTTTGCTCGAAGCCGTTGAAGAAGTAAGTCGCTCCAAAGAGTTTACTTTAGAACCAGAGTATCTGGATTTGGCAGAAAAATATATTTTATCTTCTGATAATTCCTGCAAACGGGAAGCTTCCAGAATTGTAGGGAATCTTGCAAATAAATTTCCAACTAAACTTGAGAATGCGATAACTGCTTTATTGCAAAACGCGGGAAATGATGGCACAGTAATTAGATGGGCAAGTGCTTATGCATTATCTCGTATTATTATGATTCCTCATTACGCTAAGAGCCCCTTATTCAAACAGATTTCTGATTTATGTGCAAAAGAAAACGAAAGTGGCGTGAAAAATCAATATATTAAAGCATTAAAAAAAGCGGAAAAATTCAGATGAGTTTTTGTCAATCATGTTTTGAGTTAAAATCCCCGGCTAAGCCAGGGGTTATCTTTATGCTTAAGAAAACAAGCCAGATCGTACGAATCACTTTCCAAAAAGGTTCTCCCTTCGCTGCACATACGGCTCTGAGAACTGGCAACCGGGTAAGCAAAAAAGGAGAAAGCCATGAAAAGGCTTTCTCCTTTTTGGCTGGTCTATTCTGAACCCTTGCCTTCTGAAAGACGTCGAAATCTTAAGGTTTCAACGGTCCATAGAAATAAGAAGCTGTTGCGCCGCCATCGATGAGAAAGTCGGAACCGGTGATAAAGGCTCCCTTGCTGCTCATCAGCAGTTCCGCCACATTGGCCACCTCGTCCGCCGTGCCGGGCCGTCCGGCGGGGCACTTGGCAAACATGTTCTTGTAGAAGTCTCCACGGGGGCCGTTGAACTCGTCGATGGCCAGCGGGGTGACAATGATGCCCGGCGAAATGGAGTTGATGCGGGCCCCTCTGGCACCCCACTTGACGGACTCGGCCATGACTCGCTTTTCGTTGCAGCGCTTGGCCAACTGGTAGGCATGCAGGGTGTCCCGGATGTTCTCCGGCTGGAGCAGCGGCAGCTCCAGCAGTTCCTCAGTGGGGGTGCAGGCCAGCTGTGCATCCTGCTCAGGGGTCAGCGCGGGCATACGGTGACCGGACTGACTGGAGATGGTCACTCCCACGCCTCCGGGCGCAATAACCTTGCCCACTTCCTCCAGCAGTACAGCGGTACCATACAGGTCCACCTTCAGAATGGCTTCGATGGGTGCTTGGCTGGGGGAAACACCGGCAGCATTGACCAGCATGGTGATGTCACCGAATTGCTGCGCTTCGGCAATCAGCTCCCGAATAGACGCCCGGCTGGAGAGGTCCATCTCCAGCGGCACAACATCATACCCGGCATCGTTCATGATTTTGGCGATGGTCTGGGCGTTCTCCAGTTTCTTATCCCCGACAACAATTTTCATTCCACAGCCCATCCGCCGGGCAATGGCCATGCCGATCTGTCCGGCACCGGTCCATACCATTACATTTTTCATAGGAATCTTCCTTTCTCTCACCGCAGGGTTTTCTGTGTCCACGCCCGCACGGTACCGGTGTTGGCATCCACGTCGGAACCTCGGATGGCCAACCCCGGGGTTACACGGGCTCCCTTGCAGACGGCGGCGATCTTTCTCTCGGTCCCGCTTAATCCGCTGCCCTCGTGGGTGCAGAAGGGGTGGAGGATCTTGCCCGTCCAGTCGAAGGCTTCCAGAAAAGTGTAAACCGCCATGGGCAAATCCCCCCAATAGTTGGGATAGCCCAGATAAATCTCATCATAGCCGTCCAGACTGCCGGGAAGCGTTTCCAGTTCCGGCCGAGCTTTGGCCTGCTGGTCCGCCTTGGCCTGCCGGATGCAGGCCTCATAGTTCACTGCATAGGGGACTTTTTGCTCAATTTTGAATAGTGTTCCCCCTGTTTCTGCCGCAATCTGGTTTGCCACCTTTTCGGTGTTGCCCACTGTCACGGTGCGGTATTGGCCGCCAAAATAATTCTCTCCGGCCCGGGAGTAAAATGCAATCAGTTTCGCCATATCTATACCTCAATTTTCCATTCTTGCGCCGCATCCATCTGTTCCGCAGCGCTTAGTTTTATATCCTGATCCCCATTATAAAGGGGTCTGACGGCGCAATCAATTTCTGTTTTGACTCTAAATGATAAGTTTATCTTATACGAAAAAGCTGCCCTCGCAAAAGCGAGAGCAGCCATGAAACCGGAGGGTCTATTCAAATTTTTGGCGCAGTATATAGGAAAATGTTTCCACGTAATAGCCAGAGTTCTCCTTTTTCCAGAACAGGCAATAATTGCGGGCAATTTGTTTCTTACCGCGGTACAGCGGGACCCGGCGCAAGGATGCGCCGAAGGCTATGGCCTCGCTGTCACCTTCCACCGGTAAAAAGCCCTGTCCACTGAGAGCCATCATGCGGGCTTCCTCCAGGGTTTCCGCATATAGGATTTCACTCGGAATCCCGATAACTGTCTGGTAGAATTCCTTCTCGTTGGCCTGCTGTTCCTGAGAGGCCACCAGAATACAGGGAATGTTTTTCAGTTCCTGGGCCGTGACCGACGGCAAAGCGGCCACGGGATTGCGGGCGGACAGCTCGATATACAGCGGGCTGGTGGTCAGAATCAGGTTGACATACTCGTCGGAGAAAGCCCGGCGCTGGTCGTTCAGCACCAGGTCCGCTCCGCCGGTGCGCAGCAGCGTGAACAGCTCCTCGTGGTTGCCGTACAGAAGCCGGACCGAAATGCCGGGGTATCGGGCGGAAAATTCCTCCAGCGCCTGGCGAAATTCCGGGCTGCTGTAGCTGCGAAGAAAGCCGATCTTCAGAACGGCGTCCTCCCCTCGGGCGATTCTGGCGGATTCACGACAGATCTGTTCGTAATCGGCAACCAAAACCAGACTTTTCTTATAAAAATGTTCCCCGGCAGGCGTCAGCACAAATTTCCGGTTTTTCCGCTCCAACAGAGGAAATCCCAGTTCCTTTTCCAACGCCTTGATCTGTTGGGATATGGCCGATTGGGAAATATGACATTCTTCTGCCGCCTCGGAAAAGCTGTTGTTGCGCACAACGGATTGAAAATAGCGGATCTGCCGCAGCAAAGGCCCACCTCCTGTTAAAAAATGGTCATATCAAGGCTCTTTCAAAAATGGTGTAGTCGTGGTGTAGTAAGCACCTTTTTGAGCCGCAAAACCATTGGTATGTTAGGCTTTTTCAGGACTTTCCGAGATACTGCCGTGACAAACAAAAAGTGTTTTGATCATCTTTTGATAACTCCTTATAAATCCTGTATTTCTTTTCCACACTTCTCCGTATTATTCCATACAAAGAAATTCCTTTTGCCATTCTGGATAATGATTATAAAACCGTACAAACCTTTCGTCAACAATGCATCTGTACAAGGTATAAGGAAGCATGTTATCATACTCTCCCCATGCGCAAAAACGGAATGACCAAAACAACAGCTCGTCCGGGTCCTCCGTTTTTTGAATCTCACGGAAAAGCTGCATCATCCGAACATCCATGCCGGTTGACTCTGAGAAAAGATAGTTTTTCCAAATATAATGGAATATGTTTTGAATCTGAGCCGCCGTCAGCTGTGCGCCATTTTCCAGTGTGGCCGTATACCCGTACAGGGCCTTTCCATTGGCAAAATTCCGGGTGCGTTCCTGTTCAAACAGCTTTTCCGGCGTGGTAATTCCTTGTACTGCGCTTTCCTCGTCCAGAAAGAGGCAGACCAAGTCCGCGATTTTTTTATCATAGTGTTTGAGGCAGTCGGATTCCAGCGGCCCGATTTTTTCTTTTGGCAGCGGATATTCTTCCATGCCGGAATACGTTTTTCGCTTTATCGTAACATGCATATGGTTCAGCTCGCTTATGAAAACTTCTGATTCCGAAATGACAGCTGCAGACAGGGCTCCTGCGAACCCTGATACCGGCAGAATGGGGAGACGGGGTCCCGTGTGTTTATCATAACACAAGTTTGGATTTCCGCATAGCTTTCCATGAAAAATAGATGTATGGGAAACACAGGTACGCTCCTAAATTCCTTGACAACGAATGGAGGAAAATGTACTATTTCCAAACATTTAGAATTGTGATAAGATAGAAAAAAGCATGATGATATAGGAGGGGGACTATTATGAAATGGAAGTTAGTGGGTACAAGGGGGAACTTCCCAATTGAACTATCACCAGAAGAAATAGATAATCTGATTCAAAACCCAAATGACAGTTTTTTTGAAATACAACTGACCGGGTATTTGTATAACGAATACGGAAATGTATGTGGATTACAAGGTCGTGCTGATGCAGGCAAGGGGTATGGATTTGACAATGGCTGGAAAGAATTCGCGCTGCAAGCAGGGGAAACCTATACTTTTGAACATGAGTTTACATCCGTTGATGGCCCTTCAGATTGGTCGGATGATTCCTTTACGGTTACCATACAATTGGTAGAATCCGAGTAACCAGCCGATAAGTTTCCCTGCACAGACAGAAAAGTTTTCGGCCTGTCATCCTGTCGGGCTGGTGATCATATATGTATTATGTTTTTTGTCTCGCCCCATAGTTTTGAAAGTAAAAAAGGGAGATGGTTCTGCACATTTTGCAGCCCATCTCCCTTTTCTGTATGTTTATTTGGTATCCATTCTTGTTGCAATCATATGGATAATATACGGAATCAAAATCACCGGGATTGCCAGATAAGCAATTCCGCTGTAGGCTTTCTGAATCAGGTTCAGCAAACCGAACTGGGCGATTCCAAAATCCACCACGCAGCAGGCAAGGGCCGCAATGACTTCTTTTTTGGTAATGTGAAATCTTGCTTTCTCTTTCTTTCCTTCGTCCTCTTTTGATTCCCCACAAATCCGCTTTACCATGGCTGCCACCATATTCACCGCCGTGGATACCGCTCCCAGAATAATCAGAATGGAAATCAGCGGCGTCATAAAGGAAGCACCCACTCCGTTTTGTACCATAAACAGTGTGGGTACGCTCTGCCCGGCAGCGTCGGGATTGGTGTAAACCGTCATCAGGCCCAGTACGACCATTACCATCATCAGAGAGTTGACCACAAAACCCACGCCCATACTTTTCACCGCGTCGCCTGGGGTCTTAAACGATTTTCCATGCTGTACAAACACCGCAATATTCGAGAGCTGGAAGGTGCCATATAGAAAAGCGGAATACAGGGCGTCCCCCAGAGACAGCTGCGCCGTGTTCATGCTGTTTACTGCATCGGTAATGCCGGAAAAGTTGGAAATAATATTGGGAACATACACAACAATCAACCCGGCGATAATACAAATGGACAATACCGAAGCCACTTTCCGCACCAGGTCTGTTCCAAAAATAGCCACCACAAAGATAAAAACTCCGATTAGGACAGTGCACAACAGATATGGGATTCCCGTCAGTTCACTTAATGTAGCGCCTCCCGTTGCAAAGGCCACCGCCGGAGCTACACACATGACACAGATATACAGCACCTCGAAGAGATTGGAAAACACCGGTGCAAATTTCCCGTAAAATGCATTATTGTAGGAACGGTAATCGTACACCTGATGTTTTCTTGCAAACCGAAGGCTATAGGCAAAAAACACCATATTATACAGCATAGCCAGCACCGGCATAATCAGGCACCAGGCGCCATATCTGACAAAATAACTGTAAATCTGCGCGCCGGAAGCAAAACCGCCTCCAAAATGTGTGGTAAACCACACGAAAGATACTCCCAGAATGGCGGCCCCCGTCTTAGCCTTCTTCATGGTCTTTTCTCACCCTTTCTTTTAACTGATTCATCGCTTCTTCCAGCATTTCTTTTGTAACACGATACGGATAATGGGCGATGTCCGACATGTCCGGAATCCGCTCCATACATTCCTTCCACTGTTCTTCCGTAATTTCGATGTCTTCCAACGAAACGGGAAGCCCTACCGAACGGTTCAGTTGATAGATTTTTTCAAACTCTTCCAACTGGCGGTCCACCAAAAGGGCAAGGAGCACTCCAAACCCCACTACCTCCCCGTGAAGATGCTTTTCTTCAATGACAGGGTAAGACGTCATAGCATAAAATATTGCATGTGCCAAACCGCTGTTGTAGTCCGGCGTAAAGTCCTTGGTCAGAAAAATCGAGGCGATTCCCGTTGTCACCACAATAGCCAGAACCACCTGCTCCACATCATAGGTGCAAAGCCCTTTTTTGTGGTCCTCCAATGCTTTTCTGCCGTAATCGATGAGCGGGTCCCGGCACATGACGCTGACCGCCACGCCAAGGGAGGTAAAATGTTCCAGCCGTTCCCCTCTGGAGGAAATCATGGCTTCATAATATTTGGCATAGGTATCGCCAATACCGGCCCACATATACTGGCTTGGGGCCTTTGCGATAATCTCCGTATCAATAAACGAATGCATAACCGGACGGATGAAAAAGTGAGGCTTCAAAAAAGTGCCGTCTTCATTGTACATAATGGAAACAGACGTACAGGCCGCACAGTTGGACGCAATGGTGGGAAATGCAAAAACCGGTTTGTCGTCTGTAATGCACAGGCATTTGACCGTATCCAGCGCTTTTCCGCCGCCTACGCCAAACACCATGTCCGCTTCCTGATATACCGGCATCTGCCGCAGTTTCTCAACGGTATCATAGGTACAGTTTTCTCCGTAAATCTCTTTCCCGATGATTTTCAGCTTTGTCTGTTTCACATAGGTTTCGATTTTGTCATAGGCGGCTGCCAGCGCTTTTCTTCCTCCAATCACCAGCACCTTTTCTCCGTAAGATTCGCATACCGGCCCGATTTTGTCGTAAATGTGATCCCCAATAGAATAATTGGGAAGATGTACCTCATAATTTTCCAGTTTCATTTACTTTCTCTCCTTTCTCTGCTTTCCTCCACAAAAGAAAAAGCCCTTGTCCCTGCCATTTTTTGCAGGGACAAGAGCTGTTGATAAACTCCTGCGGTACCACCCGGCTTGATACAGTTCACTGTATCCTCTCATGCACACAAAAATGTATGCTTTCTTTGATAACGGAGTCTGCTCTCCGGCTCGCCTACTTGATGTTTCAACTCGCCCTCGAAAGCCCATTCGCTCCAGCTCCGTCATACCGCGCTCTCACCTTCCGCGGCTCTCTGGAAAGCATCACTGAAGTTACTTGCTCTTCCTCATTGGTTTGTTATCACTTTACCACTTAAAAGTACAATTGTCAATTCTTTTCTGTTAGATTTTATTCAAAACGGATAGCTGTTTTGTACCCGTCTCCACGAAGCATTTTATTCTCTCTTTCTCCAGGCTGGCAGACATATAGTAGGCCCCTCTTCACTCATCAAACAGAAAAAACTGTGATTTCTTTACAATAGGGTACGGTACATCAAAGCCGCATGGTTCATTACCCCTTTATATGCCTTTGAGGAGTCACCTTCCAAAACTGCGTCCAAAATCACCTGATGGCACTGGCAAATATCCTTTCGGGAAATTCTTCCTGTCATTTGCTGCAGCTCCGGATGATTGAAGAACCCCATAGGGGAATTTTGCAGACTGCTGAAATACGGGTCCCCTAAGGATTCCAAAAGTTCCCGATGAAACTGCTGATCCATAGAAAAGAATTTTTCAAACTCTTGGTCAGAATCAGCCAATTCCCACATGCCAGCAACAATTTCCCGCATTCTATGGAGACACCCCTGCTGGCTATCCGCCTCCCGGTTTTCGGCCAGGCTGGCGGCACAATACCCTTCAATTGCGGTGCTAAAATGGTAATGTTGAGTCAGTTCCTCCGTCGACATCTGATGCAGTCGGATTCCCCTGCTGGGAAGGACATCAATCCGTTTTTCATCTGCCAGCTTCTGGATCGCGTCCCGCACTGGGGTTCTGGACATTTCCAGATTTTTTGACAGGGCGTTTAGGGAATAGGTTTCCCCATATTGCAGTTTGCCCTCATTAATGAGTTGAATCAGTTTATCATATGCTTGGTCCTTCAATAAAAAAGACATGGAACTATCCCCCATACTGACGCTTTGGTTTTTCCATTTGATTATATCTCAACACCATCTAAAAAACAAGAAGGCGGCCACCTTCCAGCGCCGCCTTCTATATCATGAGAAAAGGGTCAATTCTCCATCATCAGTCGTATCCCCAGCTCTTCTTGCCAGGCTCGTATCCTTCCTCTTTCAATACCTTCTTCAATTTGACCACGCAGTCCTCATCCCATTCGGTATACAGGTCACATTTATCGATACTGGCGTTAATTTCCGCCATTTCTTCAGGAGAGAGCTGGATTTTGGCTACGTCCAAGTTTTCCCGGATCATCTTTTCATTCATCATTCCGGGGATGGGGACGATGTTCTCTCCCATATGCATCAGCCAGGCAATGGCCATCTGGGCATAGGTGCAGCCTTTTTTCTTGGACATCTTATCCAGGATTTCCAGAAGGGGCTGGTTTTTCCTGATAGCCTCGTCGCTATACCGTTTGGAAAAACGTTTTGCGTCATCACCGGTATAGGTCTGGCCGGGCTTGATAGTGCCGGTGAGGAAGCCGCCTGCCAAAGGCATATAGGGCACCAGGCCAATGCCAAACTGCTTACAGGTTTCCAGAACGCCGTCCTTTTCAGGGGAGCGCTCCAGCATAGAGTACTCGTTCTGAATGGCGGAAACAGGGGTGACAGCGTTGGCGATTTTAATTTGCTCGGCACTTACACGGGACATACCCCAAGCGCGGATTTTGCCTTTTTTGATAAAATCCCCCATATAACCGGCTACTTCTTCCAGAGGTACGTCGTCGGTAACCCGGTGCATGTAATACAGGTCCAGATAATCGGTGTCCAGCCGCTTCAACGAATCGTCCAGCCGGCTTTCAATCTGCTCCTTTACCGTACCCTTGGTGGGATCTGTAACAGGGCGCAGCTCCGGGTTGTATTTGGAGGACAAACACACCTCATGACGGATAGGCTTCAGGGCTTCTCCTACCAAAATTTCGTTGTGGCCGTCGGCATAAGCGTCGGCAGTGTCATACAGGGTTACCCCCAGTTCATGGGCGAGGCGCATCAGCCGGATACTCTCCTGACGGGGAGGAGGGTTGCCATGTCCATGTGAAAAGGGCATACATCCCATGCCGATTTCCGAAACAATCAGGGATCCCATTTTCCTTGTTTTCATAGCAGATATCTCCTTTAAGAAAGAATGTTATTTTGTATACCGGTATACCGGTGTATTTGCTGAAACAAGAATAACACAGCGCTTAAAGGTTGTCAATATGTTTTTGTATTTTTGTTTATGATTTATATTTTCTGTGCTTTTGTCAGGGAGCAAATATCTTTTTAAAAGGAAAAACGACCCCCTATCTCCATTGTGATGAAGATAGGGGGTGACTACTTTCCTAAAACTCATTTCATTTTTGCCAATATCCACAGGACAACCGGAACCAGATAGACCAGTACAGCCGCAGCAATGGCCACACCGCTATAGACACAGGAAATCGCTGTACACAGACCGGACCTTTTTCTCAGCCGTTTTTGTCCCAGCCAGAAAAACAGGATTCCCAGCACCAGTCCTCCGGCTGAAATCCATATTCCAAGAGGCAATCCCGGTGGGGTAAAGGTCAGAACAATTTCGTTTTCTCCGGCTTGGGTTGGAATGGATAAATAGTTGCCCGCGGCCCGACTGACAGGTACCTCTTGTCCGTTGACCGTGGCCTTCCAGCCAGTGCTCCAAGACAGGGGGATGAAGAGAGTTTCCCCTTCTTCGGCAGTACAGGAAATGGTAAAGCGGCTGCCGCTTCCCGTAAGCTCGGCGCCTCGGGCATTTTCACATAAGTTTTCCAGCCCCATCTTGTCGATCCCGAATACCTCCATGGATTCAGGCCGGATGGTTCGGCTGACAGTAACGGTGACTTCCACAGTTTCGTGGGAAAATTCCCCCAAAAACACAATTCCGTTATCATATTTGGTGGGATAACCGTCTTTCACAGAAACACCGTTTACGGAGATACTACAGCTGCTGTTTACGGGTGACACCAGGCTGTTGTCCGGTTCACTGGCACAGTCAAAATATAAAAGGGAAGGCTCGTCCACTTGGATACTCCACCGGTACAGTCCTGGCGTGGCCAGCGTCCGGTTGGAAGGTGTGGAAGAAGCAGAAGTATCCTCCTGATACAACGTGAAAATGCCATCGCTTCCGGGGAAGAGCGCCTGTGCCAATTCTTTTTGAATTTCCATCCGGGAACCTTCCGGCAGCTCTTCCAAAAATCCCGGTTCCGTTTTCGTAAGAATCGTATCGGGGAGGGAGAAGGGGAGTTTTGTCAAAGCCAGTTTCTCTCCAGACCACAGCACCGTGTCTTGAGGAGTCAGGGAGGTTTTTTCTACCACCTCATAGCGATTTCCCAAAAGCGCATCGGTAAAGGCAGTTCCCCCGTTGGAGTTTACTTCCATCCAATACCCCGAGTAGCCAAGGCGTCGCTGGGTGACCAGAGTGGTTTGGGGCGTCAGAGAGGTGTAATGGGAAAGGGATTCCACACCCATTGCGGAAAACAGGTTCACATCAAAGGATTTCTCCCGGGTCTTTACCCGATAAAAGTCATCATCCTGGGGCAGATTTTCCAAAAGCTCTACTGCCTGCACATAATCATCCTGAGAGTTGGAGACGGAGCCGATATAAACCCCACCGTTGAAAAAGCACTCCCCGGCCACCATCACAGCCAAAACCGCCGTCATCATTCTCCGGCTGAGCAGCCGTTTTTGCCAGGTGCTGAAAATAATGACATATGCGGAAGCCGAGGCGACCAGTACAAAGAACAGCAGCAGCAGTGCTTGGTCGCTGCCCCAAAGAGTTCGAACATAGGCAGACAGGTTCTTTTGACAAAATAGCAGCAGTAATCCTGACAGCAGCAAATATCCCCCGCAGGCGCCCCAGGCAGCGGCCGCCCCGCCCGAAAGGGAGTGTTCGGGCAAACGGGTTTGACGGCGGAGAAACCAGAGTACCGTAAGCAGAAGCAGCATATTCACCATATAGCCGTAGCGGGTGGGGAAAGCCTGATAACTGCCGGTATGCCACATACTGTTAATAGGATGGATAAACAGAGGAATCAGAAACACTAACATGGACAGTCCCCACAGCAGGGAACCCTTGGAGCGCAGAGCGTGCCGGTCAGAAAAGAAAATGGCGGCAAAGGGAGCGCCGGCTGTGAACATCGTCGGCAGGGTAGTAGCCAGTGAGCACCAGAAGCTGTCACTGGTAATACCGGAAGCAGAACCTTCTCCCCGGGCGGATTGGAGCACCTGAATTAGGGAGGGCAGCCAAACCGCCGCCGTAACCAGTACGGAAACCCCGGCGCCACAAGAAAGCAAAGCAGCACATTTTCGGCGTTCTTCTGCCGGCTTGAGCAAAAGCAGATACAGACTATAAATAAACAGGATAAACAGCACTACCATGTAGCACAGGTAGTAGTTGATGATCAGCATCAGGGAAAATACCACGGTAAAGGGCAAAGCAGTGTGTTTTTCTCCAATGGCTTTTAGACCAAGCAGCAGCAGCGGGAACAGAGCCATCATATCCAGCCAGACAATATTCTGATAATACAGCATCGCATAGCCGGAGAATGCATACAAAACTCCCAGCAAGGCACAGGGAAACGAGGTTTGCTTTCCGCCCAATTTGCGGAACAAAAAGGCGGAAGTTCCGGCACAGACCATCATTTTCCACAAAAGCAGCCAGTTCATCATCCAAGGCAAGTCCTGGGGCTGGCAGAATACCGATAAAAATGAAAAAGGGCTGGACAAAAAGAAAAAATAAATGCCCCAATAGCTGATACTCCCAGCGCCAGGGCTTCGGAAAATACTTCCTTCCCCCAGCAGGACCCGGCGAAACTCCGCCAATAGGGGGATGACCTGCTGGTCCATATCACACCAGGAAATACTCTTTTCCCCAAACGGAGCAAAGCCAAAAACAGCATATACCAGCAGCAAAAGGGCGCCGGTCATCAGGCAGGGAGCAAGTCCCCGCCAAAAAGATTTCAGTGGTGCCGAAGAAAATCTGTGCATGAAAAAGGACCTCCGTCATGGCAACGAGAGCTGGTGACAGAAAAACCGCTCATAATAGTAAGCCTATCATACCCCTGACAAATGTGCTCGTCAAGGACTGAATGGTAAATTTTTCATTTCCAAAATGCATATTTTTGTAAACTGATGGCCGGCACGTTTTTTTTCCGGCGAAAAAGGAAAGAAATTTAGGAAAAATGTATACATGTTTGAATAACCAAAAACTGAGTGGCCCAATGGAGTCAGAACAGCAGAATTGTCACCCGGGAACCTGAATTGTTTTGCAGGTATGAGTATGGTACAATATCATCAATATGGTATGGGAAGGAGAGAAAGCGTGTGGAAATCCGGGTGCTCCGATATTTTTTAGCGGTTGTCAGAGAAGAGAGTATTACCAAAGCGGCCGAAGTCCTGCATATTACGCAGCCAACCTTAAGCCGCCAATTGTCCCAATTAGAGGAGGAATTAGGGGTTACGCTGTTTTATCGGGGAAGCAGAAAAATTTCCCTCACCAACGAAGGAATCCTATTGCGCCGGCGAGCCGGGGAAATCCTCCAGCTGATGGACAAAACGGAAAAAGAGCTTGCCGAGCAGGAAGAAGCTGTGGAGGGTACGGTATCCATTGGCTGCGGCGACCTTCATTCCGTTCAGCTGCTGCCGGAGTTGTTCCGCACCTTTCACCAAAAGTATCCGGCAGTCACCTTTGACCTGTACACCGCCACTGCCGACCATGTCCGGGAGCAGATGGAACGGGGCCTTATTGATGTGGGGCTTCTTTTGGAGCCGGTGAATATGGAAAGATATGAATTTATTCGGCTAAGTCAGAAGGAACAGTGGGTAGTGGCCATGCATCCCCAGTCCCCGCTGGCGCAAAAGGATTGCATCACACCAGCCGACCTGAAAGACCTTCCCCTGATTTTGCCCCGGCGGCCCAACGTCCAAAGTGAGGTGGCCAGCTGGTTTGGGGATGATTTTGAACATTTACATGTATTGTTTACCTCAAACCTTCCGGCCAACAGTTCTATTATGGTCTATCACAAGCTGGCCTATGCCATTATCGTGCAGGGTTCCCTTTCTCTCGCGGACCCGAAAAAGATCATCTGCCGGCCCCTTTCCCCAGAGATGACAACCAGCAGCGTCCTAGCCTGGAAACGGCAGCAGCCTTTTGGCATAGCGGCGTCCAAATTTATCGAGCATATTAAGAGTACACTTTCTGATATTGAAGCGTAATAGGCCAGATGCCTGCGGGGGTTATGCTCTGCAGGCATTTTTTATATAATAACAAGGTATTAGACAGGAAAACGACAGGCCATTATTTATCATGAAAATAAAGCGAAAAACCACAATATTTTCCGAAAATTTTTTGCACAAATACGTTGATTGAAAGAGGGAAGAGAAAATTTAAAAAATAGGCGAAACACAGAAAGTGTACAAAAATTTTAAAAATATGTGCATGAATATAGGTTGTATGAGGGAGAAGGCTGTGCTATACTGCTGTTGAACAAAATATGAAAATAATACGGTGGACTACTGGAATTTACAGATACAACTGATTATTGCGCAACTCTAAGTCTTTTAAGTAAGGAAAACAGGTGCATGAAAAGAACGACTCGAAAACGGTTACCAAGGAGGAAGGATTGTGAAACAAATCGTCACTGATTTTGAAAAAGAGCTTTACTGGCAGGAATCCACCGTGTCCGAAGGTCCCTATGATGAGAAGCATCAGCTGGCCATTTACCCCCAATATCAGGGGCAGACCATCCGGGGATTCGGCGGGGCGTTTACCGAAGCTGCCGGTTGGTGTTTTCAGCAGCTGACAGAGGAAGATCAAGAACGCTTCCTACAGGCATATTTTGGAAAGGATGGCCTTAGGTATACCATGGGGCGCACCCATATGAACAGCTGCGACTTTTCGTTGGGGAATTATGCTTGTACCTCTCAGGAGACAGAGCCCTTTCAAATGGAGCGCGACGAGCAGTATATTTTGCCTCTGATTCACAAAGCACAGCAGACTGCTGGTACCTCCATTTCCCTGCTGCTCACCCCCTGGAGTCCGCCGCCATTTATGAAGACCAATGGGGAAATGAACCATGGCGGAAAACTGATTCCGAAATATCGGGAGCTTTGGGCCCACTATATGGCCTGCTATGTACAAGGTTATCAGAAAGCCGGATGTCAAGTGGATATGGTATCAGTACAAAATGAACCGGCCGCTGTACAGACATGGGATTCCTGTATTTACACTGGAAAAGAAGAAGGGGAATTCGCCGTATCCTACCTGCGTCCGGCATTGGATGCAGCGGGTGAACAGAATGTGGGGATTTTACTGTGGGATCATAATAAGGAATTATTGTTCCGACGTGCGGTGGAGTCTATGGAAGTACCGGGAGCGGAACAGGCGGTAAAGGGGTTCGGATTTCACTGGTATTCCGGGGACCATTTTGAAGCGTTGTCGATGACCCAAAGCCGGTTCCCCGAAAAAGAACTGTGGTTTACCGAAGGCTGTGTGGAATACTGCCGGTTTGGGGACAGCAAAGGCCCGGACAAAGGCAAAATGTATGCCCATGATTTGCTGGGCAACCTGTCTCACGGCGCCTGTGCCTGTTTGGATTGGAATTTGCTGCTGGATGAAAAGGGCGGTCCCAACCATGTGGGAAATTTCTGTGAAGCCCCTATTATGCTTCGGAAAGAAGGAGGATTTGTGATTAACCCCAGCTATTATGCCATTGGGCATTTTAGTCGTTATATCCGTCCGGGAGCGGTACGGTTGGGAGCCTCCATTTATCATAATTCGTTGGAAAGCGCAGTCTTCCGCAATCAGGACGGAAGTACGGTTGCCGTCATTTTCAGCAAAGCCAGCCAGACGCTCCCGGTTTGGATTACAGAGGATGGCAAGAGTGGCTATACTGCCCAGATAGAGCCTGGAACTTTGAATACATTTATTTGGTGATAGGGTGTAAGCACACCACTTTTTACCTTGCTTATTAGAGAACGGAATCGCCTTTTGACGGTTCCGTTTTTTTTTATGGAATCAAAAAAATATCAAGGTACCTTGATATTTTTTTGAGAAAGATGTATACTGAAATCAATAGAATCCTGTAGAAAAATCACAGAAAAGGAGGGATGATATGCAGGAAAGCAGTGGCTTGCCTCTGACTCACCAGGTGGTGGCGCAGCTTCGAGCGTGTGGGCACTTTTTGTATTACCGTATGGGTGGAAAAATCGGCAGACGAAGAATATTGGCCATTTTGTCCGAGCATCCCAATATCCCGCAAAAGGAGCTGCAGGAAATCCTGCAAATTCAGTCAGGCTCGCTGAGCGAAGTGATGAATAAGCTGGAAACATACCATCTGGTGGAAAAAGGCCGCAGCGAAACCGACGGGAGGCAATGGACGGTAAGGTTGACTGAAAATGGGAAAAAGGAAGCCCAGCGCTTGAAAGCCGAATATGACCGGCAGGTTTCCCAAATGATGGAAGGCCTTTCCCAGGAACAGCTGGTGACACTTCACGAGCTGCTTGACGTTATGTTTGCCCACTGGATCGAAGTGGATCAGGAATCCGAACAGGAAAATACGAAAAAAGGCAACGAGTAGTGTTTATCACATAAGTCCAGTTGATAAATTCTGCTCCTACTTTTTTTAGAAAGGAATGACTTGGAAAAATGATCAGACAGCTTGCCAAAAGTATCCGGGAATATAAAAAAGCCTCTATAATCACGCCGATTCTGGTCAGCGGGGAAGTCATCATGGAGTGCATTATCCCGTTTTTTATCGCGTTTCTTGTCAACGAAGTAAAAGCCGGATGTGATATGGAACAAATCCTCCGGTATGGCATTGTGCTGGTGTGCATGGCAGCCTTATCATTGCTGTTTGGCGCGCTGGCCGGTTCCACCTGTTCCACAGCCTCCTGTGGATTGGCTAAGAATTTGAGAAAAGACCTGTTCTACAGTGTCCAGTCTTACTCGTTTGAGAACATCGACAAGTTTATGACCTCCTCTCTGGTAACGCGTATGACGACGGACATCACCAATGTGCAGAACGCCTATATGATGATTATTCGAACGGCTATCCGGGCACCGCTGATGCTGATTTTTGCCTTTATCATGGCCTTTGTCATGGGCGGTAAAATGGCGTGGATTTTTCTGTTTGTGGTACCGGTTCTGGCAGTAGGGCTTTCGCTGGTCATTTACAAGACCATGCCCCTGTTTAAAAAGGTGTTCAAAAAGTATGACCGGCTCAACAGTTCCATTCAGGAAAATATTAAAGGGATGCGGGTAGTCAAATCCTTTGTGCGGGAGGACTACGAGCAGCAGAAGTTTAACGCTGCGGCAGAAGATGTGTGTGCGGATTTTACCAAAGCTGAACGGATTTTGGCCCTTAACAACCCGCTGATGCAGTTCTGTATGTATGTGGTCATGGTGTTTGTCATGACCTTCGGTTCCTATATGATTATTTCCTCCCGAGGGCTGGAGCTGGATGTGGGGCAAATGTCCTCTTTGCTCACCTACAGCGTTATGATGCTGAACAGCTTGATGATGCTTTCCATGGTATTCGTAATGATTACTATGGCAGGGGAATCGGGCAAACGAATTGCCGAAGTGCTTTCGGAAAAAAGCACCCTTGTAAGCCCGGAGAACCCTCTGTACGAGGTGAAGGACGGTTCGATTTCCTTTGACCATGTGAGTTTCAAATATTCCAAAGACGCCAAGCGGATGGTTTTGCAGGATATTGACCTGCATATCAAATCGGGAGAGACCATCGGCATTATCGGCGGCACCGGTTCCTCCAAATCCTCGTTGATTCAGCTGATTTCCCGACTGTATGATGTGACGGAAGGTTCGGTCAAGGTAGGCGGTGAAGACGTGCGCGCCTATGATTTGGAAGCGCTGCGGAATCAGGTGGCCGTGGTGCTGCAAAAGAATATTCTATTTTCCGGAACCATTAAGGAAAACCTACGCTGGGGCAACAAAGAGGCCACCGATGAAGAACTGGTAGAGGCATGTAAGCTGGCCTGTGCCGATGAGTTTATTTCCACGTTTCCAAAAGGCTATGACACTTATATTGAGCAGGGCGGTACTAATGTGTCCGGTGGGCAGAAGCAGCGGCTTTGTATTGCCCGTGCCTTGCTGAAAAAGCCAAAAATCCTCATCCTGGACGATTCCACCAGCGCCGTGGACACCAAAACAGACGCCAGTATCCGAAAAGCCATGCGGGAATACATCCCGGAAACCACGAAAATCATCATTGCCCAGCGCACAGCTTCCGTAGAGGACGCCGACCGGATTATTGTCATGGACAGCGGAAGAATCAACGCTGTAGGCACACATGCTGAGCTTTTGAAAACCAACCCGATTTATCGGGAAATCTATACGTCTCAAAATAAGGAGGGTGACCAAATTGAAGAGTAAGAAAAGCCGGAACATAGTGGGACGCCTTCTGAAAACCATACTCTCCTTTTATCCGGTCATGCTGCCGATAACCATTGCCTGTATTATTTTCAATGCGATTGTCAGTTCGGTACCCTCGATTTTCATGCAAAATATTATCGCCGTGGTGGAAGACAACTGGCAGACCGGGGACTGGGTTTCCGTCAGCGGGTCGATCATCCGGCTGGTGGTCATTCTGGCTGTGTTTTACCTGTTATCTTTGGCAGCGGGATTTGCCTTTAACCAGTTGATGGCTATTATCACCCAGGGAACGCTGAAAAAAATGCGTGAAAAAATGTTCAACGGGATGCAGCGCCTTCCCATTAAATACTTTGACACCAATAATCACGGCGATATTATGAGCTATTACACCAATGACATCGATACCCTCCGACAGATGGTTTCCCAGAGTTTTCCCCAACTGCTGGTATCAACCATTACGGTGCTCACGGTTTTTGGAATCATGGTGTATTATTGTGTCTGGCTGACGCTGGTAGTGGTAATTGGAGTTGTTTTGATGACGGTCCTTATCAAAAAAATAGGCGGCGGCTCGGCCAAGTACTTTTTCCGCCAGCAAAGCGCACTGGGCAAAACCGAAGGCTTTATTGAAGAGATGATGAACGGGCAGAAGGTCATCAAGGTGTTTTGCCACGAGGAAGAAAGCAAAGCCGATTTTGACCGGCTCAACGAGGAGCTGTTTGAAGAATCCAGAAAAGCCAACCGGTACGCCAACATTCTGGGGCCGATTTTGAACAATATTGGCAATGTGCTGTATGTGCTGGTGGCCATTGCCGGAGGGCTTTTGTTGCTTTCCCATGCTCCTAATGTCAGCATTTCCGGCCTGCCCATCGGGATCAGTATTGTGGTGCCGTTTTTGAACATGACCAAGCAGTTTTCCGGCAATATCAACCAGGTGTCCCATCAGGTAAACGCAGTCATTATGGGTCTGGCCGGTACCCAGCGAATTTTCAGCCTTATGGATGAAGAACCGGAGACGGACGACGGCTATGTTACCCTGGTCAATGCCCGGGAAGGCAAAAACGGTTTGCAAGAGTGCAGCGAACGCACGGGAACCTGGGCTTGGAAGCATCCCCATCAGGCAGAAGGGAACGTTACCTATACCAAACTGACCGGGGACGTGCGGCTGTTTGACGTGGACTTTGCCTATGAAGAGGGGAAAACGGTTCTGCACAACATTTCCCTCTATGCCGAGCCGGGGCAGAAAGTGGCGTTTGTGGGAGCAACCGGCGCCGGAAAAACCACCATTACCAACCTGCTGAACCGCTTTTATGATATTGCCGACGGAAAGATTCGCTATGACGGCATCAATATCAACAAAATCAAAAAGGCGGACTTGCGCCACTCCCTCGGTATGGTTTTGCAGGATACGAACCTGTTCACCGGCACGGTCATGGACAACATCCGCTATGGCCGGCTGGATGCTACCGACGAAGAATGTGTGGCTGCGGCAAAGCTGGCGGGAGCCGATGACTTTATCACCCGCCTGCCCGACGGATACCAGACTCTATTGACGGAAAACGGCGCCAATCTTTCCCAGGGCCAGCGGCAGCTTTTGTCCATTGCCCGGGTGGCGGTAGCCGACCCGCCGGTCATGATTCTGGATGAAGCCACCTCCTCCATTGATACCCGTACCGAAGCGATTGTCCAGCGGGGCATGGATGCTCTGATGGAGGGAAGAACCGTGTTTGTCATTGCCCACCGGCTGTCCACGGTAAAAAATTCCGATGTGATTTTGGTATTGGACCACGGCCGCATTATCGAGCGGGGAAACCACGAGGAGCTGCTGGCGCAAAAAGGGCAGTATTATCAGCTTTATACCGGTGCTTTTGAGCTGGAATAAAGCTTGGAGCAAAACCTAAATCGTTCATACAAAAGGAAAACTCCCGGACATGTTGTGTGTCCGGGAGTTTTTTGAAATAAAAAAAGACTGAGCCTCAAGCGCAAACTGCTTCAAGGCTCAGTCTGGTGCCGCTGACCGGGATCGAACCGGTACGGTATTTCTACCGAGGGATTTTAAGTCCCTTGCGTCTGCCTGTTCCGCCACAGCGGCAGGTGGAAGGCATAGAATTTGCAGAAATTAGTATACCATGTTTTTGCAGAAATTGCAAATCTAAATTCAATTTTTATGAATTTTCCGATTCCGAAAAAGCATATTTCCGGGAATATTCCTTGGTATCATCATTTCGCACAGTCTCGCTGCAGTGCCGTGACAAAAGCTGGGTTAGGGGATATAGGTCCACCCAGATTTCGTTATCGCTTTCCTTTTGTGACTCGTCAAAAATCAGCTCCAGTCCCAGATGAAGGTGGGGGATTTGGATGTTGTTCACGTTTTCCTCCGTGCTGTAGCCTGTATGCCCCACATATCCGATTACCTGCCCGGCCTGTACCTGCTGCCCTTCTTCCAGCCCTTCGGCAAAGGGGCGGTTTTGGCGAAGATGGGCATAGTAATAATATCGCCTTCCGTTTCCGCTTCGGATTCCAATTCGCCAGCCGCCATACTGGTTCCAACCCATTACCTCCACCACGCCGCTTTCAATCGCAATCACCGGCGTACCGGTAGCGGCCATCATATCGTGCCCCAGATGCCGGCGGGTATAGCCATACGTCCGCTGGGCGCCAAAATCATCATAATGCTCATAGGCAAAATTTTTGGCCAATGGGAAATATCCCTTCAGTCCATACTTTTCTTCCAGCACGACCTGTCCGTCTTTTTCTTCCTCTTCGGAATACTCGCCTACCAGGCCATCCAGTACGGCTCCATAGGCTTCCCGGTAGTACCCAAACCATTTCATCTCCCGGGTGATTTCTTCCACACTGCTGCCGCTGTCCAGTTTTTCAAAATATTCATCCATATCCTGTGCCCGATACCGGGAAAAATCGCCCCCATATTTGGCTCCCAGATAGCTCAGCGTATCCACCCAGTTCCGTTCTTTTCCTTCTTCGTGGGCGCGAATATCCTCAGAAAGGGCCCTGTCCAGTGCTGCATAACAGGGGTTAAATTCCACATACTGGATAAAGCTCTTCTGCTCTGCGGTGTCATCCGCCAGCGAAATTGTCGGGAGATATGGAAAAACGAAAAGGGCGGCAGCCAGTACCAGTCCCATTCCCGTGAGAGCGGTCAGTTTCCAAAAAAGCTTCAAAAAAATCCCTCCCGCTTTTGGCATAGTCATACCTATGCCCGGGCGGGAGGAAAAATGACTGACAGGTTTTTCTACAGGTCGTCGGCGTCCTGTTCGGGGAAATCTTCAGTCCGGCTCTCACCGGTATAACTTCCCGTTACGTCAGAAGGGATTGCTTCTTTGTTCTGGTCTTTTAGGGTATGGGCCAAAGCCATCGCCTTTTGTTGGGCCAGCGCTTTTGGGGAAGGAGTACGTTCTTTCAAAAAAATCACCTCCGGTACAGTGTTCCCGTACCGGAGGCTTTTTAGTCACAATTTTCCCTTTCAGGGTTTTGGGAAGCCTTATCGCCTTTTTTATAAAATACAGCCGCTACCGTCTGAAACAGAATTCGGATATCCCGAAACACCGTAATGCGCTCCATATACTGCAAATTCAGGCGGCACTTTTTAGGCAGGATTTTTTCAATATAAACGGTTTCCGGGTCGCTGGCGCCTTCCAGCAGCTCGTCCTCATTGCGAAAATAAATGCTGGCCGGAGCGGTAATGCCGGGGCGGATGAGCAGGGTGGCAAAGGCTTCCTGTTCATAGGCCTCCACATATTTTCGCACTTCGGGCCGTGGTCCTACCAGGCTCATATCGCCCTTTAACACATTTAAAAGTTGGGAAAACTCATCCAGCCGGCACTTCCGGATGAGCCGCCCTACCCGTGTAATCCGAGGGTCTTTGCCGGTTGTCAACGAAAGTCCCATTTTATCGGCATTCTGCACCATGGTGCGAAATTTAAAAATTCTAAAATCCTGGCCATATAATCCCACCCGTACCTGACGATAAAATACAGGCCCGGGGGAATCCAGCTTAATGGCGATAGCCAACAGCAGGAAAAATGGGGAGGTGATGATAAGGATGAGAAGGGACAATACAATATCAAAAATACGCTTACAGGTAAGATGTCTTTTTTGAAGCCGCAGGTACTCCACCCAGGGATGCACCCAGTCATTTTGCATGAATGGGGGAAGCTGTTGGTATGTCATGAAAATTCACATCCTGATAAAAGCTTACTGTCCGAAAAAATGATGGACTGATTTTATTATACGACATCATGGAAAAAAAATCTACCCGATTTAAAAAGGTTCGGATAAAAATATTTCTGTCAATCAAAAAAGTTATGACTGGATTCCATGATGTTCCATCAAGCCTTAATAGTTTCGGAAGGTACGTGCTGTATTTTTTAAGGACTGTCGGAAAAATAGTGATACCGGCATTTTTTCTAAAGAGATACAAGATTCACAAAAATGGAAAATCTGATTCTTTTAGCCTGCATTATTCGCTGCGAAGGGCCGAAACCGGGTCTTTTTTGGAAGCTTTTCCAGCAGGGATGCAGCCGCCCAGAAGGGTGAGGCAGACGCTGAGAATCATTAGGATAATGGCGCCGGGGACCGGCAAAGAGGCGCTGACCATCTGGGAGCCGGTCAGATGATGGATCACGCTATTGATAGGAATCGTGAGCAAAACGGAAATGACAATACCCATTACGCCGGAGCATAGGCCGATAATAAAGGTTTCGGCATTAAACACTTGGGCAATATTCCGCCGGGAAGCACCGATAGCCCGGAGAATTCCGATTTCCTTGGTACGTTCCATAACCGAAATGAAAGTGATAATGCCAATCATAATGGAGGATACAATCAGGGAAACGGCTACAAAGGCAATGAGTACATAGCTGATAATATTGATAATGGAGGTAATAGAGTCCATCATCATGGCTACCATATCCGTATAGGAGATCGTATTTTCTTCCCGGCCGGCTTCCTTTTCCGAATTGTTGTATTCTTCAATCAAGTTCACAATCGATTCTTTCCCGTCAAAATCATTGGGATAAATACGGATGGTATCGGGTTTGTCCTTATCGACAATTCCCAAGGTGGAAAGGTTCTCTTCATAGGTTGCCTGGCTGTTGTTTTGATATGCAGTCATCAGTTCGGCAATTTCTTCTTGACTCATCCCGGCCAGCTGTGCCTTTTGCTCATCCGTCAGTTCGCCGGAAGCTTTTTCCCCTTCCTTGGGGAATTCCATTCCGGTAAAGACGTTGATGTCCGGATGATCAAGCTGTTCCTTTGCAATTTCCGATTCGTTAATATGGGAAATCACATAGTCGGTCAAGGCGCTGGTGTAGCAGATTCCCCCAGTAGAGGCAGAGGAAGACGTACTTTCTGTGGGGCGGATAATGCCCACCACCCGGATTTCCGGGGCATCCTCCAAAACGGTTTCCATATAGGCTTCGTTGTCCCGCTTATCCAGCCAGACGCCGTTTTCCTTCTTATAATAATCCGTATTCAAAACCAGCTGGAAGCGGGTGTCCAGAATGTCGTCAAAGGAGTAGGACTTCTGTTCCACCGATTCCATTTCCCGGCCGTCCATCAGAGCGTCAAAATTATCCAAAAGCTGCTGTTGATCCATCAGTCCCAGGGAAAACAGGGTAAAATCGCTGACATTGTTGTTTTCGTCCACCTGCAAAACCACTTCATTATAAGCCTCGGGCCAGCTGCCGGCCACCAGTTCATACTGGTCCTCCAGCATTTGAGGGCTATCCACCAGCTCTTCCCAAACATCGTTGGAGGACATGCTGTCGGTCCCCATCATAGACTGGAATTCCAGCATTTGCCCAAATCCCATTTTTTCCAGAACCTGGTTGGGGTTTACCTGAACGGCGCCGCCCTCAGCGTCCCGGTTGTAAATCATCAAATCAAAATCATACCCATACTGGATGGCGCTGCTGTAATCTTTTATGGGGCAGTCGTCCTCCTCCAAGTAAGCTTTAAAGGCTTCCAGGTTATTCTCATTTTTTTTGCTGTACAGGGTTTCCATTAAGTCGGAAATGAGGGGAGAGGACTGGATGGTTCCTTTTTTGGCAGGGGTGGTATCCTGATTAACGCCGGCCATGGCTTCCATCATCACGGACATATCCACCGAAGAGCTTTCCAGTACTACGGGATAAGAGGCCATAGTATCCTGCTGCACCTGACGGATATAGTCGTTGACGCCGCTGGAAAGGGCCAGAATCAGGGCAATCCCGATGATGCCGATGGAACCGGCAAAGGAGGTGAGGAGGGTACGGCCTTTTTTAGTTTTCAGGTTGTGAAAGCTGAGGGAGAGGGAGGTGAGCAGGGACATGGAGGATTTCCCCATGTTCTGATGGACAGGCTCTTTAGGCTGCCGAGAGGTTTCGGGCAGATAGGGATTGGTGTCCCCGATAATTTTGCCGTCCTGTAAGCGCACAATGCGGGTAGCATACTTCTGCGCCAGCTCCGGGTTGTGGGTAACCATGACCACCAGACGGTCTTTGGCCACCTCTTTGAGCAAATCCATCACCTGCAAACTGGTATCCGTATCCAATGCGCCGGTAGGTTCGTCAGCCAGCAGAATGTCCGGGTCGTTGACCAGCGCTCTGGCGATGGCCACCCGCTGCATCTGCCCACCGGACATCTGGTTGGGCCTTTTGTGGGACTGACCGGCAAGGCCCACTTTTTCCAGAGCTTCCATAGCGCGGCGTCGTCTTTCCCCCCGGGAAACGCCGGAAATGGTCAGAGCCAGCTCCACGTTGGCCAAAATCGACTGATGGGGAATCAGGTTATAACTTTGAAACACGAAGCCGATGGTATGGTTTCGATAGGAGTCCCAGTCCCGGTCCCGGTATTTGCGGGTGGAAATGCCGTTAATAATTAAATCGCCGCTGTCATACCGGTCCAAACCGCCGACGATGTTGAGTAGGGTGGTTTTACCGGAGCCGCTGGGGCCGAGAATGGCGACAAATTCGCTGTCACGAAGGGTAAGGCTCACATCATCCAGAGCTTTTTGTACCAGCGTACCGGTGGTATATTGTTTACAAATATTTTGGATTTGCAGCACGAAGGTTCTCCTTTCAGCGCCCGGCCGCCAGAGATTTTTCTTCCGGGAAAAAGCTTCCAGTTCATTATAAAATCCGGCAGGATAGCTGTCAACGGATTTGAGGCTCTAAAAAGGCAGCAAGTTTGCCGGGCTATAAAAGAATTTCAAACAACACCTGATTTTTCCCGGCGGCTCTGGCCCGGATGGTTCCCTTATGATTGCGGACAATCGAGCGGGCAATGGAAAGCCCAAGGCCATAGCTGCTGCTGGGGCTTCTGGCCGAGTCGGCCCGATAAAAGCGGTCAAACAGCCGATGATACGCAAGGGTTTCCGCCTTAGAAAAGGTGTTGGAAACGGATAGCCTAATTTTTTTCTCCCGGCACAGCACCACCCGGATGTCGCCCCCCTCATCGCAATATTTCAAGGCATTATCAAGCAGAATGGAAACACACTGGCGGATGTCCCCTTCACTGCCATAATACCGGATGTCCGGCTGGACCGATAAAGAAAAATGTTTTCCCGTACGTTCTGCCGGGTTTTGAAAAGCCATGGCCGTGTCAAATACCGCTTCGCTCAGGGAGAACTCCGCCATGACCCGCTGTACCCCTTCTTCGTCCATTTTGGAAAGGGTAATCATCCGGGAAATCAGCCGCCGCATTTTGGCAGTCTGCCGGTCAATGCCGTCGCACCATTCATTTTTTCCAAAATTCATAGAAAGTATCTCGCAATTAGCCGAAATGACCGTCAACGGGGTTTTCAATTCATGGCTTACGTTGGTGATAAACTGTTTTTGCCGTTCATAGCTTTCCACCATGGGCTTTACTGCCCGGCCTGAGAACAACGCCACCAGCAAAAATACCAGCAGATAAGCGGCCGCGCCAATAGAAGTGGTAATGAGCAGCACCCACAGCATATTCCCCTCTTCCTGGGAAGCGTCCAGAAAAATCAGTAGGTAGCCGTTCCCTTTTTTTTCCATCCGAAACCAGTAGCTGTCCATTCGCCCGCTGGTTTTGCCGCTTTCCAGTACTTTTTCAGCATAGCTTTCGGCGTCCGATTGGCTTAAAGCTGCAATTCTTTCCATAGAATATCCAACAATATTCCGTTGTCCATCCAGTGTCACAGTGCAGTAACGGACCGTAAAAGGGGTTTCCGGGTCTTCCGGACCGCCCGGCTGCCGGATGGGACGTCCGCCGGGGACAGGACGAGGAAATGTCCCGTCGTTTTCCATAAGAATATCCATAGTGTGGGTAAGCCGGTCGGTTTGATTTGCGATGTTGATAGCGTTAATGGCAAAAATCAATAGGAAAAACACACAGAACAGGGAGCCCATGGCAATGAGGATGAATTTTTTTCTCAGTTCCCGGAGCATGTTTTTTCCTCCAATCGGTATCCCACGCCCCGCACTGCGCGGATTTCCACCGGAGCGCCGATGTGGGACAGCTTTTTCCGCAGATTGGATACCGTTACCCACACAATACTTACCTCTACCGGGGAATCCCAGCCCCAAATTTGTTCCATCAGGCTGTCTGTAGTGATAATAGCGCCGGCCCGCTCCATAAGCCGCTCGAACACCTGAAATTCCCGGGTGACCAGCGAAATCCGTTTCTCTCCATATTCCATTTCAAAGGTGCTCCGATTCAGACCCAGCCCCCCATAGTGCAGAATATCCGGGGTAAAATCCCCCTTCCGCCTGAGCATAGCCCGGATTCTCGCCAATAGTTCACTGATGGCAAAGGGTTTTGGCAAATAGTCGTCTGCGCCGCTGTCCAGCCCGGCCACCCGGTCCTCCAGCTCTCCCCGGGCGGTCAGCAGCAGTACCGGAGTCCCGTTCCCTTCCCGGCGAAGACGGCGCAGGACTTCCAGCCCATCCATCCCCGGCATCATAATATCCAAAATTACCCCGTCATATTCCCCGCCGGAAATATAAGCGTAGGCGTCCGTACCCGTAAACACCGTGTCTACCGTATAATTTTGTCCCCGCAATACAGTAGAAACCGCCTTGGAAATATCCCGGTCATCTTCTGCAAACAGCAGTTTCATCCTTCATTCCTCCTGCCTGTTATCTTCTGTGCCAATGTCCAAGTTATTTTTTATTTTATCATAATCTTCTTTCCTAAATCCACCCTTATTCTTCCGGGGAAATTTAGCTGTTATTTAGGTTTACCGGTTATAATCGTCATGCAAATTGGCAAGCAGGAGGTATTATCAATTATGTACGTGCTCCAAAACGCATGGAAAAGTATCGTGCGAAACAAAGGGCGGAATATTCTGTTGGGCATCATCGCCCTGATTATCGCCCTATCCGGTTGTCTGGCCCTGTCCATCCGCCAGGCCGCCGAAACGGCCCGGGAGGATGCCCTGTCTCAAATGAGCATTACGGCGCAAATCAGCTTTGACCGTACCAGCGCCATGAAAGATATGGCAGGGGAACCGCCGGAAAAGCCGGATGACAATGGGGAAGGCGGCGGCTTTGACCGTGAAAATTTTGATTTCGAAAGTCTGGCTGGCGAGACCCTGACTTTGGATGACTATATGACCTATACCGAGGCCCTTTCGGATGGGGACGGCTATTACTATACCATGACCGCCTCTCTCAACGCTTCGGGCGATTTGGTCCCCTATGGGGATTCTGAGACGGATTCCGATACAACCGGCACCGAAGAAGAAACTACCCAAGAGAATACAACCCCGCCTGACGGCCAGCCCGGTGGCATGGGCGGCAATATGATGGGAGGCCGGGGTGGATTCTCGGTACAGGGAGATTTTTCCATTACAGGATATTCCTCCTACACCGCCATGCTCTCCCTGTTTGGTGAGGACGGTAGCCTGTCCATAACTGACGGCCAGATGTTTGACGAAGAAAGCAGCGATCCCACCTGTGTGATCAGCGACGAACTGGCTTTGTACAACAATCTTTCCGTTGGGGATACCATTACCCTTGCAAATCCCAATTATGAGGACGAAACCTATGAACTCACGGTGAGTGGTATTTATACCAACGCTTCCTCCGATGAAGGCAACAGCATGTTTTCCCGCTCCGACCCCGCCAACAATATTTATATGAACTATAATGCTCTTTCCGCGATTATAGAAGCTTCTGCCGAGGCGGGCAATGTGATCGAAGATGATGATGGGGAAGAAACCGATGCGGCTCTGCGTGGGGAAACCCTCTTTACCTATACCTTTGCGTCGGTGGAGCACTATGAAAGCTTTTCGGAAAAGGTGTATGATCTGGGACTGAGTGAAGACTATATTGTGTCCTCTCAGGATTTGGCGTCCTTTGAAAACAGCCTGACCCCGCTGAATACGCTGAGCACCATGGCTGGATGGTTTTTCCTGGTGGTATTGCTGGTAGGTGGCGCGATTCTGGTAGTGCTCAACCTGTTTAATCTTCGGGAACGCAAATATGAAATCGGCGTTTTGGCGGCTATTGGTATGAAAAAGCGGAAAATTGCCGCTCAGTTTGTGTGTGAGCTGTTCTGCGTCACGCTGGTGGCCTTCCTGATTGGCACCACAGCCGGAGCGTGTATTTCCGTTCCGGTAACCAACCAGCTTTTGGCAGGGCAGGCCCAGAGCAGCCAGCAGAGCAGTGAGCAAATTGCTGGAAACTTTGGGTTTGAGCCGGGCGACATGCCACAGGGTAACTTTAACGGTGGTGGAAAAATGGAATCTATGGGCGGAGGTTCCATGGGAGGCCGCGGTGGTATGGAAAATGCCGGAGGCCCGGTTTCCTACATCACTTCAGTGGCCAGCGCTACGGATTTGACAGTCGTTTTGCAGCTCATCGGGGTTGGAATCCTGCTGACCATTGTGTCCAGTCTGGCGGCAGTGGTCACCATTACCCGGTATGAGCCGCTAAAAATCCTTTCCAGCAGAACCTGACGGGAGGCACAGTCATGAGTATTTTAAAAATGGAAGACGTTTGTTACCGGTATGATAAAAATTCCCCGAACGTCCTGAACCATGTAAACTTTGAATTTGATGCGGGGAAAATTTATGCCATCGTGGGAAAATCCGGCGCCGGAAAAACCACACTGCTGTCGGTTCTGTCCAGCCTGGCATCTCCTACCGGCGGGCGCATCAGCCTGAACGGGGAGGACATCGGAAAAATTGACAAGTACCGGTTCCGCAGCAGCTATATCGGCGTAGTGTTCCAAAGCTTTAATCTGCTTCCCCATCTGACGGCCGCGGAAAACGTGGTGCTGTCCATGAATATTTCCGGGAAGAGCATTCCTCACAAAAAGCAGCGGGCCATTGAACTCTTAGAAAAAGTAGGCCTCAGCACAGAAGAAGCCAGCCGCCGGGTGCTCAAGCTTTCTGGTGGGCAGCAGCAGCGGGTGGCCATTGCCAGGGCCATTTCCTATGAGCCGCAAATCCTGCTGGCCGACGAGCCTACAGGAAATCTGGACGGAGAGACCCAGGACGAGATTATGGCTATCTTCCGGCAGCTGGCCAACGAAGGGAAATGTGTGATTTTGGTGACCCATTCACCTCAGGTGGCGGCGGCTGTGGATGTCGTGTATGAGCTTTCCAAAATTTCCCGCCCACAAAACGCCAAAAAGCAGGCAGCTGAATCGTAAAAAAGTCTAATAGAAACATACAAGCCACAGTTTTTACGGAAACTGTGGCTTGCTTTGTCTTCCTATCCGCGTTTATGGTTACTCCCATTATTTTGATAGTCAAAAACCCCCTATGCCGTTCATCAACAGCACAGGGGGTTCCTTTGTGTTTTATGATTCTGTTATGATTCTTTTTGAAATTCAGCGGATTACCCGTACCCGGATAATAGGCTCCATACCGGCCAGACTGGTCACAGCATCGTCTGCCAAATCGCCGGAAACGTCGAAAATCGTGTAAGCATAATCCCCACGGGACATACTCTGCATGTTTTCAATGTTGACGCCTGCATTGCCCACCGCGCCGGAGAACAGGCTGATAGTATTGGGCACGTTCCGATGCAGGATGCAAATACGAATCAATCCTTCGGCTCTGGGCATGCTCACCGCCGGCATATTCACCGAGTTGCGGATATTGCCGTTTTCCAGATAATCCTTCAATTCCTCCACAGCCATGCTGGCGCAGTTGTCCTCGGATTCCGGGGTGGAAGCGCCCAAATGCGGGATAGCGGTTACGCCCTCTACGCCCAGCAGTTCGTCATCCGGGAAGTCGGTGACATAGGCAGCAGCCTTACCGCTTTCCAGTGCAGCCACCAGGTCAGCGGATTTTACCAGCCCGCCGCGGGCGAAGTTCAAAATTCGGACGCCGTCCTTCATCTTGGCCAGAGAGTCGACGTTGATCATTCCCTTGGTGTCCTGGTTTTGGGGCAGGTGCAGGGTGATATAATCGCAGTTGGCATAAATTTCGTCCAGAGAACGGGCGTGGCGCACATTGCTGGACAATCCCCAGGCGGCGTCTACCGACAGATAGGGATCATAGCCGAACACCGTCATGCCCAGTGCTTCGGCAGCATTGGCCACCAGAATACCGATGGCGCCCAAGCCGATAACGCCCAGGGACTTGCCGGAGATTTCGGGGCCTACAAAAGCGGATTTGCCTTTTTCCACCAGTTTGCCGACCTGCTCGCCTTCGCCCTTGAGAGTTTTGACCCAGTCCATACCCTTGGCAATCTTGCGGGATGCCAGCAGCAAGCCGCAGACTACCAATTCTTTTACGGCATTGGCATTTGCGCCGGGGGTGTTGAATACCACAATGCCCTTCTCGCTGCACTTGTCAATGGGGATATTGTTCACACCGGCTCCGGCTCTGGCAATAGCCAGCAGGCTTTCCGGCAGTTCCATGTCGTGCATAGCGGCAGAACGCACCAAAACGGCGTCTGCATTGGCAAGTTCGGCTCCAACGGTATAGGTATCCCCGAATCGGCCGGTGCCGACGGGGCTGATTTTATTCAGGCAGTGAATCTGATACATGATTAGCCATTCTCCTTTTCAAACTGCTCCATAAAGGCGACCAGCTTTTCGACGCCTTCCACGGGCATTGCATTATAAATCGAAGCACGCATACCGCCAACGGTACGATGGCCCTTCAGGTTGACAAAGTCTGCGGCGGCAGCTTCCTTCACGAATTTTGCGTCCAGTTCCTCGTTGCCGGTAACAAAGGGAACGTTCATCAAAGAGCGGTCCTCCGGAACAACGGTGCCCTTGAACAGCTTGGAAGAATCCAGGAAGCTGTAGAGCAGGCCAGCCTTCTTTTCGTTAATCTTCTTCATTTCCTCCAGGCCGCCCATGTCATTTTTCAGCCACTCCAGCACCAGCTTCATAATGTAAATGGCGTAGCAGGGAGGGGTGTTGAACATGGAGCCATTGTCGGCATGTGTTTTATAATTGAACATAGTGGGCGTAATGTCCATGGCATTTCCAATCAAATCCTCGCGGATAATAACCACGGTAAGGCCGGCAGGGCCCATGTTTTTCTGTGCGCCAGCATACAGAACGCCGAATTTGGAAACATCGATAGGTTCACTCAGAATGCAGGAAGAAACGTCGGCTACCAGCGGTACATTGCCGGTTTCAGGCAATTTTGTATAGCGGGTGCCATAAATAGTGTTGTTCATGCAGATGTGGAAATAGTCGGCATCGGGCGTAAAGGTAGCCGGGTCCAGCTTGGGAATGTAGGTGAAGGTTTTATCCTTGGAAGAGGCTACCACATTCACATCGCCATACCGTGCGGCTTCCTTATAGGCTTTAGTTGCCCATTGACCGGTAAGCACATAATCGGCCTTGCCGCTTTTGGTCATCAGGTTCATGGGAACCATGGCGAACTGGGAGGATGCACCGCCCTGCAGGAACAATACCTTATAGTTATCGGGGATTCCCATTACTTCACGCAGCAAACTCTCCGCAGATTCGATAATGCCCCCGTACACCTTAGATCGATGTGACATTTCCATAACGGACTGGCCGGAACCCTGATAGTCCAGCATTTCGTCGGCAGCGCGGCGAAGGACGGGTTCGGGAAGAATCGAAGGGCCTGCGGAAAAATTGTACACGCGTTTCATAAGGGTACCTCCAAAAAAATAGAATTACATACGGAAATTCTGTTGATTTCCGCAAATATGACATAATTATAACGCTTTAATTTGATAAAGTCAATCGGAATTTCACAGTTCTGGTAAAACTTTTTGACACTTTTTGAGAAGCTTTGCACAAAAAAAGCCGCCTCCAATATGCCTAAAGTTCGCTGAATATGAAAAAATCATGAAGAAACATAGCTGCGGCTATTAAAAAAACATGTATCTTTCCGGAAAAGTTAAACCAAATCTTGCGTATAGACAAAAGGAAAAGAAAATGGTATACTTGAAAAAATGTAGTTTTCAACGAGAAACATGGTTTTAAGTTGAGAATCTTTGTAGTAGTTGCGGCCGTGTTTTGACAAGGCCGTCTTGGCCTTATGCATAAGGAGTGTAAAAAATGAAAGTAACAGCCGTTTTGGGAAGTCCAAGAGCCAACAGTGTTTCTTCTGCCGTTGCCCGTCGCTTGCTGCAGGGCGCTGCAGATGCAGGACATGAGGTTATAGTATATGAAATCAATAAGATGAATGTGAAAGGCTGCCAGGGCTGCGGCTATTGTAAGAATCACAATGCTGATTGCTGTATTCCCGATGACATGAAGAATTATTGGAAAGACCTTCACGAGTCGGGGGCGCTGGTGGTAACGGCGCCGAACTATTTCTCTCAGGTGTGCGGCCCGATGATTACCTTTATGAACCGGCATTATTGCCTGACGGGAAAAGACCACCTTCCGCGCTTGGAGCCGGGGAAAAAGCTGGTGGGGATTTTGTCCCAGGGAATGTCAAAGCCCTATGAAGCCTCGGAAAAGAATTTCCGGTGGTTTTTGGAATGTCTGTCCGGAAGAAGCATGACGGTGCTGGAGCCCTTGTTTGCCAGTGCAGGCATGAAGCCGGAGGACTTGGACGCACTGATGGAGAAAGCGTATGAAACAGGTAAAAGCCTGTAAAAATATGTCCGATACAATAGAATGAGGAGGATACTCTATATGAAAATCAGTGATGTCGCAGCGATTCTCGATGCTCAGGTTCTGGTGGAAGGAGACATGGATACCGAGGTAAAGACCGCCTGTGGAAGCGATATGATGAGCGATGTGCTGGCTTTTGTCAAAGACCAGTCAGTATTGCTCACCGGACTGATGAATCCCCAGGTTGTGCGCACGGCGGAAATGATGGATATGCACTGTATTATTTTTGTCAGAGGCAAAAAGGCAGATCCGACGGTGCTGCAGCTGGCAGAGCAAAAAGACATGACCGTTCTGCAAACCCGATATAGAATGTTTACGGCCTGTGGAATGTTGTATGAAGCAGGACTCCGGGGAGGATGTGAGAAGGAATGAGCGGGCTTTCACTGAAATACGAGGTGCCCGGGGACGATTTTACCCGAGCAGGAGAGGCCTCCAGCGATGTGAAACGGAAGCTGAAAAAGCTGGGCTATAACCCGGATGCTATCCGGCGGGTAGCCATTGCCATGTATGAAGGGGAAATCAATATGGTCATCCATGCCGGCGGCGGAGTGGCGCTGGTCAACATATCTCCCGAACGGGTGGATATTGTGCTGGAGGACCACGGGCCGGGTATTGCCGATGTGGAGAAGGCGATGCAGGCGGGTTATTCCACGGCTCCGGACCAAGTTCGCTCTCTGGGATTTGGAGCCGGCATGGGGCTGCCCAATATGAAAAAATATACCGATGAGATGACCATTGAAACGGAAGTGGGGAAGGGTACAACGTTACGAATGACGGTGATGGTTCATCAAAAGCAGTGATGGGAGGCGAGGAGTTGGATCGGTTTTTTCACTCGGTAACCTTGGACAAAGAAAAGTGTGTGGGCTGTACCAACTGTATCAAACGATGCCCCACCGAGGCAATCCGTGTGCGGGACGGAAAGGCCCAGATTATCTCCGAACGGTGTATTGACTGCGGGGAGTGTATCAGGGTATGCCCCCACCACGCGAAAAAGACCCGGTTTGACCATATGGAGCGTCTGAAAGAGTTTGCATATACCATTGCCCTGCCTGCACCTACGCTGTATGGTCAGTTTAACAATCTGGACGATATTGATTTTGTACTTACCGGCCTGAAAGCGATGGGCTTTAACGAAGTGTTTGAAGTTTCCCGGGCAGCGGAGCTGGTTTCGGAAGCAACCCGCCGCCTGATGGCGGATGATTCTTTGCCTCGGCCGGTTATCAGTTCGGCTTGTCCGGCGGTGGTGCGGCTGATTCGGGTACGGTTCCCGGATTTGTGCCCCCATGTGTTGCCTCTGCGCTCGCCTATGGAAACGGCGGCAGGGTTTGCCAAAACCGAAGCCGTTAAAAAAACGGGGCTGCCCATGGAAAAAATCGGCTGCTTTTTCATCACGCCCTGTCCGGCCAAGGTGACGGACATTAAGCAGCCCATTGGGGTGGAAAAATCCATGGTGGATGGCGCCATTGCTATCAGCGAGATTTTCCCCACGCTTTCTTCCAAAATGGATAAGCTGACCCAGATTGAACCAATTTCCGAGTCCGGAATTATCGGCGTCAGCTGGGCTTCCAGCGGTGGGGAAGCGGCGGCGCTTCTCAACGACAAATATCTGGCAGCGGACGGCATTGAAAACGTTATCCGGGTGCTGGAAGAGCTGGAGGACGAACGGATTCGGGAGCTGGACTTTATCGAGCTCAACGCCTGTTCCGGCGGCTGTGTGGGCGGGGTATTGTGCGTAGAAAATGCCTATGTGGCAAAAGCCCGGCTGCAGAGGCTGCGCAAATATCTGCCGGTGTCTAAAAACCACTTGAAGGAGGAAATCCCCAAGGGCATGAACTGGCAGGAATCGCTGGAGTTTGCGCCGGTGCTCACGCTGTCGGATGATTTGGACGAGGCCATGCAGATGATGATGGACATTGATGAAATCTGCAAAAAGTTCCCGAGCCTGGATTGCGGCGCCTGTGGAGCCCCTTCCTGTCATGCATTAGCAGAAGACGTGGTGAAGGGGCTTGCCAAAGAAAGCGATTGTGTGTTTGTACTGCGGGAGGAAATCCAGCAGATGGCGGACATTTTTCAAAATATTTCGGGCAAGGGAAAGCCTCATTAAAAAACAGCTTGCGGGATGGTGTTTTGCTCTCTCTATATATCAATGAAAAGGAAGTGATTCCATGACGGTTCAAAATTTGGTAGATACGCTCTCTCTCAAGGTGCTGGCCGGGGAGGATGATTTGGAGCGGGAAATTCTGGGTTGTTATGCCGGCGACCTTCTTAGCTGGGTAATGGCCAGAGCGGAAAGCGGCGACGTATGGCTGACGGTAATGGGGAATATTAACGCCGTGGCAGTTGCTTCCCTGACAGACTGTGCCTGTATTGTGCTGACTGAATCGGCGGCTCTGGATGAGGATGCCAAAAATCGTGCGGACATGCAGGGGATTCCCATTCTCACCACGGAACAGGATACCTATGCCATGGCAGTAGCGGTTTCCCGGCTGCTGCCTGAGGCGACGCAATGAAGCTGCGGTATGATTTGCATCTTCATTCGTGCCTTTCCCCCTGCGGGGACACGGATATGACGCCCAACAACATTGTCGGCATGGCGAAGCTGTTGGGGTATGACATCATTGCCCTCACCGACCACAACAGCTGTCTGAACACACCGGCTGCCGTAAAAGTGGGGCAGCGACTGGGAGTTACGGTGGTGCCGGGGATGGAGCTTTGTACCCGGGAAGAGGCTCACGTGGTATGTTTGTTTCCCACCGTGGAGGCTGCGCTGGTTTTTGGAGAACGGGTGCGGGAAAAATCTCCGGAGATTCTCAACCGGCCGGAGATTTTCGGTGAACAACTGGTGCTGGACGAAGAGGACCAGGTGATTGGAAAAGAGGAAAAACTGCTGATTGCGGCGGCGGATATTGGTGTATATGAGGTGCTGCCTCTGGCCAGAAGCTATGGGGGCACTGCGTTTCCGGCTCACGTGGACAAGGATTCCTATAGCGTTACGGCGAGCCTCGGCGAGATTCCGCCAGAAATTGGGTTCCTTTGTGCCGAGCTGAGCCCCCGGGCAGACCGAGAAAAAGTGCTGAAGATGTATCCGGCCCTTTCCGGTATGCGGATTTTGCAGGACAGTGATTCCCATTATCTTGAAAATATGCCGGATGCAGGACCTGTTTTGGAGCTGGAAGAAAATACAGCAGCATGTCTGATAGCGGTATTGGACAGAAAAATAGGATAAAATCTTTTTGTTTTGGTATCTTTAGTTTGCGTTCAAAAAAATGTTACAAAATATGTCGAATCAGATACAACAACGATACATTTTTGTGGTATACTGTTTGGGCGTAATGTGGTTCGTCTGAAATGGCTCTGTGCTTTTGCGGACGGCGTACCAGAAATCAGATTTTGAAAAAGGATGTGAGCCCATGCCCCAAAATCAGGAATTTGAGGATATTTACAGCAATTCACCAGAAAGTCAAAAAGGTAACGGTAAGAAAAAAAAGTCCCGCTGGAAAAAAATACTCATTGGCGTTATATCGGTGATATTGGTACTGGCAGGCGGACTTTTTTGTGTAGCCTGGTACTTTTTGGGAGACATGAATATTGACACCGATTTTCCAAAAACAGACAGTGAATTGGGGGTTGTCAGCAAGGACGGGCAGGATGATTCTATTACCAATATTGCATTATATGGAATTGATACCCGTACCCATGACGACCAGGGGCATGCGGACGCTACCATGATCCTTTCTATAGATAAAAAGCACAATAAGCTCAAGCTGATTTCCATTTTGCGGGATACGCAGGTGGAAATTGAAGGCTATGGCAAGGCCAAAATCACCACTTCCTATTGGTGGGGCGGCGCACCGCTGGCCATTAAGACCTTGAATCAAAATTTTGATTTGAATGTGCGCGACTATGTTCGGGTAAATTTTGACCAACTGGCTGACTTGATTGATGCATTAGGCGGCGTGGATATTGAGGTGACCCAGGAAGAACTGGAGGAAATCAATTTCCATATGCATGGTATCGACATTTATGACAAGGATTTGACACAAACCGGTATGGTAACCCTGAACGGTGATCAGGCCGTTTCCTATGCCAGAATCCGAAATATCGGTACCGATATGGCTCGTGCAAACCGCCAGCAGGAAGTACTGGCAGCCATGCTGGGCAAGGTGGACAGTATGGGGGTTACGGATTATCCCGGATTGATTAAAGAATTATCCCCCTTAGTAACCACTTCGCTGGATTACGGCGAGATGATTTCGCTGGCGAGTATTTTGGTGAACAATCCGGAACTGGAAACCTATACCATTCCCGGAGAAGAGGAGGATGCCTGGGGTGGAGAGGACAACGGCGCCTGGGTGTGGAAGTATGATTTGGAAGCAGCTGGCGAGCATATCCACCGCATTATTTATGAGACAGATGGGGATGAATCTTCTTCTTCCTCTCAGAGTGCAGAATGATTCTGTCGAGAAAGCCATAACCAGCCACTTCATAGGCGTTGGGACGGATACTTTCAGGGGCTGCCCTGATTTGGCAATTTGAAAATTCACTCTTTTTATTACGGGAGCGCAGCAATCAGATTCTGGTTCTGCGCTCCCAATTTTATGTTGGAATCGGGAGGGAATACCGGTTGGTTTTGATTCTGATTATGGGGTTGTTTCTCTGTCTTGTAGGGTTCTTTTTGCTTTTTACATATGGGAGAATGATTCAAAAGGGAGAACCAATTACAGGGGAAATCTGCGAGATTGATGATGGGAGTTTTTCTATGAAAGGCGGAACTTTCCATGAAATTTGGGTGCAATATAATAGACAGGGCGAAACGGTGAAAGTTCCTACTGTACACGGATTTGTCACCATTCTCTTTTGGAAAAAGAGAAAGCTTTTAAAGTTGCGAAAAAAGTATTTGGGGAAACAGGTACAGGGATACCTGAAGGCAGGCAAATATCCTAAAGTGATTTTACGAAAATTTATGTGGAAAAATATTATTCTGAGTTTGTTTTCGCTGTTTTTGGGAGGAAGTTCGATTGTAGCTATCATTTTTGTATCATGAAATCGAATTTGGTATCGCTTTTTTGTTGTCAATAGCGTATAATAGATAACAGTGAATCGGAAAATTGACCGGCTGGGAAAATAGCCGGATAAGGAGGATGCTTATGAGACGAGAACCTGTTTTGGTAGTCATGGCAGCCGGCATGGGCAGCCGGTATGGCGGTATGAAACAGATGGACCCGGTGGGCAAACATGGGGAAATTATTATTGACTATTCGTTGTTTGACGCGATACGTGCCGGATTTCGCCGGGTGATTTTTATTATCCAGCGCAAAAACGAAAAAGATTTTCGGGAAATGGTTGGCGACCGAATCAGCCGCTATATGGAAGTACAGTATGCCTTTCAGGATTTGAACGATTTACCGGAAGGTTTTGCGCTGCCGGAAGGGCGCACAAAGCCCTGGGGAACCGGCCATGCAGTGCTGGCCTGCCGGAATTTGATTGACGCTCCCTTTGCCGTTATCAATGCGGATGATTTTTATGGGCGCGAGGGCTTTGCTAAAATCTATCAGTTCCTCAGCAGTCTGGAGGAGGGGGATACCTCCCACTTTGCCATGGTAGGATACATTCTCAAAAATACGCTGACCGACAACGGCTATGTTTCCCGGGGGGTATGCTCTTTGCAGGGGAGCCGCCTGGTTGGCATTACCGAGCGTACCCGGATTGAAAAGGACGGAGATGGCGCCCACTATAGTGAAGATGACGGAAAAACCTGGACGCCTCTTGATGCGGAAAGTACGGTTTCCATGAACTTGTGGGGATTCCCGGCATCTATTTTGAAAGAGATGGAAAGCCGTTTCCGTGTGTTTTTGGAAAAGGCTATAAACGAAAACCCGTTGAAAGGCGAATATTATCTGCCGAGTGTAGTCAACGAGCTTCTGGCAGAAAATAAGGCGGAGGTAGAAGTGCTTTCTTCCCATGACAAGTGGTATGGCATGACCTATCGGGAGGATAAACCGGTAGTACAGGCAGCGCTGCAAAAGATGGCAGAAGAAGGGATTTATCCAGAGCCGCTGTTTGCATGAATAAAAACTGCGGAATTGAAATATTCTACAGCAGTAGGTTTACCAACAAAATAAAAACAAGCAGGAAGCTTTTTACAAAAGGCGTCCTGCTTGTTTTTTATTGGGAGTCGATTATTCCAGCTTTTGAATTTTTCGGAAAATTTCCTGCATACGCACATCGATTTCAGCGATAGAGCGGGCGCTTTCAAGCATAGCCTCGCAGATTTCCGGCGGGATTTTTTTCTCGGATTTATACCGCAAGTCGTGCTCCAAGCTGGCCCAGAAATCCATGGCCACCGTGCGAATTTGTACTTCCACCGTTACATGCTCCGTGTGTTCCGAAAGAAAGACCGGGATGCGCAAATCCAAATGCAGACTTCGATAGCCATTATAGTTGGGGTGTTTGATATAATCCTGTACCTTTATTAGTTCAATATCCGACTGCCTGAGCAGCATATCGGCTACATCATACACATCGTCAATATAACAGCATACCACCCGAATACCAGCAATATCGTTCAGGTTCTTTTTGGCGGACTCCACACTGATTTCGCAGCCCTTTTTTTTCAGCTTTTTTAAAATACTGGGGGAAGATTTCAGACGGCTTTCCACATGATGAATGGGATTGCGGGCAAAACGGACATTGAATTCTTCATTTAGAATTTCCAGTTTGGTTTGGATTTCCTTAATAGCGGCTTTGTAAATATGCTGTAATGCTAAAAATTCCTGAAGACTGTTAAACAGTTCGTCAGCCGCCCCTGCTAACAGGGCGTCATGTTCAGAAATACGGGATTCCATAGCTCATATCCTTTCTGTAAAACTCACAACAAAGGGTTCCTATATTTCTATCATAACAGACAAAACGCGAAATGTACAGGAAATCTCTGTCGAAAGCGCGTGGTTTTCTTATTCTGAAAACGGACAGCCCCTCACACAATTTTCAGAGGGTACATAGAATGTGCAGGGGGTAGTTTGCCCTTCGCTTATGATACAGATGCAAAAAGGAGCGATGCACATGAATATTTATCGGCCATCCGATCCCTGCAAGCAAAGCTGTGGGCGGGGCTGTCAGTGTCATCCGGAACCCGCTCCCTGCTGCTGTCCGGGTCCAACCGGTCCACAGGGGCCTCGGGGTCCCATGGGACCAACAGGTCCTCAGGGAGTACAGGGAATCCAGGGGATTGAAGGTCCTACCGGAGCCACCGGTCCGACAGGCCCGACAGGAGCAGCAGGTACAGATGGAACAGCCGCTACTGTACAGGTGGGCACGGTAACAACTGGAGATCCTGGAACGCAGGTAACTGTCACAAATTCAGGAAGCGCTCAGGCAGCGATATTTGATTTTGTTATTCCACAAGGTCCCACTGGTCCGACGGGAGCAACGGGTGCAATGGGTCCCAGCGGCCCCACTGGCCCAACCGGTGCAGCGGGCGCAACAGGTGAAACGGGAGCCACCGGTCCCACTGGTCCTACTGGTCCTACTGGTCCCACCGGCGCAACGGGAGCCACCGGTCCCAGCGGCCCCACTGGCCCAACCGGCCCAACGGGTCCGAGCGGTCCCACTGGTCCTACTGGTCCCACCGGCGCAACGGGAGCCACCGGTCCCAGCGGCCCCA
>JAHZDE010000006.1:45017-183476 GCA_019422525.1 Clostridiales bacterium
CCAGCGGCCCCACTGGCCCAACCGGCCCAACGGGTCCGAGCGGTCCCACTGGTCCCACTGGTCCGACGGGAGCAACGGGTGCAACGGGTCCCAGCGGCCCCACTGGCCCAACCGGTGCAGCGGGCGCAACAGGTGAAACGGGAGCCACCGGTCCCATTGGTCCTACTGGCCCAACAGGCGCAACAGGTGAGGCGGGAGCCATCGGTCCCACTGGTCCCACTGGTCCGACGGGAGCAACGGGTGCAACGGGTCCCAGCGGCCCCACTGGCCCAACCGGTGCAGCGGGCGCAACAGGTGAAACGGGAGCCACCGGTCCCATTGGTCCTACTGGCCCAACAGGCGCAACAGGTGAGGCGGGAGCCATCGGTCCCACTGGTCCTACTGGTCCGACGGGCGCAACAGGTCCCAGCGGTCCTACTGGTCCGACAGGCGCAACGGGTCCCAGCGGCCCCAGCGGTCCCACTGGTCCGACAGGCGTAACGGGTCCCAGCGGTCCTACTGGCCCGACAGGCGCAACGGGTCCGAGTGGTCCTACTGGTCCGAGCGGTCCCACTGGTCCGACGGGAGCAACAGGTCCGAGTGGTCCCACTGGCCCGACGGGAGCAACAGGTCCGAGCGGTCCCACTGGCCCGACGGGAGCAACAGGTCCGAGCGGTCCCACTGGCCCGACAGGAGCAACCGGTCCGAGAGGTGCTACAGGTCCTACAGGAGCAACCGGTCCGAGTGGTGAAGATGGAACCGTGGCCACGGTGAAAGTGGGAACTGTGACCACCGGGGATCCGGGAACCCAAGCGGCTGTTACCAACTCTGGCAGCGACCAGAACGCAATTTTGGATTTTACCATTCCTCAAGGGCAAACTGGCAGTACAGCTCCTGTCCAGCTTTTGTCTGCCTACTCCACGGCTCCTCAGTCGGGAACTGCTGGAAATCCGCTGATTTTTGACCGGAATTCCGCCACCTATGGCTCTGATATTTCCCACACCAACGGAACCGGTACTTTTACCATTCAGCAGCCGGGCGTGTATTTGGTAAACTTTAACGGCGCACTGAGTCCTGCTTCGGGGGCGACTTTCCCGGTTAATTTGGGAGTCAGTCTCAGTCAGGATGGAAGTTCAGTACCGGGTGCGGCGTCTCAGCACACTTTCCAATCCGCATCGGAAACGGCGGCCGTCTCCTTTACCACACCGGTTACTGTTTCTACAGCGCCGTCTACTCTTGAGGTACTTGGTACAGGAGATTCCTACACCTATGGCACTACCGGGCTGACCATTCAGCGTTTGGGGGATGTTCCCACAACGTAACGAAAAGGAACCTGGATAAAGCGGGGAGGTTTTTCCCTCTCCGCCATACATGAATGCTGGGAGAAGGAGGCGCGATATGGTAACCATCAGCCTGTGCATGATTGTGAAAAATGAAGAAGAGGTTTTATCCCGATGTCTGGATTCTGTGCAGGGAGCCGTGGAAGAGATTATCATTGTGGATACCGGCAGTACGGATAATACCGTGAACATTGCCCGGCAATATACCAATCAAGTGCTGTTTTTCCCTTGGCGGGACGATTTTTCCGCTGCCAGAAATGTGTCTTTTGAAGCCGCCCAAATGGACTATTGCATGTGGCTGGATGCCGATGATGTGCTGGAGGACGAAAACCGGGAAAAATTGATACAAATAAAAGAAACCCTTTCGCCGGACACCGATGTGGTGATGCTTCCCTATCATGGGGGATTCGATTCTTCTGGACGCCCCACCTTGACCTACTACCGGGAGAGGCTTCTCCGACGGGACAGAAATTTTCGGTGGGAAGGGGCTGTCCATGAATGTATTGCCCCCCGGGGGAAAATCGTCTATGGTGATGCGGCGGTTTCCCATCGGAAAATGCACCCCAGCGACGGGAACCGAAATCTTCGCATTTATCAGGCCAAGGTGGAAGCGGGAGAGAAGCTGCGCCCTCGGGATCAGTTTTATTATGGCAGAGAACTGGTAAGTCATAATCTTCGGCAGGAGGCAGTCAGAGTTTTGCAGGAATTTGTGGATTCCGGTAAAGGATGGAGGGAAAACTGTATCGAAGCCCTGCGAAATATTGCCTGGTGCCGAAAACAGGATGGGGAGAGAAAAAAAGCGCTGCGGGCTCTTTTGCAGGCGCTGGAATTTGGCGCGCCTGGGGGAGAGCTGTGCTGTGATTTGGGAGACTGGTTTCGGGAAGAAAAGCGGTATCAAACGGCGATTTTCTGGTATCAGTGCGCCGCCCGGCAGAAAATGGAGCCTCAAACCGGCGGATTTGTCATACCGGATTGTTATGGATATTTGCCATGGCTGCAAATGAGCCTTTGCTGGTATGCGCTGGGCAATTTACAGCAGGCCTTCAACTGTAATGAGAGAGCGCTGCACTTTCATCCCGGTGATTCTATCTGCCTTGGAAACCGTGCCTTTTATCAGAGTACGATGAAAGAGATGCCCCGGCAGGAAAAAGTGTAAACAAAATTGTATCCTTCGTAACAGGATTGTAAATTGCTGTTTGCAGCGGAAAGGGCTATAATGAAAGACGCTGTAGGAAAGGAGCGGATTTTTGATATGACAGATACCGTATGTGCGGTGGTAGTAGCTGCCGGAAGCTCTTCCCGTATGGGAGGCAGTGTGCCCAAACAGCTAATGGAGCTGTGCGGTAAGCCGGTATTATCCCACACTCTGTCGGCATTTGAGAAAACGCCCGAGGTGGAAACCGTTGTGGTAGTATGCCGGGAAGAGGACATGGCCCGGATAAAAGAGATAACAGAAAATTTTTCCAAAATAAAAGCCCTGGTGCCCGGCGGAAAAACCCGCCAGGCATCGGTGGCGGCAGGAGTGAAAGCCGCCGGAGAATGTGGATTTGTGGCCATTCATGACGGCGCCCGCCCGCTGATTACGCCGGAGGAAATTCGGCAAGTGGTGGAAGACGCCAAAATCTGGGGCGCATCGACTTTGGCCGCACCGGTAACGGATACCATCAAAACGGCGGGGGAACAGGAATTGGTGGAAGAGACGCTGGACAGAAGCATTCTTCGGGCTGTGCAGACGCCGCAGGTTTTCCGAAAAGACGAGTATGTCCGAGCCATGGAAGCGGCAAAAGCGGCGGGAAAAGACTTTACCGACGACTGCCAGCTGATGGAATTTTCCGGAAAACCGGTACATCTCTGTCCCGGAAAGTGGAGCAACTTAAAACTAACGACTCCCGAGGATTTCCTCTTTGCCCGGGGAATTCTCATGGAGCGGGAAGAAAGGAAGAACGGTATGCGGATTGGACACGGATATGACGTACACCGGCTGACAGAAGGCCGAAAGCTAATTTTGGGCGGGGTGGAAATCCCGTGGAATAAGGGACTGTTGGGTCATTCGGACGCAGATGTGCTGGCCCATGCTATAGCGGACGCACTTCTGGGAGCGGCAGCGCTGGGGGATATTGGAAAACTGTTCCCGGACAATGACCCGGCCTATAAAGGGGCAGACAGCCTGAAACTGCTGGCAGAAGTATGCCGTCGGGTACGGGAAGCCGGCTATGAGGTGGAAAATATAGATGCTACCATTCTGGCCCAAGCGCCCAAGCTGCGGCCGTATATTGACAGGATGCGGGAAAATCTGGCGGCAGCCTGCGGGATTTCCCCCGGACAGGTGAGCGTCAAGGCCACTACCGAAGAGGGCTTGGGCTTTACCGGAGCCGGCGAAGGAATGGCCGCTCATAGTGTTTGCCTTCTGCGCTGAGGTAAAAATGGACAAATCTGTCCCGGACTGCATATTCTGGAACGCGGGGGCTTTGCTCCGCCAGTTTTCAGAGAGGTGGTCTTTTGGATGGAAAAACCTGTAATACAGGTCAGTTCCGTCACATACGCCATGAAGGGCCGTGACATTTTGTTCCATCACGGAATCCGGGCTTATGTGGAGCGCAGTACCCGCTCCAGCAAAGCCGGCTGCGGTTACAGCCTGTATGTGCCGGAAAAGACTGATGAGGCGGAAGAAATTCTCCGCCGGGAAAACTTTAAAATTCTTGGCAGGCGTGAAAGGTCGGAGCTGCGATGATTTATCTGGATAATGCAGCCACCACCTTTCCAAAACCTGCTTCCGTAAAAATGGCAATCGAGCAGGCCATGGCCCGTCTGGGGGCAAATCCCGGAAGAGGTGGTTATGCTATGAGTATGGCCGCCGCCCGGGAAGTGTACCAATGTCGGGTGGAAGTCAACGAGTTCTTCCATGGGCCAGGCCCCGAAAATGTGGTGTTTCCCCTCAACTGTACCCAGGCGTTGAATCTGGTGCTCAAGGGTTGGCTGCGGCCGGGGGACCATGTGGTGGTTTCCGATTTGGAGCACAATGCAGTGATGCGGCCGCTGCAAGCCCTTTCGGGAAAAGGGGTAACGTGGACAAAGGCTCATGTAACGCCGGGGGATAACGATGCAACGGTAGACGCTTTCCGAAAAGCCTTGACCGGAAAAACCCGGCTGATTGTCTGCACCCATGCTTCCAATGTGTGGGGGTTCCGGCTGCCGGTGGAGCGTATTGGCGCCATGGCTCGTGAATATGGGATTCCGATAGCACTGGATTGTGCCCAGAGTGCCGGGGTGCTTCCTATTGATATGGAGGATATGGGGGTAGATTTTCTTTGTGCTGCCGGACACAAGGGGCTATATGGTCCCATGGGTACGGGAATCCTGATAGCAGCCCAGGGGAGTAAGCTTTCCACCATATTGGAAGGGGGGACGGGAAATGAATCCCGGAACCTGAACCAGCCAGCAGAAATGCCGGAGCATCTGGAAAGCGGTACGGTAAACGTACCGGGAATTGCCGGGCTGCGTGCCGGTATCCGGTTTGTGAGGCGTCAGGGAGAGGGCCTATACCGGCGAGAGATGGCCTATGTGCAGGAATTGTACGACCGTCTTGCAAAAATTCCCGAAGTGATTTTGTATACCCCAAGACCGGAATATGGCCGGTGTGTCCCACTGCTTTCGTGTAATGTCAAAGGCCTTTCCAGCGAGGAAGCTGCCGCAGAACTGGCAAAGTGGGGAATCGCTGTGCGGGCAGGACTTCACTGTGCACCGGCGGCCCACGAAACCATGGGAACCTTGGAAACCGGGGCTATTCGCATGGCCCCTTCAGGTTTTAGCAATATTGCTGAAATCCCGGGGGTCGTCAATGGGTTTTTGAAAATGATTCATAGAAAATTTGCAAAATGATTGAATCTGGAACCAGATATGGTAGAATAAAAGAAAGAGATTTGACGGGAAAATAGAGAGGTCCGGTAATTGTCAGGGAGAAGAAAAAGCCGGGAAAAATACCTTTGTGATAGAGACTGAAAATGCGGGAAGGATGGAAAGCAATGGAGGTCGTTCAGCAATTTTGGGAATTGTTTGTGGATTTGGTACGCCAGTTTAAAGCTAAGGATGTACTGGATGTGCTGGCGGTTGCCTTTATTATTTACAGCGCAATTAAACTGGTGCGGGAATCTCGGGCGGAACAGCTGGTAAAAGGTCTGCTGCTGGTGGTCGTAGTGTTTGCCGTGTCCAATTATCTGGATTTGCTCATGATGAAAGAACTGCTCAATATGTTCTTCCAGTTTACCATGGTGGCACTGCTGGTAGTTTTCCAGCCGGAACTTCGCCGGGCGCTGGAGCAGATGGGACGTAATGGCGTGAGTAAACCTCTTTCGTTGGCCTCGACTCAGAAGGATACGGAAACCGAACTGCAAAATCAGCGCCGGGGTATCAACGCGGTAGCTGACGCCTGCATGACGCTGCAAAAGCAGAAAATGGGCGCACTGATTGTATTTGAAAGAAAAACCAAGCTGAAAGAAATTGTGGATACCGGTACGGTGGTCAACGCGGAGCCGACAGCTGCTATTATCGGAAATATCTTTTTCAACAAGGCACCTCTGCATGACGGCGCTATGGTGATGCGGGATGGTATGGTATATGCGGCCGGGTGCATTTTGCCGCTGACCAAGAACGACAGCATCAGTATTGATTTGGGAACTCGACACCGGGCAGCTATCGGTATGAGCGAAAATTCCGATGCGGTCGTGGTAGTGGTTTCGGAAGAAACAGGACAGATTTCCATTGCTGTTAACGGAATCCTGACCCGAAATTATACGAGAGAAACGCTGGTAAACGCACTGGAAAGCATGACCCTTCCTGAGACAGTGGGAGATAAGAAGCCGGGATTTTTCAGCATCAGGAGGAGGGGGAAAAAAGAATGAAGTTGTTATTCTGGAAAAAAAGCGGCAAAAAGGAGGAGCAGGCCAAAGAATCAGTCCATGAACAGGGAAAAGAAAAAAAGCGCCTGAATATTTCCGATTTGTTTTATAACAACCAATTTGTCATGGTCTTTTCTCTTATAGCCGCACTGATATTGTGGTTTATCATGTCCTTGACTAACACAACCGAGCGGCCCCGAGAGGTGGGAGATGTTCCCATCAGCGTAGAGCTTTCCACTGCCGCCCAGGAGGAAAACCTGAAAATTTTTGAGCAATCTGCGGATACAGCAACGGTATCGGTATCGGGCAACAGCGTGATTGTCAATCGTCTGCAAGGAAGCGATATGAAGGCTGCTGCTACCCTATCTTCCGTTACCCTTTCTTCTACTGGAATGACGGAATATACCCTGACGCTGACGCCGGAAAAAGTGACAAACGAGTTGTCTGACTATACGCTGGTATCGGTTAATCCCCGGGAAGTGACAGTATGGGTAGACCGATATCAAGAAAAGGCATTTACTATTGAAAGTAATCTGCAATATGGGCGGGATGATAAGTATTACTATAATACACCTACTCTGTCTTCCGATTCCGTGACGATTTCCGGCCCGGCCAGTTCGGTGAAAAAAGTGGATAAGGTGGTGGCAAGCTATTCCACAGAGGAAGTGCTGACTTCCACTAAAATTTTCCAGTGCAACCTGACAGCCTATGACGTTAATGGAGAAGCCATTGATGACAAATACCTGGAATTCAGCACTCAGACGGTCGATGTCACCGTGTCGGTGTTCCCGCGCCAAGAGGTAGAACTGGTTGCCAGCGGAATCAATATGCCCAAGAACTTTTCCAGTTCCCGCATGACGGTGGCCCCGGAAAAAATCATTATTGCAGGGCCTGAAGATGTGCTGAAAAATATGACGTCCATTACGCTGGACCCAGTGGACTTTTCCAATGTGAATCTTTCCAATACGAAAATCCCCATTACCCTTTCTCTGCCCACCGGCTTTAAAAACATCAGCAACAGCTGGAATGTGGAAGTCAATATTGACTTGGACGGATATGATGAAAAGGATGTACAGCTGCTGGCCAAAAATATTACCGTTAAGAATCCCGGGGCAGACCAAACAGTTCAGGTGCTGACGGATTCACTGACAATTCATGCCGTGGGGCCTGAGTCAGAAATCAAAGCGCTGAGCTCGGATGATGTATACGGTACTATTGATATGACTGGTCAAAATGACGCGTCGGGTTCGGTGGAACTGCCAGTTACAGTTGGATTTACAGATGCCAATGGCTGTTGGGCTTATGGGAAGTATACGGTGAGTGTATCGGTGAGTAAAAAATAGTTTGGCGATTGTGCGAAATTTTTATTTTGGCAGCGTTAAATAGAAAAACGGATACTTGGGAAACCGGCTTTTATCAGCCGGTTTCCTTGTTTTTTTCACAGGAATTCAGGGTGGAAAAGGGGAAAAAACGGTGAAAAATCCCTGTAAAGACTGTCGTTTCCTATTGAATTGGGAAAATGAAAATGGTACAATATGAAAAATATGCCGGTTACATTCGGTATGGGAAGAGCGGTGTCATCTTTGCAGGTAAAAAATTGGAATGTTCGCCCACTACAAAAAGAAAATGCTGCCAGAATCGCGGAACAAACCGGGATTCCCTTTTTTCTGGCCATGATGCTGGAAATCAGGGGGTTCCATACTGCTGAGGCAGCCGCAGCGTTTTTACAAGGCGGGGATTCTCTGTCCAGTCCTTATCTGCTGCCGGATATGGAAAAAGCAGCTGCCAGACTGCGGCGGGGAATCGATGATTTTGAAAAAATTGCCGTCTATGGCGATTATGATGCCGATGGAGTTACAGCTACCTCTATCTTGTTTTCCTATTTGCAGACCTGCGGCGCTGATGTTTTGTATTATATCCCCGAAAGAGAAGGGGAAGGCTATGGAATGAACTTGCAGGCAGTGGAAAAACTTGCACAGCAGGGCGTTCAGCTGATAGTCACGGTGGATAATGGCATTTCGTCTCACCAAGAGGTAAAACGGGCCAAAGAGCTTGGGATGGATGTGATTATTACTGACCATCATCGGCCCCAAAGCACCCTGCCCGAGGCGGTAGCGGTAGTGGATGCATGGCGGCTGGACAGCCGGTGTCCGTTTAAAGATTTTTCCGGGGTAGGCGTGGCGTTCCAACTAATGATGGCACTGGAAATGGAGGATGGAGACCCACAAAGCCTGCTGGACAATTATGCTGATTTGGCGGCAATTGGTACCATTGGAGATGTGGTTCCTTTGACCGGGGAAAACCGCACATTGGTAAAAGCAGGTTTGCGGATGCTGCAAGTACCCGAAAGGGCAGGAATTCGGGCGTTGCTGCGACATGCTTCCATGGAAGGCAAGACCCTAAATGCGGTCAATGTAGCGTTTTCGCTGGTTCCCCGCATCAATGCCACTGGCCGGATGGGGTCTTCGGAACGGGCCGTTAGCCTTTTGACCAGTGAAGACGAGGCAGAAGCCGAAAGTTTGGCGGCAGATATTTGTGAAGACAATGAAAGACGCCGTCAGACTGAATTGGAAATTATGAAAAAAGTGGCGGCTCTTTTGGAAAAGGAACCGGAAAGAGTACATGACAGGGTACTGGTAGTAGAAGGGGAAGGCTGGCATCATGGGGTTATTGGGATTGTGGCAGCCCGATTAACCGAACATTTTGGAAAGCCTTGTATGGTGCTTTCGGTTTCGGAGGAGGAAACTAAGGGCTCAGGAAGAAGTATCGAAGGTTTTTCGCTTTTTGAAGCGGTGGATGCCTGTAAGGCGCTGTTGACCCGATATGGCGGGCATCCCATGGCAGCGGGACTATCTCTTCCCACAAAGAATATAGAAGCGTTTCGGCGGGAAATTAACCGGTATGCGGCAAAACAGAAGGAAATGCCCATCCCCAGTTTGACGCTGGATTGCCGGCTGAACCCGGCGGCATTGCGGGTGGAGCTGCCGGAGCTTTTGGAAGAAATGGAGCCTTTTGGAGAGGGAAACCCGTCGCCGCTGTTTGGGTTATATGGCATGACGCTGAAGGAGATTTCGCCAGTAGGTTCAGGCAAGCATCTTCGCCTTGGTTTTGGAAAAGGAAGCGCGTCGGTACACTGTATGAAGTTCTCCACAACGGCGGAAGAGTTCCCTTATCGGATAGGGGACGTGATGGATTTGGCGGTGTCGCTGGATGCCCGAGAATTCCGGGGAGAAAAAAATCTCAGTGTGGTCATTCGAGACTGTCGCCCATCTGATGCTGACTTTACCATACTGCTGAAGCAGGAGAGACTGTATGAGAAACTTTGCCGGAAAGAGCCTCTTTCCCGGGAAGAAAAGGATAGCCTTCTGCCCCGGCGGGAGGATTTTGCAGGGGTCTATCGTTTTTTGCGGCAAAATGGCGGCTGGAATGGCCCGGCCATGTTCCTCTGGTATCGGATGAAATTCACGTCGCTCCATATGGGGCGGCTGCTGTTTTTATTGGATATCATGGAGGAGCGGGGGCTGATTACCCGGAAAAATCGGGGCAGCCGTGTTTTAATAGAACTTCGGCCGGTACAGGGCAAAGTGGATTTAAACGCTTCGCCTTTAATGGGCCGTCTGGCAGAATAACCTAATGCTGGAAAGTAAGGAGAATTGGAAGAAGGAGGGTGCCTGAGATGGCGGTAAGACATGGACAAAGTTATGAGGAGCTGCTGGAACTGATTCACGGCAGCGGCAGGGAATTCAACATGGAGCTGATAGACAAGGCCTATCAGCTGGCAAACGGAGCCCATCAGGGGCAAAAGCGCCTTTCCGGCGAGCCGTATATCATCCATCCTCTGGCAGTCGCCTGTATCCTGGTGGAGCTGGGAATGGACTCCGAGTCGGTGGTGGGCGGACTGCTGCATGATGTGGTGGAAGATACCGATTATACCCTGGAAGATATTAGAAAACTGTTTGGAAAAGAAATTGCCAACCTGATTGACGGTGTGACCAAGCTGGGAAAAATCCCCTATTCCTCCCGGGAAGAACAGCAGGCAGAAAATATCCGAAAAATGCTTATTGCCATGTCAGAGGATATTCGGGTGATTATTATCAAGCTGGCAGACCGGCTGCACAATATGCGGACACTGGAATTTAAGCCGCCCCAAAAGCAGCGGGATACCGCTTTGGAAAGTATGGAGGTATACGCCCCCATTGCACACCGTCTGGGTATCCGAGCGGTGAAGGAAGAGCTGGAAGACCTGTCCCTTCGGTATCTGGACCCGGTGGCTTATCGGGAAATTGAGGATACCCTGGCCATGCAGAGCAAGGATCGGATTGCCTTTATTGAACGCACCAAAGAAGAAATTCGTCAGCGGGTTTCCAAAATGATTCCCAACGTCTATCTGGAAGGCCGAGTCAAAAGTATCAACGGCATTTTCCGAAAGATGTTCGTTCAGGGAAAGAGCATGGACGAAATTTATGACGTCTATGCGGTGCGTGTGATTGTGGATACGGTGACGGACTGTTACAATGTGTTGGGACTTATCCATGATATGTTCCAACCGATCCCTAACCGGTTTAAGGATTATATTTCTACCCCCAAGCCCAATATGTACCAGTCGTTGCACACCACCGTCCTCAGTGCCGACGGAATTCCCTTTGAAGTGCAGATTCGTACCTGGGAAATGCATTATACCGCCGAATACGGTATTGCTGCCCACTGGAAATATAAACTGGGCATGACCCGCAGCAGTTCGATGGACGAGCGTTTGGCATGGATTCGCCAGATGCTGGAAAATCAGAAGGAAAACGAGGACGCAACCGATCTGGTCAGGGCCATTAAGAGCGACCTTGCCCCTGAAGAAGTATTTGTCTTTACGCCGAAGGGACAGGTTATCAGCCTGCCGACTGGTTCTACAGTGATTGACTTTGCCTATGCCATTCACAGCGCCGTGGGAAATCGGATGGTAGGAGCTAAAGTTGATAAGCGTATTGTCCCCATTGATTACAAGCTGAAAACCGGCGAGATTGTCGAAATTCTGACCACTAAGGAAGTGGGACATGGCCCCAGCCGTGACTGGCTGAAAATTGTCAAGACCAGTGAAGCCCGGAATAAGATTCGCCAGTGGTTTAAGAAAGAACGGCGGGAAGAGAATATTGTGGAAGGCCGCGCCGAATTGGAGCGGGAATTCCGGCGGAATAATATTGAAATTACGGATGAGTTGCTGCAAAGCCTGATGGATACAGTAGGCAAGCGCAACAGCTGTTCTACTTTGGATGATTTGTACGCAGCTATCGGGTACGGCGGTATTCAGCTTTGGAAGATTATGCCCCGGATTCGGGAAGAATACAACAAGGCCCGAAAAGCGGCGCTGGCAGCACAGGAAGCGGCGCAAAATCTTCATCCGCAGCCAGCAGTACAGCAGCCCCCAAAGGCTAAAACGGCCTCTTCTGGTGTTTTGGTGGAAGGGGTGGATAACTGCCTCATTAAGTTCTCCAAATGCTGCAACCCGCTGCCCGGAGACGATATTATTGGATTTATTACCCGTGGCTTTGGCGTATCCATTCATAAGCGTAACTGTTCTAACGTTCCGGCAAGGATTGAGGACGCCCCAGAGCCGGAAAGATGGGTCCGTGCTCACTGGGCTGGAGATATTCGGGAGCAATTCCAGACAACGCTGGAAATTGTGGCCGAAGATAGGCCCGGTTTGCTGGCAGATGTGGCGCAGCAGTTTTCCGCCATGCATTTGTCCATTCACTCTTTGAATTCCCGGGAGCGGAAGGACGGTTCGGCGGTCATCAATGCTACCTTTACTGTAAACGGTATGGAACATCTGCAAACCGTGATAGACAGGCTGCGGGGAATCAAAGGAATTCATTCCGTAGAGCGTGCCTAATCGAAATTGTGTCAGCCGCTGCAAGTTTGTTTGCGGCGGCTGTTTTTTATAGAAGCGAAAGGAAGATGAGAATGTTGACAGTGGAAATGATTTCCGGCGGTATGATGCCAACAAACTGTTTTGTGGCAAGGGACGAAAGCACCGGAATTTGTGTAGTGATTGACCCGGGCTTTTGGGATTCCCGGCTGGAAATGGCGCTGGAAGGAAAGAAAATACAGGCCATTTTGCTGACCCACGGCCATTTTGACCATATTTTAGGTGTCGGAGCCGTACAAAAAAAGACCGGCGCACCGGTATATCTGTATGAAGAGGAAAAGGATTTCGTCACCGATGGACAGCTGAATCTTTCGGCGATGATGGGCCTTTCCATCCAGCCTTTTTCGGTGGGAAAGCTGCTGAAGGACGGCGACACAATCCCGGTAGGCGAGAGCACTCTAAAGGTGCTGCATACCCCGGGGCATACGGCAGGCGGCTGCTGCTATCTGGGGGAGGAAGCCCTCTTTACGGGGGATACCCTGATGGCCGGCTCCATGGGACGCACGGATTTTCCCACCGGCAGTTGGCAGCAAATTTCCGATTCTCTTGGGCGTTTGGCGCAAATTGCCGGGGACCGGAAAGTGTATCCCGGACACGGTCCCACCACTACCTTGGAGCGGGAGCGCCGACAGAATCCCTATATGAAAGGAACCGGCTATGATTTTATGGATTGAAGGCTATGACCGCCACTATGAAATGGAAAACCTGTGCCGCATCTTTTTCCCTTATCAGAAAATTGAAGTGCGTTTTGCCCATCCTAATGGAGAGAAAACGGAACAGGCCCAGGCTTGGCTCCGGGTGGAAGAACTTGGGGAAGCCGTACGCTTTTTCGCCTGGGCCAGTATGAACGGACAGGAAAAAAGTAAGGGAGAAGAAGCGCCCGAAAGTGATTTTTCGGGGCTGATTGATTTTGAACGCAGGCGGGAATACGAGCGCCATCTGGGTGTTCTGCTGTTCCAGATTCTGTCGGAGCTGTGCGGTTGCGAACCCAAATGGGGAATTTTGACTGGTATTCATCCGGTCAAGCTGCTGCGTCAGCTAACGCAGCAGCAGGGGGAAGAAGCCGCTATGGACTTTTTCCGCCGGAAGCTGCTGGTCTCGCCGGAAAAAATCGAGCTTGCCCGCCGTACCATGACGGTGCAAAGACCGTTTTTAGCACAGAACCGGCCGGAATCGTGCAGCCTGTACCTGTCCATTCCCTTTTGTCCCACCCGCTGCTCCTATTGCTCCTTCGTCTCCCAAACAGTCGAACGCTCTGCCCGGCTCATCCCCGAATATGTGGAGTTATTGTGCCGGGAAACGGCCTATACGGGGGCCATTGCCAAAGAACTGGGGCTGCGGCTGGAATCGGTGTATATCGGCGGGGGAACCCCTACCACTTTGAACGGAGAACAGCTGACGAAGCTGATTCATACGGTGCAGGAAAGCTGGGATTTATCAAACTGCCGGGAATTTACCGTGGAAGCCGGCAGGCCGGATACTATTGACCGGGAAAAGCTGACAGCTCTGCGGGCGTGTGGGATTAGCCGTATCAGCATCAATCCGCAAACGCTGAATAATCATGTGTTGGAAGTCATCGGACGCCGCCATTCGGCGGAGCAGACCCTGGAAGCCTTTGCCCTGGCCCGTGAACTGGGTTTTGATAATATCAACATGGATTTGATTGCCGGGCTGCCCGACGATACCCCCGAGAGTTTTGCCCATACGCTGGACGGGGTTCTGGCTTTGGAGCCGGAAAACGTAACGGTTCATTCACTGGCCCTCAAACACTCGGCCCGGATGATTCAGCAGGAGGACGTGGAGCGGTTCCACAATGATGGAGCGGCGGCTGCCGCTATGCTGGAATATGCCGACCGCCGTCTGACAGAAGCAGGATTTTCTCCCTATTATCTCTATCGCCAGAGCCGCATGGTGGGAAATCTGGAGAATGTGGGCTGGGCAAAACCCGGTACCGAGTGCTATTATAATATTATTACCATGGACGAAACCCATACGGTATTGGCCTGCGGCGCCGGGGCTGTCTCCAAAATAAAAGACCCCGGCTCAGACTTTTTGCGCCGTATTTTTAACTTTAAGTATTCATATGAATATTGCAGCCGCAATGAGGAAATACTCGCACGGAAAAACGAGGTGAAAACACTGTATGAGCAGTTTTGCAAATAGCTATTTTAAATATGTCAACCATCTGGAACAGATTAACGACGCCGCGCTGACGGCTCCGGCACAGATGATTGAAGAAGTGGAAGAAGCTTATCACAACAACCTGCACAATATTGCCCGTCAAGTAAAGCGTCATGGCACCTACCGGATTATCATGTTGTCAGGGCCCAGCAGCAGCGGAAAAACTACCACTGCCCACATGCTTCAGCGGGAGCTGTCGGAGCTGGGTATGGAGAGCACCATTGTTTCTATGGATAATTTTTATCTGGGAGCCAATCAAGCGCCCTTGTTGCCGGACGGCACTTATGACTATGAAGCTGTGGAAGCATTGAATGTGCCTAAAGCCAAGGAGTGTCTCAGTGATTTGCTGGAAAATGGCTGGTGTGACATGCCGGTGTTTGATTTTCATATCCGCCGTCCCGCTGACTATACCCGCAGGCTGGAATTAGACGACCATGCGGTAGTGATTATTGAGGGAATCCATGCGCTGAACCCGGTGTTTACCCAACATCTGCCCCAGGAGCGGGTTATGAAGATTTATACCAGTGTCAAGCAGGGAATTAAGGATGCCAACGGCACAGTAATTTCCCCCATGGATTTGCGTCTGGTTCGCCGTCTGGTGCGGGACTATCATTTCCGCAATACCTCTCAGGAGAGAACCTTCTCCATGTGGCCCAATGTGGTGGCGGGAGAAAATAAGTATATCCGGCCTTATCGCCATACCAGTGATATTACGGTGAATTCCATTCATATTTACGAGCCTTGCGTCCTGCGCAACCACGCTATCCCACTTTTGCGTGCCATTGCCCCGGATAGCCCTTATTTTCAAAGGGCACGGGAACTGGAAGCCCGCCTGATGCGGTTTGAACCAATTTCCGACAGTTTGGTGCCTGAAGACTCCATGCTGCGGGAGTTCCTGGGAAAAAAAGAATAAATCCCCATTGCGAGAGGTGTTTTTCTTTCTGTTTTCATAAATTGTTCACAGGAAATTCTGGATCGATTCTTGTTTTTTGCAATAAAATGCTCTATAATGAACTTGTAAATTCCCAGCCGGATGGATGGGATCTGTTGCTTTTTGCAAAATCGTGACGCTAAAGGAGAATGCATGATGGGCCTTTTTGAAGATGTTGTTGTCAACGCGAAATCTGCGGCTGAGGTAGTCGGCAAAAAAGCCGGTCAGCTGGTGGATATTTCCAAGCTGCGCCTGAGCGCGGCGGACGTAAACCGGGAGATTTCCAGACGGCTGGAAGCCCTGGGCCGGATTGTTTATGATTCTAATAAGTCCGGATATGACCCCACCGAGATGGTGAAGGAAAGTATTTCCTGTATCGACGAGCTGTATGAGCAGTTGGATGTCATTAGCAGTGAACTGGATGCAGCCCGGAACAAGGTAACTTGTCCTCAGTGCGGCACCGTCAATCCGCAGGAATCTTTCTATTGCAGCCGCTGCGGCGCAAAACTGGTGAAGGAAGAGCCGGCTGCTGAGGAGGCGGAAAAAGCTGCTCCCACAGAGGAAGCTACCGCAGAGCCGGAAGAGACTCCTGCTGAAGAAGAGCCGAAAGACGAATAATGGGATAAAGCAAAGCTGTGCTGGGTAAGGAAATCTACCCGGCACATTTTTTTATGTATAGACTTGATTACGAGCGCATATATTGAAGGGATTCCATTATGAAACGGATGTGGTTTCCCTTGAAAGAAACGGAAAAATCCCAAAAGGGGACCGCCCACAGCTTTTTGAAAGGTGCAGCCGTGCTGACGGCCGGAGTGCTGGCGGTAAAGGTAATGGGCGCAGTGTTCAAAATCCCCCTGAACTGGATTATCGGTGAGGATGGGATGGGCTATTTTACCACAGCGTACAGCTTCTACAGCCCGATTTACAGTTTGGCGACAGCGGGGTTTCCCATAGCCATTTCCCGCATGGTGGCGGTGTGTCAGGCAAAAGAAAGGTATCGGGACATACGCCAAATTCACCGGGTATCCATCCCGGTTTTTCTGTTTATGGGAGTTCTGGGATTTTTGACCATGGTATTGGGAGCCGGATGGTACGTGAGGGCTATGGGGAATGAAAATGCATGGCCTGCCATGATGGCGCTGGCGCCGGCAATTTTGTTCAGCTGCCTGTCGGCCATTTACCGGGGATATTATGAGGGGCTTCGGAATATGGTGCCTACAGCCCTTTCGGAAATTTTAGAAGCATTGTGCCGGCTGGTGCTGGGGCTTGGCGTGTCAGGATGGATTTTATATCGGGGAATGGAAGAATACGGGATTTCCGGCAAGGTTTTGGGAAAAGCTGTTTATGACCAGTCTGAGGCTCGGGCACAACTTTTGCCGTGGGCGGCTGCCGGAGCTATTGCCGGGGTAACGGCCGGAAGCATAGTGAGTTTTTTGTTTTTGCTCATCCGTCATCGGACACGGGGGGATGGTATTGGAAAACGGGAGCTTGCCCAGTCGCCGACTCCCAAAACCCCATTTGGTACGGCGGTCACGCTGCTCAAAACAGCGGCTCCGATTGGGTTGGGGGCTGTGGCGGTCAATCTTTCGGGACTGGTGGATGCGACGTTTTTACAGTCCCGGATTCGGGAAATCCTTTCCACCCAGGGAATGGTGCTGGTTTCTCAATATCAGGGCATGATACCGGAGTATAATCTGCAAAATCCCGAAACCATACCCAATTTTCTGTTCGGCTGCTATGCCAACGCCCATACGCTCTTTATGCTCATTCCCGCGTTGACACAGGCGCTGGGTATCAGCGCCCTGCCAAGCGTGGCGGCGGCCTGGAGCTGTGCAAGTCAAAGACGGCTGCAAAAAAGTGTGGAGTCAGTGCTGTGTATGACGGCAGTATGCAGCCTTCCCGCGGGAATCGGCATGGCAGTACTGGCAGAACCTATTGTGGGGCTGCTGTATGGAAGCCGTGCGGCTGCGCCCATTGTGGCAAGGCTTTTGCCGCTGATGGCAGCCGGGGCGGTATTTGCTTCCGTGAGTACGCCTTTGCAGAGTATGCTGCAGGCAGTGGGGAGAGCGGATATTCCTGTCAAGCTGCTGGGAGTGGGCCTGCTGGTCAAAACGGCCCTCACCTGCTGGCTGACGGGGATTCCCCAATGGAACATTGCCGGGGCCGCTGTAGGGACGCTGGCCTGTTATCTATTGATTATGGTGGGGGCATTTGTTTCTCTGTGCCGTGTCAGCAAAGTAAAGCCCCGGATGGGGAAAGTGCTGTTTCGGCCTTTGGCAGCGGCGGCTTTGTGCGGAGCCGGGGCGTATTTTGCCCAACAACTGGGGAATTCCTTCTTTCCCGGACGAAAATGGGTGGTGCTGATTTCCATAGGATGCGGGGCAGTTTTATATGGCGCAGCCTTGTTTGGGCTGGGTGTTTTGCAGAAAGAAGAAGCGGCTCGAATTCCCGGGGGACAAAAAATTTTAAAAATACTTGAAAAAAGCAAGGGAATCGAGTAAAATAGAAGCGATTTCGCTTTTTGGACATGAAGGTACAATGGAAAACCGGTAAGGAGGAAAAAACCATGGATTTTGAGAAAAAAGACTTTTATACGATGGATGATTTTTTGAAAATCGTGGAAATTCTCCGCTCTCCCGAAGGCTGCCCCTGGGATAAGGCGCAGACGCACGAGAGTATCCGGGCTAATTTTATCGAGGAAACCTATGAGGCCATTGAAGCTATCGATACCCGGGATACCACTCTTTTGCGGGAAGAACTGGGGGATGTATTGCTGCAGGTGGCCCTTCACGCACAGATGGAGAAGGAACAGGGACATTTTTCCTTTGAAAATGTGGTGAACGAGGTGGCTCAGAAGCTGGTATACCGTCATCCTCATGTGTTTGGAGATGTTACCGCTACGAATGAAGAGGAAGCCCTGAAAAGCTGGGACGATGCTAAAAAGGCCAGTAAGGAGCAGAAAACCACCACACAGGTGCTGCAAAGTGTCTCCCGTGCACTGCCGGCGCTGATTCGCAGCGAAAAGGTGCAGAAAAAAGCCGCCAAGGCCGGATTCGACTGGCCGGATGTACAGGGTGCCATGGAGAAGGTTTCGGAGGAGCTTTCTGAAGTCCGCGAGGCAGCGGCTTCGGGAAGTCAGGAAGCCTGTATGGATGAAGTGGGAGATTTGTTGTTTGCCGCCGTCAATGTGGCCCGGTTCCTTCATGCGGAGCCCGAAGAGGCGCTGACCCGCGCCTGCGACAAATTTATCCGTCGTTTCCAGACGGTGGAAAATCTGGCGCGTGAAAAAGGAATTTGTATGGAAAAGGCTTCTCTCGAAGAGCTGGATGCTTTGTGGATGGAAGCCAAACGGGAAGAAAGAAAAGAGCAAGCCTAAAAGGGGATGCTCTTGGCTGGATGAATTCTCAGGCTCCGGAAAATTGGTTCTGGCGACCTGTGGAATATATTTAAACTATTTGGAGGCAATAAAATGAACAAAACAGAATTGATTGCTGCTGTTGCAGAAAAGTCCGGTTTGTCCAAGAAAGACGCAGACAACGCCGTTAATGCTATGCTTGACGCTATTGTAGAAACCCTTTCCAAGGAAGAGAAGGTGCAGATCGTTGGCTTTGGTACCTTTGAGGTGCGCAGCCGCAGCGAGCGTCAGGGCCGTGACCCCAGAACCAACAACCCGATTACCATTCCTGCTTCCAAGGCTCCTGCCTTTAAAGCCGGCAAAGCGTTCAAGGACGCAGTGGATCACTAATTCTGTCAGCGAAATATCGGGGCATGGCGCAGCTTTTGGGCGGCGCTGTGCCCTTTTCTGTTTTAGGAAATCCCCTGTTGTATCAGCGGCGAGAAAGGAGGAGGTTTCATTGAGACTGGACAAGTATTTAAAGGTTTCCCGGATTATCAAAAGGCGCACTGTGGCAAACGAAGCCTGTGACGCCGGAAGAGTATTGGTAAACGGCAAACCGGCCCGGGCGTCTTATGACGTGAAAGTCGGGGATGTGCTGGAGTTGCAGCTGGGCAGCCGTCCTATCCGGGCGAAGGTCCTCACCGTGGCGGAAACGGTGAGAAAAGAAGCTGCTTCGGATATGTATCAGATTTTGGAATAACATGGCACACAGAAGCCGCTCCTATCCAAGGAATTTGGGATGGGAGCGGCTTTTTTCGTGGGAAATTGTTCCAGAAAAAATAGGAAACCAGCCGGAGGTTTAGATAAAACACTATTGACATTTGTTGAATAAAAAGTCTATACTTTTAACAGTTTGGTAATATATGTAAATTTTGATTTGTTGTTTATCAAACAGTCCAAAAAAGAAACTTTATGATTCCTGAATGTTGATGTTTTGAAAAGTAAATAAAAGGATTTGAAAAGACGGATTGAAAAGCACAGCCCTCTTGGACGGGTTGCGGAAAGTTTCGATTAGCTGAAATACGATTGTTGATAAGGTGACAATGTTTTGTTGTAGTCTCGCTTCGTTTTCTTGATTTTACTCCTTCCGAATCATGGAAGGAATAAAATAGAATCTTTCTGAAAGGGGAAAAATCCGAATGATGAAAAAAATCGCTGCCGGGCTTTTGGCCCTGCTGCTGACCCTTGGAGTCTCTCTGCCCGCTGGTGCACAAACGGTGGACAACCAGGTCTCTACTGAGGCAGCCAGTGTCAAAGCCGCGCCTGCTGATACGGTGTGGAGATTCAGCCCGGCAGAAACCGATGCCCTTCCTGGCCAAATGCAGCCAGGCGGCACAACTTCCGGCGAATATCTCGGCATTCTTATCGACGCTTCCGCTCAGGGAAGCAAGTTCTCTCCCCGCGAAACCGATACCCAAATCAATGGGGGAACCGTTTTTACGATTCCTGTGGCAGCCAATGAAAACGGCGCAGTGCTGACATTGCGGCTCTCCGGAGGCTCCTCTGTGGTGGAGGCTGCTGGAGTGGAGTATGCCAGCGCAAACGGTGCCGTGACCATTCCCGTAGAAGCGGCGGAATCCGAAAGCAGCTGTGTGCTGACGTTTATTGCCCAAACCTATCTGGCCGGCGTAACGCTGACCTATAACCAGCCTGAGGAAGAATATCCCGGTGTGCCCGAAGAAGTTTCCGCCGAAGACGTGACTTATGGCTTTACGGCACTGGACGGCCTGACGGATGAATCCGGCCTGACCCCTGCTTCGGGTAAGCTGGAAGGCAACCGTGGCTTCTATGAGGACATGAAGGTGGATGCTTCCGCCGGTAAATTTAATGTACAGCCCGATGCTTCCCGTGTGGCCATCAATGCAGGAACCGTTTTGTACATTCCTGCGGCCTATGACGCTAAGGGCGCTGTACTGCTGATTGCCGGTACCCAAGACGGTAGCACCCCTGCTGAAATTCTGGTGGACGGGCAAAGCCAGACTACCAATCAGCCCATCAGCTTGGATATGAGCGACAGCAGCGCATATCCGAAGTATATCAAGGTGGAGTTCAGCACCATTGCCTATGTCAACTCCATTTCCCTCAACTATGCCAGCTGCAGCGATTTCGGCCAGCCGGAAGTGGAGGCAAAGGATAAGATCTGGGACTTTACTTCCGCCAGCACTGTGGAGCGCCCCGCCGTACAGGGAGCCAAACAGGAATTCGACGGAATGCAGATTGATGCTTCCGTGGGAAAGTTCTCTCCCCGTGAAAGCGATACCCAGGTAAATGCCGGAACGGTCCTGTATATCCCGGTTGCGCCGGATGCACAGGGAGCCACCATTACGGTATCCGGCAACAATTATAACAACCTGACGCTGGTTTTGGGCGATGACACGCAAATCCAGGTTGGGGAGGAAGTGGTTCTTCCCAGCGTAACGGAAGAAACCTATGTCCCCCTGTCTTTTGAAAGCGCAGACGGCACCGGCAGTTGCTATCTCACTTCCATTACCGTGGATTATATCAGCGATAATGAAGTAATTCCCACGATAGTGACTGTAGGCAAGACCGGCTGTGAGTATACCACCATTCAAAGCGCACTGGATGCCAATTTCTCTTCTGCTAACCGTCCTCTGGTGCTGCTGATTGCCCCCGGAACCTATACGGAAAAGGTGACAGTCAGCAAGCCTTGGGTTTCCTTCCAGGCAATGCCTTCTGCTACCGGTGAGGCAGTTGTGATTGAGGAAAGCTATTATTCCTCCAACACCTTTGACGCAGACGGGAACTTTATTCCGCAGGACGAGTATGATGTGGGTACCGACCAGAGCGGTACGGTGCTGCTGACGGCCAACGCCACCGGATTCAGCGCCTGTGGCATTACCTTCCAGAACAGCTATAATATCGTTGACCACACGCAAAAAGACCAGCAGACTCCGGCAGTTGCTCTGGGTTCTGCAGCCGACAAGGTGTATTTCAAAAACTGCCGCTTCCTGGGCCGCCAGGATACGCTGTACCTCCATGGACAGGGCGCGAGAGTTTTTGTGGAAGACTGTTATATAGAAGGTACGGTAGACTTTGTGTTTGGTGACGCCAACGCCTATTTCCTGCACTGCGATTTGTATATGGCCTACTATACCGGCAAAGATAACGGCTATTTCACCGCTGCCAATACCAAAAAGGGCGATGTTGGATTTGTTTTCTATGACTGTGCCCTGAAAGCTGACCCCCAGTATGCGGCGGAAGGCGGCAAAGTCAGCCTGGGACGTCCCTGGCAGACAGAAATTTATACAGTTAGCGGCAGAAACCCGGATGGCAGCAGCTATTTGATCGAATATGATGCTTCCAAAGTGAACCCTACCTATGAGAACACTTCTTCCGCGGTGACGTTTGTGGAGTGTGTCATGGACTCCTCTATCAAAGCCGACCGCTGGAATGTATGGACCCGTAAAGATGCGGACGGGAACACGGTAGACGTTACCTATCATCCCAATGTGCGTTTTGCCGAATATAACTCGAGAAATACGGCTGGCAAGTATCTGGCTCCCGCAGAAACTGTGACTCTCGGCGTTATGGAGCAGACGGAGGATGCCCAGTCCCTGACGGACGGATTGCTGGCCGAAATGGGATTTGGTACAGCAGCAGGCAGCTGGATGCCTTCCTATACCGACTATACCGGCACGGCACCTGTAACGGTAACCCCTGCAGATTTAACGCCGGCTATTCAGCCTGTAGAGCCGGTTGATCCCTCAGAACCTGTAGATCCATCCGAGCCTGTGGACCCCTCGGAACCTGTGAATCCTTCCGAATCGGTGAACCCCGGTGACGAAATCGACGGAGACGAAGGCCCCAAACCTCCGGTAAGCACCAGCGATGTACCCGGAATGGCTGCGGCAGGCTGTGCAGCACTGTTGTCCGGTGGCTGGCTGGGCCTGCGTATGCGCAGAAAAATTCGGGGCTAATGAATCATAGTTTCTAATTAAAAAAAGCAAACCCGCTTTCCCTGTTTATGCAGGGGGAGCGGGTTTTGTGAATCATAGAATCTTTGAATCCTTTTGCCAAAAACAAAAATCAGAGGCCGAAAAGTGGGCCTCTGATTTTTGCTTTAAGAAGGAATAATGAAAAAGAAGGGTATTTATGAAAACGCCTGTCTTTCAGGCACTTGTACTTGGTCTGCCGGTTTGCCGGTCCGGTGTTCCGTCCTCTCCCGGCAAACATGTGGCAGTAAATCTATATTATGAAAGAAAAAAATTTTTAAGGAACGGGTTGTTTGCGTCCCCCCTTTCTGTCTTGCTTGGAATGTCTATAGTATAAAGGGCAATTGTGATGATTTTCTGATGAAGATAAGAAGTTTTCGAAACGCTTTTTTCACGAAATTATGAACAAAAACAGCGGTATGGGAAAAAGTGTCAGAAACAATAAAAAATTGTAAAAACCAAAAAACGGCTGTGATTTTCGGGCTGTTTGCGGTATAATAACCATAAACTGCATGGGAGGTGCATGAATTTGAGCCATTTGGAAAACTTGGATTCGATTTGGGAACAACAGCGCAGCGTCGTTTACAGTGGCAGGCTGCGGGATATCCACGTCCGCCGGGAACGGCTGGATGTTTTATATCGTACCATGAAAAAATGGGAGCCTCAGCTTTTGAAGGCGCTGAAAATCGATTTGGGAAAATCTGCCTTTGAAGGATACAGCACCGAGCTGGGCATGGTCTATCGGGAAATCCGGGAAGCCATTCGGGAGCTTCCAAAATGGAGCCGGTGCCGGCGGGCAGCCGGGGGGATTGCTGCTTTTCCAGCCAAAGGGGTTTGGATTCCTGAACCGGTGGGACAGGTGCTGATTTTTTCCCCGTGGAATTACCCGGTACAGCTGAGCCTTGCCCCGCTGACAGCAGCATTGGCAGCTGGATGTACCTGTGTGCTAAAGCCTTCCCGGTATTCCGAGGCAGTGTCCCGGGTGCTGGAAAGTATGCTGGCAGAAGCATTTCCCGAAGAAGAAGTGGCGGTGTTTCAGGGAGGCGCCCGGGAAAACCAGGTGCTGCTGGAAAAGAAATGGGACCATATCTTCTTTACCGGAAGCCCTGCCGTAGGGCGTGTTGTGATGGAAGCGGCTTCTCACCATTTAACCCCAGTCACCTTGGAGCTGGGCGGAAAAAGTCCGGTCATCGTGGACAAGACTGCCAATTTGGAGCTGGCCGCTCGAAGAATTATGTGGGGAAAACTGCTCAATTCCGGTCAAACCTGTGTGGCGCCGGATTATCTGTTGGTGTACCGTCCCCGGATGGAAGAACTGATTGAGAAACTGATGAAAGCAGTGGACAAGCTGTACGGCTTTGAGCCGCTGGAAAGCCCCGACTATGGGCGGATTATTAACCAGAAGCATTATGAACGTTTGACCGGGTTGCTGGCCTCGGCACGGGAAGAAGGCTGTACCCTGTATACCCTTGCCGGAAAACAGGAGGACCCGGAAACCCGTCAGATTTCGCCGGTAGTTGCCGCAGGCGTGAACTGGGACAGTGCTTTGATGGGCGAAGAACTTTTTGGTCCCATTTTGCCGGTGATTCCCTTTGATACGCTGGACGAAGTGATTGAACGTATCCGGGAAAGACCTACGCCGCTTGCATTGTATCTGTTTACATCCAGCCGGGAAAACGCCCGCCGGGTATTGCGGGAAGTGCCCTTTGGCGGTGGATGTGTGAATGATACGATTATGCACTTAACAGCGCCGGGTTTGCCCTTCGGAGGACTGGGTGAGAGCGGCATGGGACAGTATCACGGAAAAGCCGGATTTGATGTGTTTACCCATTATAAAAGCGTGCTGTTGGCTTCCAGACGGCTGGATTTGCCGGTACGGTATGCGCCGTATGGGAAATTTGAAAAGCTTACCCGGTTTTTGATGAAGTAATAGGAGGAAAACAGGGATGGAGGATGCAAAAGAAAATCTGCAGACATTGGCTATATTGGTGAAGAAGGCTAAAAGAATCGTGTTTTTCGGCGGGGCCGGTGTCTCCACCGAAAGCGGGATTCCGGATTTTCGCAGTGAGGATGGCCTGTACCGGCAGTCATTTCGCTACCCACCGGAGGTGATGCTCAGCCGCAGTTTCTTTGACAGCCATCCGGCAGAATTTTTCGATTTTTACCGGAAAAAGATGGTGGCTCCCAATGTCCAGCCCAACCGCGCTCATCAGGTGCTGGCCCAGTGGGAAAAGGAAGGTAGGCTGTCGGCTGTGATTACTCAGAATATTGACGGCCTGCACCAAATGGCCGGGAGCCGTCATGTATTGGAGCTACATGGCTCGGTCCATCGGAACCGGTGTATGGAGTGCGGCAAGGCATGGCCCCTGGAAAAGGTGATGGAAAGCGAAGGAATTCCCCGGTGTGACTGCGGCGGAATCATCAAACCGGAAGTGGTGCTTTATGAGGAGCCGCTGGACAGGGAGGTTATGGTACAGGCGATTGGGGCGCTGCAAAAAGCGGATTTGCTGATTATTGGCGGCACCAGTTTGGCTGTATATCCGGCAGCTGGGCTGATTCAGTACTATGGCGGAGAGCGGCTGGTACTCATCAACCGCTCCCAAACGCCTATGGATAAAGAAGCGGATTTGTGCTTCCGTGGAAAAATCGGAGAGGTGCTGGATAAAGTAAACCAGTATGCCTCTTACTTGCCGGAACCCAAATAAAAAAGTATCTGTCAAAAATAAGAGCTTTCCCTGCGAAAATTCCCTCGAATTTCTGTTTTCATTGGAAGAACCTTTCCTATACGGCGTTTTCCCGTTGACAGAAGGAGGGAATGATGGGATAATAATAGAATACTATCAAAAATGATTTTCCCCCGTGATTTTATAGCGGGGATAAAAGGATGTATTCATGATGAGAATTATTGCCGGAGAATGGAGAGGCCGACGCCTGGAAACCCGGGAGGGAATGGATGTACGTCCTACCCCCGAAAGGGTGAAGGAGGCATTGTTTAATATCCTGCAATTCCAGCTGGAGGGCCGTCGTGTACTGGATTTGTTTGCCGGAAGCGGCCAGCTGGGGTTGGAAGCTTTGAGCCGTGGCGCCGCCGAAGCCGTTTTTGTGGATGAATCCCGAGAGTCGGCAGCGGTTGTCAAGCGTAATATTGCGTCCCTGAAAGCGGAAGCCAAAACCAGACTGTATCAGACGGATTTTGCCGCGTTCCTCATGCGGCGTCAGGAGCCTTTTGATATTGTGTTTTTGGACCCGCCCTATCGCAGCGGAAAATTGGAGGCAGCCCTTCCCCTTGCAGCTGCGATTACGAACCCCGGGGGCACCATTATTGCGGAACATCCGACAGACGAAGAGCTTCCCGATGAGGCCGGGGATTTCCGAAAAGGAAAATCATACCGGTATGGGAAGATTTATCTGACGGTGTATCGACATAAAGACTTTTGACCTGCTTTTGCCTTTGGTATGCAGAAACTTATCACGGGAAGTTGGGATACATGTGAAAATCGCAATTTGTCCGGGCAGCTTTGACCCGGTAACCATGGGGCATTTGGATATTATCAGCCGTTCCAGGAAAATTTTTGACCATGTGATTGTGGCGGTGATGATTAACCCCGCCAAGAAAACCCTTTTCACGGTGGATGAACGCATTGAGCTGTTAAAACGTGCGGTGAAGGGGATGGACCACGTGGAGGTGGTGGGCTTTGAAGGCCTGCTGGCCGATTACGCCCGGATTCGGGGAGCCAGTGCGGTGGTAAAAGGACTGCGAGCAGTGACGGACTTTGAATATGAGTTCCAGCAGGCCCTGACCAACAAAAAACTGAATCCCGATTTGGAAACACTGTTTATGACCACCAATTCGGAGCATATGTTCCTCAGCTCCAGCATTGTCAAGCAGATTGCCATGTTCGGCGGGGATATTTCCAATTTTGTGCCGGAAAGCATTTTGGACGATGTGAAAAAAAGAATCTGTGAGGGAAAGGTTTGAGGGAACCCTTCGTTGCAGGAGAGGATAGAAGAGGATTATTCTTTAGTGAAAGGATTTGGTAGATTTGGCGACACGGATTACAGTTGACGATTTGCTGGATGAGTTGGAAGAGCTGGTTGATAAGGCTACCCGCGTTCCCCTTTCCAGAGGGCGCGCTGTCCTTGACAGCAACGATGTACTGGATATTATTGCGGACATCCGGGACAATCTGCCCCAGGAAAGCCGTCAGGCAAGGGCAATTGTTGCAGACAGGAACCAGATCCTCAGCGATGCCCGTCGGGAGGCGGAAACCATTATTCGGGTGGCAGAAGAAAAGTCCAGGGCTATGGTCAACCAGAATGAGATTACCAAGCGGGCCCAGCAGAAAGCCAACGATATGTTGACCGAAACCCAGAAAAAATGTCGGGAAATGCGGAAGGCTACTAACGATTATATTGAGGACTTAATGAAGCGTACCGACGAGGCGCTGGCTGGACAACTCTCGGAACTGCGGAAAACCCGCCAGAGTATTAGAGCCAGTCAGAAAAATGTGCCCAAGTAATCACTTTTCCCTAATGTGGAAAACTGATTGTGGAAAAAAACGCATAATTTGTTTAAACAAATTTTTTAAAATTATAATACATTTAGATACAGGCAGATGAAAAGCACAACATGTAGTGGTTTTTATCTGCCTGTATTTTTTGTCGCGGAAGATATCTGATATTGTCGAAAATTGTTTACATAATAAATTTGAAAAAACCGTTGCATTTGTACAAAAGATACGCTATAATCTAACTTAAAAGTGGAGAAAGGTGGGGAAAAGTAGGGGCGTGTGGTTACCCAGGCAGGCTTTTTACCGGGTCGCCCCTTGCCAGACAGGAAGGGGATATACCGGCCGTGCTGATGGGTGATTATCGGGTGAATATGGACGCAAAAGGCCGCGTCACCATTCCTGCCCGTTTTCGGGAGGACTTGGGGGAGCGGTTTTATGTGACCAAAGGCCTGGATGGCTGCCTGTTTGTCCTTTCTGCCGGCCAGTGGAATACCTTTGTGGAAAAAGTGAGCCATATGCCGGTCTCCAAAGCCAGAAGTTTACAGCGCTTTTTTTTCTCCGGCGCCTGCGAGGCTGAACCGGACAAGCAAGGACGGATTTTGTTACCCAGCAGCCTTCGGGATTATGCCAAGTTGGAGCGGGATGTGACGGTAATAGGCGCCGGTGTCCGAGCAGAAATTTGGGATACTGGAAGATGGCAGGCTTATAATGAGCTGCAGGACGAGAAAAAGCTGGAAGAAATTATGGAACTGATGGAGCTGTAAAGCATCGGTAGTAAAAAATGATAGTAGCTGTGCGAAATTGCGACAGCTTTGGACTTTATTATTGTAGGAAGGGAGGATGCCTGTATGCAGACCGTTTCATTTTCTCACAAGCCGGTACTGTTCCGGGAAACAATTGAATCGCTCAATATTCGGCCGGACGGCATGTATATTGACGGGACGGCTGGGGGCGGCGGCCATAGCGAAGCCATTTTGCAGAGACTGACCGAAGGAGGCAGGCTTCTTTCCATCGATCAGGACCCGGATGCCATTGCAGCCTGTCGGGAAAGGCTTTCCAAATATCCCGGCTCGGTGCTGCGGCAGGGGAATTTTTCCCAGATGAAGGATTTGGCGTTGTCCTGCGGAATGAAGCAGGTGGACGGAGTGCTGCTGGATATCGGCGTATCCTCCCACCAGCTGGATACCCCTGAGAGAGGGTTTTCCTATCATACAGACGCACCGCTGGATATGCGCATGAGCCAGCAGGGGCCTACGGCGGCTGATTTGGTCAATAGCCTTTCGTGGCAGCAGCTGGCAGAAATTATCAGCCGGTATGGCGAGGATAAAAGCGCCGCCCGGATTGCCAAGGCAATTGTGGCGGCCAGAGAAAAACAGCCGATTGCCACTACGCTGCAATTGGCGGATATTGTCCGGGAAGCAGTTCCGGCCGCCGTTAGACGGGAAGCGGGACATCCTGCCCGGAAAACTTTTCAGGCACTGCGGATTGCAGTGAACGGAGAACTGGACCGGCTGGCCGAAGGGCTGGACGCTGCATTTTCTATCCTTCGTCCGGGAGGAAGGCTTGCGGTGATTACCTTCCATTCCCTGGAGGACCGGATGGTAAAACGGACGATGAACCAGTGGTGTACCGGCTGTACGTGCCCGCCGGATTTCCCGGTTTGTGTCTGCGGCAAAAAACCCAGAGCACAGCTGGTATATAAAAAGGGGTTGGCTCCCACCGAAGAGGAGCTGGAGGAAAACCCTCGTGCCAGAAGCGCCAGACTTCGTGTCTGTGTAAAATTGGCGGAGGAAGCTCGTGAGGAGTAATTGAAACAGACAGGAGAGTGGAAAACATGGCCTTGCGCAATCGGACAGAAGCATATGACCTTTCTTTATTTGAAACCCGTCCTCTGAAGGTAGAGGTAGGGGGGCAGCCGGCAGAGAAGCCTGCCCAGCGGCAAAAACGGCGGAATAATGTAATTGAACTGCCCGAGAAGGATTTGAAAAAAAATCGCCGGGCTCATCCTCATTCTCTGAAAATGGCGGCCGTTATCGGAACTTGTACATTGCTGCTGGCTACCGTTGGATGCGTTGTCATGAATCAGGTACAGCTTAACGAACTGACCAGCCAAATTACGGCGGCACAGCAAACGCTGGATGAAACGGAAAGTGTACATACGCAGCTGCAAATGCAGGCAAATGCCAGCATGACCTTAAATGATGTGGAACAATATGCCAAAGACCAGCTGGATATGCGGAAAACCGGCAAAAATCAGGTAACTTATATTACGCTGACCGAGGGAGACCAGGGAAATGTGGTGCAACCCGGCGGAGAGGAAAGTATTCTTGATAAGCTGTGGGGATTCTTCCAGAGCCTTCTGGCATAAACCGGCTTATCCGGCGTATATGTGAATAAAGGGGCTGCCGGTTGCCGGTGGCCTGTGAATTCGGGAAAGGAGAGAGTTGAGAGTGGCATCTCGACTCTCCTTTTTGATAGATTTGGAATTTGACAGCGCCTTATTTCTTGGAGGAATTCATTATGGCAAAAGGAACTACTGTCAGGCTGTGGAGACGCACGCTGATTTTGCTGGTACTGATGGTCTTTGGTTTCGGCGCAATTTTGTTCAACCTCATCCGGCTTCAGCTGGTGGACGGAGAAGAACTGAAAAAGGCAGCCATCGACCAGAGCCTTCAGCCTACCACACTGTCGGCACAGAGAGGAACTATTTATGATTCCAGCGGGGTAAAAATTCTTGCCAAAAGTGCCAGTGTGTGGACGGTGGCCTTGGAACCGGCGTACATAGAGGACGAAGATAAAAAAGTGCTGGCCCAGGGACTGGCAAAAATATTGGATATGGATGAGGATAAGGTTTTGGAGCTGGCCAGCCAGGACAGCTATTTTACCTATGTCAAGCGCAAGGTGGAAACCGAGCAGAAAGATGAAATCCTCAAGTTTTTGGATGACAATAATATTAACCGTGGAGTACAGCTGATACAGGATTATAAGCGGTATTATCCTTACGGAAACTTTATGGGCCCGGTGCTGGGCTTTACCGGTACGGATAACCAGGGGCTTTCAGGTCTGGAATATCAATATGATACCGAGCTCAGCGGCACGGCGGGACGGCTGGTAACGGCCAAAAACGCCGTGGGCACCGACATGCCTTTCCAGTATGAACAAAAAGTGGATGCAGAAAACGGTTATGATTTGGTATTGACCATTGACGAAGGCATCCAGCATTTTTTGGAAGAAGGGCTGGAAGAAGGCATTGAAGAGTTTGAAGTAGCTAATGGCGCATGTGCAGTGGCCATGGATGTGAATACCGGGGCAATTTTGGGCCTTGCCACCAAGGGGGATTATGACCCTAACGATCCTTGGACCATTGCGGATGAGAATGTGCAGAAAGAAATCGACGCTTTGCCGGAAGATAAGCAGGAGGCGGCTACTTCGGCGGCCTTGCAAAAACAGTGGCGGAATAAAGCCATCAGCGATACCTACTATCCTGGTTCTGTATTTAAAATGTGTACCGGCTCTATGGCCATGGAAGAAGGGCTGGTGTCCGAAGATACCACCTTTACCTGTAACTATTCCTATCCGGTAGAGGGTACCGGACAGTCGATTCATTGCTGGACGGCTCGCGGTCACGGAACGGAAACCTTTGTGCAAGGATTGTGTAATTCCTGCAACCCATTCTTTGTTCATTTGGGAGAACTGTTAGGGCCGCAATTGTTCTATAAATATTTTGAGGCCTTTGGGTTTACGCAAAAAACCGGGATTGATTTGCCGGGTGAAGCTACCACGCTGTACTATACGGCCGATCAGCTGAATCCTATGGAACTGGCAACCGAATCCTTTGGCCAGAACTTCAGCATTACCCCCATTCATATGCTGGCAGCGGCTTCAGCCATTGCCAACGGCGGCTATTTGGTGCAGCCCCATGTGGTGGACCATATGCTGGACGAGGACGGCAATATTGTCATGACGGCGGATACCAGCTATAAGCGCCAGGTTATTTCCGCTGATACGGCTGAGCGCATGACCAAAATTCTGAATATTAACGCCACCAGCGGTACGGCGAAAAACGGCTATATCGCCGGATACCGGGTGTGCGGAAAGACCGGCACTTCCCAGAAAATTTTGGAGGATAACCTGGATACCAGTAAAAAGCACTATATCGCTTCCTATTGCGGCTTTGCTCCGGCAGATGACCCTCAGGTGGCGCTGTTAATTTATTATGACGAGCCCAATCCGGAAATCGATTATTACGGCGGTTCGGTGGCCGGTCCTACCTTTGAAAAATGCATGAAGCAAATCCTCAACTATTTGGGCGTAGAGCGCAAGTATACCGAGGAAGAGCTTGAAAAGATTGATACCACCGCTCCCAATATTACCGGAAAAACCGTGGAGGAAGCTAAGAACTCTCTGGAAGGGGAAGACTTGAACTATAAGGTGATGGGCAGCGGCGACACGGTTCTGGAACAGATTCCTGCATTCGGCGAAGCGATTCCTCAGGGCGGCACGGTGGTGCTGTATACCGATACAGAAAGCACGTCGGAGACAGTGGAGGTTCCCGATTTGACGGGAATGTCGCTGGCGGCTGCCAATCAGGCGGCTGTGGACAGCGGCGTACAGATACTGGTAACCGGCGCGGCGTTGACCAGCGATAATCCCGTATCCCAGACCCAGGATATTGAAGCCGGGACAAAAGTAAGGCCCGGTACAGTGATTACCGTGGGATTTGTGGAGAAGGACCAGGTGCAGTAGCGGCTTTTTTACATTAAACGGAAAACGGGCTGTAAAAACTTGCCATGGTATGCTATACTGTCAATGTATTGGCTTTCTCAGTAGGCTGATGCCTGAAAATGCGAAAAGGTATCAGCCTGTGGGAAAAGCAAAAAACTCTGCTCATCTCCCCAGTGGGAGCAGGCGGAATGGAATAAGGTGGAGAAAGGTAATGACAAGTGCAATCTGGACTTTGCTGGCAGCTGTGCTCTCTTTTGGGATTACGGCACTTTTGGGAAAATGGATGGTTCCGTTTCTGAGAAAGCTTCATTTTGGCCAGACAATTCGGGAAGAAGGCCCTCAGTGGCATATGAAAAAACAGGGGACTCCTACTATGGGCGGCCTGATGTTTATTCTGGGAATTGTCATCGCAGTGCTCATCTGCGTCCCTTTGTATTATGCCAACTCCTTTGACGAAACGCTGCTGATGAAAACCCGGCTGTTCGGCGGGTTGGGAATGGCGTTGGCCTATGGACTGGTAGGCTTTATGGACGATTATATTAAGGTCATCAAAAAACGGAATCTGGGCCTGACGGTCATTCAAAAGCTGGTACTCCAGTTTGCAGTGGCGACGGCCTATCTGGTGGGCATATATCTGGCCGGCGGAAAGTCCTCGACGACGATTCCTTTTGTGGGTGAAGTGGACTTTGGCTGGGGCTACTGGATTTTAGCCGCAATTCTCATTGTAGGCATTGTCAACGCCGTAAACTTTACGGACGGAATTGACGGGCTCAATGCTTCGGTAACATTCTTTGTGTGCATTTTCCTGATGATGATTGCCGGAATTCTCAGCGCTTTCAGCATCAGCATTATGGCGGTGGCAACTGCGGCTGCCTGTATGGGCTTTTTGGTTTGGAATTTCAACCCGGCAAAAGTGTTTATGGGCGATACCGGCTCGCTGTTTTTGGGCGGCATGGTGTGCGCGCTGGCATTTGGCGTGAATATGCCGATTCTGCTGCTGCCGTTGGGAATCGTTTATGTGCTGGAAATCCTGTCGGTGGTACTGCAGGTTGGCTATTTCAAGCTGACCCATGGCAAGCGCCTGTTTAAGATGAGCCCCATCCATCATCATTTTGAAATGTGCGGATGGAGCGAAATGAAAATCTGCTTTGTTTTCAGTATGGTTGCAGCCTGCGGCGGTTTGATTTCCCTGCTTTTGGTATTCTTCGGGGTGTAATGGCATATACTATCATTCCGGAAATGTGATTTTCCGGGAAAGAAAGGAGGAGACATGATGAAAGGCAGTCAAAAACAGCGGGCAAAGCCCAAAGCGGCGAAAAGTTCTGTCCGGCGTCCGGCAGCCGGAACACCTGTAAAGAGCGTACCGGCAGGGGCGAGCGGCAGTACCGCAATTCCAGCGGGAAAGGTGTCGCTGCTTCGGAATAAAACGCCCATGAAAAAGGTCCGGAAAAAGTTTAAGGTTTTTTCGGTACGTGGGGGCGTAGATCGGGTACTGCTATATATCCTGCTGAGCCTTTTGGTGTTCGGGCTGGTGATGTTGTTTTCCGCCAGTTTCGCCTCCTCCTATTACAAGTATGATAACAGTTATCACTTTATTGTACAGCAGCTGATTTTTGCTGTGTTCGGGTGCGCCGTGATGATGGCAATTTCCTATTTTGACTATCATCATCTGCATAAATTCGCGTTCCTGATTTTGGGAATCACAGTGGCCATGCTGGTGGCAGTGCTGGTGCTGAAAGGGACCGCGCTGGTGCCAAGAATCAATGGTACCTACCGGTGGCTGTATTTGGGGCCCATTAACTTTCAGCCGTCAGAGGTTGCCAAATTTGCATTGGTTCTGATTTTTGCCCATTTGATTTCCATTAACTATGATAAAATGCAGACTTTCCGCTACGGTGTGCTGCCATACCTGCTGCTGCTTATGCTTATAGGCGGGTTGGTCATCGCCGAAAAACACATTTCCGCTACATTGATTATTGCCGCATTGGCAGCGGTCATGCTTATGGTAGGCGGAATGCGCTGGCGGTGGTTTGTACTGGCTGGCGGCGTGGTTGCAGCAGCGGTGCTGTATCTGATATTCTTTTCGGATAAGTTCGACTATGCGCTGCTGCGTCTGCAGGGATGGCTGAATCCCTTTGACCCGCCGAAAGGCGTGGATACCTGGCAGACCCGACAGTCTTTGATGGCCATTGGCTCGGGAAGGCTGTTAGGACTGGGATTGGCCCAGAGCCGGCAAAAGTATCTGTATCTGCCGGAACCACAAAATGACTTTATTTTTGCCATTGTGTGTGAAGAGCTTGGATTTGTGGGAGCGCTGGCAGTGATTCTGCTGTTTGCGCTGCTGATTTGGCGGGGCATTGTGATTTCTCTGGGCGCCAAGGATAAATTTGGTACCCTGTTGGGAATCGGCCTGACGGCACAGGTAGGCATCCAAGCGATTTTGAATATCTGTGTGGTGACGAATACCCTTCCCAACACGGGAATCAGCTTGCCCTTTTTCAGCTATGGAGGCACCTCACTGGTGATGCTTCTGGCGGAAATGGGGATCCTTCTGTCAATTTCGCGAACATCCAATGTTGACAAGGTGTAGCGCGTTTTGTTTTTGAATCAATCAGCAAAGGGGGAAAGCGGGGCCGTTTTTCATAACGGCTCTGTGAAAAACGATGAGAGTTTTGTTTGCAGGCGGCGGTACTGCCGGACATATCAATCCCGCGCTGGCTATTGCCGGGTATCTGCGGGAGCAGGAACCGGATACCACCATTTTATATGTGGGCAATGAGGGCGGTATGGAGGAGCGTTTGGTGCCGGCAGCCGGGTTTGACTTCCGCACCGTGAAGATTTCAGGATTTCAGCGCAAGGTGAGCCTGAAAAATATCAAGCGCAATGCCCAGACGCTGGTACGGATTGTGACCTCTTCCCAGCAGGCCAAAAAGATTATCCGGGATTTTAAACCGGATATCTGTGTGGGTACCGGCGGCTATGTGAGCGGCCCGGTGATCCGGGAGGCCATGAAGCTGGGAATCCCGGCGGTGATTCATGAGCAAAATGCGTATCCCGGCGTGACCAACCGGATGCTGGCTAAAAAAGCAAGCCGTGTTATGTTGGCGGTGGCAGATGCCCAGCGTCATTTTGAGCCGGACGCCCGGTGTGTACTCACCGGCAACCCGGTGCGGCAGGAGCTTTGCCGTGCTGACAAAGAGGATTCCCGCAGGACGCTGGGGCTGGATGCACGGCCGTTGATTCTCTCTTTTGGCGGAAGCTTGGGAGCAAGAAGTATTAACGAGGCTGTGGCAGATTTGCTGGTCCGCAGTGCACGGACGGGCAAATATCAACATATCCATGGCTATGGCCAGTATGCTAAGTGGATGCCCCAGCTGGTAGAGGAAAAAGGGCTGGATTTGAAGGAACATCCCAACATCGATTTGCGGGAGTATATCCACAACATGCCCGAATGTATGGCAGCTGCCGATTTGGTCATTTGCCGTGCCGGCGCTATCACCCTCAGCGAGCTGCAGGCACAGGGGAAGGCTTCCATTTTGATTCCTTCTCCCAATGTAGCGGAAAACCATCAGTATCACAACGCCATGGCGCTGGTAAAGCGCAATGCCGCCGTTATGATTGAAGAAAAAGATTTGACCGGAGAAGTTCTCTGGAATAAGGTTGAGGAAATTTTCTCTCGTCCCGGAGGAGCCGAGGAGCTTGGCGCCAATGCTGCCAAGATGGCGATTCCCGATGCTTGCCAGCGAATTGTCAAGGTCATGCATGAAGTTTTGAAAGAAAACCGTACTCGCCGGTAAGTTTTTGAAAAATGAGGCCACCGTTTTTCCCATTTCACCGTTTTTTTCCGTAACGCATACTATGGAAAGCGATTGAATTTACGGGAGAAAGGGTGTTTGGCCTTGGAAAAACTGCGAATAGAAGGTCCCGGAAAGCTGTTTGGCGAATTGGGGGTACAGGGAGCGAAAAACAGCACACTGCCCCTTTTGGCAGCGTCCCTTCTCTGCGGCGCAGAGGCGGTTTTACATAACTGCCCCCTGCTTTCAGATGTGGACACGGCGGTGCGGATTCTGACAACTTTGGGCTGTCGTGTCCGGCGGGAGGGACATACCCTTGTGATCGACTCGTCGAGTCTTTCCGGGGATGAAATCCCGGAAAACCTCATGCGGGAGATGCGCTCGTCCATTGTGTTTCTGGGAGCCATTGTTTCCCGGCTGGGAAAAGCGAAGCTGTCATTTCCTGGCGGGTGCGAGCTGGGACCCAGGCCCATTGATTTACATTTGGAGGCCCTTCGGAAAATGGGGGTCTCCATCCGGGAAAACCACGGCTGCCTGGAATGTAGTGTTCCGGGTGGGCTGCGGGGATGCCCGATTTCCCTTTCCTTTCCCAGTGTGGGCGCAACGGAAAACGTAATGCTGGCGGCAGTGTGCGCCCGGGGGGTTACGGTGCTTTCCAATGCGGCAAGGGAACCGGAAATTGAAGATTTGGCCAACTTTCTGAATGCCTGTGGCGGAAGGGTTTCTGGTGCAGGCGGAAGTGTGATTGTGATTGAAGGGGTAGAGTCTCTGGGCGGATGCGAACACCGGGTAATCGGTGACCGGATTGTGGCGGCAACCTATCTGGCGGCCACTGCTGCCGCTGGCGGAGAAGTATTGCTGCGGGATGTGGAAAAGGAGCACTTACAGCTGGTGCTGCCGGTGTTTGAAGAGGCTGGATGTAACATTAGGGCTTCGCACGGCTGTTTGCAGCTGAAAGCACCGGAAAGGCTTCGTCCGGTAAAATGTGTGAGGACCATGCCCTATCCGGGATTTCCTACGGATGCCCAGGCGCCGGTAATGGCTATGACTTGTCTGGCAGACGGGACCAGCGTGTTTGTGGAAAACATCTTTGAAAGCCGCTATAAACATGCCGGAGAACTGATGCGTTTGGGAGCCAATATCAAGGTGGAAGGCCGGGTGGCGGTAGTGGAAGGTGTTCCGTCTTTGTGGGGCGCTTCGGTGGAAGCACCGGACCTTCGAGGCGGGGCAGCATTGCTGATTGCTGGCCTTGCGGCAGAAGGAACCACGACTCTCTCCGGGCTGCATCATCTGGACAGGGGATATGAAGCGGTGGAAGAAAACTTCCGCGCCCTGGGTGGCCGGGTCTGGCGGGAATCGACATAAAGGATAAAGAAAAGAGGAGAGATATGCGGCAGGTAGCGTCTGGTAACAATGGAACAAGAAGAAGGAGCGCCGTTGGCCGCAGAGGGCTGACGCCTAAAGCGAAACGACGAAAGCTGCGGATGGTGCTGTTTTATGTGGGAACTTTTCTGTTTGTCATTACAGCGGCCATGATTCTTTCGCTGACGGTATTGTTCCGAATCGATTCCATCGAAGTGGATAACAGTTCCCGATACTCTTCCAAAGAAGTTTTGGAGGCCTGCGGAATTGAAGACGGGGAAAACCTGTTTTTGGCCGATGTGGAAGGTGCAAGGAAAAAAATCGACCAGGCACTTCCTTATACCGGAAGTGTCACGGTAACCCGGAAAATTCCCGACACGCTGTTGATTACAGTAAAAGAGCCGGTGATTTATGCGGCTTTTGAACAGGATGGCGAGTATATCCTGGTCAGCGATGAGGGAAAAATTCTGGAGATCAGCAAGGAATGCCCTCAAAGCTGTTTACTGGTACAGGGCATGGACATGAAAAAAACGGTGGCAGGACAAAAGTTTTTGCCAGATGATGAAAAAACCCGGGAGGTCTTTTCGGAATTGGAGGATACCCTTTCTGAATGCTCCCTTTCTCATATAACCAAAATCGATGTGCAGGATATTTATAAAATCATGGTGGAGTATGACGGACGAATCCGCATCCAGCTGGGCACTTCTAACGACTTGACACTGAAAATCAATGCAGCTAAAAAAATCGTGGAGGAAGAGCTGGAATATACGGAAAAAGGAGAGCTGGATGTTTCCCTGACCCGGGATTTGAAAAAAGCGTATTATAACGCCGATTCTGTCAGTTCTTCCAGTGAAGAAAGCGTATCTTCCCAGCCGGAAGAGTAGTTTTCAGGGCGTGCCGGATTTGGTAAAAAAACCGCATAATACCGGGAAAAATCGCGCTTTTTGGCGAACGTCAACAGCAAAATCATGAAAAATTATCCTGTAGCGCTTAATAATTCGATAGAATGAAATAATTTTTTACATTCGCTTTGGAATTCCTTGAAATTCAAGAGCAAAAGTGATAAATTATAGAGGATAAGACCTATTATCCAAGTAAGTACAAAATAGTTTTCCGGGCTTCCCGGGACGTTGAAACATAATAAGGGGGAGACAGCAATGCCTATCGAAATTGACAACCAGATGGACGACGATGTAATCATTAAAGTAATTGGTGTTGGCGGCGGCGGCGGAAACGCTGTGGACCGGATGGTCGTTAGCGGGGTACAGGGCGTTGAATTCATCAGTATCAATACAGACAGACAGGCACTGAACCGCTCCAAGGCAACTCAGAAGATTCAAATTGGTGAGAAGATTACCAAGGGTAAGGGCGCTGGCTCCAAACCTGAAGTTGGCCAGAAGGCCGCAGAAGAAAGCCGGGATGCCATTGCAGCAGCTATTCGCGGTTCTGATATGGTGTTTATTACTGCGGGTATGGGCGGCGGTACCGGTACCGGCGCAGCACCGATTGTGGCCGAAGTGGCCCGGGATATGGGTGTGCTGACCATTGGCATTGTGACAAAGCCCTTTGCTTTTGAAGGACGGCGGCGTATGGAGCAGGCCGAAAACGGCATTACCGCTTTGCGGGAACATGTGGATTCCCTAGTGGTGATTCCCAACGAGCGCCTGAAGCTGGTAAGCGAGCAGCGGATTACCCTGCAGAATGCCTTTATGATTGCCGATGATGTGCTTCGTCAGGGCGCACAGAGTATTTCCGACCTGATTAAGGTGCCGGGCCTGGTTAACCTGGACTTTGCAGACGTAACATCTGTTATGAAGGATGCCGGATATGCCCATATGGGCGTGGGCCGTGCTTCCGGTAAGGATAAAGCCGAACTGGCTGCTAAGATGGCTATTTCCAGCCCTCTGCTGGAGACTACCATTGACGGCGCTAAGGGCGTGATTATCAACATCACTTCCTCCCCGGACATCAATCTGGACGAGGTGGAAAATGCTTCCGCTATGATTTCTGAGCAGGCCCATCCCGATGCCACTATTATTTGGGGTACTGCTTTTGATGAGAGCATGGAAGACGAGATGAGTGTAACGGTGATTGCAACTGGTTTTGAAACCCATAATGGACCTGCACAGGAACAGGCTCCTGCTGCTGCTCCGGTAAAGGTTTCCGGAACGGCTCCGGGAAAAACCGGTGCCCGTGCTCAGGCTACCCCGGTCGGGGAAGAAGAGGATTCCGGTTTTACGGATATCATGTCTATTTTTAATAAATATTAAGAAATAGCCAAAAGCGTCGGCAGATTTTCTGTCGACGCTTTTTTATTTCGCGCATAGTTCTGGTATGAATTTAGAAAATTGCATGAAATTGTTCTGAATTTGACCTTGTAAGGCGTTTTTAGGCGTTTTTTGCGAAATATTTCACTGAATTTCTAAATTGCTCTTGCAATCGTCGTTTTTTGTGATATAATTACCTGTGGTTAATAGTTTCCCTTTGATACAGGAGGTGGCGAACGTGAAACCTGACCCGCTCAGTCGATTGAACGGTGAATCAGCTGAAAATTTTGAACAGGTAGAGTCCGCCGCTGAAAGGGCCGGCTGTACCTGATATCCGCGAAGCTGTTTTCGCGGATGACTCCCAAGTAAATAAGGAGAGGTGCGCGAAATGGTATCCTATTACAAGACGATCGAGGGCTTTATTTGCCCGCTGGAAGCGTATGAGCCCGGCTGCTGGATTAACTGCATTGCCCCCAGTGAAGAGGAAGTAAACAGCCTGATTCAGGAATTCTCCATTGAACCGGATTTTTTCCGGGCAGCCATGGATGAAGAGGAATCTTCTCACTTGGACAGCGAAGATGGCAACACACTGGTTATTCTGGACATTCCTGTGGTGGAACTGGAGGACGAGCAGCTGACTTATTATACCCGGCCTTTGGGAATTATTTTGACGGAGAAAAATGTTATTACAGTTTCTCTCCACGAAAACCCGATTCTGGACGAGTTTGCAGAAGGGCTGGTTAAAAACGTTAAGACCAATTTGAAAACCCATTTTACCCTGCATTTGATGCTTCGCATTGCCGGTCGGTATTTGCAGTATTTGAAGCAGATTGATAAAATCAGCAATCAGGTGGAAAGAGAACTCCGTAAGTCCATGAAAAACGCTGAGCTGATTCAGCTTCTGGAAGTGGAGAAGTCGCTGATGTATTTTTCTTCTTCCCTCAAAGCCAACGAGATCACTATTGAGAAGATTATGCGTGGACGGGCTATCCGCCTGTACGAAGAAGACCAGGACTTGCTGGAAGATGTTTTGATCGAAATTAAGCAGGCTATTGAAATGGCCAGTATTCATTTGAATATTTTGTCGGGAACGATGGATGCATTTGCTTCTATTATTTCCAACAATTTGAACATTGTAATGAAGGTGTTAGCCTCTATTACTTTGATTATTTCTATCCCCACCGTTATTTCGGGTATTTATGGTATGAATGTGGACCACTTACCCTTTGCGAATTTCTGGTTCCCAGTGACCATTGCGTTGGTGCTGATGGCCGCGGCGTTTGGAATTCTGAAAAAGAAGCAGATGATTTGACGAAAAAAGCCAACTGCTTTTGGATATGAAAAACCCCCTGTCGGATTTTCCGGCGGGGGTTTCAGTTTATAGAGAGCTTTGAAACAAAAAAGTATTCCGAATCAAAAATAAATGCCCCTACTGATTTCCAGCAGGGGCAAATGCTTTTATGATGGTTTATTGGGAACACAGCTCTTCAGCCAATGCGGGAATTTCCACCGGTGTGCGGACGGTATGGGGCACATCTTCCATTTCGGTGGGACGGAATCCATAGCGACAGCCGATAAAGGGAATGTTGTTTGCCTCGGCAGCTTTCTTGTCATAAATGGTATCGCCCACCATCACGGCGGCAGAATGAGGAATTCGGTTGAGGAGAGAGGCAAGGCTCTGGGCTTTTTCGGTGCAGCCCTTTTCCAACGGCTGGATATAATCGATTTGATGCATCAGCCCGGTAGCGTTGAGCACCATGGAAATATATCGAAAAGAGGAATTGGAGCATACAGCAGTTTCCCAACCGTTTTCCCGAAGAACACTGAGCATCTGGCTGCATCCGTCATAGGCTGCCGCCAAGTGCATATAATCGTATTCCACTTCGGCTTCCCGCTTCAGATACCGTTGTTTGGTCTGCTCATCGGAGCCGGGAAGAAGGGACTCCATATATTCTTCAGCCGGTGCGCCGAAAAGGGCAGTGATTTTTTCGGGAGATTGGGCCGGCCAACCGAATTCTGTTTGCAGCATCCGGTGTACTTCTACTGCGAACAGTTCAGTGCGGTTTAAAGTACCATCCAAATCAAAAACTATCAGCTTGGTTGCAGCGCTCATCATGTACAATCCTTTCCTCGCCAAATCATGAATCGTTTTACTTATTGTAAGAAACGGTATTTCTAACAGCCCGATAAGGGCCAATAACGACTAAATAATCTCAATTTTATTATAGCGTTTTTTGTGGGTTTGAAAAGGGGGCAAAAAAAAAACTACCTATACAACAAATTCTACAGTTTTGTTATTTTTAACTTGTTAAAAAACACAAAGCTTAGGATTCCTTAGCAAGGCAGCTAAGGGTTTGCTGCCTTGCTATTTCGTTGGAAACAAGGTACAATAGGACTGCTGAAAATGGATTCAGGACATTGAGAAAGGATTCGATTGTGATGCCCATGGAAAATAAAGACGAAATCCTGCGCCTGCGCAGACAGGTGATTGAAAAGGAATATGCCCGAATGAATGACCGCCAGCGGGAGGCAGTGTTTCAAACAGAGGGGCCGCTGCTGATTTTGGCCGGTGCCGGAAGCGGAAAAACCACGGTGCTGGTGAACCGGATTGCCTGTATGATTCGCTGGGGAAATGCCTGGCACAGTACCTGGGTATCCGGCAGCTGTGGGGAAGAAGAAATGGAAGCCTGCCGGGATTTTTTGGAGAGGGGGACCCCTATTCCGAAAGAGCTTCGGAAGAATCTGGCGGTAAATCCGTGCTTCCCGTGGCGGATTCTGGCCATTACCTTTACCAACAAGGCTGCAGGTGAATTACAGGAGCGGCTGTGCTCCATGCTTGGAGAAGAGGACGGAGGCAATATCTGGGCTTCCACGTTCCACTCCACCTGTGCCCGGATTCTCCGGCGGGAAGGGGACCGCCTCGGGTATACCAGTCACTTTACCATTTATGATACCGACGATTCCAAGAGACTGATGAAGGATTGTTTAAAAACCCTGAATATTGAAGAAAAAGTGCTGCCGGTACGGGCTGTATTGGGAGAAATTTCCCGAGCAAAGGATTCTATGATTGGGCCGGAGGAGTTCGAGGAACAGGCCGGAGCGGATTTCCGTCTGTCCCAAATTGCAAAAGCTTATACCCTCTATCAGAAGCGGCTGAAAGATGCGGACGCCATGGATTTTGACGACTTGATTTTTAAAACGGTGGAGCTGTTTGTGCAGTGCCCTGATGTGTTGGAGAATTATCAAGACAAATTCCGGTATCTGATGGTGGACGAGTATCAGGATACCAACCACGCCCAATATCTGTTCATCAAGCTGCTGGCTCAGAAGCACGGGAACCTGTGTGTGGTGGGCGATGACGACCAGAGTATTTATAAATTCCGGGGCGCCACCATTGAGAATATTATGAGCTTTGAAAAGACCTTCCCAAATGCAAAGGTCATTCGTCTAGAGCAAAATTACCGCTCGACACAGACCATTCTGGATGCCGCCAACGCGGTGATTTCCCACAATACCCAGCGTAAGGGCAAGGAGCTTTGGACGAATAATGGCACCGGAAAGAAAATCGTCTGTCACACTGCCGAAAATGAGCAGGACGAAGCGGTGCAGGTATGCCGCCGGATTGAAGATGAGGTGGCCGAAGGCCGGAAGTATTCGGACTTTGCCATTCTGTACCGGATGAACTCCCAGTCCAGCAGCTTTGAACGGGCTTTTGTCAAATCGGGCATCCCCTACCGGATTATCGGCGGCACCCGTTTTTATGAGCGCAAGGAAATTCGGGATATGATTGCCTATCTCAGCGTCATCAACAATCCCGCCGACGAAATCCGCCTGCGCCGGATTATCAACACGCCGAAACGGTCCATCGGAGAAAGAACCGTAGCCAATGCCGCCGAAATTTCCCGGATGTTGGGAGAGCCGCTTTTTGATATTTTGTGCCGGGCTGACGAATTTGCCGCCCTCAAGCGGGCTTCTGGGAAGCTGCGGGAATTTACTTCCATGATGCAGGAGCTCATCAATGCTTCTAACGATGAAGAGGTTTCACTGGGGGATTTGTATCAGCTGCTGCTGGAAAAGACCCGGTATGAAGCCTTCTTGAAAGCCGAAAATGATGACCCGGAGGACCGCATCGACAACATTCACGAATTGGCCACCAACTTGATTCAATATGAAGAAAACAACGGGGAGGAAGCCAGCCTGGGCGGCTTTTTGGAGGAAGTCTCCCTGATGACGGACATTGACAACTATGACCAAGCAGCGGATTCGGTGGTTATGATGACCATGCACTCGGCCAAGGGGCTGGAGTTTCCGGTGGTGTTCCTGCCCGGTATGGAAGAGGGCGTATTTCCGGGAATGCAGTCCATTTACAATCCCGATGAGGTGGAAGAGGAACGCCGGCTTGCTTATGTGGCCATCACCCGGGCTAAAGAGGAGCTGGTGCTGCTTCATGCCGATTCCCGTATGATTTTTGGCAGCACTTCCCGAAACAAGGTTTCCCGTTTCCTGGATGAAATCCCGGAGGAACTTTTGGAGCGCAGCCGTACCCGGGAATGGCGCCGCCCTCAGCCGGCAATGTCTCCCTATCCTGACACAGCCAGTTTTGCTCACAGCGCGGCCATGGCCCGCAGTTTTGGACCGGTTAACCGCGGGGAATCCACATCCGGTACGGTTTGGAAGGCAGGGGACAGCGTGCTGCACAAGGCTTTTGGCACGGGTGTCATCTTGTCCGTTACCCCCATGGGCAATGACAGCTTGCTGGAAATCGCCTTCCAAAAGGTGGGAACCAAAAAGCTGATGGCGAATTTTGCACGGCTGAAAAAGCTGAATTGATAGTAGGTCCCTACAAAAAGGAGGGAATCCCATGGCCGGATGGAACCCGTGGCACGGCTGCCATAAAATCAGCGAAGGCTGCCAGCACTGCTATGTATACCGCATGGACGCCGAATATGGACGGGACAGCAGCCAGGTGTATCAAACCGGGGAATTTACCCTGCCCATACAGAAAAACCGGAAGGGCGACTATAAAATCCCTTCCGGTGAAACGGTATACACTTGTTTTACTTCTGACTTTTTGCTAAAAGATGCCGATGTCTGGCGGCCGCAGGCGTGGGATATGATTCGGGTGCGGCAGGATTTGCAGTTCTTTTTTGTGACTAAGCGCATTGCAAGGTTTGGGGAATGTCTGCCCTTTGACTGGGGGGACGGTTGGGAGCATGTATTTATCTGCTGTACTGTGGAAAACCAGAAACAGGCGGCTATCCGGCTCCCCATCTTTTTGCAGGCGCCCATTCGTCACAAGAGCATTATCTGTGAACCACTTTTGGGGGAAATCAATTTGACCCCATGGCTGTGCAGCCAAATTGAATCGGTTTCTGTGGGGGGAGAGTCCGGCCCGGATGCCCGGCTGTGCCGGTATGAATGGGTGCGGTCCATTGCCCGCCAGTGCCGGGAGAAGGGCGTGGCCTTTCATTTTCGTCAGACCGGCGCACTATTTGAAAAGGACGGGAGAGTATACCGTATTCCCCGGAAACTTCAGTCCTCACAGGCGAAAAAAGCCGGGCTGGACTATGACGGCAGATAATTACCACCGCTTTTCCATGGCCTGATGGGGAATCCCTACTTCGAAAAATCCCTTGCCGATGGGGGTGTATCCGGCTTTTTCGTAAAATCCTTGAGCTGTTTTTCGCGCATGGAGCACAATGCCCGAAGCGCCTTTTTCCTGTAAAACTTTTTCACAAAACTGTATCAGCCCCAGACCGATGCCTTTTTTCTGAAAAGCTTCCGCGGTGGCCACCTGTTTCATCCGGTACAGCCCATCAGCTTCCGGAATCAGCAGCAGCGTTGCAATCAGCTGCCCATTCTGAAACGCGCCAAAGTGGAGATATTCTTTTTCTTTTCCCAGCGCTTCGTCATACAGGCACAGCCCCAGCGGACGGCGCAGCAGCCGGTTTCGGAGAATCAGCGCCTGCCCATAGGCATCGCTGCCCCAGTCGTATTGTTCAAACAAAATGGAGAAATCCATAAAACACCTCATTCTGAAAGGAAGATTGAATATGAATGCTGTTTTTGTCTGTTATCCCAAATGCACCACCTGTAAAAAAGCCAGGACCTGGCTGGAAAACCACGGGATTTCCTTTGAAGAGCGGGACATCAAAACCCAGAATCCCACAGAGGAAGAGCTGCGTTTGTGGCATGAGAAAAGCGGGCTGCCTCTCAAGCGCTTTTTCAACACCAGCGGACAGTTGTACCGCGCTATGGAGCTTTCCAAAAAGCTGCCGGACATGAGCGAAGATGAGCAATTCGCTTTGCTGGCTTCCGATGGTATGATGGTCAAGCGGCCCATTCTGCTGGCCGGGGAGAAAGTCCTGGTGGGCTTTAAAGAAGCGGAGTGGGAAAGCCTGCTGTAAGGCTTATTCCCGGAAATTCTCCCGCAAAAGCCGGATTTCCCGTGCATATCCGTCGCTGTCGTTAGGAGTTTCCAGCACAAAGGGGAGATGCCGAAGTGCCGGATGGTTGATAATACGGACAAATGCGTCCAGTCCGATAGCGCCCTGTCCAATTTTTTCGTGACGGTCTTTACGGCTGCCCAGCGGGTTCATGCTGTCGTTGAGATGGACGGCTTTCAGACGGGACAGTCCCACTACCTTGTCAAACTCTGTCAGCACTTCGTCCAGATGGTTCACAATGTCATAGCCTGCGTCGTGGACGTGGCAGGTATCCAGGCAGACCCCCATTTTTTCCGAAAGCTTTACCCGGTCGAGAATTTCCCGCAGTTCTTCAAAGCTTCGGCCCACTTCGGTGCCTTTTCCGGCCATGGTTTCCAACAGTACAGTGGTGGTCATGTCTGTAGTTAAAAGTTCGTTTAAAAGCCCGGCGATCAGCGAAATCCCGGTTTCTGCGCCCTGTCCTACATGGCTGCCGGGATGAAAATTATAAAGCCCGCCAGGCGTGAACTCCATCCGCTGCAAATCGTCCGCCATAGCCATTCGGGCAAAATCCCGGGTGCGTTCCTCGGCAGAACAGGCGTTGAGGGTATAAGGCGCGTGGGCAATCACCGGCGCAAAGTGATGCTCGGCGGCAAACTCCAAATAGCGGCTCACGTCTTGGGAATCAATGGCCTTGGCTTTGCTGCCCCGGGGGTTGCGGGTAAAATACTGAAAGGTGTCGGCATTCAGGCGCACGGCTTCTTTTCCCATGGCCAGAAAGCCTTTGGAAGAGGAAAGATGACATCCGATATGAAGCATGATATTTCTCCTTTGTCGTTTTATTGTGATAAATCCTGAAACACAATACCGCTGACTTTATGGCGGTAAGCGCAAATCAAAATACAAGAAACAATATCACTTTATTTGTTAATTTCTTAAAGAGTATAGCATATTCTTCCCCATGTGGGAATTGTTTTTGCAAAATCCAGAGAAAATCGGCGTATAGAAGAAAAAACAGGCAGTAAATTAGCAAAATCCCTATCCATCCTGATTTTTTCGGAAATATGCCGATTTTTTGTTTTTGACGAAAAGACAGGAAAGGTCTAAAATAAAAGTCAAATAAAGTCAAACAGGAGGGATTTCCATGCGGATGACCGACAGTGTTGTCCAATATATCCTGTCTCTGTTGGAAGAAGAGCATGGGAGCGCAGAGTTTCGGCGCAATGAGCTGGCGGAAACCATGGGCTGCGTCCCCAGTCAGATCAGCTATGTAATTTCTTCCCGTTTTACCCCGGAACAGGGGTATCTGGTGGAAAGCCGGCGGGGCGGTGGCGGATATATCCGTATTACCCGTATCCAGCGGGATGCACCGACCCTTTTGATGCATCTTATCAATTCCATAGGAGAATCGCTGGACAGTATTACAGCCGGTGTCATGCTGAAAAACCTTGCCGAGCGGAAAATTCTTTCCCTGCGGGATGCTCGTCTGATGGCATCAGCCATTTCAGACAGGGCCCTTGCAGGAGCGCCAAGGGAAAACCGGGATGTGCTCCGAGCGGGAATCTTGAAAAATCTGCTCATGGCAGCCTACAGCACAACATAGGATAGGATGACAGGAGACGCAGTTTAGGCGGCCGGAAAGGCTGCGAGAGTCTCACAACAAGCGGGAAAGCAGCATAACGGCAGCCTTTCCCCACTGAAAAACTGTATCAGGAGGTATGAAATATGATATGCCGTCATTGCGGGAAGAATCCTGCCACGACTCATATAAAACGAATTGTCAACGGAGAGCTGTCCGAAATTGCCTTGTGCAGCGACTGTGCCCGGAAACTGGGCTACGGTGGCCTTTTGGGCGATTGGAGCCTTGCCAGCCTGATTGGCGGATTACTGGAGGAAGAACCCGGGAAAACTGAGGAAATCCGGTGCAGCGGCTGCGGCTGCACTTTTGACGAGATTGCCCGTACCGGACGGGTAGGCTGTGCCCAGTGCTATCAGACCTTCCGCCGCCGTCTTTCTCCTATGATTCAACGGATTCATGGAAATACCACTCATAGGGGAAAAAGCCCTCTAAAGGCCGAGTTGACCGTACAGCCGCAAACCGGAATGCAGCTTTCCGTACAGGAGGAACATTCGCTGCTGGAAGAAAAGGAAAAACAGCTTCGCAAGGCTGTAGAAGAACAGAACTTCGAGCTGGCGGTTGTGCTGCGGGATGAAATCAAAGCGCTGAAGGGGGAAAAATGAGATGAGCGAGATGCAAAAATGGTATGAAAAAACCGGTTCAGAAGGGGATGTGGTGATCAGTACCCGGATTCGTCTTGCCCGAAATCTCAAGGGAGTCCCCTTCCCCGGGAAAATGAACGATTCCATGAAAAATCAAGTGCTGGAAGCAGTCCATCAGGCAGTTATGGCGCCTAACAGTCTGTTTTCGGGTTTCTTTATGTGGATTCCCATTGCTGCCCTGTCTGCTACAGCCGCTGTTTCGCTGGTGGAACGCCATTTGGCCAGCCCTGAATTTATTTCCCGTCCAGCGGGAAGAGCCCTGCTTTTGTCAAAAGATGAAAGCGCTTCGATTATGGTGAACGAAGAGGACCATCTGCATATTCAGGTGCTGCTGGAAGGTCTTTCTTTGAAAGAAGCCTGGCAAACTGCCAGCAGGTTGGATGACGCCCTCAACGAGCGCCTTTCCTTTGCCTTTGATTCCCAGCTGGGATATCTGACCCAGCACCCCACAGATTTGGGAACAGGGATGCGCGCTTCTTTGATGCTCCATCTTCCGGCATTGGAGGAAAGCGGGATTATCAGCCGTACTGCTTCGAATCTTTCCAAGCTGGGCCTTTCTCTCAAGGGTGCCATGGAGGAAAACGGTGAGACAACCGGCTGCCTGTATCAGCTTTCCAATCGGGTAACGCTGGGGCTCAGTGAGGAAGAGGCTCTTTCCAATCTGGAAACCATTTCCATGCAGATTCTGCGTCAGGAACGAGGGGCAAGAGAAAAACTCATGCGTCGGATGGAAACACAAGATACCATTGCCCGTTCTTTGGGAATTTTACAAAATGCCCGTCTGCTTGGCAGCAGCGAATTTATGAAACTGCTTTCCAATGTCCGTTTGGGAGTAGCCTGCGGTTTTATTAGCGGAATTGATATGGGAACCTTAAACCGTCTGGCAATTTTGGGGCAGCCGGCAACACTGCGTCTGCCTGACAATCAGGAAGACGTGCCCAAAGAAGAGCAGACTATTTTGCGCGCCCGTCTGGTGCGGCAGGCTTTGGGCGCCAACTAATTTTAGAAACTACAAAAGGTCCTTTGCAAGGAGGGAGAGAGATGTATCGTTTTAGCGGATGTACCGAAAATGCCAATGACGCTTTGAACCGTGCCATTGAAAAAGCTCGGGAATTGGGCCATGAATCCATTGGCAGCGAGCATATGATTTTGGGAATTTTGGAAAATGGGGAAAACCCGGCTTCTCAGGTGCTGAGGAGGTTGGGGGTTACCGAGAGAAATTTTGAAGAGAAGCTGAAAGAAAAAATAGGCGTTCGTACGCCCAGTGAGGTAACGCCCGCTGATTTCACTCCCAGAAGCAAACGGATTTTACAGCTTGCGGCGGCCCAGGCTGCCCATTTTGGACAAAAGGCTGTGGGGACCGAACATCTTCTGCTGGCCGTCTTGGAAGAAGGGGATGGCTATGGCGTTCGGATTTTGGCAGAGTTGGGCGCCGGTCCCCGGGATATTTTGAGAGGGCTGACAGAAGTATTGGCGTCAAAACGTTCTGACAGCCTTTCTCCTGAAACGGAGAGAACCGGAACTAAAGCGGAAAAAACCTCGCAAAAGCCGTTGGAACGGTTTGGAAGAGATTTAATACAAATGGCCGCTGAGGGAAAAATTGACCCGGTTATTGGCCGGGAAGAGGAGATCCAGCGGGTCATCCAGATTTTGTGCCGCCGGACGAAAAATAATCCTGTGCTCATCGGCGAGCCGGGCGTGGGGAAAACCGCCATTGCAGAAGGGCTAGCCTTGAAAATTCAGAAGGACGAAGTCCCGGAGCCGCTGAAAGGAAAGCGCCTGATTGCGCTGGACTTGACGGGCATGGTAGCTGGGACAAAGTACCGCGGGGATTTTGAAGAGCGGATTCAGGCAACCCTTGACGAGGTGAAAAAGGCCGGCAACGTGATGTTGTTTATCGACGAACTGCATACCATCGTAGGGGCAGGCGCGGCGGAAGGTTCTGCTGACGCGGCTAATATTCTCAAGCCGTCTTTGGCAAGGGGAGAAGTCCAGATTATCGGAGCCACTACCGTCAGCGAATACCGCCGTTATATTGAAAAGGACGCAGCGCTGGAAAGAAGGTTTCAGCCGGTAACTGTGGGGGAACCCTCACAGCAAGAAACCAAGTCTATCCTGTTGGGGCTTCGCAGCCGTTATGAAGAGCATCATCAGGTGAAGATTACAGACGCTGCCATCGAAGCGGCTATCCGGCTTTCAGCGCGGTATATCCCGGATCGGTTTTTGCCTGATAAAGCCATCGACTTGATAGATGAAGCATCCTCGAGAGTGCGCCTGCGGCTGTACGCTGCTCCGGAAGGAATCGACCGGCTTGAAAAAGAAACGGCACAGCTGGAGGAGGAAAAGGCTCAGGCCATCAATGCCCAGGAATTCGAACAGGCGGCTGCTTTGCGGGACAGGCAGAAGGCTCTGGAAAAGCAGTTGGAAGAAGAGAAAGAAAGCTGGGAGCAGAAGAAACAGGGCACTACTGGGGAAGTTACGCCAGAAGATGTGGCAGAAATTGTGTCCATGTGGACGGGCGTACCCGTTTCCCGGATAACCGAGGAAGAAGGAAAAAAGCTGCTGCGTTTGGAGGAAACCCTGCACCAGCGCATTGTAGGGCAAGAAGAGGCAGTTTCCGCTGTAAGCAGAGCCATCCGCCGGGGACGCTCCGGGTTGAAAGAGCCTCACAGACCCATTGGTTCCTTTTTGTTTTTGGGTCCTACCGGCGTGGGCAAAACAGAGCTTTGCCGAGGGCTGGCGGAAGCCCTGTTTGGAGATGAGGACGCTATGCTCCGGTTTGATATGTCGGAGTATATGGAAAAATATGCGGTATCCCGTCTGACCGGTTCCCCGCCTGGCTATGTGGGCTATGAGGAAGGCGGCCAGCTGACCGAAGCTGTCAGCCGCCATCCCTATTCGGTGGTACTGTTCGACGAGATTGAAAAAGCACATCCGGACGTGTTCAATCTGCTTCTGCAGATTCTGGACGACGGGCGCCTGACGGATAGCCAGGGGCGCCGAGTGGACTTTTGCAATACGGTGATTATTATGACCTCCAACATCGGTGGAAAAAGGCTGACGGAGGGAAAACGGAATCTGGGATTTGCTCCCGAAGAAACCGATGAGCTCCAAAAACAGAAGCAGATCCGGAAGGAAATGATGGAAGAGCTGAAAGGGTTATTCCGTCCCGAATTTTTAAACCGGATAGACGAATGGATTGTGTTCCGCAAGCTGACAGAAGACGAGATTTGCCAGATTGCCGGAAATTTGCTGAACAAGCTGAAAGTCCGTCTGGAAGAGATGAAAATTACCGTGGAGTTCCCGGAAGAGACCGTTCGGAAAATTGCCCGGCAGGGATACGACCCGGTTTATGGCGCAAGACCTCTGCGGCGAGCTATTCAAACGGGGATTGAGGATATGCTGGCGGAAGAAATGCTTTCCGGCAGGCTTTCATCAGGAGATAAAGCGGTGTGCCGGTATGTTGACGGAAAGTTTTGTGTCGATGCCGAATAAACCTAAAAGAAAAGCATCATCAGAAGCTATTTGCTTTCTGATGATGCTTTTTATTTTGCAGTTTAATTTTCGGAAAAGATTATTTTCCACCATTTTGCAGGTAATACAGATATTCTTCCAGACACATATCCAGTTCCTTCATTTTTTCGGCGTGCTCTTTTCCCACATAACGGTAGTGCCAAGGCTCATACATGATATGCGTAATCCCTTCTTTTCCCTTGGGATAGCGAAGAATAAAGCCGTATTCTGCGCCGTGCTCCTGAAGCCACTGGAATTCTTTGGTGTTTTCAAAGTCTGCGGAAACGCCGTTGAAATCAATCGCCAGTCCGGTGTTATGCTCACTATAGCCGGGGCGGGCAACTGCAATTTCTGCTTCCGATTCTGCCTGCTCTTCGGTCATTCCGCTGCGGACGTTGTTATCAATTTCTTCCTGGAACAATTGTGCCTGTAATTCTTGGCTGCGGTAACAGGAAGAAATCCACAAATTGATTCCGTCAGCTGTGGCAGCTCGATACAGGGCTTCATAGGGCTCTTTCAGGCGCGAATCCATTTGTACGTCAAAAGCTGTGATAATGGTGCTGTTTTGCAGATAGCTTTCGGGAAGCTGAACTTTGGGATTGACCAGCACCAAATTCCATTCGGAACGTTGCCGAATATTTTCGCAAATAACGTCTCCACCGGACGAGGGGATAAGAGAGGCAGTCTGTTCCCAGTTCAGCTGAGGTTCCTGGGTAGAACTGTCAGTTGATGAAACACTGCTTTCCTCTCCCGAAATCCAAATGGATTCATTTTGGAAGAAGGCGATCATAAGGGCACAGATCCCAATAATCATGGCAGCACAAAGAACAAGAAGGGCAGTCATTTTCAATTTGGAAAAAGAGGTCCGTTTTTTTCGAGTGGGGGAAAATGATTTTTTGCGGCTGCGCATCACGGTGTTTCGAGAACGTTTGGGGCGCTTGTAGGGTGAACGGTTCTTTTTCTGATATGCTTTCATATATAAATTCCTCCGAGGACACAACAATTCTCAATCACAAACAATTTCCAGTCCCTATCATAGCATATTCTCCCGATAGATTACAAGAATTATTCTCTATGGTTTTATAAGGATATGTTCACGAAAAATTTCTTCTCATAAGAGAGGGAGACAGTGAGGAAAAAACAGCGTATCCGACAGAAAAGAATATTTTTCAAAAAAATTTAAAAAAACGCTTGACTTTCTATTTTGATTCCTGTATAATAACACACGTCGCCAATGAGACGGCAACAAAAACAGAATCCGGGTGTGGCGCAGCTGGTAGCGCGCTTGACTGGGGGTCAAGAGGCCGTGAGTTCAAGTCTCGCCACTCGGACCAAACTGAATCTGGAACGCAAATCGTGTTCCAGATTCAGTTTTTTTTATTTTTTTAGTGCTCACGTCCAAGAGAGTCCAGATGCAAATTGCGTCTGGACTTTTTTTATTTCTGTTTGGGCTTTTCATAGGTCATCGCTTGTGCGCTGTCGGAGATTCCTCCTGTAGTGGGGTCGTTGATGACGCCAGTTAGTGTTATTAAACTAAACACGGTTCCTACTACAGAGGAAATTTGCTGGGTTAAAGGGGAGGAATCCCAATTGATACCAAAAATGGATAAGATCTGGCTGGTAAGAAGTAATATAGATGGGATGGCAGTAAGCCAGAAGGTTTTATTTTTTAATCGGACAGTCCAGTTAAGCTTCATAACATCACCCCCTTCCAATATTTTTTGCGCTGGGTTACCTCAATTTTTTTCTTTATTCTAAAATTATTTGGAAACGGTCAAAGGGTTTTCCAAAGGTTCCGGCATATCCATCTTGACCATTGGTAGTTTCGTTGTCATACTGCCAGGGCCAGTAATCACCGTTAAGCGGGGAAACACGGTATTTTGCTTTCCGATAAGGTTTCACATGATTGGGGGTATAGTAGTACATTTCGATAGCATCAATAGCTTTTCCATTGCCTGCATAGCCGTTAGCCGCATCACTGATATTGTAGCCGGTGACATAGGGCAGCCAGCTTCCGCCTTTAATATGAACGCGATATTTTACGCTTCCCAAATTTGCGCGGATTGCAACATCGGTAATGGCGTCTCCAGGGAGACCGGCATAATCTGTGAGATTTTTAACGGTCGGATACCATTTGCCCTTTTTCCCCCGCACACGATATTCTACACTGATAGTGGTGTTGGGCACAATGGGAGTTTCTTCTGTTTGTGGTTTGTTATCCGGACGCTCGATTTCACCTGTTCCCGAAGAATTCAACAGCTTTTTCACATCTGCTCGAAAGGTATCCATGCTTTTGCCGTGTTTTGGAAACCAGTGCATCACGTCGCTGTGATTGGATGCATTCCCTTGTTCATATCCTTCGCTGTGACAGATAATGTCCTTTTCTGTCAGACTGTACTGCCTGCATAGATAGGCACACAGTTCCACAGCTTCCTGATAGACAGCATCAAAATATTTTTTATCCGTTAAATCGTCCTCACAGATTTCAAAGGAAATATGGGTGTCGTTGGCAGAACTACGAGTACCGTTTCCAGCATGCCACCCGCGCCAGTTCCAAGGCAGCGTCTGGTACGTGGCAACCGTTCCGTCCGCCAGTTTTCCAATAAAAGCGTGAGTGCAGACATAGGAGCCTCCAGGCTTGTCCTGATTCCAGTGATTTTCATACTGGTTTTCTCCCAGCAAACCGTCATCTGGACCTACATAGCGCTTCAGCCAGGGATTGTTTGCGCCGGTGGAATGAACCATAATTCCTTTTGGTGTTATCGTTTTGCCCGCTTGGTAACAGGCATTTTTTGTTAAAATAAGTTTGTGCAGATTCATATAATCATTCCTTTCTATAATGCGTTTGGCTTTTGTTTGTATTCAGGATTTTTTACTCCTGTATCAATATATGAACAAAGCTGGAATTTCGTGTTTGCATATTTTTGATTTCTGTATTCTTTCATAGAAAAACGCCACCGGAGCCTCCTGTATCAGGAAAACTTCGATGGCGTTTATAAGATGTATGATTTCAGAAAAATAGAATGGTGAGGGAAGAAATAAGATTCCCCCTTCTGACAGCACCGATATTTTATGCCAAAAACGTAGGATTTTGCAGATAAAAATAGGCGCACACCCCTACGGCGGCAAAAAGGACGCCGGATAGAATCAGGGCAACGGTACAGCGCCGGATGAGTTTTTCTCTTTGTCTGCGTCTGCTTTTTTCGGTCAGCATTTGGCAGCGCCTCCTTTCAGAAGCGATTATACCAGGTACATTTGGCCGGATTATCACAGAATTCTTACGTTTCCGTAAGTCACCGGACCTGTGAACTTCCCTGTTCCCGCAGATAGGTGGCTTCCAGATCTGCCATGTGCAGCTTGACGGCCAATGGGTAGCGCTCATATGCCCGGCTGATGCTCATACTTCCGCCTCGAGCCGCTTCGTCAAAACCACCCATGTGCCACCGGATGGCTACCGCTTCAGCCGGCTTGAGACGCATAAACCGCTCAATCAGGTAGACAGACTTTTCTCCGTGACCATAGGGAAAGGCGTCCTCTATCATATAAAAGGGCTTTTTCTCCCACTGGCCGGTTTCGTCGTTTTTTACGTTCCGGGTAGAAACCTTATAAAACTGTGCTTTACATACGTCGTGGAGAAGGCCGCAGATAGCAAAACTTTCTTCGTTGTCGCCTTCTTCAAAATACCGTTCCCGCATGACCTGATACACATTCAAGCTGTGCATGACCAGCCCGCCTTCACAGGCGCAATGATATTTGGCACTGGCCGGCGCTGTGAAAAAGTCCCGCTGGCCCAACCAGGAGAGCAATTCTTCGCTGCCGGCCCGGTGAATATGCCGGGTATATACCTCGTGAAATTTTTCCTGCCATTCCGTCATTCCAAACAACTCCTTTCGTGCTGGGTTTCATTATATCACAACCAAAAGGGGGCAATCAATTTTTGTGATGGGAAAGCTTTGAAAAATGGAAAATCCCTTGACAAATTGGAGAAAATATTGTATGCTTGTATCAAGGTAATAATACATTCATACAATCGTACAGAAAGGAGGCAACGCTTTGGGCTGGACATTTGTGGCAGACCGACCCATCTACGCCCAACTAATGGAGCAAATTAAACGTCGGATTATCTCCGGAGCCTACGCGCCGGGAGAAAAAATGCCTTCTGTCCGAGAGCTGGCAGCGGAGGCTGCGGTAAATCCCAACACCATGCAGCGGGCCTTTGCCCAACTGGAACAGGAAGGATTGCTGTATACACAGCGGACCAGCGGGAGATTTGTTACGGAAGATGAGGAACGGATTGGGCAAATGAAGCAGGAGTTGGCAAAAGAGCTGGTGAAAGACTTTTTGGAGAATATGGAGCAGCTGGGCTATAGCCGCCTACAGGCAGTGAAGCTGATGGAAAAGGAGTGTGAAGAGGTATGAGCGCGATTATGGAGTGCAGAGGCCTGGTCAAGCAGTACGGGTACCGGCAGGCCCTGAAGGGAATCAATCTGCAAGTACAGCCGGGAAGAATTGTAGGATTGTTGGGGCCTAACGGAAGCGGAAAAAGCACGCTAATCAAATTGGCAAACGGGCTTTTGACCCCTACAGCTGGGGAAATTTTGATTGATGGAAAGGCGCCTGGAGAGGAAAGCCGGAAAATTGTTTCCTATTTGCCGGACAAAAACTATCTGAATGACTGGATGCGGGTGGAACAGCTCATCAAGTTTTTTCACGATTTTTATGAGGATTTTGACACCCATGCCGCTATGGATATGATGGCTCGGCTGGGAATCAATATGAAGGACCGGCTGAAAAGTCTTTCCAAAGGTACCAAGGAAAAGGTGCAGCTCATTCTGGTAATGAGCCGGAAAGCAAGACTGTATTTGCTGGATGAGCCCATCGGCGGTGTAGATCCGGCTGCCCGGGACTATATTTTACATACAATTATCAGCAATTATAACGAAAATGCATCGGTCATTATTTCCACCCATTTAATCAGTGATGTAGAATCGGTGCTGGACGATGTGATTTTCATTTCTCAGGGGGAAATTGTACTGACTTCCTCGGTGGATGAGATTCGGGAACAAAGGGATCAGTCGGTGGATGGGCTGTTCCGGGAGGTGTTCAGATGCTGAGAAAACTGACTCGTTATGAATTTTTGGCAACGGGAAGAATTTTCCTTCCCCTCTATGGCGCATTCCTGGTGATGTCTTTTATTTTGCGCGGATTTATGGAGCTGCAGAGCACCTGGCAAATTCAGCTGGAGGGCGTGATGAATCTGCTGTCCATAATTCCCTATACCCTGTATGTGTGCCTGTTTATTGCAACGGTGGCAGGTTCCGTGCTGGTAGCAATTCGCCGGTTTTATAAAAACCTGATGTCGGAAGAGGGATACCTGATGTTTACCCTTCCAGTAAAGACCCGGCACCTGGTGTTGAGCAAACTTTTTGCCGCTATAGTATGGAGTATCGTCAGCGCATTGGTATGCATCGTTTCCATTATGATTCTGGCCTTTACGCCCGATGCATTCCGCGCAATCGGCTATTGGTGGAGTGAAATGGTTCGTGCTGCCTATATCCAAGGATTTAGCATGGATTTCGTTTTGCTATTGGAAGTGATACTGGCCATTCTGGCAGAGCTGGTTTATTTGTACATGAGCATTTATGCAGCGATTTCCGCCACCAATTTTGTGAACCGTCATCGGGTATGGATGGGAATTGGCGTCTATATTCTCATCAATATTGTCTCCCAGATTATCAATACGCTTCTGACAATTGGTCAATGGACGGCCACCCAAGGCAGTGTGGTAGGGGTCATTTTGGCTGATCAAGTGAATGGATATATCCATGGAATCTTGCTGCAGTCGATTATTGTGTCTCTGATTCTCTCGGCTGCGCTGTTTGTCGGTACCAACTGGGTTTTGAAGAAGAAACTGAACCTTGGCTGAGGGCTGCTTTTCGCAGGTCCCAAAGCAGAAAAGTGGGGGAGCTTGTGCAGAACTGCACCGGCTCCCCCCTTATTGTTTTTGAAAAACGCAAAAAAAATTTACAGCTATCAATGGGAAAAAAAGCCGAATTTCCGGCTTTTTCTCAAATTTGCGGAAAAGGGAGACATAAACTGTTCAATCTTTCTTCAAAAAAGCAATTGAAATTGGGAGAAGGATGGGGTATAATTAGAACCAAATCGATTTTGTTAATTTTTTGGCAGACAAGGAAGCTTTACCGGAGCGGAAACACCGTGTGCAGGCTCCGGGCAGAGTTTATTTGTGTGTCAGAACGGACGAAATGTCCGATAGTTTACAGATAGGGGGATTACCAAAGTATGCCATCTGCAGAAAATATGAGCATTGCGCTCAACATTTTGCTGACCGGTCTGGTCGTGGTTTTTGCCGCGCTGATTGTGCTGACCTTTATTATTAAAGGCTATGGTGCAATTGTTATCTCGCTGACCGGAAAAAAGAAAAAGTCCGCCAACAACAATACGCCGCCTGCTCCGCCGGCACCCAAAGCTGCACCGCGCGCAGCGGTAAAAGCTCCTGCTGCTCCCGCTGGACAGGATGGGATTCCCGGTGAAGTAATTGCTGCAATTGCTGCTGCCGTGGATTATACTTATGGTGCAGGTACGCATGTGATTCGCACGGTTCGCCGCGTGCCGCAGAATCGTTCCGCATGGGGAAGCGCGGGACTGGCAGAAAACACCCGTCCTTTCTAAAAGGGGATTGGAGAAAAGCAGTTTCTGTTTCTATCACAGGTTCCCTTGGACAATTGAAATTTAGTAAAGAAAGGACTGTAAACCAGTGAGCGTATTGAATGATTTGTGGGGTTCTATCGTAAGTATCTGCACAAAATCCGGTTTTGCTACCAATGGATGGGAAAACTATGTAATGATTGTAGTTGCTTGCGTCCTCTTCTATCTTGCTATTAAAAAGCAGTTTGAACCCCTTTTGCTGTTGCCCATCGCTTTTGGTATGCTGATGGTCAATCTGTTCCCCGGCATTATGGCCACACCGACTACTACCATGACTCCGATTTCGGAATATATGGCAGCTCACGACGGACAGACCGCTTCGTATGCTGTCACGGTTCTGAATAATGTGGAATACTATATGGTTCCTCAGAATGGCGGTTTGTTCTATTACCTGTATCAGGGCGTTAAACTTGGTATCTATCCGCCTTTGATTTTCTTGGGCGTTGGTGCAATGACCGACTTTGGCCCTCTGATTTCCAACCCCAAGAGCTTCTTGCTGGGCGCTGCTGCACAGCTCGGTATTTTCATCACCTTTATCGGCGCTATTCTGTTGGGCTTTAAGCCTGAGCAGGCTGGTGCTATCGGTATCATCGGCGGTGCAGACGGCCCCACTGCAATTTTTGTTACCACCAAGCTGGCTCCCGAGCTGCTTGGACCTATTGCGGTAGCTGCTTATTCCTATATGGCTTTGGTGCCCATTATCCAGCCTCCGATTATGAAGGCTTTGACCACCAAGAAAGAGCGTATGATCGTGATGGAGCAGCTGCGTCCGGTTACCAAGCTGGAAAAGATTTTGTTCCCCATTATCGTTACCATTTTGGTTTCCCTGCTGCTGCCTGACGCAGCTCCGCTGGTAGGTATGTTGATGTTGGGTAACCTGATGCGTGAGAGCGGCGTGGTGTCCCGTATTTCCAATACTGCCCAGAACGAGTTGATGAATATCATTACCATCTTCCTGGGAACCACTGTTGGCGCCACTGCTACCGGTAAAGTGTTCCTCAATCTCCAAACTCTGGGAATCATTGTTTTGGGACTGGCTGCATTCTGTGTGGGTACTGCCGGCGGCGTCCTGTTCGCCAAGCTTATGTGCAAGCTGTCTGGCGGCAAGATCAACCCGTTGATTGGTTCTGCCGGTGTGTCTGCTGTACCTATGGCAGCCCGTGTATCTCAGAAGGTTGGTCAGGCGGAAAATCCTGCAAACTTCCTGCTGATGCACGCAATGGGCCCCAACGTGGCTGGCGTTATCGGTTCTGCTGTTGCAGCTGGTGTGCTGATTGCTATCCTGCAGCCGCTGGCCTGATGCCACTCTTAAGTAAGTCTCTGATTTTTTGAAACCTTGAAACCCCTGCGGAAAAATTCTGCAGGGGTTTATTTATAGAAATAAAACAATTTGTATTTGATAAAGTTGCTTTTCCAAACGGTATTCAACTGATTGTATTTTGCTATATTGAATTTTCAAACTGTATATAATGGCTTTACAGGAGGTTATGGTTGTGAACGAAATCAAAGTGCATACTTCACAAATCGCACAGATTGCCCCCACGCTTTCGGCAGGTGACCGGGTGCTTCTGTCCGGTACGATTTATACAGCTCGTGATGCTGCCCATAAACGTATTTTCGCCCTGCTGGATGAAGGAAAAGAACTGCCGTTCCCATTGGAGGGGAGCTGTGTATATTACGCTGGCCCCACTCCTACGCCGGAAGGAATGGCGATTGGTTCCTGTGGGCCTACCACCAGCAGCCGTATGGATGTGTTTGCTCCCCGGCTGCTCGATTTGGGTATGAAGTGTATGATTGGCAAAGGACAGCGCGCCAAGCCAGTGGTGGATGCTATCTGCCGGAATGGCGGGGTATATCTGTGCGCCGTTGGCGGAGCCGGGGCGCTGGCTGCCAAATCGGTCAAATCACTGAAAGTGATTGCGTTTGAAGATTTGGGATGCGAATCAGTGAAACGGCTGGAAATCGAGAATTTTCCGCTGCTGGTAGCCATTGATTGTCACGGCGGCAATCTGTTTGAGAGGTGACCTTTTTTGACAGAAATTTTAATTCGCCTATTTATTCCTAACTGGAAGAATACGGAAAGCCCGGCAGTGCGGGAAAGATATGGCAAGGTGGCGGGCTTTACCGGTGTAGTGACAAACCTTTTGCTGGCACTGCTGAAACTGGTAACAGGATTACTGTTCAACAGTATTGCCATTATGGCTGATGCCGTCAACAACTTTTCCGATTCGGCTTCTTCAGTGGTCACGCTGGTGGGCTTTAAGCTTTCGGGAAAACCGGCTGATGCGGAACACCCCTTTGGCCATGCTCGGATTGAATACATTACCGGTATGATTGTTTCGTTTATCGTGGTAATGTTGGGATTTCAGCTGGCTCAGTCCTCTGTCGAGAAGATTTTGGCTCCGGAAGAAGCATCTTTTACTTGGATTACCGTTGTGATCCTGATTATCTCCATTTTGGCAAAGCTGTGGCAGGGACTCTTTTACCGGAAGATGGGGAAGACCATTTCTTCCATGACCCTTATGGCAACAGCTACTGATAGTATCAATGATGTAGTCGCTACCTCAACAGTTTTGCTGGGAATCCTGATCACCCTGTTTACCAGAGTCAATCTGGATGGCTGGCTGGGTCTGGCTGTGGCAATTTTTATTATGGTGTCCGGGGTACGGCTGATTATCGAAACCTCCCAGCCCCTTTTGGGCACAGCACCCTCTAAGGAACTGGTCAATTCGGTTTGCACGAAGATTCTCAGCTATGATGGAATTATCGGTTTGCACGATTTGGAAGTTCACAGTTATGGAGAGGGCCGGACTTTCGCTTCTGTCCACTGCGAAGTTGATGCCGATCAAGATATTATGATCAGCCATGATGTGATAGATAATATTGAGCGGGACTTTTTGCAGGATATGGACATTCATCTGGTGATCCATTTGGACCCGGTGCAGATTCATGATGACCGTACCCGTGCCTTGTATCATCAGGTAAAGAGAATGTTGGCGGAGCGGTTTCCCCGGTATTCCATGCACGATTTCCGGGTGGTATGGGGGACGACTCATTCCAACCTGATTTTTGACGTGGTGGTTCCTTATGGAGAAAAAGAGAGTGACCGGGAAATTATGCACCTGATTCAAAACACCGTAAAGGAGCTTTTGGGGAAAGAGTATTTTGCGGTTATTACGATTGACCATAACTTTATTTAAAAGCCCTATCTTGTAAATATGCGGTAAATGCAAAGGCCTCCTATCCTTATTCGGATGGGAGGTTTTTATTTTCTCTCCGTTCTGCCAAAATGGACGAAGGCACCTTTCCCATCTGGGCCTTGAACACCCGGGTAAAATAGGACACATCCGAAAAACCGCTCTGCATAGCACATTCCGAAATGCTGCATCGGCCAGATTCCAACAGCCGGCGGGCATTAGAGCAGCGTAGAAACAGAACGTAGTCCATAATCGAACGACCGGTTACTTTTTTAAACATGTGGCAGTAATAGTATTTACTGAACCCCAGATACCCGCATACCTGGTCTATAGTAATCTTTTCGCGAAAATGGGCCCGCAAATACAAAATTCCCTGTTTCACGGCTTCCTGCTGCCGGGCGGAAGCCACATTTTTTGTGGGACGACAGTGGTATCGGAAAACCTCGGTAAACAACAAACGGATATATGCCGTGACTGCTTCTTTATAGTAGGGGCGTTTTTCTTCCATCTCCCCGATAATCTGTCCGAAAAACCGGTTCATAGCCGCATCCCTGATTACCGGTTGAGGGGAGGTGCTTTCAAGGGGAAACAGGGTTTCGGGAAATTGAGCTGGCTGAACAATCAGGCAGTAATACCGACAGTCGTTTTCCGGCATAGGAGAAATGTAGTGAATAACCCCCGAGGGAATGATGACAAACGCTCCGGCGTCCATTTGATGGGGTTCCATCTCATAAATAACCGAGGCCGTCCCGCCAATACAATACAGAATTTCGATTCCTTCATGCCAATGGGGTTCCACTCCGCCATCTTTAATAGAAATTCGGTCCAAATGAAAGGTGACCGGGAATGCCGGGTCTGCATGATAAATCGGCTCATAGGGTGCGCTTTGCATGATGGCTCCTCCTTTTGAAAAAGCAAGATACTGCTAAAATGAAACAAGATATGCTCTTTACAATTCCTGCGGATATTATAAAATAAAAGGCAGAAAGCTGTCAATTTTAATTCTATTTTTGTTCGGTTTTCCCAGCTTTGGCAGGACCAATCGGAAAAACAGCATAGTAAAACAAACGGCTGTATCATTTCCGAATTTGTAAAAAATTAGCAGGATAATCCTGCCTGCTGGCATTTGAAAGGAGATGTATCTGAATGTATCCATTTTCCATTGGCGTTTTGCTGGATTCCTTCCGTACCGATTGGCGCACAGCTTTGCAGCTGGCAGAAAAGACCGGCGTTTCCGGAATTCAGGTATATGCCACCAGCGGCGAATTTGCACCGGAAAATATGTCAAAAGATTTTCGCCGGGAGTTCCTTGATGCCGTAAAATCTCACGGATTGACGATTTCGGCGCTGTGTGGAGATTTGGGCCAGGGGTTTGCCCATGGGGAGAAAAACCCGGAGCTGATTGAAAAAAGCTGTCGAATCTTGGAACTTGCCAAAGAGCTGGAAACTGATGTGGTGACTACGCACATTGGCGTGGTGCCCGCCGATAGCAGCTGTGAGCGGTATCACATCATGCAGGAGGCCTGCGGGAAGTTGGCAGAGTATGCCGACAGTTTGGATGCCCATTTTGCCATTGAAACCGGCCCGGAAATCGCCGTAACCCTGAAAGGATTTTTGGATGGGCTGCATTCTACCGGTGTGGCAGTGAACCTGGACCCGGCAAACTTTGTCATGGTGACCGGGGATGACCCGGTGCAGGCCGTATATACCCTGAAAGATTATATCGTCCACACCCACGCCAAGGACGGCGTGAAGCTGCTGGACGGCGACCCCATGGTCATTTATGGAGAGGCGGCTTCCATCGAGGATACCATCCGGGAAGCAAAATATTTTGAGGAAGTTCCTTTGGGCGAGGGCAGCGTGGATTTTCCTGCCTACCTGAAAGCGCTCCATGACATCGGCTATCAGGGATTTTTGACCATCGAGAGAGAAGCGGGGGAAAATCCCGTTGCCGATATTCAAAAGGCATCTGACTTTTTGCGCGGGCTGATTGGCTGAAAGAATTTTGATATTGGAGGAAAAGGTTATGGCAGACAAAAAACTGAAAATCGGTGTAATCGGCGTCGGAAATATTTCCAACGAGCATATCCAGGCCTATCTCAATAACCCTCGGGTGGAACTGTACGCCTTCTGTGATATTGACGAAAAGCAGCTGGCCATTATGGCCGAAAAATATGGCGTAACCCGCACCTTTACCGATAAGGACGAAATGCTGGCCTTGCCGGAGCTGGATGCGGTGAGCGTGTGTACTTGGAATTCCCAGCATACACCGTGCACGATTGCCGCGCTCAATGCTGGCAAACATGTCTTGTGCGAAAAACCCATGGCCACCACCGTCGAGGACGCCATTGCCATGAAAGAAGCTGCCGACAAAAATGGGAAGCTCCTGCAAATCGGATTTGTCCGCCGGTTCGGCAATGACTGCAAGGTGCTGCAAGATTTTATCAGCCGGGATTATTTTGGCGAAATTTACTTTGCCAAGGCTGCCTACCTTCGCCGCAACGGAAACCCCATGGGATGGTTTGGTGACAAGTCCCGTTCCGGTGGCGGTCCCCTTATCGATTTGGGTGTCCATGTCATCGATTTGACCCGCTATCTGATGGGCAATCCCAAGCCGGTATCCGTGTTCGGCGTTACCTTTAAAAAACTGGGCAACCGCAGCGAACTGAAGGACAAAAAAGCCTATGTCTCCGTTTCCGCCACCGACCACGACATCTGCGACGTAGAGGATATGGCCTGCGCTATGGTGCGATATGATAACGGCGCGGTATTGTCGGTGGAAACCAGTTTTAGCCTGAACCTGAAAAAAGAAGTGGGTACCATTGAGCTGTTCGGTACAAAGGGCGGGGCAAAGCTTTCCCCCGAGCTGGAAATGTATACCGAAATCAACGGCTATATGGCCGACGTAAACCTGTGTACTCCAACCGCCCTCTCCTTTGACGGGCTGTTTCAGGGAGAAATTGACCATTTTGTGGAGTGCATCTTGGACGGTGCTTCCTGCCGTGCACCGGCTGAGGATGGAATTATGATTATGCGGATTCTGCGGGCTATTTATGAATCTGCCGAGACAGGCCATGAAGTGTTGTTATAAAAGGAAGGAAAGTCTCATGAAAATTGCAGTAAGCACTTACAGCTATCAGCGTCTATTAAGCAGCGGCGCAATCACTCAGATGGAATGTGTTGTCAAAACCCGGGAGACGGGCGCTGATGCCATTGAATTTGTGGACATTCTGCCCCATGACGGTTCTTCCCGAAAAGAATATGCCCAAAAGCTGCGGGCAGAATGTGAGCGGGTAGGGCTGGAAATTTCCTGTTATACGGTGGCGGCGGATTTTATCAGCGGCAGCGGTGGAGATTTTGATGCAGAAGTGGAGCGCGTAAAGGGGGAAGTGGACATAGCCGCTATTTTGGGAGCCCCCTGCATGCGTCATGATGCCGCCTGGGGCCCGGGAAAATATCGGAGTTTTGAGAAAGCGCTGCCAGTGATGGCTGAAGGGTGCCGGAGAGTAACAGAATATGCAGCTTCGCTGGGGATCAAAACCACGGTGGAAAATCACGGCTTTTTTTGTCAAGACAGCGACCGGGTGGAACGGTTGATGCTGGCAGTTGACCATGAAAATTTTGGCCTGCTGTGCGACATGGGGAACTTTTTGTGTGTGGACGAGACATCGGTTCATGCGGTTTCCCGGCTGGCGGGTTGGGCGCTGTATGCCCATGCCAAGGACTTTCTGGCCAAAAGCGGTAGCGGGGATTTTCCCGGTTCGGACTTTTTTGCTACCCGAGGCGGAAATTTTCTGCGGGGAACCGTGATTGGCCATGGGGTAGTGCCGGTTCGCCAGTGCCTATCCATTTTAAAAGCTGCCGGTTATGATGGTCCGGTGGGCATAGAGTTTGAAGGGATGGAGCCAGTACTGGATGGAATCCGGGCTGGAGTGGAAAATTTGAGAATGTATATGGAAAGTCTGCACTAAGAGATTTTGTAAAAAAATTGTAAAAAAATGGACGAAAATCCCCGGGCAAACTCCCATGATGATTGGTGAATATTTTATAGAAGATAGCGTTGATTCCTTAAAAAAAGTATGCTATAATGGCGAAAACACAGCCGCAGAGGGGTAGACTCTGCGGCTTCTGTTTGCAATAAAAAGGGATGCCCTTCAACAAACTGGCAAATTCGGGGAAAGGTGATGTACTCAAATGGAAAATCAGGTAATATGGGACAGGCGACGACTTTTGAGGCTGATTATCCCGCTGGTTATTGAGCAGGTGCTGGCCGTCACTATCGGTATGGCCGATACGGTAATGGTTTCCAGCGTAGGCGAAGCGGCAGTGTCCGGTGTTTCCTTGGTGGATTCTATCAACGCGCTGCTAATTAACATTTTTTCGGCTTTGGCCACCGGCGGCGCTGTAGTAGGTGCCCAATATTTGGGTAAGCGCGACCGGGATAGTGCCTGTGAAGCAGCGAAACAGCTGGTGTTTGCAGTTGCCGCCATGTCGCTGGTCATTGCTGCTTTTGCATTGGTGGCCAAAGACTGGCTGTTGCAAATTATTTTTGGCCATGTAGAGGCGGCCGTTATGGCAAATGCACAGGTATATTTTTTCCTGTCAGCCCTGTCTTATCCTTTTTTAGCTATTTATAATGCCGGCGCAGCTTTGTTCCGCGCTATGGGTAATTCTAAAATCTCCATGTTGATTTCTGCTATGATGAACGTTATCAACATTGTAGGCAACGCGATTTTCATTTTTGGTTTCCATTTGGATGTAGCCGGTGCGGCAATAGCTTCCCTGATTTCCAGAATGGTGGGCTGTGTGGTCATTATGGCACTCATCATGCGGCCGGTACATGAGATTTTTATCAAGTCCCTGTGGCCACTTGAATTTAATTGGGGAATGATTAAAAATATCCTGCGAATTGGTATCCCTAACGGTTTGGAAAACAGTATGTTCCAGTTGGGCAAAATTCTGGTGCAGGGATTGGTTTCCTCCTTTGGCACAGCTGCTATCGCCGCAAATGCTGTGGCGGGCAATGTAGCTGCGTTGGAAATTATCCCAGGTTCTTCTTTGGGACTGGCTATGATTACGGTAATTGGCCAATGCGTGGGTGCAAGAGACTATAATGGTGCCGTGAAGTATGCGAAAAAGCTGTTGTTAATTACGTATGTCTTTACGGCTGTACTGAACTTGCCGCTGCTGTTTTTGCTGCCGGGTATCGTCAGTTTCTATAGCCTTTCCGGTGAGGCCATGACTTTGGCATTGCAGCTGCTGGTATTCCACGGAATTTGTACTATGATTATTTGGCCTATTGGTTTTACCCTTCCAAATGCGTTGCGTGCATCTAATGATGTTAAGTATACGATGGTGGTTTCCGTTACCACTATGTGGGTGTGCCGCATTGGTTTAAGTTATTTGTTGGCACTTACGTTCCAGATGGGTGTGATGGGCGTATGGGTTGCTATGGTGATAGACTGGTGTGTCCGGGCTGTGTTTTTCAGTATCCGTTTCCTCAGGGGAAAGTGGAAGGAAAAGCAGTATATCTAAGAAGTGGCGGTGGCCGAAAAATTTCATAGAAAAATTTGAAAAAAGTCTTGCAATTCTTTCAAAAGTCTGGTATAATAACAGCGTTGTGCCGGTGTGATGGAATTGGCAGACGTAGTGGACTCAAAATCCACCGGTAGCGATACCGTGCCGGTTCGAGTCCGGCCACCGGCACCAGACTGAGTCTGGACGCACTTCGCGTTCCAGACTCAGTTTTTATTTTGCCGTAGTGCTCGCGTCTTAAGCGGGTATCTATTTTGTCAACGCTTCCCATTAAAAGCCTCAACACGTAAGTCGTGTTGAGGCTTTTCTTTTTGCATGGCCTTATTTGATTGTGTTTGTGGAGGAATTTCTTGGTAAATAGCACATCCAGTGAAGGCGCTAATTTTATCAATCAAAAACGGAGCTGCACCTAATTTATAGGTCGCAAGCTCCGCTTTTGATTTTTCTATGGAAGTTCGAATGTAGTGTTGGGTATAATAATGCTTCGATTTTAACGATAAGACTTTTCAAAGATAGCGGCACATTTTGCATCGGTTAGAGAAACTTGGTCAGAAGCAAACAGGCCGCCCATTGTGGTACGGGCATTTTGTGCCAGCGTCATAAATTCATCCGGCTGGATGCCGCAGTTCGACATTTTTAAATTGGCAACGCCACACTGTTCCTGAAGCTCAGCCAGGTTGCAGCATCTTCCTTGCCAAGAGCCTTTGCCATGCGGATGAACCGTTCGTCACAGGCATGTTTTTCAATGAAATGGGTGAAATACGCCAGGAAAATCATAATCAGTCTGGTGCCAAACACAATTCTTGTGAGAACGTACATTTGAAAACTCATAAGTCAATTGAGCGGCTGATGTCTCATATTTACTTTTTATAAAGTGAGATGCTTATGGAGCATGGGCCATCGGATTTTTCTCTGCATCCGCCCATTTGGCTAATACTAATTGCTTAATAAGAAAAATGACAATCATTTGGCACAGCCACAGTAATCCAAAAGCACTTTTCAAAAATAGCAACAGCTTTCCTGCATAGGGGATATGAAACAAATATACGCCCAGAATATCCTGCCCGCTGGTTTCATATATGTCCAGCGAGCTGCTTCCTTCCGGGTGGGTTTTATATACGGTTTCACCCTTATCATTTTTTTCTATGTGCGAGAATCTGTGCATAATAGTGATTTGTTCCCCAAATCGGTTGGCAAGAAAAATAATAATGTCATCTTTTTGAATCTGCATATTGTCATCATATGTTTTTGCCAATACAAGAGAATGAGTTCCTATGGTTGGTTCCATACTGTTTGTTAAAACATGATAGAATCGATAGGGAAGAATCTCTTTATATATATTAGGGAAAAAAGCAGCACAAATCATAAGGGTGGACAATATCCCAATACACAGATAGAAACTCACTTTTTTACACGCTTTTGCCATGAAAGGTAAAAAACCCGCCAGTTAGCTCAGGGTTGCGGTGACTTTTACCGTACAGGTATTCGAGTTGGTCTTCAATTTTTCAAGTCCGCTTTCTGTAAAGGTGATGGTATAATTGTATTCTTCCATCCCATCCGTCACACTGCTATCAACATTTCCCGACACACCGTCTCCTGTAAATTCAATGGAATAATCGGTACTTTCTATCAGTTGTTCCGATGCTTCTATCGTCTCTTTTAAAGTCAGTTTCTTTGCAACGCTGTCGCTATTGTCAACATTGAATTTCACAGTGCCTGACGCTGTTACCGTAACCGGATTTAAAGTATTTGCATCGGCAGAAATATTTTGTTCGTCTGTACTGTCGGAAACCGTAACCGGATTACGCATGGTAACAGTGTTTCCTCGGCTATCAACCGTTACAGTATCCCAAAGCGCATAAGTAGCAGCCGAAGTAGCCATGACCATTGCCGCAGTAAAAATGGATAAAATTGTCGTTTTTTTCATCGTATATAACCTCCTTGATGACAGAGGATATAGTACCATGTGTTTTGAAGTATCACAAATACGTATTTATATATAATAGAAATAACCAAAGAGTTATGTCTTGTCTAAACCATAGCTGTCTTTGAAAAGATGAAGAAACTTTTTGGCTTCTGACGAAAACACTGTGATTTCTTTTTTAATAACTATCAAATATGCTTTGCGATTTATAGAAGAAAGACGTATGCTTTGAATCCCCATTTTTTCCAATTCGGATATCTGCCACTTGTTACCAACCATAAATGCATTGCTGTTTTTAACCATCATTAAACAGGAATGGTAATGATTGACTACTATGCATTTGTGCATGTATGCGTTTGGAAATTCTTCTTTCCACTTTTCGTTGCTGAAGGCCGTGTATTCATCGGATTTTAATTGGACAAACGGATACTGCATCAAACTGTCCATGCTGATGTTCTCTTGATTGGCCAGCGAATGATTTCTATGGAAATGATAGTATAGGCATCCCTTATCCAGCTCAATACATTCTAATCCTTTGCGAGCAGACACGCTTTTCAGGAGTGTTTTCTGAAAATCATCCACAACCAGAATTGCAAATTCAGAGATTTCCTCTTCTACCTGTTTGATACACCCCTCAATGGTAGTTTCAAAAAAATCGACATCAATTCTGTCGGCATGTGTAGTAGAAACATAATCTAAAAGCAGGCTGTCCTTTAGAATCAGATTCCCAACTGAAAATGAAAGTTTCACACGATTATTTTCATCAGTCTCTTCTGTTTCCAGATGTTCCAACCGTTCCATTTGGCTGATAATGGATTGAGCGAGTAAATATACTTTTTTCCCATAGGTGGTTAGCTCTAATCCGTTATTGTAACGGATGAAAATTTGGTGATGCACTTTTGTTTCAAAGTCTGCGACAACTTTACTCAGATAGGGCTGAGAAACAAATAACTTTTTGGATGCCTTGGTAAGAGAATGGCAATCCGCAATTTCTACAAGATATCTTAGCTGTTGAAGGTTCATATTTTCCTCCAGAAATCGGTTGGTTCACAAGTGGATGGAATCTCCTTCCTGTGTTTCCATTATAACCAAGGAGAGTGCTTGCTATGCAGCAGGAATGTAAGGGATGATTTGTCACAGTTTTCCATCAAAAAAATTCGCCTGCTCTCGTTTAAAAATGAGCGGGCGAATTTTGGTTTTTGATTTAGGGATTACAAACTCCACATGGTGAATATCCTTGAGCTTCTGCGTCTGCTGCTGAATCAAACCAGATTTTGTTTTCGGGAAGGATTTTTTTCACATATCGGCATGACGGATTATGATATTTATTAGATTCGCTGCTTCCCACATATCTTCCCTGAGATGCGGCAGGGGGAACATAAGTCTCAGATGAAACGGAATCTTGCGGCTTTGAAGTAGGTTTCGCCGTAGGCTTGGGTGTGGGCTTCTTTGTAGGTTTCGTGGTAGGTTTGGGAGTTGGCTCTGGTGTTGGTTCAGGCGTTGGTTCGGGAGTAGGTTCTGATGTAGGAGAGATGGTTGCCTCTGGTGTTGGTGAAATAAGGGGCTTTGCTGTTTCTGCGGGGCTTGGAGTTGGAGTGACAGTTGCATAGCCTGATGATACATGATTGTTATCAGAAGGCTCCGGAGTCAGTGTAGTGATAAGTCCAAAAACCAGATAGATTCCCAGAATCGTTGTCAGAATAATCCGAAACCGTTGGGAGTACCTTTCTTTCCACTTAGGATAAAGCCACAGCATTGGAATTGCAACAAATGGCAAAAAAATGCTGAGAAGAATAAGCGGAACGTTCCGTTTATTGCCAGAACCGGACGGATAATTGGATGGAGGAAGAGGTGTCTGACCACTGTCTCCTCCACCAGAAACAGCGTAGTTTGCATTTTTTCGGCTTTTGTGCCCAGAAAGCTTGGTCGTGTAAGAAAAGCCCGTTCCAGGTGCTGAGACTCGTGCTCTTGCACCGGTTCTGGAATTAAACGAAACTCCACCATGTTTCCCTCCCAGACTAAAACCAAAACTTTTCTTTCCTACATTGAATCGGACTCCCGGGGCGACTTTGAAACTTTTTCTAAATCGTAAACCCATGGTCTATGCTCCTTTCGGTGAATTTTTATCAATTTTCCATTCCATCATGTTTTCTTGCTTTACACCTTCTTTTTCACAAAGCTTTGTCGAAAAAAGCTTCATCATCTGTTTGATTTGTTTCATGCATCTGTTTAAAAAGTACTTTTTTCCATTATTTTTCATTATATCACTTTATGTATCGTATTGTAATATTTTTGAAATAAATATCATAAATTTATTTTCTTTTTAAAGCAATTTGTTATAATGAAAAGTTTTCTCTGTATGACTGCTTGATTTTTGGAAAAACGCTCTGTATAATAGATGAAAAAATGTTGTTAATCATGGGTTATTTAGCAAAATATACGAAGTCAGAGAAAAGGAGATGTTTTTCAGTTCGGAATTTCATTTCCATGTTTGTAAATCAATCATACATAGAAGGAGGAAGAACGCTATGATGCCAGGAAGAAGACCACCAAGAGGCCCCGGCGGTCCAGGTTTTCGGCCCGGTGGATTCAGAGGTCCTCATGGGCCAAGAGGTTTTCACCGGCCACCACCTCCGCCACCGCCCCATCACAGACCCTATCGAGGTGGCTGTGTGCCAGGTTGTTTGATGTATCTGTTGGGAGCGGGAGCTGTTGTGGCAGCTTTGGTAGCACTGATACTGTAGTTTTCAATAATTTCTCCTAAAAGGAAAAGAAAGGCACCGGTTTTCGTGTACCTTCCTTTTCCTTTTTCTGTATGTTTCATGTTAAGGTATCCCAATAACTATTCGATTGCTTGCCCATAGGTTAAGGAAGAATTTGTATCAACAAACTCTCTGCGGTTGCCCTTTGCTGAGAGATTTGCTATAATACATATTCAAATAAAACTGCCTTCCCGGGAATAGCACCCACGGGGGACAGAGACCGGACAGTGGATGGGAAAGGAGCATAACCGCTGTGGCAAACTTTACACGGAAAGCTATCAAGGAAACGTTTATTGCATTGCTGGAAGAGAGACCTCTCAGTGATATTACCGTAAAGGATATTGTGGAAACCTGCGGCATTAACCGAAACTCTTTTTATTATCACTTTCAGGACTTACCAGCGCTGATTGAGGAGATTGTAAAGGAAGAAGCGGAGATGATTATTGAAAAATATCCTTCCGTTACTTCGATTGTCCAGTGTTTCGATGCGCTGATTGAATTTGCCTCTCACCGAAAGAAGGCCATTATGCACATATACCGCTCGGTTAACCGTGAGGTATTCGAGCGCCATCTGATGACGGTGAGTGAATATTTTGTCCGCAGCTATATTAACACGGCATTATCCCAGGAAACCATCAGTGATGAGGATAGATGCACCATTGTTCGATATTATAAGTGTGTCTGTTTTGGTCTGACGGTAGACTGGCTGAACAGCGGGATGGATGGGGAATATGCCCAGTCTGTACGGCGTATTTTTGAGCTAAAGAAAAACGCGGCAGATGAGATTACGGAGCTTCTCAAAAAAACTATGTAACTTATAATATAAGAGAAACTATATTATATAGCATGACTCTGAAAAATGGAATATGCCTGTATACACACTCTCTTTCTTATATTCATTGTTTCCACGTGAATTATATTTTCTGAAATTTAAAATGGGGATGCATTTATGTGCATCCCCATTTTTGGCCTGTGGGCGGTTATTGATTATTTTCGATTTCATCGGTGCGATAGATAAACGTTACTTTGCCATCCATACCGTCGCTGATTCCGGAAAAGTTCCGGTAATTTTTGGAAACGTCTGCGGTAGCTTTCAGACGGGTTACGATTTTATCCAGATCACCGTCTACCAAATCCGTCAGCTTCTCCACTGCCTCTTCGTTAAACTGTTTCAGCCCGTCAGAAAGCTGCATGGAGCCGTCCTTCAGCTGAGTTACACCGTCCACCAGCGCCGGAGCACCGTCTTTTAACTGTAAAATGCCGTCATACAGCTGGGAGGAACCATCTTTTAATTGAGCGGCACCGCTTTTCAGAGAACCGGCACCCTGATCCAATTTCTCTGCCCCGGAAGCAGCTGTGGAAACCCCATCGGTGTATTGCAGCAATCCCAGATAGAAGGCGTTATAGCTGTCAAGGGAGGATTTCAGGGAAATCAGTTCTTTTGCCCCTTCGGAAGCAGCCTGCAGTTTCTGCTGCACTTCATCGGATGCCATGGCTTCGGAAATGGCTTTCTGCATCTGGGCCTCCACATTTTTAGAGATGGTGGCCTGCATAGCTTTCGATTTCATTTGTTCCTGAGTTTTAGCGGAAATAGCAGCCTGAATTTCAGAGCTTTCCATCTGCTCCTGCAAATTCTTTTCCAGCAGCGCCTGTACGTCCGCTTCTTTCATCTGGGTATCTATAGCGTTTTCTACAGCAGCCTGTGTTTTTTCATCCACCAGCCCGGCCTTTACGGCAGTTTCATATTCCTCTTTGGTCATTTTTCCGCTGGTGGCAATGGGAATCACCTTTTCGGCTACCTGTTCCCGGACAGCGGCTGTCACTTTTTCGGAAACCTGTTCTTTTACAGCAGCGGTCACCTGCTGGGATACCTGTTCCTGAACGGCGGCCGTTACTTTTTCTGTAATCATGGGGCGATTTTCTTCTACCTGCTGGGTAACGGTGTCCAGAGCCTGCTGATATACTGCGTTTTTATCCAGGGAAGCAATCACTTTGTTGAGTACCTCGGCATAATTGTCGATGGTCAGCCGGGAAACGGTAAGACCGGAGGCGGCAAGCTGAGAATTAGCGGTGGAGAGCAAGGTTTCAAACACCTGTTTTGCGCCGCCGTTCAGCTGAGCGTTATTGCCGGAAAGAGTAGCAAGTCCATCATACAGCTGGGCAGTGCCGTCTTTCAGAGTATCGGTACCATCATATAGCTGAGAAGCGCCATCTTTCAGGTCTTTTGCGCCCTGAGCCAACTGGTCAATCCCCTCTGTCAATTCACCGGATTTCTCCAGCAGCGTGGCAAGGCCGTCATACAGCTGGGAAGAACCGTCCATAAGCTGGGACATGGCGTCAGTCATTTCTCCCAAAGAGTTTTTGAGCCCGTCTACCGAGTCCAGCTTTTCCGTATCCAGATGGTTGAACACTTCGTTGGAAGCGATAGTGACGGTGGTGCCAAGAGAGAAGTCTTTGGCATCGGCGGTAATTTCCACATAAGAGGGGATTTCCAGTTTGTCCTTGTCAATTGCCAGATTTTCCTGCAGGCCCGGGAAAGCAAGGCCCATAACTGCAATCCGGTCACCGTCATTTATCAGCTTTCCGTTGGTGACCTCCACATTGGTAAAGGTGTCGGTGTCCAGCAGCACACCGGTGAGCATGGCAAAGGGTACATAGATTTTTTCCTTTTTGCCGTCAATCTCCACCGTTTCAAACTGATGGTTGTCATAGGTGAAGCGGATGGTCACTTTACCGCTTTTTCCGGAAATCTCTTCGGCGGATACCGGTTTTCCGTCCAGTTTGTAGGAGACGCTAAGCCCTACCGGCAGTTCTTTTTCGATGTTGCCCTGATAATAAATATCGTTGCCCTGTGCGTCCCACACCTTCATACTGTCGCCGCTCATGGTGTAGGTTTCGTCGCCTTTTACATTTTCGATGTCGGTCAGATCCGATTTGTCAGAAATGCTGGCAGAGCCCAGAGCGTTTTTAATCCAGTCGCTGACGATGATTTTGTCCACACTGCCGTCAGCACCGGCCAGTACATAAACGGTTTCGTCTTTGGAAAGTGCGTCGGTTTCTTCAGTTTTCACATTGGCAGTGTCCCCGGCAGTAGTTTTTGGCTGGGACTCTTCCGAATGGTTTTGTGCAAAAGCAGCCCCCGTACCGCCAGCCACCAGAGCCGCGCAAAGAAGAACAGACAGAATTTTAACGGTTGACTTATTCATGAGCAGATACCTCCACAGAACGGTTTTTCAGCTTGATTTTTGTCATGCCCAGCGTGGTCTTACAGATAAGAGAATCTGCCAGCATGAACATGGCAGGAAGAACGAAAATTACCAACAGCATACTAATCACGGCGCCTCTTGCCATGAGCATGCACATAGAACTGATAATCTCAATATCCGAATAGAGGGCTACGCCAAAGGTAGCGGCAAACAGCCCCATGCCCGAAACGATAATGGACGAAATAGAGGTGCGCAGTGCCGTCCAGACAGCGGTTTTCTTATCTGCGCCGGCCATGCGCTCCGATTTGTACCGGGTGGTCATTAAAATGGCATAGTCAACGGTGGCTCCCAGCTGAATGGTGCTAATACAAATAGGTGTGATGAATGCCATGCTCTGGCCCAGATAATGTGGCAGGCCAAGATTGATAAAGATGCCCAGTTCGATGACGGCAATCAGAATGACCGGCAGGGAAATGCTTTTTTCCACCAGCAGGATAATCAGGAAGATAGCCACAATGGAAATGGCGTTTACCACTTTGAAGTCGTGGTCAGTGGTTTCAATCATATCCTTCATACAGGGGGCCTCACCAATGAGCATTCCTTTGGGGTCATACTGTTTTAGCACGGCGTTCAGTTGGTTGATTTGTTCATTGACCTGGTCGCTGGCCACGGGATACTCGGAATTGATGAGCAGGAGCTCCCATTTATCGCTGACCAGCAGTTCCCGGATACTATCCGGCAGAATCTCCCTGGGTACCCGTGACCCGACGACGGATTCCAATCCCAGCACATATTTCACGCCGTCCACCTCTTCCATATCGTCCATCATCTGGTGAACAGACTTGGAAGGAAGGTTGGCGTCTACCAGTACCATGTGGGTGGAAGCAATGTCAAATTCCTCGCTCAATTTGGAGTTGGAAATGATGTAGTTCATGTCCTCTGGCAGGGATTGGGCCATGTTATAGTAGACTTCTTGATTGGCCTGATGGTATCCGTAATAGGCCGGCGTAATGAGAACGGCAAACAGAATCAGAAACACGGGAAATACTTTGATAACCCCTTTGGAAAAACGACTCATATCGGGAATTAACGGGCGGTGACGGGTCTTTTGCAGCACTCGGTCAAAAACCAGAATCAGAGAGGGGAGCACCGTCACACAGCCGATTACGCCCAACAGTACGCCCTTTGCCATGACTAATCCCAAGTCGCGGCCCAGAGTAAAGCTCATAAAACACAGGGCAATAAATCCGGCGATGGTTGTAATGGAGCTTCCCAGAACACTGGTAAGGGTTTCCCGAATGGCCACAGCCATGGCTTCCTGGTGATCATCGTATTTTTCCCGTTGTTCGTTGTAGCTGTGCCATAGAAAAATAGAGTAGTCCATGGTAACCGCCAGCTGTAAAACCGCTGAAAGGGCCTTGGTAATATAGGACACTTCCCCAAAGAAGAAGTTGGTTCCCATGTTCAGAAGAATCATGGCGCCAATGGAAAGAAGAAATACAAAAGGTACCAGCCAGCCGTCCAAAAATAGCATCATGGCGGCACAGGCAAGTATTACGGCCAGCGCTACATATACCGGTTCTTGCTGTTCGCACAGGTTTTTCAAATCCACCACCAGTGCCGTCAGCCCAGAAACAAAGCACTGGGAGCCAGCCACCGAGCGGATTTCTTCCACGGACTTCATGGTTTCATCGCTGGAAGTGGAAGTGTTGAAGAAAATTGCCATCAGGGTAGAGTGGTCGGTATTAAATTCCCGGTAAATTTTGTCGGGCAGCAATTCCATGGGAATGGACAAATCCGCCAGAGAATCATACCAGAGAACCGTATCTACATGGTCGATGCCTTCGATTTTCTTTTTGAGGGCTGCCACGTCCTTTTCCTGCATATCCTCAACCACCAGAAAGGTGAAGGCTCCTTTGTGGAAATCCTCCATCAGTTCTTCCTGTCCGACTACCGTTTCCATATCTTCCGGCAGATAGGTGAGCATATCATAATTGACGCGGGTAAAGGCCATGCCGATTACAGAAGGAACCATCAGGGCCACCGTAACCAGCAAAATGAGAACACGGTGTTTGACCACCGCTCTTGCAAATTTCATGGTTTTCACCATCTCCTTGTTTCAAAAAGTGCTTGATATTCCATTTGTCACGGTTTTTCCATAAAGTCACAGAGGTCCCGTTCCATTCGGTCGGGCATCTGGTTCTTTACGATTTTGACCATGGTGACAGCAACACAAAAATATAAAACTCCCTGTACCATCAGGGAAATTCCCAGCAATCTCACGGCAAAAACGGAGTTTGTAGGGCACAGAATCAGCAGCAGCCCTAAAAGTCCCGCCGGTACCGCCAGCAGAAAAACCAGCCACCAGGAATGAAGGCCGAAAGCTTTGGCCTCCCAGGCGGTTTTTTCACGAAACAGGCAGTCGGCTACAATACAGATTCCCAGAGAAATGCAGAAAAAGTCCAGTACGCTGCCGGAACGTATCAGGGCAGCGCTGCCCAATACCAGCCACAAAAAACCAAATTGTAAGTCATACTGGAAAGCCAGCCGGTATAGGTCCCGGGAAAAATAGCCTGTCAGCTTGATAAGCCCAAAAGCAATCATCAAGCTTCCTAAAAAAACTCCCATTATTCCAGCCACAACAGAAGGGCAGATAAACATCCAAACGCCTGCCGCAAAAAACATAGTGGAAATGGCTATGTATCCGATTTTGGCAATCCGCATGGGGACTACGGAACGCATTTTCATAAATCGCCGCCTCCTTTCTTCCTTGAGAGCACAGATAGATAATAGGGAATTCCGGCAGTTTTGAAAACGGGCAGTTGCCCTTGTCGTGACCAAAAAACAGATACCGGACTTGATTTGCCTAAAATTTAGGCACGAAAGCCCATTTGTCTAAAAAACACTGTCAGATAACAACCTGGGAGAAGAGCCTTTGAAAGACAGAAAAAACGCCTTCCAGCTCCTTAAAAAAGCCGGAAGGCGTTTTCTCACTTGTCAAGAATTTTCCCAACAAGTCGTAAACAGTCTTCTTTAAATTTTGTCTGGTCTTTTCTTTTTACCCGAAAAATCAGTGTATGAACTTGGTTGCTTTGTAAATAAGCAATTGAAAAATAGTGCTGCCACAAAGTGATAACGTCTTCAACAGATAAAATAGAGTCAAGGCATAGGCGCATTTTTTTCGTCAGCCGCGATTGTACCAATAGTTTTCCATCGGCAAACAGGACTCGGCAAGGCGTTTTTTCCAGGTACATTCCGAAGGCTTTTTCGCTCGAAAATTTTATCACATGATAGCGGTGCATCCCCATCACCTCCCAAATAAAACATGAGCTCTAAAGGAAACTGCCATGCATTTTTCAGGCAGCTGTTCAAAAGCACAAAATATGTATTTTTTCTATGGAAAGATAGTTTTTGCCGATTTATGAATTTCATTGGCCGGAGAGAACAAACTGCCGGAAATTACGGGCTGCCGGAGAGAGAAGCGCATCGTTATTATTCACCACAAAAAATTCCCGTTTATAGGGAGGAGTGCTGATTTGCAGAATCGACAGGTTTAACTTGAGAAGCAGGTCCATATAAGGGACTACGGCAATGCCGAACCCCTGGGCCACCAATCCCGCAATGACTTGGTCTTCCTCCGTTTCATAGGCAATTTTAGGCGAGCCGCCAACCTGTGCAAACAAGCTGTCTGTCAAAGCGCGAAGGCCGGAACTCCTGGTAAAACAGACCTGCGGATAGGGGAGGGCTTCTGCCAGGTCGATGCTGTGCCGGTCGGACAGAGGATGATTTTTGGGAACAATCAGCACCAAATCCTGACGGGTCACGGGAACTGCCGTCACATGCAGCCCCGGCGAAGGTTTGGAACAGAACACCAAGTCATATTTTTGGGATAAAAGCCCTTCCAGCAGAGCCTGTGTCCGTTCGGTGTGAAATTCAAACTGGATATTTTTTCCGGGGTTGGCCTCCAGAAACCGGGCAGCCGCTTTTGGGATATAATCCACCCCCAATACCCGCAGGAATCCCAGCCGAATCAGCCCTTCTCCCTGAGCACTGTGCCGCAGGGATGTGATTCCCTGTTCCAGTGTGGCAAGGGTCCGCCGGGAGCAATCCAAAAATTCCTCGCCAAAACGGGTCAGCACCGTGTTCCGCCCAGATTTTTCAAACAGGGGCACACCCAATTCTGTTTCCAGTTGGTGGATGGCATGGCTCAAGCTGGGCTGGGTGATGCACAGCTGTTCGGCGGCTTTGGTATAATGCTGTACTTCCGCCAGTTTTACAAAATAGCGCAGATAATCAAGGTTCATGCCCGTTCGCTCCTTCCTGATATCAATAGTATACCACAATTGATAGATAGCTTCTATCGTTTTATCAAAATTATGTATTTTACACTGGACAGCTATCAGCCTACAATACAACAGAAAGATTTTGAAAAAGCTTGGGGGCTTCTATACCGTGGAAAATCAAACATTTCCGAATCGGCTTCATGTGTTTCGTGGTGAGGCGGCACTGGTCATTGCGGTAATCATCAATTCGTTCGGCGTGGTACTCATGCTCTATTCCGGCGCCGGAATTTCCGCCATTTCCAGCGTACCATTTGCCTTTTCGGAGGTATTGCCGTTTTTCTCCTTGGGAACTTGGACCTATCTGTTTCAGGCGGCACTGGTGTTTAGCTTAATGGTGATGCGCAAGCGGTTTGTACCGTCTTATCTGTTTAGCTTTGTGGTGGGATTTGCCTTCAGTGAGCTGCTGGATGTAAACGAGCTTTGGATTGGAATACTTCCTACGACATTAGTAGACTGCGTAATATACTTTATCATCAGTTATCTGCTCATTTGTCTGGGAATTGCCCTTTCCAACCGTTGCCGCCTTCCGATTATTCCTACCGACTTGTTTCCCCGGGAGCTGTCACAGATTGTAGGGGTTGGCTATCCCCGAATCAAAATTGGGTTCGACGCCATTTGCCTGATTGTAACGGCTGTTTTGACATTCTGCTTCCTGGGATGGATTGATGGTCTGGGAATTGGCACAGTGCTGGCGGCACTGACTATGGGAAAAGTCATTGGCGTTATAGGAAACTGGCTGGACAAGCATTTTTCATTTGTCGTCTATCAGCGGCAAAAGAGAAACGGATAAAAAATCTATTGTAAAAAGGCCTGCCACATATGAACTGAACCAGCAAAAACGGACAGCTGTCTGGATAATCTGGGGCGGTTCAAAGAGAGCAGGCCTTTTTTAAATTTGGATGCCCCTTAGCGAAAAAGGTCAAGGAGGAAGTATCATCGTGGAAAAAGAATTTACAGGAAAATATGCCATTGTAACGGGAGGAGCAAGAGGAATCGGGTTTGCATCGGCAAAAGTTTTGGCTCAAAGAGGACTGTCCGGTGTTATTTTGGCAGATATGAATTTGGAAACAGCTCAAAAAAGTGCAGAAGAGCTGGAGGCGGAAACCGGTTGCCAGTGCTATGCTTATCGGGTGAACGTAGCATTGCCGGAGAATATTGAAGCGCTTTTTCGTTTTGCGGAAGAGACATTTCCTGCCCTTCATATCCTCATTAACAGCGCCGGTGTTTGCCCGGTCACGCCGGTGGAAGAGCTGGATGCTGAAAAGTGGGACTGGTGCATGAATATCAACCTGCGCGGCGCCCATCTTTGTGTCCGCGAAGCCGTGAAGAGAATGAAAGAGCAAAAGTATGGGAAAATTATCAACATTTCTTCGTTGGCAGCGCGTATTGGCGGAATAGCTTCTTCGGTCAGCTATGCAGCCTCTAAAGGCGGCTTGCTGGCAGCTACCAAAAGCTATGCCAAGCTATTTGGGTCTTATGGTATCAACGTGAATGCTGTTTGTCCCGGTGTGGTGAATACAGCTATGACCGCCAATACCGAGTATTCCGCGTCACAAATTCCCCTTGGCCGGTTGGGGGAAACCTCTGATATTGCTGGTGTGATTGCCTTTTTGGCCAGCGATGATTCCCGGTATATTACCGGAGCGGGCATTGACGTGAACGGCGGTCAATTTATGCTGTAATTAAATAAAAATAGAAAAAGAGGTCGAACCTGGAAGCTTTTTCCCCGGTCCGGCCTCTTTTTTATCTGATATAGCCTGTTGAAAATTACGGGAATACCACACTGACGCTGCCCATTTTGCAATGAATCTGAATAGTCTGGCCGGAGCCGTTATTGATGCTTTGGCTGCCATTTGCCCCGGCATACTGCTGGTCGCCAATTCCAATATGGCCCATACTGTAAGAAAGCTCATAGTTGTAATCGGTGGACTTTCCGGTCAGCTGTAGCACTGTTTCGCCCAAAAGGTGCTCCACCGATGCATCTTTACTGATACTGCCGGTGAAATGAATGGCGCCACCGTCGCAGCTGGTTTGCAAATTCCCAGTTTGTAAATCTTGAGCATTGAGTGCACCGCCGTTGGCAGAAAGGCTGACGTTTTGGAAAACAAAATTTTCCGGTACAGTAACCGTGATATGATTGTCCACAGTATTGCTGCCTGTTACCACATAGGTGCCATTCTTCACAGATGATTCAAATTCACCACCAGTGCTGTCGGATACCTGAAAGTCTTTTCCCGGAACAATATCCAGCGCGCCATGTGTGATGGAGCACTGCAGGCCGGTAATGTTATTTTCCGAAGTTTCTCCACCTATCTCTTCCGCAGAAGTGGTCGGGGAATCCTGCTTGCTGGTTTCATCCGCAGAGCTTTTCTGAGACGAGGACGCAGAATCTGAGACCGAGGATGACGGTGAAGGTTGGGTTTCGCTTTTTTGCATGGAAAGGCGTCCCACCCAAAAAGCAAGCCCTACAACAATGAGAAGCAGAAATACGACAATACCCTTTAGAAATTTTTCCATTGAAAACCCTCCTTTTTCTTCTTTTATTTTACGCCTTTTTTTCTGACAGTGTAAGAGGACGATACACAGAAAATCATTTTTTTTCTTTCTGTGGAAATTAGGAACATTGCCCAATTAGTGCAGGAGTTACTGGAGAATACGGACAGATTTCTTAAGGATATAAAAAAGAGCCCGCCTGATCAAATAGGCGAGCTCCCAAATTGTCGATAAACCTATTGCCCCAAAAGGCGGTGGGGAGGTTCTTACTTACAAGCTTTTGGCTTTTCAGAAATGCCGTTTATACTGGAAGGCCTTCAAAACGTTACGGTCCGGGGAGCCTCTGTAAAGGAAGAGAAGACTGCGGTTCCGTGTTCCAGTGCAAAAATCTGGGTGTTTCCGTCACCGGCCTGGTACATTTTCTGCAAGGACGGATAGGCAGTCAGCATATGTTCTTGGGCTTCGATTCTCGAATCCTCCACTGCTGTAGCAGCTACACGCAGCCAATGCTGGCCGTCAAAAGCACAGATTTCCACTTTGGGGTTTTGCAAAATCTGTTTGGATACCTCTTTTACCTTGCCAGTCTGGATGGTGAGCCTTCCATCAAAGCAGTCGATGGTGCCGAAGGGGCGGACCCGCGGCTGGTCTCCGTCCATGGTAGCAAGATAGTAAGTACCACACTTTTTCAGAAATTCATAGACTTCCTGCATCAAAATGACCTCCTTTAAATCTTTGTATTTCCATTATATCACATTGTGCAACAGGAAAATAGAAAAACAGGGGAGAAAAACCAAAATATCCGATTTATCGTCATGTAGAGGAGGGAATAGAACCGGTTTACGCCGCATATGTTGAACTGGGAAAACTCATTTAGAGGAAAGCAGAAAGGATGTGGCGTATATGACCATTGTGTCTTCCGAAATCAAGACGGGCGGAGAAAAACAGCCGGGGGCGGCCCCTCATAATCTGGTGCTGGAAAACCGCCGTCATTTAACGGCCGTCGGGGTTATGAATGTAGACAGCTATGATGAAGAAAGCATTGCAGCCAATACCCATGGAGGACCGCTGTTGATACGGGGAAAAAACCTGCATTTGGATAGGCTGAACACGGAAACCGGCGAGCTGACAGTGACGGGAGAGATTTCTTCCATGAGCTATGGGGAGGCAAAGCCGCAGGGCTCTTTTTTCTCCCGGCTCTTCCGGTAGTGGAATGATGGCGGAAGAATTTGTCCCCGGGTTTTTGCTGGCTCTGGGGGCGGGGGTGCTGCTGGGAGCTGTATATGACGGTTTTCGGGTGCTGCGGATGGTGCTGGGCGGCGGGCGGAATCAGCAGTTTGTTTTTGATTTGTTATTTATGGCCTCTGCCGCACTGGTAACATTTGTAGTGGCGCTGGCTGCTGAATCGGGCCAGCTGCGGTTTTATCAGCTGGCCGGAGAAGGAATCGGCATGTGCCTGTGGGGGCTTACTTTTGGAGAAATGACGATATGGGCGGCTACACTCATTCGAACCTTAATACAAAGAATCTCGAAGCTTTTCCGGAAACTGTATGGATGGTTATCTTCCTGTTGCTGCCGGGCTGTGGGGCGGTTTAGTAGGAAAAGAAGTAAAAAAATGAAAAATAAACGGGGGAAAGCGAAAAAATCCCTTGAAACAGGAAGGGAGAGTAGTGTATAATCAAGAAAGTCAGAAGATTCCCACAGGGGAAATTGAATTTCTGAAAAGGAGGAGCAAAAATGCGTGTGTTGAAGAAGAAAAAAATAAAGGGCAGCATGTTGCTCCGGTTTTCCATTTTGTGTTTGATTGTCTATGTGATGGCCGCTTTGATTAACCAGCAGATTCAGATTAACCAGAAGCGCAGCGAGCTGGACAGCCTGAATAACCAGATTCAGGTGCAGGAAGTGGAAAACGAAGAACTGCGCCATACCATTGACGCCAATGCAGAGGACGGCAGTGAGTATGCAGAGCGGGTAGCCAGGGAGGAACTGGATTATGCAAAAAACGGAGAGCGCGTGTTTATCATCATTTCCGGTGAATAAAGGGCGCCTCTGGTTTTGATTTATATTTAAGGAGGAAAACATTCAGGTATGCAGCTGGAGGTAGGATCGATTCTGGAAGGCAAGGTCACTGGTATCACGAAGTTCGGGGCGTTTGTTGAACTGCCCGGGGGAAAAACCGGTATGGTACATATTTCGGAAATTGCCCCCACATTTGTCAAGGAAATCCGGGATTTCGTCACCGAGAATCAAACAGTGAAAGTCAAGGTGCTCAGCATCAGCGAGGAAGGGAAAATCAGCCTGTCGATGAAGAAGGCGTTGGATCCTGCGCAGCAGCAGCCTCAGCGGAGAGAGCAGAGAGGCGGCAATGGGCCCCGTGCTCCCCGTGCTCCCCGTCAGCCCCGGCCGGCGGCTGTCAGCCCCGGACGTCCCGGCAACTATGAATGGCAGAGCCGCCGTAATGAGGGCGGCAGCTTTGAGGACATGATGTCCCGCTTTAAGCAGAGCAGCGATGAGAAAATGTCCGACTTGAAACGGGCCGTAGAGAGCAAGCGCGGCGGGTTCTCCCGTCACAATAACCCTCGAGGCTGAAATTATATACAGCCGAGAATTCATGATCTATCAGGCGGCGGGAGGAAAACTCCCTGCCGCTTTTCTTTTATAAGGAGGAAACCCGATGCTGATAAAAAATGCAGCCCTTCATACCATGGAGGGCTTGGACTATGAAAATGGCTGGCTGGCAGCTGATAACGGCGTAATTGTAGGGCTGGGGCCTATGGAGACCTGTCCCGAGAAGGTGGGGGAAGAGTGGCTGGATTTGGAAGGCGCCCATGTATACCCCGGTTTTATTGATGCCCATACCCATTTGGGCATGTGGGAGGACGGACTAACCTTTGAAGGAGATGACGGCAACGAGGAAACCGACCCCATTACTCCCCAACTTCGGGCTATTGACGCACTGAATCCTATGGACCGGTGTTTCCGGGAGGCGCTGGAAAGCGGCGTGACCACGGTGGTAACCGGTCCTGGCAGTGCAAACCCCATTGGCGGACAGATGGCAGCTGTGAAAACCTATGGGAAATGTATCGATAAGATGATTGTCAAAGCACCCCTTGCCATCAAAATGGCACTGGGGGAAAACCCAAAAAGCGTGTATCACGGCAAAAACCAGACCCCTGTTACCCGTATGGCTACCGCGGCGTTGATTCGAGAGCAGCTGTATAAGGCCCAGCGGTATCTGGACGACATGGACAAGGCGCTGGCCGAAGAAGATGTGGATATGCCGGAATATGACATCCGGTGTGAAGCGCTGCTGCCCTTGCTGCGGGGAGAAATCCAGGCCCATATCCACTGCCATCGGGCAGACGATATTTTTACCGCCATCCGCATCGGCGAGGAGTTCGGGCTGGATTATGTGATTGTCCACGGCACCGAAGGCCATTTGATCGCCGATGAGCTGGCTGAAAAGCATGTGCGGGTTCTCAGTGGGCCGATTCTGTGTGACCGCTCCAAACCGGAACTGCGGAACCTGACCCCTGCCTGTCCGGGAAAGCTGTATGAGGCTGGGGTAGAGACTGCACTGATTACCGATCATCCGGTGATTCCCCTGCAATATTTGTCCTTGTGCGCTGGGCTGGCCGCACGGGAAGGCATGGACAGGGAAGCCGCACTGCGGGCCATTACCATTGAACCGGCCCGGATTTGCGGGATTGACAATCGTGTAGGTTCGCTGGCAGTGGGCAAGGATGCCGACTGCGTGGTGTTCCGCCAAGACCCCCTGACACTGGCAGCTAAGCCGGAGCGGGTGTTTGCAGGCGGACAGGAAGTGTAAAAAGGAGGAATCCCTTATGATACGTGTGATAGAAGTAGGTGAAATTACCCGGACGGTGCGCCGGCTGTGTATTGAAGCCAACCGGCAGCTTCCGGCAGATATGGAAGCCTGTATCCGCTGTGCCGCCGAAAAAGAGACTCACCCTATTGGGAAGTCCATTATGAAGGATATTTGCGACAATATGGACGCAGCCCGGGAACTGACGCTGCCGGTTTGTCAGGATACCGGCATGGCGGTGGTATTTGCCGAGGTGGGACAGGACGTCCATATTGATGGAAATTTTGAAGAAGCTGTCAACGAAGGGGTTCGCCAGGGCTATGTAGAGGGTTTGTTGCGCTGCTCCGTGGTGGCCGATCCCATTCGCCGGGGCAATACCAATGACAACACGCCAGCAGTGCTCCACACCCGGTTGGTGCCCGGTGATAAGGTGCGGCTGATGGTGGCGCCCAAGGGCTTTGGCAGCGAGAATATGAGCCGGGTGATTATGCTGACCCCATCAGCTACCCGGGAGCAGATTATCGGTGCAGTGGTGGAAACCGCCCGTCTGGCAGGCGCCAACCCCTGTCCACCCATGATGCTGGGAGTTGGCATTGGCGGAGACTTTGAGCTGTGCGCATTGCTTGCCAAAAAAGCCCTGTGCCGGCCGGTTTCCCAAAGAAATCCCGATCCCTTCTATGCACAGCTGGAAAAAGATATGCTGGAGGCGGTCAATCAGTTGGACATTGGGCCTCAGGGCTTTGGCGGCCTGACAACAGCACTGGCTGTCAATATTGAGCAGTATCCCACCCATATTGCCGGTTTACCGGTTGCTGTTAATGTAGGCTGTCATGTGACCCGTCACGGAGAAGCCGTACTCTAAATTCCGGATTCGGGTGATTCCTATAAAACGATCTGTCGCGGCGAATTTTCGGAAATCTGTATACCTTTCAAAAAATGATATAATTTTTTTACAATCTATCTATAAAACCCTTTAAAACTTTTATCAATTGTGTTATACTATAACCACAGATACAGGCAGCTTCCCTGTGGGAGAGTTGCTGTGCCGGGAAAATCCGTTCCCGGATAAAAAGCTGCCTGCATAGTTTAAAAGTGTTAGGAGATGTTGGCATGAAAATTACGATCATCGGCAGAAAGGTTACCCTGCGGGACAACTTTAAGGAGCTGGCCACGAAAAAGCTCATGCGCTTTGACCGGATTTTCGACGAGGATGCAGAAGCAACCGTGACGGTAACGCTGGAGCGCAATCGCCAGACGGTTGAAATTACCATTCGCCAGCCGGGCATGATTTGCCGTGCGGAGGAAACCGCCTCCGAAATGAACGACGCCCTGGATAAGGTAATTTCTGCTTTAGGCCGGCAAATCCGCAAAAATAAAACCCGTTTGGAGAAGCGTCTCCATAGCGGGGCCATCGATCAGTATGTGCAGGAGTATGCGGAGGATGCCGAGCCCACGGACGAAGAGCCCGAGGAATATGAGATTGTAAAAACAAAGCATTTCTATGTAAAGCCCGCCAGCGTGGAAGAAGCCATTTTGCAGATGAATATGCTGGAGCATCAGTTCTTTATGTTCCGCAATACCGATAATAACGAAATCAATGTGGTGTATCGCCGTAAGGACGGAAAATATGGCCTTCTGGAGCCGGATTCCGAATAACCGGCATTTTGGCCCAGCACGGGCAAAAGAATAAAACTGAATATACAAAGTACTGAAAATGGGCCGTGCAGGAAAGCTGTGCGGCCCATTCGATTTTTGGCAGGAGCCGCTGGGGGCGGGTTGCGTGAAAGAGGCGGGTATGGTACAATAACAAAAAGATTGCGAAAAGAATGAATGAAAGAAAGGACAGGTCAAGATGGAACTGTTTGAAATGGCAGCCCCCTGCCTGTTAGGCGTGGAAGGCCTGGTTGGAGAAGAACTGCGGGATATGCAGGCGGTGGATGTCCGTCCGGAAAACGGACGCGTGTTTTTTAAGGGCGACGAACATATGCTGGCCCGGGCCAATATGGGCTCCCGGTACAGCGAGCGGATTTTGATACATTTGGGAACTTTTCCCGCAAGAAATTTTGAAGAGCTGTTTCAGGGGGTGAAGGCGCTGCCCTGGGAGCGTTGGCTGGATAAAGGGGATGCATTTCCCGTCAAGGGACGTTCCCTCAGTTCCAAGCTGCACAGCCTGCCGGATTGCCAGTCCATTATCAAAAAAGCGGTGGTGGAGAGACTGCGGAGCAAATATCACCTTTCCTGGTTTGAGGAGACCGGACCGGTTCATCAAATCCAGTTTTTGATTATGAAAGATAAGGTGAGCATGATGCTGGATACGTCCGGAGCGGGACTGCACAAGCGGGGATACCGGCAGAATTCCACAGAGGCCCCCATTAAAGAAACGCTGGCCGCCGCTATGATAAAGCTGGCGCGGGTGCGGTCTGATGGGAACTTTATTGATCCCTTCTGCGGCTCCGGTACGCTTCTCACCGAGGCGGCTTTGTATGCTTTGAATATTGCGCCGGGAATCCAGCGGCATTTTGCAGCGGAAAAATGGGCACAAGTGGACAATCGGGTGTGGCAGGAAGAGAGAAACCGCGCCCGGGATTTGGTAAAGAGGGACGCTGCTTTCCGGGCAACCGGCTATGATATTGATGGGGTGGCGGTGTCCCTGACACTGGAAAATGCCAGAAAGGCCGGCGTGATTCACGCGGTCCGAGCGGAGAAGAGGGATATCCGGGACTTTTCCTGCGAGGACGAATATGGCTGCGTGATCTGTAACCCGCCCTATGGCGAGCGGCTGCTGGATGTACAGGCAGCACAGGAGCTGTACAAAGTGATGGGAAAGGTGTTCGTACCGAAGAGAGGATGGAGTTATTCCATTATCAGTCCTGACGAAACCTTTGAAGACTGTTTTGGACGCCCGGCTGATAAACGCCGAAAGCTGTATAACGGTATGATTAAGTGCCAGTATTATCAATATTTTAAATATCCCCGATAAGGAAACCGTTTGGTTTTCCAAGGGGGATTCTGTGGAGAAAACATCAATTATCATATATATTGAGAAAGGGTGGTTCGGCTATGAAAATTACCGTTATCGGATGCGGACGTTGGGGCTCTCTCATTACCTGGTATCTGGACAGTATCGGCCATGAGGTAACCCTGTATGGCCGGAAGAGCTCCAAAACCATGGCGCGTTTTTTGCAGGAAAGAAAAAATGATTTGCTGGAGCTTCCCACTTCTGTTCACCTGACAACCGACATTTCTGCCGCCAAAGATGCCCAGGTGATTGTCATTTCCATCAACTCTCAGGGATTGCAGGGGCTGATGGACGAACTGAAACCCCTTGATTTGACGGATAAAATTTTTGTGCTCTGCATGAAGGGCATCGAAATTGCTTCGGGTCGCCGGCTTTCTCAGGTGGTCAATGATAATACGGACTTTTCCAACGAGGTGGCCGTCTGGCTGGGGCCGGGCCATGTGGAAGAGTTTTATCAGGGAATTCCCAACTGTATGGTCATTGACAGCAACAACGAACAGGTAAAGAAAATGCTGGTGGATGAGTTTTCCAGCGATCTGATTCGCTTTTATTACGGGCAGGACTTGATTGGAAGCGAAATTGGTGCGGCGGCGAAAAACGTTATCGGTATTGCCGCCGGAATTTTGGACGGCCTGCACCTTTCCACTTTGAAGGGGGCGTTAATGTCCCGAGGTACCCGCGAGGTAGCAAGACTGATTCAGGCGCTGGGGGGAAATGAGCTTTCGGCCTATGGGCTGTGCCATCTTGGGGACTATGAAGCCACGGTATTTTCCAAATACAGCCATAACCGCCAGTTCGGAGAATCCTTCGTGAAAGGGGAAGAGTACACCAAGCTGGCAGAAGGATATTATACAGTGCGTGCCCTTTTACAAATGGGGAAAAATTATGGGGTGGATTTGCCCATTTGCCGGGCGGTGTACGATACTCTGTATCGGGGGGTAGATCCAAAGACCGCGTTGGATGATTTGTTTACCCGGTCGCTGAAAACGGAATTCTATCAGTAATCCGATTCACTCCCAACAAATTTTCCGTTTGCATGGCAGCGGATACATATTTTTTGTGTGGTGCTTGCCGCCGTCGTATACAGCTGGACTGTGCGACGGCGGCTTTTTATTTTTTCTTTCAAAAATGTAAGAATTTCGTCATGGAAGTCCTCTGGTTTTGCCGGTAATTCTGAGATATACTGTCGGCAGAACGCCGGGGAAATGCCTCGGCTGGAAAAAGGAGAGACGCATCATGCGGAAATGGACATCTCAAAAATCGGAAGCCGGAAAATCGGACATAGCCGGGTATCAAAAAAGGAGACGGATTGTCAGCCTGTGTTCGCTGGTTATTTTGGTGTTGCTATTTGTCGGAATTGCCGTGTGGGTGGGAAAGCCCATGATTGACAGCTTGAAAAATCCAGAGGCTTTTCGCCAGTGGGTGGACGGCCATGGCATGATAGGACGGCTTGCCTTTGCCGGTATGATGGCACTGCAGGTAGTGGTGGCCATGATTCCGGGAGAACCACTGGAAATCGCTGCCGGATATGTGTTTGGAAACGTGGAAGGGCTGCTGCTGTGCCTGTTGGGGGCGGCTGTGGGGACGGCGGTGATTTTTGCCTTTACCCGTCTGCTTGGAATCAAAATGGTGGAAGCCTTCATTTCCCGGGAAAAAATCGAATCCATCCGATTTCTTCACAATCCCGAAAAGAGAAACATTCTGGTATTCCTGTTATTTTTCATTCCCGGAACCCCAAAAGATGTGATTACCTATTTTATTGGCCTGACTTCCATGAAACTGCCTATGTTTCTGCTTCTTTCCTCTCTGGGACGAATTCCTTCGGTGATTACTTCCACCATTGTGGGCAATGCACTGGGGACACAAAACTATATCATGGCTGTGTGGGTATTTGTAGTAACAGGGCTTGCAGCTGCAGGTGGACTGTGGGGATATCATCTTTTGTGTCGGAAAAAGCTGCAAAAGGCGGAAGAAGCCGGAAAGCAGCCGGCGGAATAGAAAAATTTCCCGCTTGCAAATAAGAACATTTGTTTGTATAATGAAGTTGGAGGTGGCAAACATGTGTTCGAAAACCAATCGGGTAATTTTCCATGTAGACGTCAATTCGGCCTTTCTCAGCTGGGAAGCGGCTCGCCGGGTGCGCTGCGGAGAAAGTGGGGAGGACCTTCGACAGCAGGAATCGGCGGTGGGTGGGGATATGTCCCAGCGGCGGGGAATCATTCTGGCAAAGTCCATCCCAGCCAAACGGCGCGGGGTCAAAACCGGAGAGAGTATTCCCGAAGCCTTGGGGAAATGTCCTGAGTTGATTTTGGTGCCGCCGGATTATGAGTTGTATCGGAGGTGCTCCCGGGCATTTCTGCGCATTTTGGGGGAATATACGCCGGTTGTGGAGCCATATTCCATTGACGAAGCCTTTATGGATATGAGCGGTACATCGCTTTTGTGGGGGAGGCCAGTGGAAACGGCGGAAAAAATCCGACAGCGGATTTGGGATGAACTTGGTTTTACAGTGAATATCGGTATTTCTACGAATAAGCTGCTGGCAAAAATGGCCTCTGACTTTGAAAAACCTAACCGGGTACACACGCTTTTCCCAGAAGAAATCCGGGAAAAAATGTGGCCGCTGCCAGTCGGGGCGCTGTTCTCGGTAGGAAGGGCCACGGAAAAACAGTTGCATTTGCTGGGAATCAATACCATTGGGGAGCTGGCGAACGCTAACCCGGTTTTTCTGCGGAAACATCTGAAAAAACTTGGGGAAACGGTGTGGGCCTATGCCAACGGAATGGACGCTTCTCCCGTGCAGGAAGTACAGGAAGAAAACAAAGGGTATGGGAACAGTACCACCATTGCCTATGACGTGCAGGACGGAAAGGCGGCGGGAACGGTTTTATTGGCTCTGTGCGAAATGGTAGGGGCCAGAATGCGGGAGGCCGGGGTGCAGGCACAGATGCTTTCGGTAGGGATTAAAACCTGTGATTGGAACTATGCAGCCCATCAAATGATACTGCCGGTGCCTACCGCCGTTACCGGGGAACTGTATCAATACGCCCTGTCCCTTTTTCGTCAGCTTTGGAATGGGCGGGCCATCCGACAGCTGGGCGTACAGGCCGGAAAGGTTTGTCGGGGAGGTTGTGTGCGGCAGCTCAGCCTGTTTGACAGGTCCGATTATTTTCGGGAAGCCAAAGCCGATGCCGCCGTGGACGCCATTCGGAAACGGTATGGGCGGGATGCGGTAAAGCGGGCCGTGTTTGTGGGAAACCCACAGATGGAAAGGCTGCTGCATGGACTTTTTTCGGCCAGACTTTAACAGAATCAGAAATTTGTGGCAGACAGAGTGGATTTTGTCAGGTTTGTGTAAAAAAGTTTTTCCTTTTTAGCAGGTTTGACTCTTGTGATTCGCGGGAAAAGACAGTATCATGATAGTATAAAATGTACGTACAAGTGGATTGGTGCAGTACGGTCATAAAATTCGTATCGAAAAGAGAGGGCGATTGATTATGGAGCAAAAGCAGATGATAGAATGGATCACTTCCGGCCAGACCGCGCTGGGAATCGAATTTGGCTCTACCCGGATTAAGGCAGTGCTGATTGGACCGGATTCCGTACCGCTGGCTTCCGGTGGGCATGAGTGGGAGAACCGCTGGGAAAACGGAGTTTGGACGTATTCGCTGGAAGATATTTGGAGCGGGCTTCAGGACAGCTACCGCAAGTTGGCGGAAGAGGTCAAAGAAACCTATGGCGTGACGCTGACCACCGTGGGAGCCATCGGATTTTCGGCCATGATGCACGGATATCTGGCTTTTGATAAAGACGACAATCTGCTGGTACCTTTCCGTACCTGGCGGAATACCATTACTGGACAGGCAGCGGAAGAACTGAGCCAGCTGTTCCAGTTCAACATTCCCCAGCGCTGGAGTATTGCCCACCTGTATCAGGCTATGCTCAACGGCGAGGAACATTTGCCCCGTCTGTCCTTTATGACCACTTTGGCCGGATATGTCCACTGGAAATTGACCGGCAAAAAAGTGCTGGGCGTGGGTGACGCTTCCGGTATGTTCCCCATCGACAGTGAGACCGGCACTTATGACAGCCGGATGAAAGCACTCTTCGACAAAAAGTTGGACGACGCAAACCTGCCGTACCATCTGGATGATATTATGCCTCAGGTGCTCAGCGCCGGCGAGGATGCAGGCGTGCTTACTCCCGAAGGCGCCCGGTTGCTGGATACCACTGGTACCCTGCAAAGCGGAATCCCCATGTGCCCGCCGGAAGGCGATGCGGGAACCGGTATGGCAGCTACCAACAGCGTAGCTCCCAGAAGCGGCAACGTGTCGGCGGGAACCTCTGTGTTTGCTATGGTAGTGCTGGAAAAAGCACTGGAGAATATGTATCCTGAAATCGACATGGTGACCACTCCTACCGGCAAACCGGTGGCTATGGTCCACTGCAACAACTGCACCTCCGATATCAATGCCTGGGTCAACCTGTTCGGTGAAGTGCTGGAAGGAATGGGCATCCAGTATAACAAACATGATTTATATGAAATGCTGTTTACCAAGTCCCTGGAAGGAGAGGCAGACTGCGGTGGCTTGCTTTCCTATAACTATGATTCTGGCGAACCGATTACCGGTTTTGAAGAGGGCCGTCCCCTGTTTGTCCGTACTCCCGACAGCAAGTTCGATTTGGCCAACTTTATGCGCACCCATTTGTACAGCGCCGTTGCCACTTTGAAGGTCGGCATGGATTTGCTGTTTGAAAAAGAGCATGTACAGCTGGATTTGCTCATGGGCCACGGCGGATACTTTAAGACCCGGGAAATGGGCCAGCCCTTTATGGCGGCAGCTATGAATGTACCCGTTGCGGTAATGGAAACCGCTGGAGAAGGCGGCGCCTGGGGTATTGCACTGCTGGCAGCCTATCTGGTGCGCAAGCAGCCGGGACAGTCTTTGGAAGAATATTTGGAGCAGGAAGTGTTCCATGGCGATAAGGGAATTATTGAGCAGCCCGATGAAGAAAAGGTGAAAGGCTTTAATGAGTTTATGAAGCGGTATAAGGCCGGTTTGGCAATTCAGAGAGCCGCGGTTGAATCCCTGTAAACGGGAAAATTGTCGGAAAAAGACGGGGCGTTTATAATTTATTCAAGATTTTTTCTCAATTCTTTTCAATCCCTTCAAAATTGGGACACAATTGTCGGGTATACTGTAGTCACAGCAAACGAACAGGAAATCAGAGACAGGATGTGTCTCGACATGATAACTGCCGGTAGTTTATCGAAAGGCCGGAATACCGGTTCGATAGACGTGGCAGACCAAGTACAAGTGCCTGGGTGCAGGCGTTTTCATAAATACCCTTCTTTTTCATTATTCCTTCTCAAAAAAGCAAAAAGCCGGACTGGTTTCAGCCCGGCTTTTTGTTTTGTCGGGGATGTAAGTGGGTTTATCCGGAAATTGGATGAGTTTTTTGAAATATTTTGAAATCGATGCTTGACAACAGTTTTTTTTGTGGTATAATATTGCTTGTTCGGTTCTTGTTGGCCGACAAATCCCCGTATTGCGGTATTGTGTAATGGTAGCACGGCAGACTCTGACTCTGTTTGTCTGGGTTCAAATCCTAGTACCGCAGCCAGTTGAAACCTCGGTTTTCCGGGGTTTCTTTCTATCGAGGTGTGGCTCAGTTTGGTAGAGCGCTACGTTCGGGACGTAGAAGCCGGAGGTTCAAATCCTCTCACCTCGACCAGTTGAAAGCCTCGACGCGTGATTCGTGTTCGAGGCTTTTTGTTTTATTCCTATGCCGCGCTTTTTGGCAGCCCCGGAGCATTCTTCGAGGCTGCTTTTCGTTTGTCTGTCAAAGAGAAGGAGGGGTCTCTTCCGGCAAAGAAAACCGGGTTTCAATGCGCTTTTCACACCCGACTGGAGAGTAGAGAAAACTATCCATATGTTCTCCCGAAAAATAATAGTTCGGTGGAGTGGGCCGGTAATCGCTATCAAAAGTTTCAATAATAATCAGTTTCATCTTCATTCGGCTGGGGACAATACTCTTAATAAAGACGCTGGCCTGCTGCCCGGGGCTTACCCCGTCACGAGGTTCGGCCAGACCGGCCAGATTGGGCGTGAGCTCTACGAAAATTCCATAAGGCTCCACACTGCGCACGATTCCCGCAACGGTTTCTCCCGGTGCAAATGCCGAGGCGTTTTCTTCCCATGTGCCCAGCAGTTCTTTATGGGAAAGGGTAATTCGCCGGTTTTCGATGGCTTTTACCACCGCCCGGATATCCATTCCTACCCAAAACCGTTCCCGGGGATGGTCAATACGGGAAACGGAAATGGAATCAATAGGCAAAAGGGATACCACGCCACAGCCGATGTCCGCAAATGCGCCGAAAGGCTCTAAGTGGGTAATTCGCGCTGGAATGACATCCCCCGGACAAAGCTTAGAGAGGTATTCTTCCATGCACCGCTCCTGGGCTTTTCGGCGGGATAGTATGGCGGTAGTCACTCCTTTTTCGTCTCGAAGAAGCTCCGTTACCACAAAGGAGACCGGCCGGTTGACACGGGAAATCATGGCAATGTCCCGCACGGTCCCCTCCCGAATCCCGACAGCGCCTTCTTCTCGGGGGATAATCCCTTTGATGCCATGAAGGTCCACAATCAGATTGTGGGTGCTGTCGCAGATAATGGCCCGGGCTTCCAGAATTCGGCCTTCCCTCATAGCTTCTGCAAGGCCGGAGGGGCTCTGAATGGCGGACTGGTTTTCCTGTGTGTCGAGTAGGTAGCCTTCTGGATAATAGTTCATGTTTTCCAATCATTCCTTTCCTGAGGGGGTTCTGTATTTTTTGACTGCCGCTTATACATATGCATTTCAAATGGGAAACATGAGGGAAAAGGAAAAAAGGCTTGCATCCCAAAGGGTTTTCCTCTACAATGAAATAGAATGTTTTGCCCAAAAAGAAAAGACGGCTGTCTTTTGAAATCTGTCTATTCGATTATCAGAAAGGATGCTGAAACACCATGACGAAAAAAAGATACTCCATCATAGCGCTGGCTTTGGGAGCGGCACTTTTGATGACGTTTACCGGTTGCCATTCTTCTTATGCTCCGAACCCGGCCGATAATCCTGCGGCCCATGTGCTGGATGAGGACAAGGATAGCGTAACCAAGGCCGAAGACCTGCCGGCTGCCAGCGATGAGGGAACCGAGCTTGGATACCAGTTGGATATGCCCGAAAAAGGGGAAGAGGTTGTGGTGATGACCACCAGCATGGGGGATATTTCCATTCGTCTATTCCCGCAGGCCGCACCGAAAACCGTATATAACTTTAAAAAGCTGGCCCAGCAGGGGTATTATGACGGTCTGACCTTCCACCGGGTTATCAAGGACTTTATGATTCAGGGCGGAGACCCGGAGGGAACCGGCGCTGGCGGTGAGAGCGTCTGGGGCGGTACGTTTGAGGATGAATTCAGCAAGAATCTTGTCAACCTGCGGGGTTCTCTTTCGATGGGGAACTCCGGAAGCAATACCAACGGCAGCCAGTTCTTTATTAACCAGGCGGGCCCAGTTGATTCTTCGACTTGGGATACGGTAGAATCCACGTATAATATGTTTAAGTCGTACAGCAAAGATGATCAGCAAATCATTTTGGCAAGCGGACAGTATACGATTCCCAATGCAGATTTGTTAACGGATGCTTATAAAAAGCTGTATGAAGAAAATGGCGGAAACTACTTTTTGGACGGCGCCTATAATGCTTTTGATCCCCAGCGTGGCCATACCGTGTTCGGACAGGTTTTTGACGGTATGGATGTAGTGGACAAAATTGCCGCAGTGGATACCGATGGCAATAATAAGCCCACTGAGGATGTGACTATTGAAAAGGTGGAAATCGTCGAGTACGAAGGCTGATAAATCCATATGTTTTTGCTGTGAGAACTATTTTATGCAGTTTTTCTGTAATAAGTTTTAGCAAGCAGAGAGCGTTCCAAAAGGAGCGCTCTTTTTTTATGCAGGAAATCTTGCCAAGAAAAAATTTTGCCAAAACCAACAAAGAAAAACAAATGAATTTGTTTAACGGATAAACAAATTTTTGTGCATTAACAAATTGCACGAAAGCAGGGGCCAAAATTGGGCAAGTAACCCAAACATGAAAAAAAGATAGGGCAACGGTTTCAAAAAAATACGGTTATATTTGGCAAAAGGAAATATACATAATTATTTTTACAAAAACCCCTTTACATCGGCGGAAAAAGTTGTATAATATGAATGGATATTTGTTATCCGTCATTCATTAGTTCAGCCATATTTCTATTGAAATAACCGTGTTCATCAATGAAAGGAGTTCGTATTATGACATTCAGCCAAGAAAATCTCATTGCTTCCAGCGAGCTGGTGGACATTTACCGGGATGGAGATAAGTGTGTGAAGCTTTTTAAGGAGGGCGTCCGCAAAACCAATCCCCTGTATGAGGCTCTGACACATTCCCGTGTAGAGGATACCGGCTTGCGTGTGCCGATTATCCACGAGCTGTCTGTGATAGATGGTCGTTGGGCCATCGTGATGGACCTTATCGAAGGCAAAACCCTGGCCGATTTGATGGAAGAACATCCCGAGAATATGGACCAGTACCTTAACGACATGGTGGACATCCAGTTGGAAATCCACTCCAAAACCGTTCCGAAGCTGAGCAAGCTGAAGGATAAGATGAGCCGCCAGATTAACTCCCTGACGGAAATCGACGACGTAAAGAAGTATGAGCTCCTGACTCGTCTGGAGAGTATGCCCAAGCACACCAAGCTCTGCCATGGCAATTTCGTTCCCGAGAACATTATTTATAACGAAAAGGGAATCTATGTGGTCGACTGGATCGCAGCTCGCCAGGGCAACGCCAGTGCCGATGTGGGCCGTACCTACCTGCTGCTTAGCCTGCGGAATCCCAAGATGGCCGATAAATATCTGGACCTGTTCTGCGAGAAGACCAAGACTTCCAAGAAGTATGTACAGCAGTGGCTTCCTATCGTGGCCGCCGCTCATCTCCCGGATGCAAAGCCCGAAGAGCATGACTTCCTGATGAAGTGGGTAGACGTGGTAGAGTACGAATAATTTTTATCCCCATTGATTTGGTAATGTGTGTATAAGGCAGCTGTTCCCGCAGCTGCCTTTTCACTATAAGTATTGATAGAAATTGTTGGAGCATATAGAAATTTGGGGCAGTTGTATGAAAAACGCACAAATTTGCAAAGAAAATCTTATCAAATAGTTATGCTGTTTTTTGCGTTTGGATGAACTTCATACAAAAAAAGAAAATAAAGCTGCAAAAATTGGCGAAAACCTGTGTTGACTTTAGATAGCTGGGTTGATATAATGTACTTGTTAAAAAAATAACAAATCAATGACAGCAATCTATTTTTTCAAATTGTTTATTTACAAAATGGAGGACTGGCACATGGAGACAAAAGAGCAAGCAGTAACCCCTGAGACCCCTGCCACCGGTTTGGTAGATAATCTTGACGCTCTCATCGCCAAGATGGCAGAGGTAAAAGAAGCCCAGCGTATCTTTTCCACTTACACGCAGGAGCAGGTAGACAAAATCTTCAAGGCCGCAGCAATCGCAGCCAACCAGGCACGTATCCCGCTGGCAAAGATGGCCGTTGAAGAGACCGGCATGGGTGTTGTAGAAGACAAGGTTATTAAGAACCACTATGCAGCTGAGTACATTTACAATAAGTACAAAAATACCAAGACCTGCGGCGTGGTAGAAGAAGACAAGGCTTTTGGCGTGGCTAAGGTTGCCGAGCCTATCGGTGTTGTGGCCGCGGTTATCCCCACCACGAACCCCACTTCCACCGCTATCTTCAAGACCTTGATTTGCTTGAAAACCCGCAACGGCATTATCATCAGCCCCCATCCCCGCGCTAAGAAGTGCACCATCGCTGCTGCGAAGGTTGTGCTGGACGCTGCTGTGGCAGCAGGCGCACCTAAGGGAATCATCGGTTGGATTGACATTCCTTCTTTGGAAATGACCAATGAGCTGATGCATTCTGCTGACATCATTTTGGCAACCGGTGGTCCTGGCATGGTAAAGGCCGCTTATTCTTCCGGTAAGCCTGCTTTGGGTGTCGGCGCCGGCAATACTCCCGCTATCATCGATGACACTGCGGATGTTGTAGTGGCTGTTAACTCCATCATTCACTCTAAGACTTTCGATAACGGCATGATTTGTGCTTCCGAACAGTCCGTTATTGTTCATCAGAATGTGTATGATGCTGTGAAGAAGGAATTCGCTGCCCGTGGCTGCTACTTCCTGAATCCTGAAGAGACCGAGAAGGTCCGCAAGACTATTATCATCAACGGCTCCGTAAACGCCAAGATCGTTGGCCAGAAGGCCCACACCATTGCTAAGCTGGCTGGTGTTGAGGTTCCTGTGGATACCAAGATCCTCATCGGCGAAGTCGAGAGCGTGGATATTGAAGAAGAGTTTGCACATGAGAAGCTGTCTCCTGTCTTGGCCATGTATAAGGCTACCGATTTTGAGGATGCAGTTGCCAAGGCTTGCCAGCTGGTTGCTGACGGCGGCTATGGCCACACTTCTTCTCTGTACTGTAACGCTGTCACCGAGCGTGCTAAGATCGAAAAGTTTGGCGAGACCATGAAGACCTGCCGTATTCTGGTCAACACCCCCTCTTCTCAGGGCGGTATCGGCGATCTGTACAACTTCAAGCTGAATCCTTCCCTGACGCTGGGCTGCGGCTCCTGGGGCGGCAACTCCGTCTCCGAGAACGTCGGCGTGAAGCACCTGCTGAACATCAAGACCGTCGCCGAGAGGAGAGAAAATATGCTGTGGTTTAAGGCACCTGAAAAGGTTTACTTCAAGAAGGGCTGCCTGCCGGTGGCTCTGGATGAACTGAAGACCGTTATGAATAAGAAGAAGGTCTTTATCGTCACCGACTCCTTCCTGTATAACAATGGCTACACCAAGTGCATTACTGATAAGCTGGACGAGATGGGCATTAAGCACACCACCTTCTTTGATGTTGCTCCCGATCCGAACCTGAAGAGCGCTCTGGAAGGCACTGCTGCTATCAACGCATTCCAGCCCGACTGCATCATCGCTCTGGGCGGCGGTTCCGCAATGGACGCTGGCAAGATCATGTGGGTGATGTACGAGCATCCTGAAGTGGACTTCATGGATATGGCTATGCGCTTCATGGATATCCGTAAGAGAGTGTATACCTTCCCGCACATGGGCGACAAGGCTACCTTTATTGCTGTTCCTACTTCCGCTGGTACCGGTTCCGAGGTAACTCCTTTCGCCGTTATCACCGACGAGAAGACCGGCATCAAGTATCCTCTGGCCGACTACGAGCTGCTGCCTGACATCGCAATCGTGGATCCCGACCTGATGATGAACATGCCTAAGGGCTTGACTTCCGCTTCCGGTATCGATGCTCTGACCCATGCTCTGGAGGCTTATGCTTCCATTATGGCTACCGATTACACCGACGGTATTGCCCTGAAGGCTATGAAGACCATCTTCGAGTATCTGCCTCGCGCTTATGACAACGGTCCTAACGATCCGGTTGCCAGAGAGAAGATGGCTAACGCTTCCACTATGGCTGGTATGGCATTTGCTAACGCTTTCTTGGGTGTTTGCCACTCCATGGCTCATAAGCTGGGTGCTTTCCATCACCTGCCTCATGGTATTGCCAACGCTCTGCTGATTACCTTGGTTATGCGCTTTAACGCTAATCCTGTACCGCCTAAGATGGGCACCTTCTCTCAGTATGCTTATCCGCATACCTTGGAGCGGTATTGCGAGTGCGCTGACTTTGTGGGCATCAAGGGCAACACCAACGAGGAGAAGCTGGACAACTTCATCGCTGCTATCGAAGAGCTGAAGGCTAAGGTTGGCATTAAGAAGACTATCAGAGACTATGGCGTTGATGAGAAGTACTTCCTGGACAACCTGGACGCTATGGTTGAGCAGGCATTCGATGACCAGTGCACTGGTGCTAACCCGAGATATCCGCTGATGAGCGAAATCAAGGAAATGTATCTGAAGGCCTACTACGGCGAATAAGATTCCTGCATAAACGGCGGGCGGAGCGAAAGCTTCGCCCGCTTTTTGCGTTTGATAAAGGTTGATGGATAGAGACTTTATCTCTCTTTAGGAAATCCTAATGGAGAAAAATCTTTTCACAGAACAATGCCGCCTGTCTCTGAGAGAACAGGCGGCATTGTTGCAGAGAATAGAAGTTTGTAATGCGCGGGAAAACGATACCGAAAAGAGGAACTCTATGTTTTCGGAACCATAAAGGGCTCCATTCTCTGAAAAGACATTCAAAGAAAGCATTTCCTCTTGGAAAACCATTACCTTTATAAAAGTGGGCGAAAACTTTGCTGTTCAAGGAAAGAGGGGGATATAGAAAGCGGATCCTTGTATAACAGCTGTTACAAAGAATCCGAAGGGTGAGTTCTTTCGGGCACCCGTGGTGAGTTTATTGGATAAATAAAAAAGGCTGTCTGTTCGTTCACAGGCAGCCTTTTATTATGCGAGAAATTGGGAAGGGATTATTTGGCGGATGTTTCCTCTTCTTTCTTTTCTGCTTCTTTTTTGTCTTTGGGAAGAATCAGGTTCATAACGGTAGCGATGACAAAGGTCATGATAATGCCGTTCTGGGCAAAAATCTGGCTGACCCACTGGGGCATCTGAGCCAGAGAATCCGGTACCATGCCGATGCCAACACCAACACCCAATGCAACGGCAACAATCATTCCGTTGCGGCCGTCCAATTTTTCACGCTGCAGAGAAGTCATGCCACTGACCAGAATCATAGCAAACATAATGACGGCTGCACCGCCCAGTACGGATTGAGGCATAACGGACAGCAAAGCGGACAGTTTGGGGCAGAAACCACACAAAATCAGGAATACGGCGCCGGTCATAATGCAGAAGCGGTTGACTACCTTGGTTACGCCTACCAGACCCACATTTTGGCTAAAGGAAGTGTTGGGCAGTACGCCGAACAGAGAGGCAAGAAAACTGCCCAGACCGTCAGCCACCACACCGCCGGAAAGCTCTTTGGTGGTAGGCTCGCGGTTTAAGCCGCCGTTTGCAATACCGGAAATATCACCGACCGTTTCCACAGCCGTGGCCACGTACATAATCAGCATAGCCACAATTGCCTGCCAGTTGAATTCCATAGCCACCGGCATAAAGCTGGGCAAGCTAAACCAGGCCGCATCCGCCACCGGCTGGAAGTCCACCATGTTCAGACAAATAGCCACCACATAGCCTACGATAATGCCAATAAGAATGGCGGAGATGCTGAGGAAGCCTTTGGTAAACTGCTTGAAAATGATAATGACTACCAAAACAATGGTGCCAACCAGCAGATGCTTCCAGTTACCGTAGTCGGCAGAACCGGAGCCGCCAGCAAAATAGTTGACGCCAACCGGCAGCAGGGACAGGCCGATGGACATAATCACCAGGCTGGTGACTACCGGCGGGAAGAGCTTTTTCAGGGGTTTGATAAAAAAGCCCAGCACAATTTCAAACAGGCCGCCGATAAGGGATGCACCCATAATAGCGCCATAGCCATAGGAAGCACCAATGGCCTTACAGGTACCAATGAAACCGGAACTGGTACCCATGACTACCGGTAGGCCGCAGCCAGCCTTCCAGATGGGGTACAGCTGAATCAGGGTGGTAACACCGGCAATGAACATGGCGTTCTGGATGAGGGAAGATTTGAGGCCTGTTGCCATTTCCAGTGAACCGCAGATAATGAGCAGCGGGGAGACATTTCCCAGGAACATGGCCAGCACGTGCTGGATACCCAGCGGAATCGCTTTGGACAGAGGGACTCTTCCGTCCAGTTGGTAGATACTGCCTGTAGGTTTGTTCATACGCAACGCAAGCTCCTTCATAAAAAGATTGTCCGTTGTCCGGCAAAAGGGGAAAAGAAAAAGAGGGCGTTTCCTTGCTAAAAAGTACGCCCCGTGAAAAGCTCTGTCCACCCGCCGGAGACGGAGTTTGTTATTATTTATCAGTGTACCATATTCCAAGGGGAGCTTTCCAGAGTATTTGACAAAATTGTGAAGGATTCGTAAAAATTCATAGCGATGCACAAAAAATCGACAGCTTTCTCCCAAAGGCAAGGCACTATTTCTTCCTAATCGAAGAATAAGAATAGAGAAATGTTGTGAAGAATGGCAATTCCGGTTATACTGAAAGAAAATCATATTGTTTCTGAAGACGGAAGAAAGGACAGAAACCGGGATCACACAGAAGAAAAAAATTGATGACATATGAATTTGTATAACTAATAAACAATATGAAGCATTTGGAAAAGCAGCATGATTTTTAGAATATATGCACAATCAAATTTGTTTATAAGAAAAATCAATATTCATTATGACGTTTTTTTAACAATGTGTGATAAAATATTGACAATCTAACCGGTTGGTAGTATCCTGATACACGGATATTGTTTAAGTCTTAAACCAAAGCCTTCGGACGCAAAAAACAAGGTGTGGAGTGTGTAAAATGAAAGAGACATTTCGGTACAAATGGTGGGGAAGGGGAGACATCGACGCGTCCTTCGGTGTTTTCTTTGACGGATTTTCAAAAATTTTGTCGGCAACGGGCATTATGCTCTTTGTGTTCGGAATGCCAGCGGATATTGTGCTGGGGAAAATTGTCCCCGGAATCGGGCTGGCGATTCTGGCCGGAAACCTGTGGTATTTTTATGAAGCCCGAGAGCTTGCCAAACGGGAGAGACGCCAAAATGTGACAGCCCAGCCATTTGGTATTGGTGCTTCGCAGGTGACTGGATGGCTATACCTGATTATGGGGCCGGTATATTGGCAGACCGGAGATGCTGAGTTCGCGTTTCAGATTGGCCTTGCCTCGGCGTTTATTGGCGGATTCGTGGAAGTGCTGGGCGGTTTTATCGGCCGCTGGATTGTGCGCCATGTGCCGCACAGTGCGCTTATGGGCAATATGGCTTCTTCAGCGATTGTGTGGCTTTCCTTTGTCGGCATTGCCATGGTGTTCGATAAACCGGTGTATGCACTGCTTCCTCTGTTTATTGTCGTGATTGACTATCTGGGCAAGGCGGACAAACGGTTCCAAAAAATCCCGTCCGGGCTGGTGGCCATTGTGCTGGGCTCGGTGATTGCCTGGGCAGGCGGCTATCTGACGGTGGAGAATTTGACCAGTTCCTTTTCCAATATTGGATTTTACCCGCCCACTTTTTGCGGCGGGGATATTCTCAAGGGCCTGCGTGGTATCTTCCCGTTTTTACCGGTGATTATTCCTCTGCAAATCAATAACTTCCTTTCGACCCTACAGGGAGTGGAATCGGCCAAGGCAGCCGGGGACACGTATCCCGAGCGGCGCTCCATGGTTATGGACGGTTGTTCCAGCATATTGGGTTCTCTGTTTGGAAATCCCTTTCCCACAACCGTGTACTTTGGCCACCCAGGATGGAAGGAACTGGATGCAAGAGCGGGGTTTTCTCTGGTCAATGCAGCGGCCTATGTGCTTATCTGTTTTACGGGCCTTACCGGCTTGCTGATGGCCCTCGTCCCCACTGAAGCGGTGATGGTGCTCCTGATTTTTGTGGGCTTCTCGGTAACGTCCGCTACCTTTCAGGAACTGGACAAAAAACATGTCAATGTGGTACTGCTGTCGCTGGTGCCGATTTTGTTCCAATATATTCAAACCCTTATTAGCTCTGCGGTACAGGCAGCCGGTACAACGGTGGCTGAAATCAGCGCGGACAAATTTGCGGAATTCTCCGTCCCTATTCAGGGAATCCAGTATTTAGGCAATGGGGCTTTCCTTTCCAGCCTGCTGCTTGCCGGATTGCTGGCCTGTGTAGTGGATAAAAGATATTTTGCCTCTTCCTTATTTGGCCTGGTATTGGCCGGATGCTCCTTTATCGGCATGATACATGCTGAGAGTGTGGCACTTTTCCCGCCGGAAGGTGTGATGTTTGGAGTGCTATATCTGATGGTAGCAGCATTTTTGGCTATGAAAGGGGTTCTCTTCCGCAATTCCAAGGTTCCTTTGCTCCAGGGAGCGGGAACAGAAAAACCATGTGATGATTCCGCAAAACCCGCGGAAATCAGAGATAAACAGTATCATTCAGGAGGAAATTGAAAATGGGTAATGTAAGAATTCCGCTTTTCAAAAAGGCGGACTTGGATGCGTCCATCGGTGTGTTTTTTGATGGGTTCTCCAAGGTCATTGTAGCAATTGCAATTTTGATTGGAACCTTTGGTCTGGACGGCAATACGGTATTCGGTACCATGATGCCCGGTGTGATCGTTTCCGTTATTGTGCTCAACGGTGGACTTTGGTTCTATTACCGTCAAGTGGCCAAAAAGCGTGGGGATGCAAATCTCACTGCAATTCCAGCCGGTTTGCAGGCGGGACGTATATTTATCTGGCTGTTCAGCATTATGCTTCCGGTGTTCACCGCCACCAATGACCCGATGATGGCCTTTAAGGTTGGCGTACTGGCACATTTTATCGGCGGTATTGTCTTTATTATCGGCGCGTTTGTGGTTCCGATGATTTTGAAAATTGTACCAGCTGGGGCCCTGTTTGGCTCTTTAGGCGGCGGCGCCATGGCGTTTCTGATTCTCCAGTCTATGGATGGCACCTTGAAAATGCCGCTGGTTGGCTGGCTGTCCTTGATTGTCCTGTTCGTCATCTATCTGGGCAAGGTCAACACCAAACTTCCTGCCGCACTGATTGCAATTGTGGTGGGCGCAGGTATTGCTTGGGCTACCGGCACTATGAGCTTTGATTCTGTCACTTCTTCCTTTGCTAACGTGGGCTTTTATCTGCCAAACTTTACTTTCTGGATTTTCTCGTCCGATGTGATTTCCAACACCATCCCATTCCTGCCGATTATCATTGTGTTTTCTATAAACGAAGTGATTACCGGTATTCAGGCAGTAGAACAGGCAAGAGAGTGCGGTGACACCTTCTTTACTACTACCAAGCCTTTAATCATTGCCGGCGTTTCCAGCATGGTAGGCGCTTTGTTCGGTAACCCTCTGGCTACCGGTCTGTATTGGGGCTATCCCGGCTGGAAGAAGATGGAGTCCGGCACCGGCTATCATCTGGGCATTGTGGTTCTGTATGCACTGGTGGGCCTTACTGGTTTGACCGCCATTATTACCGCCTTTATCCCGGAAGCTGTTGTGTTGCCTATATTGGTGTTTGTGGGAATTTCCAGCTATTCTCAGGCTTTCGAGGTGGTGGAGAAAAAGTACTATTCCGCATTGATTATGGCTTCTCTGCCAGTCGTTATGGACTTCATCATGGATAATGTTGCCGAAGGCAAACTGCAGGGCTTTTTGGCCTTTGACCCCGGCTCGGCCTTTGTGGGATTGCTGGTAGGCTGTGTGTTTGTATTTATCATTGATAACAGCTGGCTTAAGGCTGCTATTACCAACGTGGTAGCTTTGGCTTTGACGGGAATTGGCATGATTCACTCTCCCGGCTTGCTCTTTACCGAAACCTATGCACCGGATATGGGATTTGTTGCGGCCTATTGCGTGCTGATTGTAGCATTCTTGGTGATGCACTTCTTCAAATTTAACCAAAAGGCACATCTTGCACAGCTGGAAGCGGAAAAATCCGCGTCTTCTGCTGAATGATAAAAATTCAAATGGAGGCAAAGACTATGAAAACACTGGTTATCAATGGTTCGGCCCGGGTAAAGGGTCACACCAGCCAGATGGTAAAGCTGTTTTTGGACACCCTTGGCGGAGAATATGAAATTATCGACGCATACCGTGTGGAAAACATTGCGCCCTGTAAAGATTGCCGGTATTGCTGGCACAAAAAGGGATGCAGCATCAAGGACGGGATGCAGGAAATTTATGATAAGCTGGAAGCAGCCGACAATGTAGTGCTGGCTTCCCCCATGTATTTCCACTCAGTCACCGGAAAAATGAAGACCATTATTGACCGTTTTCAAGTGTACTGGGCTGGCCATGTACGCAATGATATGCCGGAGCATCCAGTTCGAAAGGGTGCCATTTTGATGGTTGGCGGCGCGCCCAGCTTTCCCAATCAATTTTTGGGCGGCGAGTTGGTGTTGAAAAATCTGCTGAACGATTTGAGTACTGAATGTCTGGGTGAAGTGTGCCTGCCTAACAGTGACCACGATTCTCTGGAGACTCGTCCGGACATTGCCCAGCAGGTAGTGGAACTGGCAGAAAAAATGAAGGCGGCCAACCAATAAAAACTCCCAAAAGGAAAATCCTTTTGGAATTAAGGAGGATTTGTCATGAAAGGCTATACTTATGTAAAAGGGGAGCATTATCCTGTAGAACATCTGGTGTTTACCACCGCCCCCGAGCATGTGCAGGAGTTTCTGGATGTAGACCACGAGGTTTGGACTCTGGGCGAGGCAGAAAGCGATTTGTTTGACCATATCCCCTTCCTGTATAAGGAAGTTTGGGTGAATGACAACAAGCCCGGTGAGATGCATTTCATTTTTGTGTGGGAGAGCATGGAAAGCTGGAAAAAAGTGGATGACAAAGACATCCAGGCAGCTCTGATTGCCCGTTTTGAGTCCAAGTTCCAGCATCCCTATCAGCTTACCCGCTGCGTGCAGAACGAGGAAAATTTCGGCGTACATCGTTACAGCCGTTTTGAGCGTATTTAATCGTTTTCGAGAAAGGAAGCAAACACCATGAGATTCAGTGATAAAGTCGTGATTGTTACCGGCGCCAGCTCCGGAATTGGCGAAGGTGTTGCCAAAAAGTTTTTGGAAGAGGGCGCAAAGGTTGTCGGCTGCGGCATTGAGCCTGCCATGAAGATTGAAGACAGCAACGCCATCTATGTACAGGCTGACCTCACCAAATTTGAGGATGCCCAAAATGTGGTAACCAAAGCTGTGGAAACTTTTGGCCGTGTGAACAAGCTGGTGTGCTGTGCCGGAGTAACCTTCATCGGCTCTTTGGAGAATACCGAAAGCGCAACCTTTATGCGCGAACTGTCCATCAATCTGGGCGGCGTGTTCAATATGTGCAAAGCCGCTATGCCCGAGCTCCAGAAGCAGGAAGGTTCCACCGTTGTCACCGTGGGCTCCGATTTGGGCGTGCGTCCCATTCCCGAGCGTATTGGCTATTGCCCCTCGAAAGCCGGTGTGATTATGCTCACCAAATGCATGGCGCTGGAATATGCTCCCAAAATCCGTGTGAACTGCATCCTGCCCGGTCTGGTGCGTACGCCCATGATTGAACAGCGTTTTCAGGAGGCAGAGGACCCCAAGGCATTGGAAGAATCCTATGCATCCCTGTACCCGCTGCATAAAATGGGCAAGATTTCCGACATGGCCAACGCGATTGCATTCCTGTCCAGCGACGAGAGCGGCTTTATCACCGGTGAAATCATGCAGGTCTGCGGCGGCAGCCTGATTTAATGGGAGGAGAGAACATGGCCACTTCCCTGTTTAAAATGCCCTTTGACGTAAACCGATTGAAAGTACAGCGCATTTATGCCAGCCAAGAGCTGGAGCACTGCTCTGCCGAGACTATGAGCTGTGAAAAAATCCGCTCGATTTATGGCGATTTGAAATTTCTGGAGCTTCACGAAGACCGCCCCTGTACCTATACCTCTCTGGTCACCTCTTTGGACGGCAAAATTGCATTCACCGATGCCCCCCAGGGACCGCTGATTGCCAAGCTCAACAAGTATGACCCGGCCGGCGCGGATACTGACTGGTTCATTCTGAATATGCTTCGCGCAGTTTCCGACGGTGTGATGCTGGGCGCCGGCACTATGAATGCAGAATCCGACTACACTTGCCACGTATTTGACCAGGATATGGAGGATATGCGTATTGAGGCCGGGAAAAATCCGGTACCGTGGAATATTATCACATCTCTGGATGCCACGGACATTCCCTTTGACCATGTGCTGTTCAACACCCCCGAAGTGCCGGTAATGATTAGCACCTCTGTGCAGGGAGCAGAGCTGGTAAAGCAGAACATTAAAAACGACTATATCGTTATCACCGCTCCTGCCAAAGAGGACGTAACCGACGAGATGGTGGCACAGATGAAGGCTGCCGGTACTCATAAGGTCATTGTGATTGCTACCGGTGATAAGGCTCCCGACTCCAAGGCTGCATTGTACTTGCTCAAGCGCTTTGGCATTGACCGCCTTTTGGTGGAGACCCCATCCTATATGCATTATCTGGTATCCCAGAAGATGATGGATGAGCTGTTCTTCAACTATTCCTGCATTTATGTGGGTGGTCAGGCATTGTCCATTGGTAAATTCGGAAAAGAGTTCGGCTCCAAAGACCATCCACACACCCGGATGCTGTCCATTCACAGCCACAGTGACCACTTTTTCTATTTCCGGCACAAGTTGCTGTATGATTGAGTAAAAGGATACATTCCATTTTGTAAGAAACAAGAAAGGAGCCCTAAACGAGGGCTCCTTTCAGTTTCCGGGATTATTAAGTATCGCTGGGTGCCGGAGGTTCTGTATTGGCTAAATCCTGAAAAAATGTTTCAATGGCCTGTCCTGCCGCTCCTAAAATGGCTCCGTTTTTCCCCAGACGGGATAATACAACTTTTTCCGCGTGGGTGATGGGCAGTATCATGGAGCGCATGACTTCCGGCAGGCAATAGGGCAGGGAGCTGAGAATTTCTGAGCTAATGGAAATGACCTCACAGTCGAAAATAAAGATAATATTGGTGAGTCCCACAGCCAGATGGCGGATAAATTCGTCCAGCACTTTTTGAGCCGCAGCGTCCTGATGCCGTACCAAATCCACCAGTTCCCCAATGGTGGAAATAGGGGTGGAAAGAAGAGTGTTGGCGTAAGCGATTACCGCTGTATCTGAACAATATTGCTCCCAGCAGCCATATTTTCCGCAATGGCATTGTTTGGGCTCATCAAAGTTAATCGTGTGGTGTCCAATAGCATTGGCAAAGCCGTGACAGCCCCGGAGAAGCTCCCCGTTGACAATCAGTCCGGCAGAAATAGAATCACTGATGTTGACGGCAGCGAGACTTTGATGTGGAGCGGAAACAGAGTGTCCTTCAGAATCGCTGTGAGAATCCATCTCAATATTATTTTGAGCGATGGCCGCCAGATTGCCGTCATTATCAATACAAACCGGCACATGGTACCGTTCTCCCAGCAAAGCTCGCAAATCAATGTTCCGCCACCCAAGTCGGGGAACAAAACGAATCATGCCAGAAAGGTCCACAATGCCATGCACAGATACGCCGATGCCAGTCAGGCCATAACAAGAATCCGGCTGTTGGGTGAGGAGTTCATCCAAAACCTGGCACAGCTGGCGGTATACAGAGGGAAAATATGGGGAAGAAATAGCAAACTGCTGCCGGGCAAGAATTCGCTCCCCCGAAAGGTCAGTGAGGATTGCCTGTACATGGCCCACGTCAATGTCAATGGCCATGACGCAGCCTGCATGAAGCTGTGGGCACAGCATGATGGGTTTTCGCCCGCTGGCAGAAACGCCCCGCTCGGTTTCAGAAAGGAGTCCCAAATCCATCCATTCTTTGACGATGGTGGAGACAGTGGCTTTATTTAGGCCGGTCATATTGCTGAGTTCCACCCGGCTGATAGGGTAATGGTGCAAAATTTGCCGGAAGATTTCCCAGCGGTTGGCCGTTCGGATGTCCCGGGTTTGCGTGATTTTCATGAAATACACTCTTTTCTTTTCTCAAGGATTCCCTTATACTGATAAACAGATAAACTAAACGTTTTAGAATGGGATAGCGGGATCAATACAAAACTATCGCAATGATATAATTATAAAAATTATGAAAAGGAGAATGAGTATGCCTTGTATTCAGATTAAAACCAATGTAAAGGTAACAGAAGAAACGGCGGCTGTTGTAAAGGAACAGCTTGGACAGGCAATTGCCTGCCTACCTGGAAAAAGTGAAGACTGGCTGATGATCACGTTGGAGGACGCTTGTCGGATCTGGTTCCGGGGAGAGACAGGCCGGCCGATGGCTATGGTGGAGGTAAAGGTGCTGGGTGACCGAATTGATTCGGCGGCATCGGAGCGGATGACCGAAAAGGTTTGCGCCCTTTTTCAGAAGGAACTTCAAATAGACCCTCGTGACATGTACATTCGCTATCTGGCCTCTCCTGATTGGGGTTGGAATGGCGGAAACTTTTAAAAAACTTGTGGGACAGCAGTAAAAATGCTGTCCCTGTTGCTTTTTATAAAAGAAAAGGCTATCATGAAAGAAAATTACCTGTATAAGAGAACCAGGAGGAGCGCTATGAATTTACAGGAAGCCCAACAACGGATGGAAGAAGGCCGGCTGTATGATCCCATGGACGAGGGGATTACTACTCAACAGTTTGCCTGTATGGAAGTCATGTATGAATATAATGCCACTCACGCTTCGGAAGGAAAAAAACGGCAAGAGCTTCTGAAAAAAATGCTGGCGGAAGTTGGGGAAGGCTGTTATATTGAAGCCCCTTTCTATGCAAACTGGGGTGGAAGCCATGTGCATTTTGGAAAAAACGTGTATGCAAATTTTCATCTTACAGCCGTAGATGATGGGCATATTTATGTTGGAGATTCTGTCATGATCGGCCCCAATGTAACGTTAGCTACTGCAGCACATCCTATCTATCCCTCACTCCGGCAGGAAGGAATACAATATAACATGGACATTCATATTGAAGATAACGTGTGGATTGGTGCAGGCGTCATAGTTGTGCCAGGCGTGACTATTGGAAAAAATTCCGTAATTGGTGCAGGGAGTGTTGTCACTCGGGATATTCCAGCCAATGTGGTAGCCGTAGGGAATCCTTGCCGGGTACTGCGGAAAATTGGGGAGAGAGACCAAGAATACTACTACCGGGACAGAAAAATTGATTTGCCCATAGACGAATAACAAAACTTTAAGAGCCGGTTTTTACCGGCTCTTTTTATTTTTTCTCCGGTGTGGTTTCTTCCGATTCGTTCTTTTCTTCCGAAGGTTCCGCGCCAAGCTCACACAGAATTCTTTCCGCAGCGGCCCGGCTGGCATTGGCTTCTACGGCCAGTTCCATAGCAAGGCTGCGCAGAGCTTCTTCTCCTTTGGGGACACATTCCCGTACCCGCCGGCATACCTGTTGGAGGGCTTCGGTTTGGGCCTGAGAATAAGTTTCATACAAGGCCTGCCGGCTTTCCCCTTCCGCAAGAGAAGGGCGCAGAAGAGAAGCAATATCTTGAAGGGAAAGTACCTGTTTAAGCATACAAATGACCATGAGAGTGGCCAAATGGTTGCGGGAATATTTTTTCTTGTCCGGACGTTCCAGCACACCATTTTTTACATAATTGTTAATCATGCTGGAAGTGAGGAGAGGATTGTCTTGGGTGCGCTCGAACAGGGAAAGCTGGCTGTGCATATAAGTGATGACTTGATCCATATATAAATAGATTTCCGGCATACGGTCCCAAGGAGTCGGCACACTGGCCTCGCCTTTTTCGGCCCACTGTTCAATAGCTTCGAGAGGTGTCATACGATGTTCTCCTTTTTGGATTCGGCATTGGTTTCATTTTCCCGCAGATAGCGGCTGGGTGGGATTCCCTTGTACTTTTTGAATACCCGGGAAAAATATAGCTGATCGGAAAAACCGGTGGAATAAGCGGCTTCCCCTACGGTTAAGTGGTCACAGCGCAGCAGCGCCGCCGCCTTGTTAATCCGAAACCGGATAAGGTACTCGTTGGGGGGCATGGAAACATACTGCATAAACAGACGGTACAAATGACTTCGGCTGATTCCGGCATTGGAGGCAATGTCATCAATATTGATGTCCCGGGAATAATTGAACTCAATGAAGCGGATGGATTTTTGTACGTATTCATAGCTGCTGCTCTTTCTCGGAGTGGACGAGCCGAATTCTTCTATCAGTGTCGCCAGAAATTCCAGCAAACCGGCCGTCATGCGGGCTTCGTGAATGGCATCGGAGCCTACGGCATCCACAATGGCTTCCAGCTGCTTTTGAATACGGTCATCTTTGTCATAATGGAATACCGGCGAGTCGGCAGAAAGGTCCGTAAAACTCAGAAACCGCTGGGCATCGGTACCGTTAAAGCCCACCCAGCAGTATTCCCAAGGCTCTTCGCTGTCGGCAGAGTAGGTGACCAGTCGGGAAGGCTGTACCAGAAACCCATCTCCGGCATGAAGCGTATATTGTTCACTGCCATCCTGAAAAGTCCCTTTGCCGGATAAAACATAGTGTATGAGATAATGGTCCCGGACAGCGGGTCCCCAGGAGTGATTGGGGCTGCACCGCTGGATTCCACAATTGTAAACCGAAAGGCCAAGGCTTTCATGTATGGTGTTCTTAAATGAATGTTTAAATTCTTCGCTCAAGTCTAATGCCTCCCTTCCTCAAAACAGGATCAAATAGATGAATATGCTGACTTCATTATAATGCAACAAAAGTACATATGCAAGGCAAAACACAGGGAATTCTCTAAAGAAAATCTTCCCCAATACGATTTCTATAAGAGCTCCAGTAAAATGGCGGGAATTTTTGTGACGTCTCTTGTCAGTGGGGGGAAGCTATGGTATAATGACCACAGTTAGAAGTGTCTTTTCAGGGGTTGTTGGCAGATTTGCCTGTAACCCCCGGGCTGCAAGCCTGGCCCTTCTTTTTTTCCGGCGGGGAGGCCTTTTCTGGAAAGGGCCGGGTTGGCATTGGATTCTGTGTAAGGAAAGGGTTGTAACATATGGACATTACAATTTGTATCGGAAGCTCCTGCCATCTCAAAGGTTCTCAGGATGTTATCCGGATTCTGGAACGGCTCGTCAGTTATCATCACCTGGAAAACAAGGTGACACTGAAAGGCTCTTTTTGCATGGGGGAATGTACCAGTAACGGCGTGTGTGTGGAGTTGGACGGAAAACGCTTTAAGCTGACCCCGGCAGAGACGGAATCTTTTTTCACCGATGAGGTGCTGAAGCGTCTGGAGGAGAAGTAATCTTGAAAAAGTAAACCCGCTGCCTCGGGCAGTGGGCTGCAGCAGCCAAAAATAATTCGCCGAATGGCGGGATGGGTGGTAAACATGAGTATTTTGGGCCTTAAAAAAGCGAACTGTAAAAACTGCTACAAATGTGTCAAATCATGTCCTGTTAAGTCGATTAAAGTGGAAAACGAGCAGGCGAAGATTATGGAGAAGACCTGCGTTCTGTGCGGTACCTGCTTGAACGTATGTCCCCAGGGAGCCAAAACCGTTTCCAGCGACTTGGACTTGGTAAAAGAATTTATCCGGCGGGGCGAGAGGGTGATTTTGTCCCTGGCTCCCTCTTTCTTTGCGTCTTTTGATTTTGCAAATCCCCAGGTGTTTGTGGGCGCGCTGAAGGCATTGGGCTTTTATGGCGTTTCCGAAACTTCCGAAGGGGCTGCTTATGTAACGGCGGAGTATCACCGTTTGATTCAGGAAAATAAAATGAAAAATATCATCACCACCTGCTGTTCCTCTTTTAACCGGCTGGTGGAATGTTATTATCCCAATTTGATTGACCAGATGGCTCCGGTTATTTCTCCTATGATTGCCCATGCCCGGCTGTTAAAGCAGAGTTTTGGCAAACAGGTGAAAGTGGTTTTTGCCGGCCCCTGCATCGCCAAAAAGGACGAAGCCGCCGACATTCGTCACAACAACGACGTGGATGCCGTCCTGACCTTTGAGGATTTGGCAGAGTGGTTCCGGGAATGTCCCGATACCATCGCAGAAGCAAAACCCGCTTCCTTCCTCAATGCCAGCTCTAAAATTCTGCGCATGTATCCCGTAACCGAGGGCATTATTGCTTCCCTGAAGGCCAGAGGCGATACCGGCGACTGGAAGATGATCAGCGTCAGCGGTCATGATGACTGCCTATCCCTGTGCCGTGCGTTGGAGCGGGGCGAGCTGAACCATTGCTTTATCGAAGTGAATATGTGCAAAGACGCCTGTATTAACGGGCCTGTAACGGTAAAAGACGAAACCTCCCGGTTTGCTATGAAACTGCGAATTGAAGATTATGCCCGCGAGGATGAAACCTATCCCACACTGGACGCTTCCATTCCCATGAGTATGACCTTTGTGGACCGCTCTGTCAAGGAGGATATTCCCGACGAGGAAACCATCCGTATGATTCTGGCCAAGATTGGTAAAACCAGCCCCGAGGACGAGCTTAACTGTGGCTCCTGCGGCTATCCTACCTGCCGCGATAAGGCCATCGCCGTCTATCAGAACAAGGCCGAGCTTACCATGTGCGTACCGTATATGAAGGAGCGCGCCGAGTCTCTGTCCAACTATGTGCTAAGCGAAACCCCCAACGTCACGATTATGGTGGACGAGGAAATGAATATTGTGGAATTCAACCGGGCTGCCGAGCAGATTTTTGGCATTACTCGCCACGAAGCACTGCAGAAGTGTTTGTATGAGATTATCGATTCTTCGGACTTCCAGTATGTATTTGAAACCGGCGAATCCATTACCGACAAGCGAGTGGAATATCCCCAGTATGGCATTACCACCATGCAGAACCTGATTTATATTGGAAAAGAAAAGCTGGTTATGGGTATTTTCCGCGATATTACCAAGGAAGTAGCTGCACAGGAAAATACATATCGCCTGCGTGTGGAGACCATGGAAATGGCCCAGAAGGTGATTGACAAGCAAATGGTAGCGGCACAGCAGATTGCAAGCCTGCTTGGTGAAACCACGGCGGAGACCAAAGTGACCCTGACCAAGCTGAAAGATATGATTGTTTTTGATGAGAATAATTGACAGGCAAGGTGCCGAGCATTAAAATTTTGGAAAGGTGTGATTCCCAACCATGAAAATGCATGTGGATGCGGCCTACCGAAGCCTGAATAAATATGGAGAAGAGCTGTGCGGCGACAAGGTGAAGATTACCCGCACGAAGGACTCCACCATCGCAGTACTGGCGGATGGTTTGGGCAGCGGTGTCAAAGCCAATATTTTATCAACTCTCACCAGCAGTATTATTTCCACCATGCTCAACGAAGGAGCAACGGTGGAGCAGGCAGTGGAGACCATTGCCAATACACTGCCGGTGTGTAATGTGCGGAAACTGGCGTACTCCACGTTCAGCATTCTGCAAATCAACGACAATGGAGATGCCTATCTGGTAGAATTCGACAATCCGCCCTGTATCTTTATCCGTAACGGCGAAGTACAGGAAATGGAGCCGGAGTTCCGTCAGATGGCGGGCAAGAATATCACGGAATGTCGGTTTACGGTGCGTCCAGGCGACGTGTTGGCACTGGTGAGCGACGGTGTGATTTATGCCGGTGTGGGGCAGGCCCTCAACTTTGGCTGGAACTGGGACAATGTTTCCGCATGGCTGGCCAAAGCAACGCTCAAAGAGAAATCCGCCCCCCGTCTGGCAGCGTCTTTGTCCCAGGCGGTCAGCGAGCTGTATTTGGACCGTCCCGGAGATGATTCCACGGATTTGGTCATCCGAATTACCCCCCGGAGCGTGGTGAATATGCTTTCCGGCCCGCCGGTGAACAAAGAGGATGATCCCAAAATGGTTCATGATTACATCACCTCTCCGGGTAAGCATATTGTCTGCGGCGGTACCAGCGCCAATATTGTGGCACGGGTACTGAATCGTAAGATTGAAACCTCCCTCAATTACACCGACCCGAGCCTTCCGCCGGTGGGCAAAATTCAGGGGCTGGATTTGGTAACGGAAGGCGTGTTGACCCTGAGCCGCACGGTACAGCTGATGAAGGATTATGTGGGCCACGAAACGGACCCCTTCTATTTCCACAAGCTGGACGAGCAAAACGGCGCCGCCATGATTGCCAAAATGCTGTTGGAAAACTGTACAACCCTGCGGCTGTTTGTAGGAAAAGCCATCAACCCGGCTCATCAGAACCCCGGCTTGCCGGCAGATTTGAGCATTAAAATGAAGCTGCTGGACGAGCTGTGCAGCTTGCTGGAGCAGATGGGTAAAACCGTCGAGCGCCTGTATTACTAAGTACGATAAAAAATACTATCGGCACTGGCAGGGGAGGTGCGAGCGCACGCCCTCCCCTTTATCCAAACCGGTTATAAAGTATCAAAAAAATAGCCGGCATAGATTTTTGTAGAGAAAGGATCAGAGTATGCAATACGATAACGACGCGAAACAGTTAAAGTATCGGGTATTGAAGATCGTTGCCGAGAACGAGTTTAAGGGGACACTGGAAGAGAATCTGGACAAGATTCCCTATGATGTCATTCCCGGGCCCCTGCCGGAATTCCGCTGCTGTATTTATCGCGAGCGGGAAATTATCCGGGAGCGCGTAATCGCAGCCAGAGGCATTACGCTGCCCCATCAAACCGTAAATGGCATTGTCGGCGTGCTGCCCGCCGCCTGTGAGGGCTGCCCCATCAGCCGGTTCACAGTTACAGACAACTGCCAGCGCTGTCTTGCGAAAAAGTGCCAGGCCGCCTGCCCCTTTGGAGCTATTTCTGTTACCGGCCGCGGCGCATACATCGACCCCAACAAGTGCCGTGAGTGCGGCCGTTGTGCGGAGGCCTGTCCCTATCATGCCATTTCCGATACCATGCGGCCCTGCCTGCGTGCCTGCCCGGTAGACGCCATCATTATGGATGAAAACAAGCAGGCCGCTATTGATTATACCAAATGTATCAGCTGCGGCGCCTGTACGAAAAACTGCCCCTTTGGCGCCATTACCGACCGCTCCTATATTGTCGATGTTATTGACTTGATTAAGAGCGAAACCCCCGTCTATGCAGTGTTTGCCCCCGCTATTGAGGGTCACTTCGGTTCTGCCAATGTAGGTATGCTGAAATCCGCTTTGCGGAAACTGGGCTTTACTGATGCAGTGGAAGTCTCTTTGGGTGCTGACGCCACTTCTTATCACGAGGCTCATGAGCTGGTAGAGGCTGTGGAAAATCATTCCAAGATGACCACCTCCTGTTGTCCGGCTTTCGTGGATATGATTGAAAAGCACTTCCCAAAAGTGGTGCCGTACATTTCCAAGACTGCTTCTCCCATGACCATGACCGTTCGGTATCTCAAGGCCGAAAATCCGGATATTAAGGTCGTATTTATTGGGCCTTGCATTGCTAAAAAGCTGGAAGCCCAAAAGGTACAGGATACGGCGGACTATGTGATTACCTTTGAAGAGCTGATTGCCATGTTTGATGCCCAGGGAATTAACCCGGCTGATATGGCCGAAAATGAGCAGGATGGCAGCTTGGCTGGTAAAAACTATGCTGTCAGCGGCGGCGTAAGTGCTGGAGTTGCTCAGGTTCTGGAAGAAGAAGGAATCGAGTTGCCCTTTACCTGCGTGAAGTGTAACGGTGCCGCTGAGTGCAAGAAGGCTTTGATGATGCTCAACGTGGGCCGCTTTAAGGACGATATGATTGAAGGTATGGCCTGCGAAGGCGGTTGTGTCTCCGGCCCTGGCGGTGTAGAGTCTCCTCTGCGCCTGAAAAAGAACCGTGCAAAGCTGTTGTCTACAGCAGACAGCCGTGGAATCGTGGAGAACGTCAAACAGCACGATTTCAGCAAAATCAATATGGAACAGCGCTGATACACGCTGCCCCTTGTCATGCCGTGGCTGTTAAAAGCTGCGGCATGATTCTTTTTTCGCCTTTGTAAGAATGGTTCCGGCTGATTCCATAAAAAGACGGAAAACTACCTTGACAAACAGAAAAAACGGCGATATGATTGTGCCAGTATCATAATACAATCACACAAAAGGAAGTGTGAATCATGACAGCAATAGAAGCAAGGGGCCTTACCCGCTCCTATGAAAAAAATCTGGCTTTGAACGGACTGTCTTTGGAGGTTCCGGAAGGAGGCGTGTGCGGATTCTTGGGGCCCAATGGCGCCGGAAAAACCACGACAGTGAAACTGTTTAACGGCCTTTTGACACCTAACAGTGGAGAGTGTAGAGTCATGGGGGTAAACCCCGTGCAGGAGCCGCAAAAAGTCCACGCCTTGGCAGGAGTCATGACGGAAACTGCTCGATTGTATGGCCAGCTGACCGGGATTGAAAACCTGTGCTTTTTTGGGGAAACCGCCGGAATGGGACGGGGAGACGCGAGACAGCGGGCCGGAGAGTTGCTGCGCTGGCTGGGACTGTGGGAGGCCCGGGACAGAAAGGTTTCGGACTATTCGACGGGTATGACCCAGCGGCTTTCTTTGGCAAGAGCGCTGGTGCATCGGCCCAAGGTGCTGTTTTTGGATGAGCCGACCAGCGGCCTTGACCCGGAATCTGCCCAGATGGTGAATGAGCTGATTACGTCTTTGGCAAGAGAAGTGGGTACGACGGTATTTTTGTGTACCCATCAGCTGCGATATGCCCAGGATATCTGTACTTTGTATGGGCTGATAAACCGGGGAAATTTGTTGGCCTGGGGCGGCTTTGAAGCTCTGTGGAAACAGGCTGGATGCCGGATTTGGGCCGGGTTCCGGCTGAAAGAAGGCGCCTGTCCGGGAGAGGGCTTTGTGGAAAAGGACGGTTGGTGGCGGCGTCCGGTAGAAAACGAGACAGAGATGCCGGGCCTTTTGCGGGAAATGGTGCAGAAGGGGCTGGAAATTTATGAGGCACGGCTGTTCCGGCCGGAATTGGAAGATGTGTACTTTCGCTTTTTGGAAAGGGACGGAAAAGATGGCGGAGAGGGGGAAAGGGCATGAAGGCAGAATGGAAGCTTGTAGATGGACAAAAAGCCCTGATGCGAAAAGACTTTGCCGAAGTGTGGAAAACCCCCATGCTGCGCAATACGCTGATAGCACTGCCAGCCATTTTAATGGTAGTTATGCCGGTAGCCTTTTTGCTGGTGGCCTATTTTGTGCCTATGGAGCAAATGAACGGTATGGACGAAATTCTCAAGCTGCTGCCGGAAAAAGCCCAGAGTCTGAACGAACGGCAGATGATGTTCTATACCATGACGACCATGATGGCGCCGATGCTGTTTTTAATGATTCCCCTGATGAGCTCGACGGTTACGGCTTCCAGTTCGTTTGTGGGGGAAAAAGAGCGGGGAACCATTGAGACACTGCTGCTGACGCCTATGACCATCCGGCAGATTTTTCGGGCTAAGGTGGAAATGTGTGTGCGCCTATCCCTGCTGATAACGGGGATTTCCCTGCTGCTGTTCGGAATTACGGCGTTTGTGGGAAACATCCTTTTGGAAATGCCCTTCTGGTTTGACTGGGCCTGGCTGGTAACCATTGTCTTTTTGGCGCCGTCGCTGACGGTGTTCGGAGTGGTATTCATGGTGCTGGTGTCCGGCCGTTCCAAAAGTTATATGGAGGCCATGCAGACCTCCGGTTATGTGGTGCTTCCGGTGATTCTGCTGTTTGTGGGACAGTTTACCGGCTTGTTCGTGCTGGGAGCTTTGCCGCTGCTGGTGCTTTCGGCAGTCGTGCTGCTGCTGGACTGGCTGCTGTTCCGAAAGGCTTCCCGTAGCTTTACGCCGGAAAAGCTATTGAAAAAATAAAAATGGAATCCGCTGGATACAGGCGGGGAAAGGAGATATTTTTTCATGTACGCAGACCTTCATTGCCACACCATGCGTTCTGACGGCTCTGTATTGCCGGAAGAGCTGGTGCGTCTGGCCGCTGCCCGGGGACTTCCGGTGGTGGCGATTACTGACCATGATACCCTTTCCGGTACACCGGAGCTGGTAAAGTTGGGGGAATCTTTGGGCGTAAAGGTGGTTCCCGGGGTAGAGCTGTCTACCAATGACCCGAAAACCGGACGCAAAGCCCATATACTGGTATACGGAATCCGAAATCCGGAGCCGATTTCTGCCCTTTGTGAGGAGATTTGCCGCAGTCGCCAAAAAGCCGGGGAAATCATGCTGGAAAAAACCCGCAAGTATTACCCAATCCCTCGGGAAATGGTGCTGCGATGGGGACAGTTTGCCCCGGCGCTGTTTAAACAGCATATTATGCTGGCGCTGATGAGCGCAGGCTATACGGATATTATGTACGGCCCCTTGTTCCGAGAACTGTTCGACTCAAAGAAGGGATTGGCCTACAGCCCTGTCACTTATCCAAATGTTCATGAGGCGCTGGAGGTGGTTCGGGCTTCCGGCGGAATTCCGGTGTTAGCGCATCCCAGCGAGTATAAAAGTCAAGCTTTGCTGCAGGAACTGGCAGCTTCCGGGGAAATTGACGGGGTGGAAATCTGGCATCCCCGCAATCCGGCGGAAGAAGTCCCCTCATTCATGGAAACGGCGGAAAAATATGGATTGCTCATGACTGGGGGAACGGATTTTCATGGGGGAAATACGAAAAAGTGTCTGCCTCTTGGCTCTTCTACCGCCCCAAAAGAACAGTGGGAAAGATTGGCGGAGCGTCTGCCGGAAGGATAAGAAGAAAAGACTTTGCTTTTTGTCGGAAAAGGCTGTATAATAAATAGAATTCTGTAGGATGTTTGCAGGAGCAAATGAATTTGGAGGATGATAGAGATGCAGTATACGTATAAAACCAGAGGAACCTGTTCTTCTCAGATTATTTTGGATGTGGAAAACGGCATTGTCAATGACGTCAAATTTGTTGGTGGATGTAACGGCAATACCAAGGGAATCAGCGCACTGGTAAAAGGTATGAAGGTAGAAGATGTGATTGCCCGGTGCGAAGGAATTCGCTGCGGATTTAAGCCGACTTCTTGCCCGGACCAGCTGGCTCAGGCGCTGAAGGAAACACAGAAAGCATAATCAAAATTGGGGCGGCGCGTCTTAGAGAAAGACAGCGTCGTCTTTTACTGTAAAAGTCTGGGAGGCCGTACGATGAAACTGTATGAATTTTGCTTTAGCCCCACCGGAGGGTGCCGGAAAGTATCGGACGATTTGAGCCGAGGCTGGGACTGTGAAAAAGTGATGATGGATTTGACTCGGATAGAGGAAGACTATCCGGTACCGGAGAAAGAGGATATCTGTATTTTTACCGCGCCTGCTTATAGTGGGCGGGTGCCTGCGTTGGAAGCTGGCCGGATTCAAAAACTTTCGGGCAATGGAGCCGCCGCTGTATTGGTGGCAGTTTATGGAAATCGGGCCTATGAGGACACGCTTGTTGAATTAAAGGACTTGCTCACCGAAAAGGGGTTCCGGTGTGTGGCAGCCGTGGCCGCAGTAGCGGAACATTCCATTATGCGCCAGTTTGCTGCCGGAAGGCCGGACGAAGCCGACGGGAAACAGCTGGAAACTTTTGGACAGCAGATCCGCCAGGCCATGGAGCAAGGAAGATTGCAGAATGCTGTGACAGTTCCGGGCAATCGGCCCTACCGTGCAGTTTCTCCGTCGGTTTTGCAGCCGGTAGCCGGAGAAAACTGTGTCCGCTGCGGCCTGTGTGCAAAAAATTGTCCAGCAGGCGCGATTCCGAAAGAGGAGCCGTTCAAGACGGATTCCCAGCTTTGTTTTGGCTGTATGCGGTGTGTCAGCCTGTGTCCCCGCCATGCTCGCGCAGTGAACCAGGAAAAGCTCTCTGTACTGACCAGCCGTCTGGAAAAGGCTTGCAGCGGCCACAAGGAAAACGAGCTGTTTCTTTAAAAGGGAACAGGCTATAGCAGCCGGGGCTCCCCTTACAATTCAGTAAGATTTGGCCGGGAAATGTAAGCCAGAAAAATGGCACGCGTTTCCCGGTTTTGTTATACTGGCTGTGACGAAACAAAGGAGGTCTTTTTCATGTCTATTCTGGAAGTCAACCATTTGAAAAAGGTATATACCACCCGGTTCGGCGGCAGCCATGTGCAGGCGCTTGCGGATGTGAACTTTTCCGTGGAGCAGGGGGAGTTTGTAGCAATTATGGGAGAATCCGGCAGCGGAAAAACCACATTGCTGAATATTTTGGCAACTCTGGATCGTCCCACCAGCGGTGAAGTGCTGTTGGCAGGGAAAAATATTCTTTCCATTCGGGAAAAAGAGCTGGCAGCTTTCCGCCGGGATAACTTGGGATTTGTGTTTCAGGACTTTAACCTGCTGGACACCTTTTCGATTCAGGACAACATTTTTCTGCCGCTGGTTCTTTCCGGGAAAAAGTATCCCGAAATGCAGCAGCGCTTGGTCCCCATTGCCTCTCGGCTGGAGATTACTTCTATCCTGAAAAAATTCCCCTATGAGGTTTCCGGCGGGCAAAAGCAGCGTACTGCTGTGGCCCGGGCGCTGATTACGGAGCCGCAGCTGATTCTGGCAGACGAGCCCACCGGCGCACTGGATTCCCGCTCGGCGGACAGCCTGCTCAAGCTCTTTGAAGAAATCAACCGCAGCGGCCAGACCATCCTCATGGTGACCCACAGTATCAAAGCCGCCAGCAGCGCTGGACGGGTACTGTTTATCAAGGATGGAGAAGTGTTCCATCAAATCTATCGGGGCGGCCATACCCAGGAGGAACTGTACCAGCAGATTTCCGATACGTTAACCCTGATTGCCACCGGCGCCTCGGTAGGGTCTTCGACCGGTTTTATTCGCGGAGAAGGCGGTGCCCGGTATGAATAAGTTTTTCTATGCAAAGCTGGCGGGGATGAATATACGCAAAAACGCACGAGTGTATGTACCCTATTTGCTTACTTGTATTTTTACAGTGGCGGCTTATTACATGATGCGTGCGTTGGCTGCCAATCCCGGCATTGACAATATGCAGTTGGGAAGTGCGTCTTTGCGGGTTTGCCTGAATTTAGGTGTGTGGGTTATTTCCCTGTTTGCCTATATCTTTATCTTTTATACCAACAGTTTTTTGATGAAGCGGCGGAAAAAGGAAATCGGCCTGTATAATGTTTTGGGAATGGGAAAAGGGCACCTGTCCCGCATGATTTTTTATGAGACCGTTTATATTGCTATGGCCAGCCTGATTGTGGGGTTGATGCTGGGAATCCTGCTGGATAAGGCAGCGTTTTTGGTGCTGGCTAATTTGCTGGAAGCGGAAATCCCGCTGGGCTTTTTTGTTTCCATAGACGCAATCAAGGAAGGGATTCTACTGTTTGGAATCCTGTTTCTGCTGATTTTCTTCAACAGTCTGCGGCAAATCCATCTGACCAATCCCATTGAATTGCTGCGGGGCGGCCAGGTGGGAGAAAAAGAGCCAAAAGCCCGCTGGCTGCTGGCGCTGCTTGGCGTGGTGCTGCTGGGGAGCGGGTACTGGATTGCCGTGACCATTACAAATCCGGTACAGGCGTTTACGTTGTTTTTTGTGGCGGTCATTTTGGTGATTTTGGGCACCTATTGCCTGTTTACTGCTGGAAGCATTGCCATTTTAAAAATACTGCGGAAAAACCGCCGTTTCTATTATAAGACTAACCACTTTATTGCCATTTCCGGCATGATTTACCGGATGAAACAAAATGCCGTGGGGCTTGCCAATATCTGCGTGCTGTCCACGATGGTATTGGTGATGGTTTCCTCTACTTGCTCCATGTATTTCGGTATGGAGGATATGATTGAAAATACGTATGCCCGTGATTTGGAAGTCAGAGTGCACAGCAATACCGAATCCATCGGGGATATCCTACAGCCGGTGGTGGAAGATATTGTAAAGGAACAAGGGGCCACGCCTGAAAACGTGGTGCAGTACAGCTATTTAAATTGTGATGCCCAAAAAATCGGCAGTATGTACGAAATCAGGCCGGAAAAACTGGATAATGGGATGTCGGTTTCTGAATATTATACTATCACGTTTATGACGCTGGATGACTATAACCAGGCAATGGGGACCCGGAAAACCTTGGACGATGGGGAAATTCTGCTGTACACAGGAGAAAAAACTTATGAAGGAGAGGAATTTTCTCTGGCGGATAAAACTTTGAAAATACGGGAAAAAGTGACAGAGTTTCCGCCCAACGCTGCCGCCGCCATTATGATGACCAGCCATCTTGGGGTTGTGGTGAAGGATTTTGAAGACCTGCTGGAAATGGAAGCCTTGCAGCGGATGCCGGATGTAGATTATGGAGATTATTCTGATTTGCAGTACTCCTATGCTTTTGATTTGGATGGAAGCCCAGAATTCAAACAGGCAGTAGAGCAGAAACTGGATGAATCCTATCAAGTGCTGGAAGATGTGGTTACCCAGGCGGGGGGGAACTTCCGCTCATTGAATATATCGGCCAAAGTTACGGAAAGAAGCCTGTATTTGGGATTGGTAGGGGGACTTCTGTTTGTAGGTGTATTTTTGGGGACTCTATTTATCATGGCAACGATTTTGATTATCTACTACAAGCAGATTTCTGAAGGCTATGACGACAAAGACCGATTCACCATTATGGAGAAGGTGGGGATGGACAAGAGAGAAATCCGCCGAACCATTCGTTCCCAAGTGCTGACGGTATTTTTCCTGCCGCTTTTGATGGCAGGGGTTCACACGGTTTTTGCCTTCCCGATGATTTATCGGATTTTGCAGCTTCTGGCACTTCAAAATGTGTCTTTGTATTTGCTGTGTACGGCGGTGAGCTTTTTGATTTTTGCCGTGATTTACGGAATCATTTACACTTTGACTGCCAGAACGTATTATAAAATTGTTAGCTGATAGAGTAGCTGACAGGGGAGTGATAAAATGGCCCGGCTTTTTGAGGGAAGCCGGGCCATTTTGCGAGTAACGAATAAAAATATAGTATTTTTATCCTAAAATTGCAATTTCGTTTTGGGTAGTTTAGTCGTTTGTCGCAATCTTTTTTGATTATCCGCCAACAATTGACTTTTGAGAAAAGGGAAGGTAAAATAATAGAAGCTATGTCAGATTCGTCTTACCATCGCAGCGCGTTTTTTTACCGCTGACTATTTTTATATGGGAGGCATTTCCTTTGTTCAGTATTTTTCAGGAGCACCGGCACAATGCCAAGCAGATTATCATGCTGGCGCGGACAGAGTTGAAAAAGGATTACAAGGGTTCTTTTCTGGGCGCTGGCTGGGCGCTGGTCAAGCCCCTCTTTACGCTGTTTATTTACTGGTTCGCCTTTGATGTGGGTCTGCGGGCCGGTGGCGATATTGATGGAATTCCCCGCTTTACCTTTATGCTGCCGGGTTTTATTCCGTGGTTCTTTATCAGCGACAGCATTTTGTTTGGTTCCCAGTCTATCCGCAAAAATCGCCAGTTTGTGGTGAAAATGCATTTCCCTGTGTCGAATATCATGACGTTTACATTGCTTGCTAAGTTCTACGTCCATTTGGCGCTTACGGCTTTGATGATTATTTTCCTATGCTTCAGCGGATATATCCCCACAGTGTATGCACTCCAGTTCTTCTACTATTGCCCGCTGATGTTCCTGTTCTTCTTGGCGCTTTCCTGGTCTACCGCGCCCATGAGCGCTTTCAGCCGGGACTTTGAAAACCTGATTAAATCCATCATGACGGGCCTGTTCTGGTTGTCCGGCGTGGTGTGGAATACTTATGCACTGGATGTGCCGTGGCTGCGCCATTTGATGCTTCTCAATCCGATTAACTATTTTGTCAATGGTTATCGAAAGGCTTTTGTCTCTCATCAGTGGTTTTGGCAATATCCCACGGAGACTCTTGTCTTCTTTGTTGAGTTTATTGTGATTATCTTGTTGGGAATTTACAATTATAACCGCCTTCGCAAGAAGCTGCCGGACGTACTGTAAGGGGGCGCATGAGAAATGGCAGATACACAGCCTGCTGTAATTTTTGACCATGTTACAAAAGAGTATACCCTCTATAAGGACAACAAAGAACAGTTTTTAGCGCTGTTCTATCATTCTAAAAAGCTGAAGAAACATATGGCTTTAGACGATGTCAGCCTGACAATTCAAAAAGGCGAATCGGTGGGTATTATCGGCAACAACGGCGCCGGAAAATCCACCATGCTGAAAATGATTACAGGCGTATCCTTTCCCAGCAGCGGAACCGTAACGGTTAATGGCCGGGTAGCTGCTTTGCTGGAATTGACTGCTGGTTTTTCCAGTGAGATGACTGGCAGAGAAAATATTTATTTGAAGGGATACTTGCTGGGCTTGACAGATGAATATATCCGTACCATTGAAGATAAGATTATTGACTTTGCCGAGCTGGGGGATTATATTGACCAGCCGGTGCGGACGTATTCCAGTGGTATGAAAATGCGTTTGGGATTTGCTGTAAATGTGAATACTGACCCGGAAATTCTGGTGGTGGATGAAGCTTTGAGCGTAGGCGACGCCAACTTTAAGAAGAAGTGTAAACGAGCCATTGCCGATATCATCAAAAAGGGTACAACGGTGCTGTATGTGAGCCACTCCCCCGAAGGGGTGAAGGAAATTTGCCATCGAGCTATCTATCTGATAAAGGGAAAAGTGGTTTTTGACGGCCCTGTGGAAGATGCACTGGCGATTTATGCCGAAAATAATTCCAAAAAAGCGCCGCCGAAGAAGAAATAAGCTTTCGGCGATATGATCCAGGAGCCTCCTGCTATGTGGGAGGCTCTTTTTGCTTTTTGAGCTGGAATATGATACAATATCCCCGTACTAAGCAGGAAAGGAGTGTTGTCTATGAGTCCGTCCTCCAAACGAAGGACACAGATATTGGAAGTGCTGGGAAAGAGCGAAGAACCCATCAGCGCGACTACTTTGGCGAAACAGTTTTCCGTTAGCCGTCAGATTATTGTGGGGGATATTGCCCTGTTGCGGGCAGCCGCTCACGAGATTTCTGCTACCCCAAGAGGATATATTTTACGAAGAAACCGTCCCGATGAGTCGTCGGTCACCATTGCCTGCCGCCACGACGATAAGCTTTTGGCCCAGGAATTGTATACTGTGGTGGATAATGGCTGCGGTTTGTTGGATGTGATTGTAGAGCATCCGTTGTATGGTCAGATTTCCGGAAGCCTGCAAATTTTTTCTCGGTATGATGCCGATGCCTTTTTGAGGAAGCTCCAAAAGAACCAGGCCAACCCCCTGTGTGCCTTAACCAGAGGAATCCATCTTCATACCTTGTCCTGCCCCAGTCAGGAGGCCTGCGAGCGAGTGCTGGAAGGCCTTCGGGAAAAAGGAATCCTGTTTGAGAAGCCGGAGGATACCGAAGGCTGAAAAGAGGATAGCTGCCCGGTTCTGTGTGCAGTTTCTTTGTCTCAGGAGTTGAAATCTGTCGGAATTGGGAGTACAATAGATATGAAAACGTGTGCCGGTTTGTGGGATGCGTTTTGGTTTGTACATCAAAACATTATATAATAGGAGTGTTCTCGATGAAAGTTATGGTAGAAACTTCCGCCCGTCATCTGCATGTTACCCAGCAGGATTTGGAGACCCTGTTCGGAAAGGGCGCTGTCCTCAGCAATAAAAAAGATTTGTCCCAGCCCGGCCAGTTCGCTACCAACGAAAAGGTAGAGGTTGTCGGCCCCAAGGGTTCTATGAAAATGTCTATTCTGGGTCCGGTACGTCCCGAAACCCAGGTGGAACTGGCTCTGACCGATGCCCGTAAGCTGGGTATTACCGCTCCCATTCGCGAGTCCGGCGATTTGGCTGGCACTCCCGGCTGCAAGCTGGTGGGACCTGCCGGTGAAGTGGACATCGACCACGGTGTGATTATTGCAAAGCGCCACATCCACTTTAACGTGGAAGAGGCTAAAGAGGCCGGCGTGGAAGACAAGCAGATTGTTTCTGTTAAGCTGGATTATAACGGCCGTTCTTTGATTTTCGGTGATGTGGTGTGCCGCGTCAGCCCCAAGTATGCCGCTGCTATGCACATTGACACCGACGAGTCCAATGCTGCTGGCCTGCCCGGTACGGTTGACGGAGAAATTATTCTGTAAGTTTTTATAAATAGTGGTGAGAAAAGGTATTCTGTCATTTTGTTTGGCAGGATACCTTTTTTGTTTGTCTTTGTTTTTGGGATGGAGAGGCGGAAGAAAAATAGGTTATTGACATATGACAGAAATAATGGTATACTCATTATTGATATAAGTCAGAAATAATCTGTTTGGAAAGGAGCGGGTGCCTTATGCCAAGACCTCAAAAACGGCGGCGTATCTGTGGGATGCCAGGGCATTGCCGGTTTGGCCCCCAGGGAGAATGTGCAGCTGCCTGTGAGGTAGTGATGACGCTGGATGAATATGAATGTATCCGGCTCATTGATTTGCTGGGATATACCCAGGGGGAATGTGCCCGGCAGATGGGCGTGGCCCGCACGACGGTTCAAGCAGTTTATGACCGTGCCCGGAAAAAACTGGCCGAAGCACTGGTGCAGGGAAAAGAACTGGTAATTTCCGGCGGGGAATACTGGGTATGTCCTCACAGCGAAGGCTGTAGAAAGAAAAAGTGCTGGAAACAGCAGCAGGAGACGGGCCGATGCCCTTCCTGCGGAGCAATGACAGAAGAAAAGGAGCATACAGAACCATGAAAATTGCAGTCACCTATGAAAACGGACAGGTATATCAGCATTTTGGGCATACCGAGCAGTTTAAAGTGTATACCGTGGAGAACGGCCAGATTGTGGACAGCCAGGTAGTAGATACCAATGGAAGCGGCCATGGCGCGCTGGCCTCGTTTTTGAAAAATCTCGGTGTCGATACCCTGATTTGCGGCGGAATTGGCGGCGGCGCACGGACAGCCTTGGCACAGGCGGGCATCCGTCTGTATCCCGGCGTTACCGGTCAGGCAGATGCCAGTGTCATGGCGCTTTTGTCCCAGACGCTGGTGTTCAATCCCGATACGGTCTGCGCCCATCATCACGGTGCCCATGGGGGAGAGCACGCTTGCGGCGGCCATCATGTAGAAGGCGGCCACTGTGCTCATGGCCATTGCGGCGAATAAACAGCGGCTCTATTAAAAACGAAACCAGGGCTTTGAAAAAACGTTTGTTGCGTTTCTCAAAGCCCTGGCTTTTGTTTTATGTGTTATGATAAAAGTGGGAACAAAATCAGCTTACTCAGTGACCGTTGCAGTGGACTTCTTTTTGCCCAGATGGACATTGACCGGAATCCGCACCACATTCTGTACAGCACGCCATACCACCACAGCAATGCCATAGTCCACCATGCTGTGAATCACAGTGCCCAGTCCCACCAGCAGCAGAACGGAAACCACATAGCCCTGCTGGGTCTGGCCGCCGTTAAAGTAGAACCAGCTGGAAACCATCATTTCACAGAAGCCGTGGATAACGCCCATTGTCAAACTGAACAGGGTGCTGGGAATGGGACGTCCAACCACATTTTTGTGGTGCTGGAGGAACCAAGCGCCCAGTGCTACAAACACGATTTGGCTCAATGCCCGCAGCACGACTACCAGCGGGAAGCCGGCAAAGAAAAATCCAACCGTGGTTCCCAGGCAAACAATAATGGAAACTGGCAGGGAAATAAACATGGCCAAAAACAGCGCTACATGGCTGGCCAGCGTAAAGGAAGCCGGCTCCAGAACGATTTTAGGACAGAACATGGGGATGACGATTCCCACTGCGCACAAGAGAGCGGCAACGACCATGGTCATAATTTTCTTCTGAACCTTCATATTTCATAGCCCCTTCTTAAAAGATATGTTTACAGGTGTCTTGACAGGTGTATTGTACGACCTCGTGAAAGGTTTGTCAAGACACCTCGAAAAAGTTTGGAAAGATGAACAAAGCTTTTTTTCAAGGAGGGTTTTTGTGAGATAGGTTGGCGGAAAAATGGCGTATTGTACAAGAGAGAAGGGAAATATGAAAGGCTGCCATGGATTTTCCTTCCGGGGCATGGTATAATGAAAAATAATGCAAACCATAACCCAGGAGGATTGCCATGACACAGTGGAGCGAGCTGGAAAAGGCCTGTAAGGAATGTCGAAAATGCGGCCTTTGTGAGACAAGACATCATGTGGTGTTTGGTGTGGGAAATCCCAATGCCGACATCCTGTTTGTGGGGGAAGGCCCCGGGGAAAATGAGGATTTACAGGGGGAGCCCTTTGTGGGCCGTGCCGGGCAGTTGCTGGATAAAATGCTGGCGGCAGTGGACTTGGAGCGGGAAAAGGATATTTATATCACCAATATCGTCAAGTGCCGCCCGCCTCATAACCGGGACCCCCGGCCCGAAGAACAAGAGGCCTGTATGAACTGGCTGCGAAGCCAGGTAACACTGATGCGTCCCAAAATCATCGTATGTTTGGGCAGAATTGCCGCCATGAAGCTCATAAAGCCCGATATGAAGATTACAAAGGAGCACGGCCAGTTCTTTCAAAAGGGAAATCTAACCATGATGGCGACTCTGCATCCCGCGGCCCTGCTGCGAAATCCTTCTTCCAAGGCGGGCGCCTTTGAGGACTTTTTAAAACTGCGGCAGTTTGTGGATGAAATGAATGAAAAAGCACAGCCGTAACCCCCGTTTTTCCCTGCCGGTATGTTTGACAACAGGGAAGAGCATGATATAATAGGAGTACTGTTATCAAAACACAGCGATGAGGTGAATACTGATTTTGAAACAAGACAATCAACTGCTGGTATCATTTACCGTTATCGCCAGAAACGAAGAGGCGAGCCTGCCGGCTTTGTTCCGCGACCTGTTGTCCCAGAGCTATCCCCATTCCCAAATAGAGGTGGTGCTGGTGGACAGTGATTCTACCGATAAGACCCGCCGTTGTATGGAAGAGTTTGCCAGCCAGTATGCCGGTGAGTTTGCCGGTGTACAGGTGCTGGACAATCCCGGAAGGACCCTGCCCCGCGGCTGGAATGTGGCGCTGCGGGCCTTTTCTGGAGATGTGATTCTTCGTGTGGATGCCCATGCCAATATCCCGGCGGACTTTGTGGAGAAAAATGTGAATTGCCTCAACAGCGGGGAAAGTGTGTCCGGCGGCCAGCGTCCCTGCGTGATTGAAAACCCCACCCGTTGGCAGAAAACCCTGCTGCTGGCAGAGAATTCCCTGTTTGGCAGCAGTATTGCCCCTTTTCGCCGGGACGTGGGGAGAATGTATGCCAAATCGGTATTCCATGGAGCCTATCGCCGGGAAGTGTTTGAAACCATTGGCGGCTATAACGAAGAGCTGGCCCGTACCGAGGACAACGAAATCCATTATCGGATGCGTAAAGCCGGGTTCCGGCTGTGCTTTGACCCGGATATTATTTCCTATCAGCATGTGCGCAGCAGCCTGAAAAAAATGGTGCGGCAAAAATATGCCAATGGAAAATGGATTGGTCTGACCTTGGGGGTATGTCCCGGCTGCCTGTCGCTGTATCATTTTGTCCCCTTTGCGTTTTTGATAGGGATTCTGCTGACAACGGTGCTGGCATTGGTAGGAGTTTGGCAGCTGGCGGCCATTATGTGGGGACTGTATGCGCTGCTGGCAGTGCTGATGACGGTATTCTGTGTGCGGGATGAAAACTGGAATGTAACAGCCTTGTGCCTGCCGGTATTGTTTTTGATTTTACATGTGTGCTATGGCGCCGGAACACTGGTGGGCCTGGTACAGCTTCCCCTGTGGAAAAAACGCCATCATCAGGGAATCAGCCCGGCCATTGCACAGGTGCGGGGACAGCTTCGGGAAGGAGAATAGTACCCATGGCGGATAAGGAAAACACCGTGGAGCTGCGGGCGCTCCAGCAGAAAAGCTTGGAGATGGCCCGGTATTTTCGGGATTTTTGTGAAGAGCACGGGCTTTTGTGCTATTTTTGCGGCGGATGCTGTATTGGCGCCATTCGTCATAAGGGATTTATCCCCTGGGATGACGACGCCGACTTTTTCATGCCCCGGAAGGACTATGAAAAGCTGAAGGAGATTTGGCCCCGGGAAGGGGATACCCAAACGTATACGCTGGTGCAGCAGTCGGAAAATTTGGTGGACCACAACCTGTTTTTAACCCTGCGGGACAACCGCACCACCGGCATCAAGCCCTATCAGCAGGATATCGATATGTGCCACGGGTTTGCCATGGACATTCTACCACTGGACGGATATCCTGATTCCCCTTGGCAGCGGAAAAAGCAGATTTTCTGGGCCCTATTATACTCGCTATACTGTGCCCAGCTGGTGCCGGTGAACCACGGAAAAAAAGTGGCTCTTTTGGCAAAAATCGCCTTGGGGCTGGTGCCATCCAAAAAGCTGCGGTATCGGCTGTGGAAACTGGCAGAGCGGAAAATGACCCAGTATCCCATTGAATCGTGCAGCGCTATTACCGAACTTTGTTCCGGGCCGGGATATATGAAAAACCGGTATCCCAAGGAAATTTTTGCATCGGCGGCTTGGCGGGAGTTTGAGGGAGAACTGTTCCCGCTGCCAGTGGGATATGACGAATATCTGCGAATTGTGTTTGGAGACTATATGCAGCTGCCGCCTAAGGAGAAGCAGGTTCCGGTGCATGACATGAGCTTCTGCGATTTGGACAACAGCTATCGCATTTATAAAGGAAAATATTACTGTGTGAAGGAAGAGGATTCCTGCACGGAAAACAAGTGAAGCGGCCTGTCTGGCGGCTTATGGAAAGGATGGTCTGGTTATGATTTTCGGAGCAATACTGGCCGGCGGTGTGGGAAGCCGTATGAATATTGCGGATATGCCCAAGCAGTTTTTGCCGTTGGGGAATAAACCCATTATTATGCATACCCTCGAAAAGTTCCTTTTGTGCAGCCGGTTCCACCGAATTTATGTGGGGGTACACCCTGCCTGGCTGCTGCATATGGAGGATTTGGTGGAAAAATATGTGCCGGACCAGAAAGAGCGGATTGTACTGGTGCCCGGCGGCGGCGACCGGAACAGTACGATTATGAACATCGCGGACAGAATTGAAAGCGATTTTGGCCAGCAGGACGAACATATTATTGTGACTCACGACTCGGTGCGCCCCTTTGTCACACTGCGGATTATCGAAGAGAATATTGACGGAGCGCTCCAGCACGGTGCAGTGGATACCGTGGTGGAAGCAACCGACACCATTGTGGTTTCGGAAGGCGGGGAAGTGATTTCCGAAATTCCCGACCGGCGGAAAATGTTTCAGGGGCAGACCCCTCAGAGTTTCCGTCTGTCCATGCTCAAGTCCCTGTATCAGGACCTTTCTCCCCAGGAAAAAGCAATCTTGACCGATGCCTGTAAAATCTGCGTGGTGCGGAATAAGCCGGTACATTTGGTACGGGGGGAGGTTTCCAATCTGAAAATCACCACGGTCAGCGATTATAAAATCGCTCAGGCTATGATTGGAGGGACCAGCGTTGATTAACCATGTGTATCAGCTGGTAAGCCCCCATGTGTTCTCTATCAGCTGCCAGGATGTGGACGCAGCCGGACAGGTGCTGGTACGCCCTCGATATATGGCGGTGTGCCATGCAGACCAGCGGTATTACCAGGGATTGCGGGATGCCCAGGTGCTGCGAAAAAAGCTGCCTATGGCGCTGATTCACGAGTGCTGCGGCGAGGTCTTGCGGGATGCTTCGGGAAAATTCCACACAGGCGAGCGGGTCGTGCTGATTCCCAACGTGCCGGGACAGGACGACGATATGATTTTTGAAAATTATGCCCGGGGAAGTCGGTTCCTCTCCAGCGGCTATGACGGGTTTATGCGGGAGGTCGTGGGGCTTCCGGCTGATAGGGTGGTTTCCTGTGAAGGAGTGCCGTCATCGGTGGCAGCTATTACGGAGTTTGTCAGCGTGGCGGTTCACAGCGCCACCCGGCTAAAGCTGCTGGCTCACAGCCGGAGAAACGACATTGGCATTTGGGGCGACGGAAGCCTTGCCTATGTGATGGCCTGTGTATTGCGTCGGCTTTTGCCGGATGCCAAAATCACCGTGGTGGGCAAGAATCCCCGCAAGCTGTCCAGCTTCACTTTTGTCCATCGGGTATGCATGGCGGACAGGCTGCCGGGGGATTTCTCGCTGGATCATGCCTTTGAATGTGCCGGCGGTGAGGGAAGCGGCCGGGCCATTGACGATATTATCACCTGCATCCGGCCTCAGGGTACCGTGATGCTCATGGGAGTTAGCGAGAACCCGGTGCCGGTGCGCACCCGTGATGTGCTGGAAAAAGGGCTGACTCTGGTGGGAAGCAGCCGTTCTGGCAGACAGGACTTTGAAACGGCTGTAGAGCTTATGCAGGACAAGACTCTGCAAAACCGTTTGGGATACATTATCTATGAAGATAAGCCGGTGCGGTGCATCAAAGATATTCAGCGGATTTTTGAGACGGATATGACTACGCCTTTTAAAACCGTATTTCGTTGGGATTTGTAAAAAAACAGGAGGCTCATCATGAAATTTACTTCCGATGGCGCTGCCACGTCAGAGCAGATTCGGGCGGTTCAAAAAAAGTCCATGGAGATTTTGCTGTATTTCCGGGATTTTTGCAAGGAGAACGGCCTTCTTTTCTATTTTTGCGGAGGATGCTGTATCGGCTCTATCCGTCATAAGGGATTTGTGCCGTGGGATGATGATGTAGACGTGTTCATGCCCCGAAAGGATTATGAGCGTCTGGCGGAGATTTGGCCGGAAAAAGCCGATGCCAAGTATGTTTATTGCCGCTCGGACAAGGACCATTATTACCGCTCTCTGCTCACGGCTATTTCTGACGAGACAACCACGTTTATTAAGGAGCGCCAGCAGGATTTGGACATTTCCCATGGGATTCGGCTGGAAATCCTGCCGCTGGATGCCTGCCCGGACTCGGCGTTTGCCCGGAAATGCCAGATTTTGTGGGGACTTATATACTCCATGTTCAATAATAACGAAGCGCCTACCAGCCGGGGAAAAGGGCTGTATGTTGTGGGGAAAATTCTATTGGCTTTGGCTCCCACGCAGAAGATGCGCTATCGTGTTTGGAGATTTGCAGAAAAGCGCATGTCTCGGTATCCGATTACAGAAAAAACCAAATATGTGACGGAGCTGTGTGCCCGGTACGACGCCATGCTGCGGTCTTATCCGGCAGAAGATTTTGCCAAGGCCAAATGGGTGGACTTTGAAGGGGAAAAAATGCCCATCCCCATAGGCTATGACCGGTATCTGCGGATGGTGTTCGGAGATTATATGCAGCTGCCGCCCAAGGAGGACCAGGTTCCCAAGCATGAAGCCGTTTTGGTGGACACGGAAAACGGGTATCGGAAGTATAAGGGGGAGTATTATCCCCGCCCGATGAAGTCAAAATAAGTTTTTACCGAAACGAGAAAAAGGTGAGAAAGCAAGCCGGATAGACTTGTTTTCCCACCTTATTTTTTGTTTTATCCAAATATCAGGCGTAGTGATAGCGCTTGCGCTGGGTAACAAAAAAGAGAATACTGACAGCCAGGGCCAGTAGCTCAGCCGCCGAAATGGCCATCCATACCCCATCAATTCCCAAAATGGCGGGAAGAATCAGGATGGCAGCCATTTGGAAAAGCAGCGTTCGCAGAAACGAAATGGAAGCGGAAATGATTCCGTTGTTTAAAGCCGTAAAGAATGCGGAGCTGAAAACATTGAACCCGCTGATGCAGAAAGAAAGGGCGTAAATTTGAAATCCGCGGCGGGTTAATTCCAATAGTTCCTGATCATATCCCACAAACCAGCTTGCCAGCGGCGATGCCAGAAGCTCCGAAGAAATCAGCATACAGATACCGAACATACCGGTAATCAGCAGGCTTTTCCGAAACAGATTTTTCAGTTCCCCGGTACGTGCTGCCCCATATTGATAGCTGATAATCGGAGCGCTGCCAATGGCGTATCCAAAGTAAACCGCCGCGAAAATAAAGTTGACGTACATGATAACGCCATAAGCGGCCACGCCGTTTTCACCGGCCAGCTTCATCAATTGAAAGTTGTACAGGATGTTTACCACGGAGGCAGAAAGATTGGTCATCAGCTCCGACGAGCCGTTGATACATACCCGCAGCAGCACTTTCCATTCCAGCCTTGCTTTGGTCAGGTGGAGAAGGCTGTCGTTTTTTCCGGCGAAATAGAAAATCGGGATAATGCCCCCCACTGTTTGGCTGATAACGGTGGCTGCTGCTGCACCAACAATTCCCCATTGAAATACGGCTACAAAAAGGGCGTCCAAAACCATATTGGTAAGCCCGGCGGCCACGGTAATCAAAAGGCCCAGCTTGGGCTTTTCCGCTGCTACAAAGAAGCTCTGGAACAGGTTTTGCAATATGAACATGGCAACAAACGAAACTAAAATTCTGCCGTATAGTACACAGTCTTCCAGCATTTGGCCTTCGGCTCCCAATGCCTTCGAAATGGGACGCATCGCAACCAGCCCAATCACAGTTAGAATCAGGCCGGCTCCAGCAGCGGCATATACCAGCATGGAAAAATACCGGTTAGCAGTCTCCCGTTTCCCTTCTCCAAGGGCCATAGAAACGACAGCGCTGCCGCCGGTTCCCACCAGAAAGCCCAGCGTGCCAAAAGCCATTAGAACCGGCATAATCAGATTGACAGCTGCAAAAGCCGTTTTTCCCACGAAATTGGAAACAAAAAGCCCATCCACAACGCTGTAGATAGAGGTGAATACCATCATGACAATGGATGGAAAGACAAACCGCAAAAGGCGGCTGTAGGTAAAATGGTCAGATAATTGAATTCTCATAGGGACTCCTCTTTGCTTGGTTTTGATGGAGATGATTTTTTCGATGTATCGGAGATAATTTTTGCAGCAGCTTCCCGCAATCCCCGGCAGTATTTTTCATTGACTTCGATAAAGGCTTTGCGTTCCTGAGGAGAAAACTGTTTCAAAGCGTATTGTTCCACCAAAAAAACTTGGTCAATAGTAGAGACAGCAAATTTTTCTCCTTCGAGGGTCAGGTGCAGAAATTTATTTTTCTGATTTTTGCCGTCGCTTTCCAGTTGGATATATCCTAAAGCCTGTAAATTTTTCAATGCAGAGTTTACTGTCTGCCGGGGCAGCAGCAGTCTTTCGCAAATTCCCGCCTGGGTATATTGCAAATTTGTCTCCCGCAGCAAGTATAAAATCCAGAATGCGCAGTTGGAAAGGCCAAAGGCGTTGGCAAAGCGATGATAGACTTCATCGGTATCTTTGAAAATTTGATTATAACGGATTAGCAACTCATATAATTCTGGTTCTTCCATGATCCATTCCTCCAGTAATCAAAAAAATTGTCCGAAACCGGACATAATATCACATACAACGGGCCTATTATAATCCGATTTCGGACAAAAGTCAACTTATATTCCAGTAACGAAAGAGGAAGTTTAGAATGGTGCCATGTAAAAATAAAAAAGTCCCGAACACGGCTTGCGTGTCGAGACTTTATACATAAATCAAACGAATCTTTATCTAAAGGAGCTAATGAAATCTTTCTATTTCTGATGGTTTTATTTATGAGCCTCCCACCGACATTCTGTAATTTGCATATCACTGAATACCGCGGAAAAAGAGGAATCCTCTGGGCTGCAGGCGTAAATGCCAAACGTAATCTCATCGTTGCCGTCCCACAGGTGACAGATACGCATTTGTCGAAAATGCACGCCGTCTTCGCTGCATTCCACACAATAGTCGCTTTCCCGCCGGCTGAGCCGATACCACATTTCCTTTACTCCGGCAGGAATATCAGTGGTAGCCCAATCGGAGTAGCCGTGATTGGTTACTACACTACCCAATCGCTGAAAACTTTCGTTTTCGTATTCGATGGACGCTTTCAGCCAGTTCTCACTATTCAGATAAACCGCCACGCCGCACTGGTCAAAGCGCCGCTTGCTGTCAAACTGAGTCTTGACGGTGAAAGAAAAATATCGTTCCTTTGTCCGAATCTGAAGTACCGGGGCGTTATCGTTTTGAAAGCCATAGTAAGTACGCTGCCACAGATCGGTGTGTGGTTCCGTGATAATCTCTACCGCATCTTGCGAGATTATTACATTTTTGGGTTTTCTCGTCCAGAGTAGTTCTTGTGATAAAAAGCTTGCCATTTTCATTTCTCTCCTTATTGTTTCTATTTTATAGGTGCATTTCGATAAGGGATGATGTACAGAAGTACACATCACAAAATAAAAGTAAGGACGGAGTCATACGACACCGTCCTTTCAGCGGAAACTGGGATATACTGTCAAGCATATCTCCCTTTTTGGTGGACCTGGAGGGATTCGAACCCTTGACCTCTCGGATGCGAACCGAACGCTC
>JAHZDE010000007.1 GCA_019422525.1 Clostridiales bacterium
AATAGGCCGAGGGCTTGACCATAACTTCTTGGTCAGTCTGATTTTACTGACTCGCTTAAATCTCTTTCACCTTTATTCAGTTTTGAGTGTACACGTTGAAAGCCGTCCAAATGGACGGCTTTTTTGTTTTGTTTCAAAGTCCACGGAGCGATCATGAATTCATATCACTACTACCACCCTCATATGCTGATTGGGGGTGGTTTTGTGGAAAACATTTCCCGGGTACTGCGGGAACTTTTGTGGGGCTGGCCGGTGTTAGCGGGAATTTTGCTGGCAGGCATTCACTTGAGTATCCGAACGGGCTTTTTGCCATTTACCCATTGTATATTCTGGTTAAAAAATACGCTTGGTTCCTGCCTTTCTAAGAAAAGCGCCGGAGAAGCGCAGAAAATCGGCAGAATTTCTCCGGTGCAGGCGCTTTTGACAGCCCTTGCCGGCTCCATCGGTACCGGTAATATTGTGGGAGTGGCCACGGCGCTGACTCTTGGCGGGCCGGGGGCTATTTTTTGGATGTGGGTCTCTGCCGGAATCGGTATGACCACCATCTGGGCGGAAACGGTATTGGCGGTAAAATATCGAACCAAAGGCCCGAATGGACTTGTTTCCGGCGGGCCAATGTATTATTTGGAACGTGGCGCGGGAAAAAAGGGACTTGCCAAACTGTACGCTGCCGCCTGTGTGCTGGCTTCTCTGGGAATGGGCAACATGGCCCAGTCCAACGCCATAGCCGGTGCGCTGGAAGAGGGCTTTTCCCTGCCGCCGGTGCTCACCGGAGTCTGTGCGGCGGTGCTGCTGTTCCTGATTTCTGCCGGGGGAATGAAGTCGGCGGCGAAGGTGTCGGAAAAACTGGTGCCGGTGATGGCCGTGGGCTATGTGGCGGCTTGTGTGGCAGTGCTGCTGTTGTTTCCACAGAAAATCCTCCCAGCTTTCCAGTTAATTGTTTCCCAGGCCTTTTCCACACAGGCCGCGGTGGGCGGCGTTGGGGGAACGGTGATGCTTCGTGCCATGGAGTGCGGCGTTTCCCGGGGAATTTTCACCAATGAGGCGGGGCTGGGGTGTTCCGTCATGGCTTATGGAGAAAGCGGCGGCGCAGAACCGGGTAAGCAGGGCTGCTGGGGGATTTTGCAGGTGTTTATTGACACCATTCTCATGTGTACCCTGTCCGCGTTGGCCATTCTGGTCAGCGGCGCTCTTTCCACCGGAAAAGACGGTGCGGCACTGAGTACCGTCTGTTTTTCTTCGGTGTTCGGAAGCTGGGGAAAGGGCTTTGTGTGTATTTCCATCACCCTGTTTGCCTTTGCGACCATGATCGCGTGGAGTGCGTATGGACAAAAAGCCCTGGAATACTTGGCGGGGAATCGTTTCCGGAGCAGTTATCGTGTTTTGTTTGCAGTGGCGGCCGTGCTGGGGTGTCAGCTGGGGCTGGATGCCGTTTGGAACCTGTGCGACAGCTTTAACGGATTGATGGCCATTCCCAATGTAGCGGCGCTGTTTTTGCTGTCCGGGGAAGTGGTGCGGGAAAAACAGCGGTGTTTTCCCAAAAAACGATTGACAAAAGAAAATTACGTACACAAAACCATACGTGGTGACCATTACTAAATGCGCAAAAATACAGTAAGAGTTTACAGTATATCCAGTTGAACACATATAAAATGAAAAGGCGGAATAGAGAAACTCCTCTACTCCGCCTTTTTCGCGAGAAATTATGCTTTTTTGGTACGGAGTCCTGCTTTTGAAACCGCAGTGCTTACCGGAACGGATAAAACAGCAGTGCAGACGACTTTTACTGCATCAATCGGGATAAAGGGAAGTGCAGTAGCGACCAGAGAGGCCGCCCAGTCAACTTGCCCCACCTGCATATACCACAGGGAGCCCAACAGATAGCAAGGAATCAAAGTAATAAGCAGAGCAATCAAGTAAGAGATGAAGCGAGGAAGATGTGTTTTCTCCAAGAGCTCTTTTATCCAAGCACCTAGAAATGCCATAATGGGATAGGCAATCAGGTATCCGCCGGTGGGACCTAAAAGAGTTCCCAGCCCTCCGTGGAAACCACTGTATACGGGTAGACCTATAGCACCGAGAAGCAGGTAGACAATCTGTGCCAGAAGAGCATCCCATTTTGGCAAAAGGGCAGCTGTAAAATAAACAGCCATTACGCCCATAGTGAATACGATTGGTGTCATGGGGATGGGAAAAGAGATTTGGGAAAATACAGCTGTCAGAGCAGCAAACAGAGCAATCAGTGTTATCTGTAGCGTGCGTTTCATGCACAGGACTCCTTTTTTATAGATCATGGTTTCTGGAATTCCTATGGAATTATAACGCGTTTTACGATATTTGTCAACCTAATATTTTTTAATGGTTTACAATTCGGTTCATAAAAATCCCCCCATACACACACAGTTAGTATATTGGGGGATTTTTATGAGTAAAAGGTGTTTTTTATGCTTTTTGAGACTCTTGTTTTTCCATAGATAATAGTTTCCCACGCTCTCGAATGACCAATGTAATAGCTAATATCGCTGCGGCGCCATCGGCAATGGGGCCGGCATACATGACGCCATCAATTCCCCACACCATGGGAAGAAGTACCAGAAGAGGTAAAAGGAAAATTACTTGACGGGTAAGGGCCATCAGAATGCCTTTTGGTGCTTTACCCATAGCCGTAAAGAAGTTGGATGTTATGGGCTGAATTCCGTTAATAAAGGTACAGAATAGAAACACCCGGAAGTACCGTTCTGCAAATACAAAATAGGATTCGCTGCCAGAGCCGAAAAGTGCAATAATTTGGCGGGGGAATAATTGGAAACACAGGAAAGATACGACGGAAATTGCTGTACCTGCAGTAATTGCTAGGCGGTATGAACTCCATACACGGCCGTATTTTTTTGCTCCATAATTAAAGCTGGTAATGGGCTGCAGCCCTTGAGAAATTCCGATAACCAGCGAGAAAAAAATCATATTTACCTTATTGATAATCCCCGAGCAGGCCAGTGGGATTTCCTGACCATATACAGAAAGGCCTCCATAATAGGTCATGGTGTTGTTCATAACAATCTGTACCACCATCATGGCAATCTGATTGAAACAGTTTGAAGTTCCCAGTGCGGCAACCCGAAGACAATAACGCAATTTTGGAAAGAAACAGGATTTTTCCAGATGAACAGAACGAAAGCGCAGTAAATACCACAAAACCATACATCCCGAAACAATTTGGCCCAAAACAGTTGCCCAGGCAGCGCCGGCCATCCCCATTTTAAAGACAAAAATAAACAAAGGATCAAAAATGGTGTTGATGATGGCTCCGGACAACATACAGGCCATGGAGAACTTAGGGCTTCCATCCGCCCGTACCAAGGCACTGCCTCCAGTTGAGAGAATCAGAAACGGAAAACCAAACGAAGTAATCCCCGTATATTCCAATGCATAGTCCAAAGTGTCGGTAGTTGCGCCAAAAAGCAACATTAACGGCTGAAGAAATACCCTTACCAGAACACAAAGCAAAATTCCCGAAGAGAGAAGGAGAAACACGGCGTTTCCTACATATTTTCCGGCTCTTTTATAGTCACCTGCGCCCATACACAGGTTAAAGTTTGAGGCGCCGCCAATTCCGAATAATAGTGCCAAAGACGTACACAATGTACTTAAAGGGAAAGCTACGTTTGTGGCAGCGTTTCCGTTTATTCCGATACCATTTCCAATAAAAATCTGGTCTACAATATTATAAAGAGCGCTGACCAGCATGGAAATGACACTGGGTACTGCAAATTGCAGTAAAAGTTTTCCAACTTTTTCTTCACCTAACCGTTCTCTCAAACCATTCCCGTCCTTTCGATATTATACTTTTATTTTCATATAAAGTATACCCGCTTCGCAATTCTTGTCAAGGGAAGGGGAAGAAGGAGAGAATTTCACTTGACATCTTCAGGAAAAAAATAGTATGGTTATAACATATGCGCATTTTTAAGAATATTGGGAAGGAGTAGAAATTGTGGCGGAGAGAATAAAGGATATGACCTCTGGAAAACCGGCAGGACTACTGTTGTCTTTTGCATTGCCGCTGATGCTGGGCAGTATCTGTCAGCAGCTGTATACCATGGTGGATACAATGGTAGTGGGGCAGGTCCTTGGCGTAGAGGCATTGGCAGCGCTGGGAGCTGCTGACTGGCTGAACTGGATGGTACTGGGGATTATTATGGGATTTACCCAGGGATTTTCCATACTGATTTCCCAGAGATTTGGTGCAGGGGATGAAGATGGCCTGCGAAAAGTTACCGCGATGAGTACACTGCTGTCTGCTGTGATTGCCATTGTAGTGACAGCTGGCAGCCTTCTTGCGACAGAACCTCTTCTTCAATTGCTAAATACCCCGGAGAATATCTTACCGAATTCCCTTTCCTATCTGCAAATTATTTTTTCCGGCGCTGCTATCGTGACCGCTTATAATATGATGGCCGCTATTTTGCGGGCGGTCGGGGACAGCCGGACACCACTTTATGCCATGCTAGTAGCCTCGGTAGTCAATATAGGTCTTGACTTGTTGTTTGTCATGGTATTTCATTGGGGAATTCCAGGAGCCGCTGCCGCTACGGTAATCGCCCAGGGCTGCTCCTGCATTTTCTGTCTGGCAGTACTGCATCGAATGACATTGCTGAAAATGAAAAAGCAGGATTGGGGGTTGGACTGGACACTGATTCGCAGGTTATTTCAGCTGGGAATCCCCATTGCCTTTCAAAATACAGTTATCGCGGTAGGCGGGTTAGTGGTACAATTTGTCATTAACGGTTTTGGTTTTATTTTTGTAGCGGGCTTTACGGCTACCAATAAACTGTATGGGCTTCTGGAATTAGCGGCAACTTCTTTTGGTTTTTCCATGGCAACCTTTGCCGGACAAAATTTGGGAGCGGGGAAATATGACAGAATCCGAAAGGGGATGCGTTCTGCTATTAAAATGGCGGTAGCTACTGCCATTGCCATCTCAATCGTCATGATCCTTTTCGGAAAATATATACTGCTGCTGTTCATTTCGGGTGAGCCGGAAGAAGTGAAGGCGGTACTTGATGTTGCATATACGTATCTGTTTGTCATGTGCTGTCTGCTGTTTATCCTTTATCTTCTCCATTTATATCGCTCTGCTTTGCAGGGAATGGGGGATACGGTTATCCCAATGGTGTCCGGAGTGGCAGAACTAACCATGCGAATTGGCTGCGCTTTGCTTCTGCCTATATGGCTTGGAGAATACGGTATTTATTTTGCGGAAATAGCCGCCTGGACAGGTGCTGCCGTCATTCTCATCATATTCTATTATCGGCGGATTCATCATCTGCTCCACAACATCCCCGATAAACGGATTCATGTGGTACGGGATGGAATCGTAGAGGAGGAAGACTGAAAAATAAAGGAGGATTTCCCATGACACCCCTATACACAGCCTTGCAAAACTATCTGAAAAAGGATCGAATTTCCTTTCATACCCCGGGCCACCAAGGTCGTTTTTTCCCCCGCGATTTGTATGATATGGATTTGACTGAACTTCCCGACACGGACAGCCTTTTTGAGGCCAGCGGGCCTATTGCAGAGGCGGAAAAACAGGCTCGGGAACTGTTTCACAGCAGGGCCACATTTTTTTCGGCTGGTGGCTGTACGCTGTGTATCCAAGCTATGTTCCGGCTGGCAGCCCCTCAGGGTGGAAAAGTGATTTCCTCCCGGGTAATTCATCGAAGCGCTGTCAATACCATGGCGCTGTTGGGAATTGAACCGGTGTGGGTGCTACCTCGTCCAGATGCAGGCCCTTGTCTTGCCGGAAGGCTTCACCCTGAGGATGTGCAGCGAGCTTTACAGGAAAACCGGGACGCCCGGGCGGTTTATGTTACCAGCCCCGATTATTATGGAGTATTGTCAGACATTTCCGGGATTGCTCGAGTATGCCATGAATATGGCGTTCCCCTTATGATAGATAATGCTCATGGAACCCATTTGGCATTGCTGGGGCGCCATCCTCTGGCGCTGGGAGCGGATATGACAGCCTGTTCGGCGCACAAGACCTTGCCGGTACTGACTGGCGGCGCATTTTTGAACATAGGAGAAACTCCACTTGCCAAAAAGTTTCAATTTGCAGAAAGGGCAAAAGAAGCAATGGCGCTTTTTGGCTCTACCAGCCCTGCCTATCCCGTTATGGTTTCTCTTGATTTGGCAAGAGAATGGGAAATGAAGAATGGCCGGCGAGAATGGCAGCGACTGGCCCAGAGAGTAGAAAAAATGAAGGACACAGCCAAAAAGAAGGGGCTCTTAGTGCCGGAAGGCGAGACAGATCCAACGCGTCTGGCAGTGGGAACGCTCCCGTTGGGAATGACCGGACAAGAAGCAGCCGAGTATTTTCGCAGCCAGGGAATCGAACCCGAGCATGAGGATGGAGCGTATGTTGTATGCATTACCAATCCGCTTCATACACAGGAAGAGTTGGATCAGTTGGAAAAGGCAATCCAAACTTTACCGGGTTCTCCTTGTCCGCTGGAGGAGAATCCGGCAATTCCGTCTCTTCCCCCGGTCAGAAAAAGCCCGAGGGAAGCCGTACTGGCTTTTCAGGAGCGGGTTCCTTTATTAGAAGCAGTGGGGAGAATCGCCGGAGAAGCAGCTTGTCCCTGCCCGCCGGGAGTTCCTATCGTGATGCCTGGGGAAGAAATTACAAAAGAATGTATGGAATTTTTAAACCGGTATAGTTTAGATGAAATTTCCGTTTTAAAATAAGAAAACATCCGCAGTAGGGAGACTTCCCTGTTGCGGATGTTTTGTTTATGTAGGAACGGGAATATTGAATTTGAGCCGATACCAACTCCCTTCTTCGGATTCGCCGCTATTTTCGATTTTCCATCCTAAAGACTGATAAAATTGCAGTGCCGGGATATTTTTTTTAAGGCATTTGAGTGTCAGCGGAGTTCCAAAATAAGACGCTGCCTGTGAAAGCAGCCTCCTCCCAACTCCTTTTCTCTGGAATTTAGGATGAACATACAAGCAGTGAACAAACCGGTCTTCTTCCCAGCAGGACAAAAATCCAGCAAGGTCTTTTCCAATGTAGGCGCAAAAAATATATTCTCCTTTGGTGTCTCGGTCAAAATCTTCCAGCTTCATGGCGGTTTTGTCTAACCAGAAAAAAGCAGACTGTCGTGTCTCTAAATAAAGTTCTCGCAAAGCAGATAAATCTTTTTCTCTGGCAGCAGCAATATGAATACCATACATCATAAGCTCCCCCTATATCAAATGTGATTATGGTAGATAAATATACCATAAAAAATAGTCTTTTCGTATATTAGTTGATGGTTAGCCTTGACTGTCAACCTGCTTTACCCCTTATAATGGGCATATAAACAGGAGATTCAGTAAAGGAGGTTTGTATCATGACAATAAAAGAAATAGAAGCTCTTACTGGTATGACTCGGGCAAATATCCGGTTTTATGAGAGCCAAGGCCTGCTATCACCCGAACGGGGAGAAAACGGATATCGTGATTATAAGGAAGATGACCTTTCAGTTTTGCAGCGCATCAAGCTCCTGCGAATGTTGGAGCTCTCTCTGGATGAAATTCAAAAATTGCAGACAGGGGAGAAATCCATGAATGCCGTACTGTCTCGGCATTTGGAACAGTTAGAACAGCAAGGGGAGCGAATCGCCCAATGTAGGGAAATCTGTGCCCAAATGAAAGCAGATAAGGTGCAATACCAAACGTTGAATGCAAATAAATATTTACAAAAAGTAAATCAAGCTAAACCGGAGAGCCAACCGGAACCCCAATGGAAAATGGACGTACTACCGCAAGTGCGTGCGCCGTTCCGTCGTTTTTTTGCTCGAGGACTGGATCTGGGAATGTATACGGCTTTGTGGCAGCTTTTCCTGATTTTCGTGCTGGATTGGAACCTGCAAAACCGTTTGGCAGGCATGGAGCTGGTGGATACAGTGGCCGGACTGGTGCTGATGCTCTTGTTGGAACCGATATGGCTCCATATTGCCGCTTGCACGCCGGGAAAATGGATTCTTGGGCTGCGGGTAAAAGCGGACAGCGGAGAGCGTCTGACCCTTTCACAGGCTCGGTCCCGTGTGTGGAAGGTTTTTGTATGGGGAATGGGTCTGGGGCTTCCGGTTTACAATGTGGTGCGGCTGTGGAAAAGCTATCGATCCTGTGAAGACCGGGAGACGCTGGAGTGGGAGTACGATTCCACACTGACGGTGCGGGACGTAAACCGGTGGCGTGAAATTGGATGGCTGGGCGCTGTGAGTGTGCTGGCCCTGTCTCTGGTGCTGGCCATGAGCTGGAATGCCCTTCCCAAGCACCGGGGGGACCTCACTGTGGCCCAATTCAGCGAAAATTACAACCGGTATTGCCGGTATCAGGGGCTGAGCAGTTTTGATCAACTGGACGCGGCGGGAAACTGGGTGGAGCCATATGCCCCCAATACTGTTGTAGTGAAAATGGAAGAAATCCCCTTGCCTGAGCTGCAATTTGAGGAAAAGGATGGGGTAATGACCGGCGTTTCTTTTTTCATTATTTTAGAGGGAGAAGAAGCAGAGACTGAGGTCCCATCTTTTCAAACGGTTCGAGAGGGATTGCTGTATTCCTTTGCGGCGGCCCAGCGGGAAACCGGACTGTTTGCGGGGGAGGTACACAGTGTACTGGAAAAAATGGAAAAAGAGCCTTTCCTTTCGTTTGAAGAGCAGGTTTCTGGGGTATCCGTGTCCTGTCAGATCTCCTACAACGGATATACACCGACAGATCATATGCTGGTTCCCGAAAAGGGAAAGGCCTGTCAGTTTGAAATGAAGTTTTCCATGACGAAATAAACATAAGCAATTAAGTCTGAATGGAACAAAAAGTTATAGTGAAATTTTTTCAGGTGTCTTCCAATAGATATTCCAGATACCGTCTGGGATTTTCCAGAAATCGCCGGGTAATCTGATAATGTTCCGTTTCCTCATAGGATACGGATTCGATTCCTTCAGCGGAAAGCTGCCAGATATGAGCGCCGGGATAGGCCATCAGAATCGGAGAATGGGTAGCAATGATGAATTGAGAGTCGTTGGAAACCAGCTGGTGAATCTCTGCCAGTAAAGTTAGCTGTCGGGCTGGGGAAAGAGCGGCCTCCGGTTCGTCCAACAAATAAAGTCCTTGCCCGCCGAAGCGGTTCTGTACCAAGGCGAGAAAACTTTCTCCATGGGATTGCTGATGCAAGGAAACGCCGCCATAGCTCTGGATTACAGGAGGGTCCCAGCCTGGGGAATCGTCCAGCTCGTCAATATTGGTAGCTACATTGTAAAAGCTTTCCGCCCGGAGAAAAAATCCGTCCCGTTCCCGATGCAGGCGGGAGGGTGTCAGAGCTTTATACAGATCGGAATGGCTTGGGTGGGTGGAAAAAGTAAAGTTTTTGGTGCCGCCTTCAGGGTTAAATCCACAGGCAACGGCAATCGCTTCCAGCAAAGTGGATTTTCCGGTACCGTTTTCCCCTACCAAAAAGGTAACGGGAGCGGGAAAAGATAATTCCCCCGATTCTTGCAGTGCTCGCACAGCAGGAAGTTCATGAAGGTAGGAATCTCGGTCAATAGGGCGCTGAAGTAAAATTTTGTTGAGATAGATCACGGCTTTTTAGTTTCCCCCCAGTGGTCCAATCCGGCGCGCTGCATGGCGCCCATGACCTTTTTCCGAAGGTCGGGAAACCGTTTTTCCAACTCTGCCACCAGCAGTTCTGTGTCTTTCCGGCTGGTGCAGCCGTCGGCGGGGCATCGACTTTTCACGACCGGCAACTCCAGCCGGGTGGCGGCGTTGCGGATATCTCTCTCTTCACAGAACACCATGGGGCGGATCATCCATAAATCCCGACGGGACAGATAGCTTTTCGGAGAAAAGCAGCCCAGTTTTCCGCCGTAAAACAGGTTCATAAAAAAGGTCTGCACGGCATCGTCAAAGTGGTGACCCAGGGCCAGGGTGGTGCAGCCATGTTCCTTTGCCATTTCGTGGAGGATGCCCCGGCGCATCCGGGCACACAGGCTGCACGGGTTTTCCTCTTTGCGCTCTTCAAATATAATGGTGCCCAGTCGGGTGCGGCGAATGAGATACGGCACATCCAGTTCCCGGCAAAGTTCCTCAATAGCGGAAAAATCCGTTTCCTGCCCACCAAAACAGGGGTCGGCGGTAATGGCGATCAGGGAAAAAGGCACGGGATAAAAGGCACGCAGTTTGGCAAGCCCGGTCAGGAGCATCAGAGAGTCCTTTCCGCCCGACACCCCCACAGCAATTTTGTCCCCGGGCTTTATCATTTCATACCGCTCCATGGCGGCGCGCATTTGTCCCATCAGCTTCTGCATGGGCTTTCATCCTCTCTGTTTTGATATGGCCTATCATAGCATAAAAAACGGCGGTTTTCCAGAGAAGTTCTTGACATAACAATTATTGTTATGATACACTGGAAATAACATAACAGGAATTGTTATGTTTCGATTTTGGAAAGAAAGAGGGCCTACCATGAAGCGGGAGCAGCGGGAAAACGGAACTGTGATTTATCTGGAAACGGAAAAGGATCTGCGGGTGTATATGCATCCCCTGCGTCAGAAAATTTTATCGGTGCTGGAGCGCAATCCTGAGGGGATGAGCGCCAAACAGATAGCCGATGCACTGAGAATCGCGCCATCCAGTGCCGGGCACCATTTGCAGACGCTGGAACAGGCGGGGTTGGTGGAGCTGGACCGCATTGAAATCATTCACGGGTTCCGGGCAAAGCTCTATCGAAACACCCCGGTGACTGTCAGCGTGGGTAATTTTCCCACAAAAGACCGGTTACAGGCGGCACTGGTACAGGAAAAAATTGCAGAAAACACCCATAGACTGCTGGATGCCATGGAAATGACCGAAGGGGAGGAAGAACCGTTTCTGCCCCGATTCAGTCAGGGGGTCTTATACAGTACGCCGGAGGAAATGCTGGAATTTTCCAATTATATACTGACATTTCTTGACGCTCATAAACACCCAGGTGAAGGAACAGAGAGCTTTGAAATGACCTTTTTCCATTATCCCACTGCGGCGGCAAATAAAGGAGAAAAGCAGCGAGGGCAGAATGGAGACGGTAAAAATGGGTAAAGCAGCCGGAGCTTCCCTGCATCCGTGGGCATATTTGGCAAGTTTCGGCATGTCTGGGTTTTCTTTGGGACTGACTACTTGCATCAACACCCTGATATTTCTTTCTCGAGGGCTGAGCCTGTCTTTGTTTTCGCTGGCAATCGGCCTGAACTTTATCACGGTAATGGCGTTGGAAATGCCCAGCGGAATTGCCGGAGACTTGTGGGGCCGAAAACGGGTGTGGATGATTTCCCGGGTGATGACGCTGGCGTCGCTGGCCTGTTATGCGTTTGGAAATGTGCCAGTAGTGCTGCTGGGCTGTGTACTTAGCGGAGCGGGAATCGCTTTTAGTTCCGGCACATTGGACGCCCTGTATATGGAAAGATGGATGCATGAACGCGGCGAAAATGCGCTGGGAAAAGCTCAGATGTGGTACAGCGCAGTACAATACAGCAGTATGGGAATCGGTTCACTGGTAGGCGGTATTTTGAGTGGTTTTTCCCTTTGGGGGATTCCCTATAATGGAAACCTGGTGACGGCTTTTGTACTGACGGCGGCAGCATTGATTTGGATTGGCTTTTTGGTTCCGGAAGATATACCTCACCGGGAAAAATCACAAAACTCCTCCCCACCAATGAGACAGATGCTGGAACAGGGGAAACAGGCACTGGCTGCCGCTAAAAAGTTTCCGGTGCTGATGGTCTGCCTGATCGGCGCGGTGGTGATGGGGTTTACCACCTCCGGAGTGGAGCTGTACTGGCAGCCTCATCTGGAAACACTGGCGGAAAATTGGGACATCGGATTCCTGTTAGGATTGCTCTCCTTTGCCGGTATGGCGGCTGTGGTGCTGGGCAGCGTGGTTTCCGGTAAATTATCGACATTAGTGAAAACGGAGCAGGGCAGGATTCGTATTTATCTGGCGGCTCGGCTGGCAATGGCTCTTGTCATGATCACCGCGGCATTGTGGCTGCGCCTTCCGGCTTTTTGTCTGCTCTATACGCTGTATTATCTGGTCATGGGCTGTCAGGATACCATGGATGCCATGCTGCTGCAAAGTAATGCACTGGATGAAATGAGAGGGACGCTGATGAGTGTCCAGAGCTTTGCTCTTCGGCTGGGCGGACTGGTTTCCCAGCTACTCTCGGCGGCAGTGCTGGCGTTTCTGGGAATTCCCGTACTGTGGCTTCTCCTTGCGGCGGTGTTTCTGCTAGGTAGCAGTTTCTGTGGGATTTATTATAGAAGCCGGGCCGGAAACGTGCACAAAAAATGAAATGACGGCTGTGTATGCAAGAGAAAACAGCCAAAAAACGATGAAAATCAAAGCAAATTCAAAAGTAAATTAAAAAAATAAGATTTGCCTCTTGACATCGCTGCCTGGGTGTGGTAGTATCATATAGCAAATCCAGCCCCGGTGCGCCCGGAGGCTGCCCGAATGGGTCGCCCTGCCTTGGGCGGGGCTTTGTAATATTGATTGTTTTTACAACAAGCAGGAGGTAAACGCTATGTCCACTTATATGCCCAAAGCTGGTCAGGTTGACCGCAAGTGGTATGTGATCGATGCTGCTGGTAAGCCCCTGGGCCGTGTGGCAGCTCAGGCTGCTGTGCTGCTCCGCGGCAAGCACAAGCCCACCTTTGCTCCCCATGTTGACTGCGGCGACCACGTAATCATCATCAACTGTGCAAAGGCTGTTCTGACCGGCAAGAAGCTGGAGCAGAAGCACTACTATCATCACACCGGCTGGATCGGCCATCTGAAAGACGTCCGCTACGACACTCTGATGGAAAAGAATCCCGAGAAGGCTATGGAGCTGGCTGTAAAGGGTATGATCCCCCATAACAGCATTGGCAGTGACGCTATGAAGCGTCTGCGCCTGTATGCCGGCAGCGAGCATGTCCACGCTGCTCAGCAGCCCCAGAGCTGGGAACTTTAAGAGAGGAGGAAGCAGACTATGTACGAGAAAGCACCTTATTTTTACGGAACCGGCCGGAGAAAGAGCTCCGTGGCCCGCGTAAGACTGTATCAGGGTACCGGCAAGGTAACCATTAATGACCGCGATATCGACGATTATTTCGGCCTTGAGACCCTGAAGCTCATCGTCCGTCAGCCTTTGGCTGTTACCGGCACCGATGAGAAGTTCGACATCGTTTGCCGCGTTGCAGGCGGTGGCGTTACCGGCCAGGCCGGCGCTATCCGTCACGGCGTTGCCCGCGCACTGCTGCAGTACGATTCCGAGAACCTGCGTTCCACTCTGAAGAAGGCTGGTTTCCTGACCCGCGATCCCAGAATGAAGGAACGTAAGAAGTACGGCCTGAAGGCTGCCCGTCGCGCACCTCAGTTCTCCAAGAGATAATTTTCTTGGCTTTACAGTACGTCTTTGGACGCTGTTTTGCAGGAAATTGGATGGTTTTGGAGCCCAGTGAATTCCTTGAAAGTGTCCCGTTTTCCTCCGTAAGGAGCAAGCAAGGAGCACACAAGGAATAAGAATCACAAGCGAAAACAAAAGCCTTATGAAGCAGGAGATCGTTCCGCAAGGAGCGTATCTCCTGCTTTTTTATCCAAGAAAAGGCTGTTTTTATTATTATCAGCATAGTATATAAATAGTAAATGTCTGCTATTCATTCCTTGCCGATCTGTTTTTTGCAACACTCTTTTAGGAGGTATAGTACTCATGCAAATTTTGTTCGTGCTGTTTTCTGTTTTTCTTACTATAAAATTATAATGGGAAGAGCAAGCAGAATCGTTATTACAACTATTGATCTAGCAATGAGCACTTCAGCCTATATGTATTCTTCTATTTCTGACTGAGTAAACTTGTTAGGCCTTTAGGAAAATCTTAATTTGCTCCATTTCATTTTAAAGCCCTGATAACAACTGTTGTATGAAATTTATAGAAAAATAATAATGAACAAATATTTTTGTAATACAAGGAAATTAAATGCTTAGAAATAAGAGAGTGAAAAGTAGAATACATAATGTGTTGATTTTGTAGCAGATAGCCTTAAGCTTTCTATGTTTGATGTTATTTACATCAAACATAGGTATTGTTGAACGTGAAAACTACAAAGATCAATGTGTCATATTTCCCAGCAACTGTAACGCCTTTTGGAACAGGAAACAACGATTATGGGAGGATGAAGTATTTAGGATGAAAGGAGGGGTCAACACTTTTTTGCCTATAAAAGTTCCTAATTATAAGCAGAAAATGAATAACTTATGAATTGTTTTTATCCAAAAAATAGAAATAAGAAAAAAATACAGCATAAGAATTGACAAATGCATCGAGCTGTGTCTATAATGCAAGCAACAGAACATGTTTTGTTAGCAAAGGCGTTAACTGAGGAATAAAAATCCTCTGTTAACGCCTTTTTTTGTTGCGCGGGGTGGCTTTCCCTCAAACGGCAGATTTATCTTTTATTCAAAGGAGGAATAAACATGAAGTCTTTTGCAACAAACGTGAAGGGTATTTGTTGGAAAAAAGTGCTCACGGCTATGCTTTCCGTAACACTGACTTTCAGCTGTGTGCAGCTCTCTCTCCCCTCCGCTTCAGCATTGGAGGCAGATGGCCTGAGCAGTTGTGCAACCAGCAAAACAGCGGCTTTATCAGATCTGAAGGATTTGATCGCACAAGCGCAAGAGGTTAGCCTTAAAGGCGAAGACCCTGAACTTGCGGCTGATGTAGAGTATGCTTTGGCGCAGGCCAAGTCCATGACTCCGCAGAATACTCTCGACGATATCAACACAGCAGAGCTTTCTCTGCAAGTTTCGCTGGACACATTGGTGATCGACCTCAATTATGCGACTGTTGCAGATATGCAGACGATGGTAAAAGAGGGAAAACTGACCTATACCCGCCTAGTTCAGATGTATCTGACTCGTATTGACCTCTATAACAACCATACTATTAAAATCAATGCCATCCGCGCGCTTAATGAAAATGCACTGAGTGAGGCGGCAAAGTGCGACGCAGCCGTCAAAGCGGATCCTTCCAAGGCAAAAGGTATGTTTGGTATCCCCATCATTATCAAGGATAATATCAATACCCAGGCTTCCGACGGGATGCCCACCACAGCGGGTTCCATTGCCTTGGCCAACAACTATACGGACGAAGATGCCTTCTTGGTGAAACAGGTCAAAAAAGCCGGGGCCATCATTCTCGGCAAGACCAATCTTTCCGAATTCGCCAACTTTATCACTTCCGGCATGCCTAGCGGTTATTCCACTTTAGGTGGACAGGTCCTATGCCCTTATAAGCCGGGCGTAATTAATCCATCTGGTTCCTCCTCCGGATCAGGCGCGGGCGGCGCGGCGGCCCTGGCTGCTATTACCATTGGCACTGAGACCTCTGGTTCCATCTTGTCCCCAACTAAGGCTAATTCTCTGGTCGGTCTAAAGCCCACCGTGGGTTTGGTTAGCCGCAGCGGCGTAATCCCGCTTTCCCACAGCCAGGATACCGCTGGCCCCATGGGACGTAACGTTAGCGATGTGGCGCTGCTCCTCTCCGCTATGCAGGGCTATGATAGTGAGGACAATGAAATGTATGTCGGGGTGGATAATGATATCCTAGTCGATCAGGACTATTTCAACGAAAAGGCTGAACCGGACTACACGGAGTATCTCGACGAAGCTGGCCTGCAGGGTAAGCGGCTGGGCGTTTACAGTATCCCGAACAAGGAGACACAGCCGGACGTTTATGAAGCCTTTGTAAAAGCTATTGAAACCCTAGAGGCAAAAGGTGCAACCATTGTCTATGCTGATGATTCGGGCACCGCTATGTCGACTCTCCTGCCGAAGGCTCCGTCTTCCAAGGTGCTTTATTACGATTTCGCTCTTGATATTCAGAATTATCTTGACTCCCTCAGTAATCATAATATCTCTCTGACGAATTCTTCCATCACCAGCCTCCATGACATCATCGAATTTAACAAGCTCTATCCCGAGCGGCTTAAATACGGCCAGACTATCTTGGAAGAGTGCGTTGGCTATGACATCAGCCCTGAATCCGAGGATATGCAGGCAGCCGCCGAGCAGCGTGCCGCAGACTTGGAATATTCCAGAAAGAACGGTATCAATTACCTGCTCGATACCTATGATCTGGACGCGCTGATCAGCTTAAATGGTGGGACGACCGGTATCGCAGCTAAGGCCGGATATCCGAGTATCAGTCTTCCTACTGGTTACCGCACTGTCGAAAACAACAATGAGTCTATTAACCTCCAGTTCACTGGCGACGCATTTACCGAGGAAACTCTGATTGCAATGGCCTATTCTTATGAACAGGCGACCAACGCGAGAATTGCTCCTGGTATGGCCGTTAAGACAGACCTTGGCGAACTGATTGATGAAGCAACTTCTCTGGGAATCACCGGCGAAGCATACGATGCAGCCGTGGAGGCATACGGCAGCAACTTCACAAATCAGAGGGAAGCGGACGCTGCTTACGACGCTTTGTTTGCAGTAGTATTCCCAGACGAGACGCCTTCAGAGGAATCCTCTTCTAGTGAAGAATCCTCGTCCTCTGAGACATCTTCCTCCGAAACGTCCTCCTCTGAGGAGAGTCCTTCCGAAGAATCTGCTCCTTCCTCTTCTGTAAGTTCTGACTCTTCGACCAGCAATCCTCAGACGGGAGAAAGAATGTCTGCTATTCCGATCGTGCTGTGTGTATTAGTAGGTGTGGCAGGATTGACGCTCCTTATCATGAGAAAGAAAGTATACATCCATTAAAAGAAGCTCTTAATTAAGACCAATACCTGCTTATTTTTAGAGCGGCCCTTCATGTTTGCATGAAGGGCTGCTTTTTCATATAAACGGAAATCATAAATTCGATACGTGGTTTAAGAGAGCTTAATCGCTTTGCTTAAAATAAAATTTTTAAAATCTCTCTGGATGTTCCTGCATATAACTCCGAAATAATTCCAGAAATAGAGGAACAGCGGGGTTTTTGCTCTCACGTTCCCATGCCATGGCAAGGTCTAGATCATTATAGCTATCATTAAGTAAAGTAAAAGCCAGATTATGGCTTTGCATATAATGACGGCTCCGATAAGGCAAAATAGAAATTCCAGTTCCCGCTTCTACTGCCTGCAGCAGATTTTCGTATAAATTATACTGTTCGGTAATCTGTGGATGAAACTTCAGTTGTGTACACAGCGAAGCAATCCGTTTGTTTAAATAGCGCGCATGATTGGGGTAAAAGACTAGAAATGGTTCCTTTTCCAGTTGTTTAAAATCCAGCGGTTTTTGCTGCAAAGCAGGGTGGTCTTTCCGGGTGACAAGGCAAAGAGTATCGGCCTGGACTTTTTCGGTTTCAAGGAAGGGGTATTTTGCCAGGTCCGTCATCATGGAAAAATAGATATCTGCATCCCGGCTGGATACGCTCTCAGATACTCCATAGGCATCTTGACGGATCAGTCGAACTTTTATGGTAGGATGTTGAAGATGAAACTCGTTGACAATATCCGCCAGAAAAATATGGGTGGCTGCGGCCAAATGACAAATACGCAGAACTACAGGTTGCTGTCGTGCTATCGTGAGTTTATGTTTTGCCTGTTCAACAGCTTCCAAAATGGCTTTCGCATCTTCCAAAAATATGGTACCGCTTTCGGTCAAAGTCACTTTTTTAGTATTACGGACAAAAAGCTCCGTATTCAGTTCTCGTTCTAACATTTTGATTTGATGACTGATAGCAGGTTGCGAAAGGTAAAACTCATCGGCTGCTCGTGAAAAGTTTCGGTATTTCGCGGCTGCTATAAAATAGGCAAGTTGTTTTGTATCCATGGCGTTCTCCACATTTGTCCCATATATAAATAGTTTTTATCAATTACGACAAAATACTTGTATCACTGAACCCGATTATTTATGTTAAAATTATAACATGAAGTCAGCCTAGTGTAAACAACAATCATATAAACAACGTTTCTGAAAAATCAGGAGATTCGACAATGGCATTCAAAGTAATGGGCGTAACGGCCGGAAGAAAAAACAGTAATTCCGAAATTTTGCTGAAAGAAGCTCTCTTAGCCTGCCAAGAGATGGGCGCAGAGGTCCGTATGAATCAACTTGAAGGACTACAACATTCTGGATTGCAATGGTTGTACTTCTTGCACTATCGGAATGTCTATGGGAAAACACACAGGATGTTCGCTGGATAATGCGGACGACAAGAAGAAGATCATGGACGTCATGCTGAACCAGGATGCTGTTATTTTTTCGGCTCCTACCTATGATTTGATGCCTTCTTCTCTGTTCCTGAAGTTTATGCATAGAAACCTGGCCTATGAGTCTGCATTCCTCACCAAAATCGGTGCCATTGAGCCCCGTGACCGTGTAGGCGCTCTCATTGCGGTAGGCGGTTCCACCCGTTCCTGGCAGTCTATGGCGCTGGAGTGCATGCAGGCTACCACTTTTACCAACAGCTTTAAAATTGTCGATATGTATATGGCCACCCAGGTTCCGGCTCCGGCACAGGTTTTGCTGTATGATGAGAAAATTGCCCGTGCAAGAGAAATCGGCGTCAATGTGATGAAGGCCTTGCAGACAAAGCCGGAAGACAGAAAGTGGCTGGGCGACCCGGATTACGGATGGTGCCCCAACTGCCACAGCAATGCCTTGTGTCTGGGCCAGCCCCAGTGGAAGGGTCTGCAATATCCGGTAGAGTGTGTTGTATGCGGCGCCGGCGGCGATCTGGAGCGCGGGGAAGACGGAAGATGGAGATTTGTCATTGCCGAGAATGGCCTGGAGCGTGACCGCACCACCGAAGAGGGCCGCGGTGTGCACTGCGACGAAATCGCAGAAACCCAGGGAGGCTTCTTCATGGACCCCAAGAAGCGGGAAGAAGTTGCAGCAAAGCTGCCTAAATATAAGAACCTGAAGTTCCCAGAGTTGGACTGATTTTTTGTTTTCAAAATAATATGAAAGAGGGAATACAATATGAAATTTGAACATTTGTTGAGCCCGATGAAGGTTGGTAACCGGGTTTACAAGAACCGTATCGTAAGCGCTCCTATGGCGTTCAGCCTGGTAGCACAAAATCCCATTGCAGCGGAAGTTTCCTATCGGAAATTGGAAGGACCGGCAAAAGGCGGCAATGCTTGCGTCATCTTGGGAGAGACCGATATTAACTTCCGGGATGCTGTGCGTATTCCTGGATTCAGACCCTTTGACTTCGCAAAGCCGGAAGAGGACATGGAAACCTTTAATGCCATCAAGACCTATGCAGATCGCATTAAGAAGCATGACTGTATCGCACTGGCAGAACTGGTTCACTGCGGCAAAGAAAAAGTGCCCTTTAACGATGAGCAGGAAGCCATTGGACCTGTTGCCTGTGTAAACTCCGCAGGGGTTCCGGTGCGCGCTATGACAAAAGAGGATATGGACCGCATTGCCAATGATTTTGCAGTGGCGGCTACTTATATGCAGAAAGCGGGCTTTGACGGCATTCTGGTTCACGGTGGACACGGCTTCATCTTCACCCAGTTCCTTTCTCCTCTCATGAACACCCGTACCGACGAGTATGGCGGCTCTTTGGAGAATCGCGCCAAATTCCCCATTCAGATCTGCAAAGCAATTCGCGAAGCAGTGGGCCCGGATTTCCTGTTTGAGTTGCGGATTGACGGCACAGATCATCAGTCGGGCGGCATTACCCCGGAAGAAACCGGTAAATTCATTCAAATGGTAGAGAAGTACCTGACTTCTGTACATATCACCTGCGGTGTATATGAGGAGTCCGTTAAATCCGGCACCGAGTCCAGCATGTTCCATAAGCACGGCCTGAATATTGAGCAGGCAGCTATCGTTAAAAAGTACACCTCCCTGCCTGTTGGCGCGGTAGGCGGCATCAACTCTCCCGAGCAGGTGGAACAGGCCATCGCCGAGGGTAAGATCGACTTTGCCGTTTTTGGCCGTCAAATGCTGGCTGATCCCAATTTTGCCCAAAAATGTATGAATGGCGATGAAGCCCAGATTCGTCGTTGCCTGCGGTGCTACAAATGCTTCCCCGGCTCTCCCGAAGAGGGATACGACGATTTGCCCTTCACCAGCGAACAGTTGGCAGTGTATGTGGGCCATTGCACCATCAATCCCACTGCTCACCTGCCCTTTGATATCGATAAGCTTCCCGCAGCGGAAAAAGGTCCTCAGAAGGTGCTGATCATTGGCGGCGGTATTGCCGGTATCCAGGCAGCTATTACCGCAGCAGACCGTGGACATCAGGTAACGCTGGTGGAAAAATCCGATAAGCTGGGCGGCCTGCTCTACTTTACGGATGTGGATATCGATAAGCCCGACCTGCGCAATTTCAAGGACATGATGATCCGTGAAGTCAAGCGTCACAATGTAGATATCCGTCTGAACACCGAAGCCACTCCCGAATTCGTCAAAGAGTTTGGCGCCGATGCTGTGATCATTGCAACCGGTTCTCTGCCGGCATGTCCTCCTATCAAGGGCATTGAGAACGCAAAGCAGGCAATGTCTATCTACGACGGCACTTGCAAACCCGGCAAAAAGGTTGTTATGATCGGCGGCGGCCTGGTAGGCTGCGAAGCAGGTCTTTTCCTGCAGAAAACGGGCCATGAGGTAACCGTAGTGGAAATGCTGGATCGTGTGGCCAATGAGGCTTTCGGCATGTATCGTGAGGCCCTGGTATGGGAAATGGAGAAAAACCATATGGTCATGCTTCCCAAAACCAAGTGCCTGGAAATTACTCCCAACAGCGTAAAGATCGAAAACGCCGACGGCGTACAGGAGCTGGAGGCCGATACCGTTTTGTATGCTCTTGGCATGAAGTCTGTGGATTACAGCGCTTTGAAAGAGGCTGCTGGCGACGCCCAGGTGTTTGTCATCGGCGACGCCATCCATCCCGGCAAAGTGGATCAGTGCACCAGAACCGGTTATATTGCTGCTTTGAAGATTGGCGCAAGCGAAGAATCCATCAAGTATATTCAGGAATAAGACTGACTGAGACTAAAAAATAAAACGTCTCCCATGAAAGGGGCCGTACCTCCTATTCCCCTGAGGCAGGAAATATAATCCTTCCTCAGGGGAGTTTTTTATATTCTTTATGCAAACCTTTTAGTGAAGTGATAAGGTGTATTATGTTCCTAAGAGCGAATAAATGCGTCAGAACGACTTTGTGAGACCAAAATGGATTAAAAAATTTAATCAGCTAAGCGAGCGTAAATTTTAGGGGTTTTCGAAAAATGTTCCTCACTCTCCTTTTTTTGCAGGAAATGGTTTGAAAATATCAATGCAAATAAAGTAAAAAAATACAAAACGACGGTTATATACAAAAAAACAGGCAACCGTTTCAGCAAAATACCATAAATTAAAAAATAAACAGAAAGTTAAGGGTATAATTTTATCAATTTCAACGAATTGTTGGGAATATAAATTTTTTCGACTAAAATATATAATTTTCTATATAGTATTGATATGAATGATATGATTAAATGAAGATATTGGGATAAGGCATTTCAAATAATTTGATGCCTGTTGTTGAAAGGAAGGACGGAGCATGATGAAGAATAAATGGATTTTTGCATTAGCAGGTGTTGCTTTTGCAATAATGGTAAGTTTGTGCCTATGTACGGTTGCAATGGCAAAATCTTCGGTAACAGGTGGCGCAGGGGTCAATCCGATGACGGGGGATAATACGCCAATGATTATTACTATTTTGGTGATTATTATCATTGCGGCGGTGATTGGAATTAGTGCTTTGGTGTCTATTAACAAACGGAGATGGCTATAAATACATTTTGTTTAAAATGACGGTTGTTAAATGGAATATATGAATTCACAGTATATTCATAAAGTTGTCTGACATAGTAGATTTGCATTTCATTTTTGTCAAGACATATGGCACAGGCCTAAAAGTATGATTTTGTATGAAAAGACGATGGTCGGGGAACGTTTTTGGAAGAAATTCATTAGAAACCCCTTGGAAATCTTCTATTTTTTGACGAATCAAGAATAGTTTTGTTCACAAATAAAACAAAATTATGAAACACAAAATACGTTAGATTTATTATCAAAAAATTCATATTTTAACGCCATTTGTACAAAGTGTACAAACAAATGCTTGACATTTTGACATGAGGACCTAACGTTTTTATGAACTTATCTAACGAAAATGATATGTCGAAATTGCGATATAACATTTATAATAAGAGAAAGGAAAACAAAGGCCTAAGTTTTGTGTAATAGGGACAGAGGATGCCGAGAAAATATCGGTTATCGATTGTGAAATTCACTGAATAAGGGCTGGCTAAGGTTCAATTCTAAAAACAGAGGAGGAATAGTCACATGTCAAAAAGCAGCAATCCAACGGGCAAGATTAAAGGCAAGGGCTGGAATCGTGATGATACAGAGCTGACTTTGCTTGCCCTGCCAACCACAGTCTGGTACATCTTATTCTGCTTCCTGCCAATGATCGGTATTATCATTGCCTTTAAGGATTACAAAATTCATGGCACGTTCTTGCAGAGTATGATTCAAAGTGACTGGTGTGCATTCGACAACTTTACATTCCTGTTCAGCAGTAACAAGATCTGGATGATCTTGCGCAACACCATTTTGTACAACTTTGTATTTATTATCTTAGGTATTGTTCTTCCTGTAGCTGCTACGCTAATGATCACCATGCTCCATGGTAAACGTCTTGCAAAGGCATATCAGACAGCAATGTTTATGCCTTACTTCCTGTCTTGGGTTGTTGTCACCGCTCTGGTATGGGCTTTCCTGTGCTATGACAAAGGCTTGATCAACAACTGGTTTTATGCTGATCAACCCAGAGACCAGTGGATTAACTGGTACATGAAGCCCGAAATTTGGCCGTACTTACTTACTTTCCTGAATGTTTGGAAAGCCTTGGGCTATAACATGGTTGTTTATTTGGCTACGGTCACTGGCATTGATCGTTCGTTGTATGAAGCCGCTGTTATTGATGGTGCTACGATTTGGCAGCAGGTAAAGAATATTACTCTGCCGCTGATGAAGAGCGTTATCATTATGATGTTTATTATGGCTGTTGGCCGTATCTTCTATTCCGACTTCGGTTTGTTCTATCAGGTTCCCAAGCAGTCCAGTTCTCTTCAAAATGTTGTTACCACGTTGGATGTTTACGTGTACAACATGTTGAAGTCCAGCACCACTGGTATGGCATCTGCAGCAGCATTTGTTCAGTCTGTGGCTGGCTGTATTACTATTCTGCTTGCCAATGGTATCGTTCGCAAGATCGATCCCGATAGCGCAATGATTTAAGGAGGCGGAGAGAGTATGGCAAAAAAAGAAAAAGTCGCATTGGATGGACTTGACAAATTTAATCGAATTTCTAATCCTACCAATGCACTGTTTAACGTGATCTTTATCCTCATTTCCCTTACCTGTATTATTCCGATTATTTTGGTGCTGTCTATTTCTGTATCTTCAGAAGCATCTATTCAGGAATTTGGTTATTCGTTGTGGCCCAGAGAGTTTTCTGTTGAAGGTTATACCTTCCTGTTGCAGCAGGGCACTATGATTCTCCAGTCTTTGGGTGTATCTCTGTTTGTAACCATTGTGGGTACTGTGCTTGGCGTTTTGCTCACCACTCTGATGGGCTACTCCATGAGCCGTCCTGCTTATAAGCTGAAGGGTCTGCTTACTTGGATCGTCTTTATTCCTATGGTGTTTAATGGCGGCTTGGTTTCCACTTACTTTATCGTAGGTAACCTGCTGGGATTGAAAAATACCATTTGGGCTTTGATTCTTCCTTTGGTAGTATCTTCCTTTAACGTTATCATTTGTAAGACCTTCTTTAAGCAGACAATTCCGGATTCTTTGATTGAATCTGGTAAGATTGACGGTGCAGGGCAGTTTACCATTTACTTCCGTATTGTGCTTCCGATCTCTCTGCCTCTGCTGGCAACAATCGGTTTGTTCCTGTGCTTCGCATTCTGGAATGACTGGTATCAGTCCTTGCTGTACATCGATGAGCCTAAGCTGAAGAGCCTGCAAGCTTTGCTGCAGTCCATTTTGACTAATATCACCGCTTTGGCACAGCAGATCGCAACCGTTGGTGGTTCTACCGCTGAATTGATTGCTAATATGCCGCAGGAAGCTGCTCGTATGGCTATCGTGGTTATCATCGTGTTCCCCATCGCTTGTGCATATCCTTTCTTCCAGAAATACTTTATTTCCGGCTTGACTGTCGGTGCTGTAAAAGGCTAATTCGATTCCCTGTTATCTTTATTACTTTGTATCCCAAAGCCGGAGAGTCCGGCTGCAAGATAAACCTATTTTACATTTAGTAGGAGGAAAAATCATGAAGAAAATGCGTATTCTCGCACTTGCCATGGCTCTGGCTATGACTGCAAGCGTGTTCGCAGGTTGCTCCAACAACAGCGGCACGGCCAGCACCGGAGATGATGGCGGTAGCACCAACAATACCGACGTTCCTACCTTGGAATGGTATGGCATCGGCGGTACAGTTCCTGCAGATTTTGATGATGGCATCGCTGCTATCAACGATTATCTGGCTGAGAAAAACATCGGCGCAAAAGTCAATGTAACGGTTTATGAATGGAGCGCTTACGAGCCAAACTTCCGTAGAATGATCAACGGCGGTGACTACTTCGATATCATGTTCGCATGGGGCTCCACTTACAACCAGTTCGTACAGCAGGGCGCTTTCATGGACATTACGGAGAAGGTTCAGAGCGTAACTCCTGACCTGTACAACGCCATTCCTCAAGAGTTGTGGACCGGCGCACAGATCGACGGTAAGATCTATGCAGTTCCTACTTACAAGGATTCTTCCATGACTCAGTTCTGGTATTTCGACCATGAGTTGGTAGAGAAATACAACATCGATGTGAAGTCTGTCCATACTATGGACGACCTGACTCCTATCTTCAAGCAGGTTAAGGAAGGCGAAGGCGATACCTTCTATCCTGTATACCTGACCAAGGGCAACCCCTGGAACGGCTTCTTCAACATGTTTGATGATCTGGGCACCGGCCTCCAGGCTCTGGGCGTCCGCGTAGACGATCAGAACCGTAAAGTTGTGAACGTTCTGGAAGACGAAGAAGTTCTCCACAACTTGGGCCTGCTCCGTGACTGGTATGAAGCTGGTTACATCAACCAGGATGCTAACGTTTCCGAAGAAAACTACAAGAACTGCTTCTTTGGCTCTGGCCAAGGCTGGCCGGCTGCTGCTATTGGCTGGGCAACCAACCAGAACATCAAGCAGTATGACCTGACTGATCCTATCGATGGTCCTATCTACACTTCCTCCACTGTTCAGGGTTCCATGCAGGCTATCTATGCTGGTTCTAAGAACGCTGATCTGGCTCTGAAGGTTCTGGAGCTGGCCAACACCGATACCACCATGCGTGACATGATGTCCTTCGGTAAGGAAGGCGTCCACTTCGAGTATGTTAACAAAGAGCTGGACGACGGCAGCGGCGAGACCCGTAAGGCTGTTCATCAGCTGAACACCAACTGGACCAACGGCTGGACCAACTATTCTCAGGCTTCCTTCTTCGTGCGTACTCTGCTCGACACCGAACCTGACACCCAGCTGGATGAAATCAAGGCTCAGAACGATGAAGCTACCGAGTCCGTGTGCATGGGCTTCGTAATGGATATTAGTCCTATCCAGAACGAGCTGTCCGCTTGCACCCAGGTTTGGAGCACTTATAAGGCTGACCTGTTGACTGGCGCAAGAGATCCTGATGAGCTGGTTCCCACCATGATCCAGGAACTGAACGACGCTGGCCTGCAGACCATCATTACTGAGGCTCAGAAGCAGGTTGACGAATACTTCAAATAAGTTATCGTCTGGCTTGATTGCTAAAACGAAAATTATCTAATCTCACCTGACAAGGCGGGGACAGGGCCGAAAGGCTTTGTCTCCGCCTTATGGTGTCTTTAGATAAAGAAGATCATAGAGTATTGAGAAAATGTTCAAAAAAAGCTGTCCAAAATGCAGGCGCTGTTGTATAATAAGAGAATAACAAATGTTGTGTAACACTGGAAACAGAGGAGAAAGTATGCGTACCCGTTTTTTTGATTTCCAAATTTATCGCAGACGTTTCCTCCTTGCAGTAATCCTGGTTCTGATATTCAGCATACTCCTTTTAGTAGGCACGATGGCATTTTTTATAAGCAGCTGGATTGATAATCAACGGCAGGATGCTACCAAGGCTTATGAGGATATTGTGGATCGAGTGAAAAAAGAACAGGATGATGCAAATGACCAGATATGGCAGATTTATTCGTCTATTCCTTTAATGGAAGATACTACTGCGTTTTTTGACTCCACTGACAAGATGAATTATATATATCTTCGTGGTATCAATAGTCGGAATTCCCGATTACAAATCCAATCATTCCCGCATTATATTTATTCGTTTATTTCCAGAAGGGACAGCTATGTCAAGGGAGCGGTGTTGCATTCATATGGGGGAAGTGACAAAACTCTTCAAAGCGACATTGCTGGTAATTTGAATATCACATATGCACAGCCAGGCCAACATTTGGTGATGGATGATGTATGGCTCTTAGGAAGCTACGAAGTGATGCTTTCAGGAAAGCTAAGTCAAATGTTGGGAACCATCAGCTTTTGGGTAGATGGGGATGAAATTTTTAGCACCAGGCACCCCTTTATCGGGGAATATGCGGTGATAGATCAGCGTGGAAATATTTGGGGCTCTCACTCTAGTGACACTCGTCGTATACAGTGGTTAAAAAGAGCTTATATGGCAGATAATCCTATGGGGAGCTTTTTGGACGGCGGAAGATGGGTGTTTTATTATTGCCAGGAAGATCTTGTCCATCAGTTTTCTTATGTGACAGCCGTGGATATTGGAACACTGTTGTCTGTCAATGCTGGCCTTATTTGGATGTTGATATTGGCAGTGGCTTTGCTGGACATAATTGTGATTTCATTTATTTTTTGGAATGTTCACTATGATTCTGTCTTTTTGGGATATTTGCTCCGGTTGATTGAAAAAGTGGAGAAAGGCGATTTTAAAGCAGTTAAAGAACTGGAACGTCCGCGCTTTCAGGGAAAAGATGAGTATAGTATTATTTCCACTGCGCTGGAAAATATGAGCTATGCTTTGGATGAATATATTCGGATTGAATACCGGCTGAAACTTAAGCAGCAAGAAACCGATATGAGAGCGATGCAGCATCAAATTAACCCTCATTTTCTTTATAATACTCTTGAGGCTATCCGAGCAAAGGCACTTTTGGAGAAAAACCCCATGACGGCCGATGCCATTGCCCTTTTAGGCGGACTTTATCGGGATATGGTCCGAAAAGAAAATGTACTGCGTTTTGCAGAAGAAAAAGAATTATTGGAAACATATTTGAAAATTATGCAGTTGCGGTATCCAGACAGTTTTGGTTATCAAATCGTACTGGATTCGGAGCTGTTGGATGTAAAAACCCCTAAGTTTTGGCTTCAGCCCTTGGCAGAAAATTTCTTTTCCCATGGGTTTGACCGGTGCAGTGAGTATAATATTTTGGTAGTTACCGGAGAGGCTGAAGGAAATGGCTGGCGTATCAAAGTGATGGACAATGGTTCTGGTGTGAAAGATGACCAACTTCCGGCTATTAACGAACGAATGAAAAGTGGGGATGACCATTCAGGCAGTTCCATTGGTCTGCATAATGTATATACACGGCTGGCTTATTTTTATGGTAAAAAGTTTTCCATGGAAGTTCTGAATAATCCGGAGGGCGGCGCGTGCATTTCGATATATATCCCAAACAAGGAGGCTTCTGATGTATACCCTGCTAATAGTTGATGATGAACCTAATATTTTGGTTGGGATGAAGGCATTGATTGATTGGCAAAGTTATGGCGTAACCCGGATTGAAACCGCTACCAACTGTTCTGATGCGTTGGCCCGTGCAGTGGATACCCGTCCGCAGCTTGCGCTAATTGATGTGTGCATTGGCAAAGAATTTGGTCAGGATTTGGTAAAAAGGATCAAGAAATCCGGTGTAGATTGTGCCTGTATTATGATGAGTGGTCATCGGGAATTTGGTTATGCCTGCGAAGCTCTTCGCTGCGGCGCCTGGGACTACCTGCTCAAGCCGATTCAGGCCGATAAACTGGAAGCTGTCGTGGAGTTAATTATTAAAGAGAAGCTTCATGGCACAGTGAACCATGTTTCAAAGGATGAAGAAATGGACCCTGTGTTAAATCGGAAACTCTCAGAATTGCCAACTTTGATCAATAAATTGCTGGCAATGGTTCGTGCGGAATATCGGGATAATATTACGCTTAAATCCATTGCAGACAGGTTGCGTATGAACGCAACTTATCTTGGACAACTGTTTATAAAAGAAACAGGTCTTAAATTTTCAGAATATGTGATGCTATACCGTTTGAATATGGCAAAAGAACATATTTTATACACCGATGAAAAAATAGCAGTCATTGCAGAAGAAGTGGGTTATTCCAACCTAAACTACTTTTATACCCACTTCCGCAGTTACTTTAATATGACACCTTCTGAGATGAGGCTAAAAAAAGCAGAATAACTCTTCCCAGAAAGGGCCTTGAAAGGAGAAATTATCAATGGCAAAAATTATTGGCAACGCACTCCCCAACATCCCCTGGCAGGACAAGCCGGCAAACCTGGATGCTCCTGTGTGGCGCTACACCGAGAACCCCATCATCAACCGGCATGACCAGAAAAATGCAAACAGCATTTTTAACTCTGCGGTGGTTCCGTTTGAAGATGGCTTTGCAGGTATTTTCCGCTGCGATTCCCGTTCTGTCAGCATGGATATTTTCCCCGGATTTTCCAAGGATGGTATCCACTGGACTATCAGTGATAAACCGGTACAGTTCGAAGGCGATCCGGCGGTTACCAAGCGTGAATATCGGTATGACCCCCGCGTGCTCAAGATGGATGACAAGTATTATGTAACTTGGTGTAATGGCGCTCATGGCCCGACCATCGGTGTGGGTTGGACTACCGACTTCAAGACCTTCCATCAGATGGAAAATGCTTTCCTGCCTTACAACCGCAACGGCGTTTTGTTCCCGCGTAAAATTGGCGGAAATTATATGATGCTCTCCCGTCCTTCCGATACTGGCCACACTCCTTTTGGCGATGTGTTCTGCAGCCAGAGCCCGGATTTGACTTATTGGGGCAAGCATCGCTGGGTAATGGGCACCATCAATGGTGACGAGTCTGCCTGGCAGTCTAAGAAAATCGGCCCCGGCTGTGTTCCTATCGAGACCGATGAGGGCTGGTTGATTATCTATCACGGTGTTATCAATACCTGCAACGGCTTTGTGTATCGTATTGGCGTCGCACTGCTGGATCTGGACGAGCCCTGGAAAGTAAAGGGCCGCAGCCGCAACTATATCCTTGGGCCTGAAGAGCTGTACGAGTGTGTAGGCGATGTGCCGAATGTTACCTTCCCCTGCGCTGCTTTGACTGACGCTGCTACCGGCAGAATTGCCATTTACTATGGTTGTGCGGATACCGTAACCGGTTTGGCATTTACCACTGTCGATACGCTCCTGAATCATATCCGGGAGTATCCCCTCTAATTTTATTCTCATTGTTCCAACGGAGGCACCGTTATGATTTTTGCAAAAGAACGTATTGAAGTAATTGCCGCACAGCTGGAAAAATTTCGCATTCCGCAGAAATTTCAGTTGGATAACTGGAAGGTAAAAGAAGGGTTTTGGCTGCGTCCCGAAGAAGTGGATGCAGACCCAGCTCCTTTTACCGATTTTGACTCCAAGCTCATGCATTGGTATGGGCATGACCGCCATTACTGGTTCCGTACTACCTTTACCGTACCGGAAAGTTTTGACCACAAGGAAATGTGGCTGTATTTGAGAACACAAATCGAGGAATGGGATGACGGCAGAAACCCGCAGTTCCTGATTTTTGTCAATGGACAGGTAAAACAGGGCGCAGATATGAACCACAGAGAGCTTCTGCTGGATAAATGTGCGAAAGCCGGTGATACGTATACCATTGATTTACAGGCTTATACGGGAATTATGCATTCAGAATTCCGTCTGTTAGCAGATATACAGGAGCTGCAGCCTGATGTTAATGGCCTGTACTATGATATTCAAGTTCCCCTGTGGGCAATGTCCCGTATGGATGCCAAGGGAAAAACCTATATCGATTTGTGTACGGCTTTGAATGATGCTGTAAACCTGCTGGATATGAGAAAGGTTCCCTCGGAAGCTTTTTATGCTTCTGTAAAGGAGGCACGGGCTTTACTGGCCAAGACGGTATATGGCGAAATGGCCGGTTATCAGGACGTTATCGCCAGCTGCATCGGCCATACTCATATTGATGTGGCCTGGTGGTGGACGGTTGCACAGACCCGTGAAAAGGTCGCCCGGAGCTTTGCCACCGTATTGAAGCTGATGGAAGAGTATCCCGAGTATAAGTTTATGTCCAGCCAGCCGGTGCTGTACAGCTTTTTAAAGGAGCGGTATCCTGAACTGTATGCACAGGTCAAAAAACGCGTTCAGGAAGGTCGCTGGGAGCCGGAAGGCGGTATGTGGCTGGAAGCCGACTGTAACCTCAGCTCTGGTGAAAGCCTTGTGCGTCAGTTTATGTACGGCAAGCGTTTCTTTCAAGAAGAATTCGGCAAAGACAGCCGTGTGTTGTGGCTGCCGGATGTATTCGGTTATTCCGGTGCCCTGCCGCAGATTATGAAAAAATCCGGCATCGACTATTTTATGACCACCAAGCTGTCCTGGAACCAGTTTAATATGGTTCCCAATGACACCATGATGTGGGAAGGAATTGATGGCAGCCAAGTGCTGGCCCACTTTATTTCGACTCTGGGTGTGGGACAAAGTACAGAGCGGTTCTTCACTACGTATAACGGTATGCTTCATCCGGACGCCATTATGGGCGGCTGGGAGCGTTATCAAAATAAAGAAATGAACAATGATATCCTCATCGCTTATGGCTATGGAGACGGCGGCGGCGGTCCTACCCGCAAAATGCTGGAAACCGGTCGCCGGATGGAAAAGGGTATCAAAGGGGTCCCCACGGTGCGTCAGTGTGGCCCTCTGCAATACTTTGAGGAACTGGAAGCACGGGTAAAAGACAGCCGCCGTTTACCGGTATGGACCGGAGAGTTCTATTTTGAATATCACCGCGGAACCTATACCAGTATGGCCCGTAACAAGCGCAGCAACCGTAAGAGCGAGTTTTTGCTCAGTGATATTGAGCTGTTGAGTGTTTTGGCTGCGGAGAAGGGTGTAGAATATCCTGCGGAGCAGCTGGAAAAGCTGTGGAAAGTGGTACTGCTGAATCAGTTCCACGATATTCTGCCGGGCTCCTCTATTGCCGAAGTGTATGAGGTTACCAAAAAAGAATATGCCGAACTGGCAGAAGAAGGCGGAAAGTTGCTTTCGGAACGTGAAAAGGCAGTGGCTGGTTCCGGAGAAGGCATCACTGTGTTCAATACCACCGGGTTTACGGCTTCCGGAATGGTTGAGCTGCCGGAAGGCGTGAATGCAGTATCTGGCGCCCCTGTTCAGAAATATGACGGAAAGGCTTATGCACTGGTTCAAAACGTTCCGTCCAAGGGCTGGAAAACCTTTGCTCAGGGCGAAGCGGCAGCAACAGATACTCCCTTTACGTTGGGCAAAAAAGACGGCTGCCTGACCATTGAGACCCCTTATTATACGGTTGCCATTGACGAAACCGGTATGTTTACTTCCTTGTTTGACAAAGAAAATGGACGTGAAGTATTCCAGGCTGGCAAAAAGGGCAATCGTATGCGCGTCTTTGAGGATAAGCCCATGTGTTTTGATAACTGGGATATTGATATTTTCTATACCGAAAAGGGATGGGATGTTACCGAGATTTCCCGGATGGAATGGACTGCTAATGGCCCGTTGTTTGCTGAACTGACCATTGAACGTGTGTTTATGCAGTCGAAAATGAAGCAGCGGATTCGTTTCTATGCGCACGACCGCCGCATTGATTTTGACACATGGATCGATTGGCATGAGCATCAGAACTTGCTGAAAGTCTTTATGCCGGTAGATGTTCATACGGACGAAGCTTCCTTTGACATTCAGTTTGGTAATGTGGTACGGAAAACCCATACCAATACCAGCTGGGACCAGGCTCGGTTTGAAAGCTGTGGCCATAAGTGGGCAGACGTGTCAGAAGGCGACTATGGCGTTTCCGTGCTGAACGATTGCAAATACGGCCATTCCGTACACAAGGGCGAGATTGCGTTGACGCTGATTAAGTCCGGTATCGAGCCCAATTCCAACACGGATAATGAGGAGCATGTATTTACCTATTCTCTGTATCCTCATGCCGGCAGCTGGAAGGATGGCGGTACCCAGGCAGAAGCCACCGCTTTGAACCAGCCTTTGACGGCAGTTTGCGGCGGCGAGGCTGGCAGCAGTTTCTCCTTCGTGTCTGTAAATCATGATAATGTGATTTTGGAGACCGTGAAGCGCGCAGAAGATGGCGATGGCGTGATCTTGCGTGTGATTGAAGAGCAGAATAAACGTACCAATGCAGTTTTGACATTAGGTCATACTGTGAAGAGTGCGGAAGACTGCGATTTGATGGAAAATAAAACTGGCGACGTGACTGTGGAGGGAAATACTGTTTCCTTTACCATTCATCCTTATGAGATTAAGACCATCCGCGTGCGGTTTTAAATCAAAATCAATAGAAATTTAAGCAGCGCAGTCCATGGGGAACCATGGGCTGCGCTGCTTTTTATTATAAAATATTAGGCTTTTCGGCGAAGAGTCTTTAAGTAAGCTTTTTGTTCAGGGAAAATACGCCGGCTCTCAATGGCTTTCTGGATGGTTTTATTGTGTGTCCAGAGTGGGAGTCGGTTTTCTTGTAAATAGGGGATGGTAGCCTCATACTGCTTTGCCAGAGCCGTAGCAAAATACCAGGCGACCATCATGTTGATGTAGTATTCTTGGCGCTGGATGCTCGATGCCCAGGCAAGATATTGAGGTTCAAAGGCTTCATCCAGATAAAAGGTCAGCAACATTCCAACGGCAAAACGGACGGTATAGACATGCTGTTGTTTCATCCAGAGATGGAGCTGCTGGGGAAGCTGCGAAGGATGTTTTTCAAAAGCTTTGGGCCGAAGCAAGTCACAGGTAGCCCAGTTGTCCACATAAGGCAGAAATCGCTCCAAGGCCGCAATGGTTTTATCATAATCAGTATATTGGCAAAGTAAAAGCCCGTGTAGATTGTCTTCATCATAATAGGAGTGGGGGAGAGTCTCTAAAAATTCTGTAGCCTCTATAGAGCCCTTTATTTCCCGGGCAACTTTACGCAGCTGTGGCATCCGCACCCCGATAACCTTGTCGGGAGTGATGGATGGTGTCAGCTTGCACTGGAAATCCCGGTAGGAGGTATCCTGCAATGCAAACAATTTGTTTTGAATAGCCTGGAGTGATGCGGTCATTCTATCCGTCCTTTCCTTATAGGTTCGGGTTGTGGAAGTATTTACAGTTCCCTATCGAGTTTCCATCCATAGTCATTGTGATAAATCATCAAATGGGTCATCCCGCCGTCTACACAAATATTTTCTCCGGTAATAAAACTTGCCTTCTCCGAGCTCAGATAAAGCACTAGATTTGCAATATCCATGGGATTTCCTACACGCCCCGCAGGATGCTGAAAGACATCAGGGCCGCTATAAACCGTGTCTGTGGTATCAATCCAACCAGGAGAAATAGAATTTACCCGTACTTTTCCCGAAAGGCTGACGGCGAGGGCATGGGTAAGCGCGGCAATGCCACCTTTGGCGGCGGTATAGCTTTCCGTATTAGGCTGACTCATTCGATCACGGCTGGAAGAAATATTGATAATGGAAGCGCCCGGCGTGAAATAGGGAAGAAATAGCTGGGTCAAATAAAAAGGAGCAGCTACCCCTACCCGCAAAGCACACAAAAACTCATCATAAGTGCAATTGTCAATCCCCTTAAATAGAGGCATGGCGTTGTTTACTAACACGTCTACTTGTCCATAATCGGCAATTACTTTTTCGGTAAAGCGCCGCAAAGTGGCTTCATCGGCCAAATCTCCCACGAAATAGGGATTCTCTAACAAATCAATTACGCAGACATTGGCGCCTGCCTTTTTAAATTCGTCGCAAATACATTTTCCAATTCCACGAGCACCGCCGGTTACGACAACGGTTTTATTATGAAACATATAAAAATTCCTCCATATTCTATCAAATCAGAATTCCTGCGCAGTGATCCAATTCGTGCTGAATAATTTGGGCAGTCCATCCATGGAAGGTTTTAAGGCGTTGCTGAAACTGCTCATTTTCATATTGAACCTTGATAGATTTCCACCGTTTGGTTTTTCGGGTACCGGGCAAGGAAAGACAGCCTTCTTCGGTTTCAAAAGGTTCTGATTTCTTGACAATTTTCGGGTTAAACATGATCATATAGGTTCCCTCGTTGTCAAAGGCAATGATGCTTTTTTTAACGCCTATCATATTGGCCGCCATCCCCACGCACTCTTCTTGATGTGCTTGCAAGGTTTCCAAAAGGTCTTGTGCAGTGTGCAGGTCGCTTTTCGTGGCTGGCTCTGCTTTCTGGGCTAAAAACAGTGGGTCTTTCATAATCTCCCGTATCATGGTCAAATCCTCCCTGGTAATGATGGCAGTTATACAAATGAATAACCTTTCCGATGGTATAGTGAGCGGGTTACAGGCTTCTTTTTAAGGGTACATCACCCTTTTCAAAAAGTCAACGAAGAAAGGGTGGGGAACTATCATACGAATCCCGTCTGCGTGATAGAAAACATGCCGTGATTTTGGGTGTTATTGTGATCTATGTTATGGAGTTTAAGCGAATTAAGTTGAAAGAGAGTATAGCCATATTTCTCGACAAGCTGGAGCATTTGAAAAATCTTTCTAAGGAAAGCTGCGGGAGATTTCTCAGACCAATTTGGAAAAAGCAAAATCATCTGTAAAGCCAGTTTTGTAATGTGCAGTTACCCATTGATAAAAACGAACTCCCAAATGTATTCAAACGACATTTGGGAGTTTATTTTTTATTAGGTAGACTATCCGGTATAAAGGTATCATATGGTTGTGTCAAAAAAATCATCAATAAGAGATTCAAACGAACCGTAGCTGCTGAATGACCCAATAAAATCTATCACCTCTCCGCTTTCAAAATATGTACCAATATATCCTTGAAATGTTTTTTCCTCCTGGTTGCAGTTGAGAATCAAAAAATCTCCTTGGGAATAACAAATTCTAATGCAAATTCCTTGGGGAGAATCGTAGGCATAATACTGGTTCAAAATATCTACTTTAGAGAGCTGTTTTAAAAAATCAGACTTCTTATCGTTGTCTAATGTTTGAATGACTGTCACTTGGGAGCTTTTAAATGGCGCGAGATCAGACGAATGGTCAGAAACCCAAAAAGTAAATTGGTGCTGGTCGGGATTGTCATACTGAATCAGCTCGACGCGGACTGCCTTATCGTTCAAGTCTTGATAATCGAATCGATAAGAGGACGGATCACAAGCTCCAAAAACAAGGCATAGCAGAAGCAAACCAATTAGCAAGGCTACCTTTTTCATATCAGCACCCCGTTTTTATTTAATAGCAGAAAAGGTCTCAAACTGATTTTATTGTATCACGCAGAAACTCAGCTCGTCAATGAAGAAGTCTGTGCGGAAGCAAAACAGCGTAAATAAAAAGCTGAGCCTGGAATGCGGTTTGCATCCGGGCCCAGCTTGGTCGAGGTGACAGGATTCGAACCTGCGGCATCCTGCTCCCAAAGCAGGCGCGCTACCATCTGCGCTACACCTCGAGATATTTATGATGTATATTTAAGAAAGCAACAAAGTTGCAATAGTGCTCTTGTTATTGTACGTGATTTCCCAGAAAAAGTCAAGGAGAAAGGTGGCCTTGTAAAAACAAAAATCTTTTGAAAAAAATTTAAAAAAAGGCTTGCATTTTCAAAAAAGGTGTGGTATTATAATAAAGCTTTCTGAACGGAAGCAAAACAGAATAGTTGGTGTCGATGATAACGAGGGTCCACCTGTTCCCATCCCGAACACAGAAGTTAAGCTCGTTGATGTCGAAAATACTTGGCTGGCGACGGCCCGGGACGATAGAAAGATGCCAACAAAAAACGGTCATCCAAAAGGGTGACCGTTTTTTTATGCTCATTTATAGGATAAATCCGCAAAATATTCTTATATTATCGTTTAAAATGTAAAAAAACAATTGACAACACACCTTTCTTGTGGTAAACTGGACTTGCAAAAAGATGGATAAAGGTGTGTTACTGTGTTTTGTCAGGCACTAACCTTGGAACTATTATGTAATGGTATGTAGTAGTTTTTGGTTAGTGCTTTCTTTGTTTTTATAAGGAAACCCGGGTGAGAAAGCCCTGACCGAGACATATCTATATGATTCAGTTAAGGAGGTTACTTTATGAAAGACAAAATCTTTGGCGTATTGCAGCGCGTGGGACGTTCCTTTATGCTTCCCATTGCCGTTCTCCCGGTAGCCGGTTTGCTGCTGGGGCTCGGAAGCTCTTTCACCAACGAAACTACGCTGGACATGTACAACCTAACATCGTTTATGGGGCCGGGAACCATTCCCTACTTCATTTTTTCGGTGTTTAACAGCTGCGGCAGTATTATTTTTGATAACTTGCCGCTAATTTTTGCCATCGGTGTGGCAATTGGTATGGCTCGTCAGGAAAAAGAAGTAGCTGCGCTGGCTGCAGGCATTTCTTTCCTGGTGATGCACTCCAGTATTTCTGCTATGATTAACTTGACCGGTGGCCCGGATAACCTGCTGGAAGGCTCTGTCGCTTCTGTATTGGGGATTCAGTCTCTGCAAATGGGTGCTTTTGGCGGTATCATTGTAGGCCTTGGCGTGGCAGCTCTGCACAACCGCTTTTATAAAATCCAGCTGCCTCAGGTGGTTTCCTTCTTTGGCGGTACCCGGTTTGTGCCGATTATCAGTACAGTGGTATATGCGCTGGTAGGCATTTTGATGTTCTTTATTTGGCAGCCCATTCAGCAGGGAATCAACCAGCTGGGAACACTCGTTTATAGCTCTGGTTATTTTGGAACTTTCCTGTTTGGTATGATTAAGCGTTTGCTCATTCCTTTCGGTCTGCATCATGTTTTCTATTTGCCTTTCTGGCAGACAGCTGTAGGCGGAACTATGGAAGTGGCCGGCACTATGGTTTCCGGTGCACAGAATATCTTCTTCGCCCAGTTGGCAGATCCCACGGTCACACACTTCTCTACAGCAGGTACTTGGTGCTTTACCGGCGAGTTTGTTTTGTATATTTTTGGTTTCCCGGGAGCCGCATTGGCCATGTATCGCTGTGCCCGTCCTGAGCGGAAAAAGCAGGTTGGCGGCTTGCTGTTGTCCGCTGCTTTGACTTCGATTATTACCGGTATTACGGAACCGCTGGAATTCTCGTTCCTGTTTGTAGCTCCTATGCTGTTTGTTATTAGCGGTGTGTTTGCCGGTTTGGCTTACATGCTGTGCCATATTTTCAATATCACCGTAGGCCTCACCTTTTCTGGCGGCTTTATTGATCTGGCTTTGTTCGGTATTTTACAGGGCAATGATAAAACCAGTTGGTTGTTGATCATCCCACTTGGTATTGTATTCTTCCTGGTGTACTATTTCCTGTTCTCTTTCTTAATTAAAAAGTTTGACTTTAAGACACCTGGACGCGAAGAAGGAGATCAGGAGACAAAGCTCTATACCAAAGCAGACTATAATGCCCGTAAAGCGGAAGGCAATCAGCAGGATGCAGTTTCTGCCGCAATCACCCAAGGTCTGGGCGGTGCGGATAACATTAAGGATGTGGACTGCTGTGCAACTCGTCTGCGTGTAACAGTACATGACGGCAGCAAGGTAAATCAGGCTGTACTGAAGACGACAGGCGCTGCTGGAGTCATCCAAAAGGGTGAGGGCGTACAGGTGGTCTATGGACCGCAAGTGAACATTATCAAAGCACATCTGGAGGATTATCTCCGCAGCGGTGCAGCTTCTGCAGCATCTGCACCGGCAGCACAGGAAGCTCCACAAGCAGAAGCAGAAAAGCCTGTTGAGCATGGTAAGTTGCTGCGGACCATTGTGATTGGCAGCCCATTCCATGGAGAAGCGGCACCTATTACCGCCTCGCCTGATGAGGCTTTTGCTGAAAAAATGATGGGTGACGGCGCAACCATCGTTCCCTGCGAAGGTGTTGTGACGGCTCCCTGTGACGCAGAAATCAGCTTTGTATTTGACACCCAGCATGCGTTGGGATTGAAGTTGGAAGAAGATATTGAAGTGCTCATTCATGTGGGCATTAACACCGTGGCGCTGGAAGGCAAGGGCTTTAAGGCGCTGGTGAAGGAAGGCGATCAGGTGAAGAAAGGTGACCGCCTGCTGGAATTCGATTTGGACTATATTCGCGAAAACGCTTCCTCCACTTCTTCTCCGGTGCTGTTTACCACAATGGAGGATAATCAGGCTCTGCGTCTGCTGAAAACCGGTCATATAAAGCCTGGCGAAGATTTGCTGGCCCTGGATATCTACGAATCCTGATCGGTTGCTCCAAGATAACAAGGGGGAGTTTCCGTGTATCGAATTACAAAAGTACTGAATCACAATTCTGTTTTGGCAATTGATATGGAAAATCAGAAAGAATGTCTGATTATGGGGAAAGGCGCCGGGTTTGGAAAAAAGCCCGGTGAACGAGTGGGATGTTTCCCCAATACGGTAACTGCCTATGAATTGGCTCAGACAAGCGACCACGGAAACCCCCGTGATTTGGTACGCCGTATTGATCCGCTATATCTGGCCATTGCGGACCGGATTGTGGCGGAAGCCCAAAAAGTATTTGGCAGTATCGATACCAGTATTTTAATTCCTATGGCGGACCATATTGCTTTTGCAGCCCAGAGAGTTCGAAAAAATGCCCCAATCAGTAATCCATTAACTACTGATATTCGGGCGTTGTTTCCTCAGGAGTTTCAAGTGGCAGAAACGGCACGAGAAATTATCCGGAAACAGGCTGGGGTAGTCTTTAGCGATGATGAGTTGGGGTATATTGCTCTTCATATTCATTCCTCGCTGGAATCCATGCAGGTATCTCAGGCTATGCAAACAGCGCGCATCATTCGAGAATGTGTGGAGATGGTGCAAAAGGAAACTGGTATTTCCATGGATATTTCTTCGCTATCCTATAATCGGCTGATGACACATATTAAATATATGGCGGCACGGATTCTCAAAGGGGAAAAGCTCCATGTAGATGTGAATCATATTATGAAGGAGACCTGCCCACGGGCATTTCATATTGCAGGACAGATCTGTCGGCAATTACAAGATACGTTACAGCAACCAGTAGACGAGATTGAAGTGGGGTATCTGGCGATGCATATCGAGCGGGTTTTTGAAATGGAGCAACAGCACGTATAAATTTCGGTAAAAAGCCCTTCTTCCATGAATGATTGAAAAAATGGAAGGAGGGCTTTTTTTGATAAGAACAGATTTGAAAAAATTAAAAAAAATTGTAAAAACCCCTTGATTTTTACGAAAAAACATGTTATCATTATAAAACCGTCAGGAAAGACGGAAAACAGAATAGTTGGTGTCGATGATAACGAGGGTCCACCTGTTCCCATCCCGAACACAGAAGTTAAGCTCGTTGATGTCGAAAATACTTGGCTGGCGACGGCCCGGGACGATAGAAAGATGCCAACATCAAGCGGCCACCCAATCGGGTGGTCGTTTTTTTGTCGTTTACGATATCCTATATTGGAATACACTGGCATGGGATAAATCATGATAAATAAAAAAGCGAAGCAGATATCTGCTTCGCTTTTTTTATTTTATTTAAGACAACACATAAATGGTCATCTCACGCACGCCGAAATTGGCGCATTCCTGATAGGTATCGTAGTACAAATCCGCCATAATATAGCCCATACTTGCAAATCCACCGGTATCTGCTGCCGTGGCATATCCATAAACAATGGAGCCATCGGGAGAACAGATATACAGTTTCGAGCCATAGGGGATTACATCAGGGTTCACAGCAATATTGCCGTATTGTGCTGGACGGCCGGTAGCAGTCCAACCACCACCGGTATAAGCGGTGCAGCGTCCGGTAAGAGCTCTTTTGTAAGAAACTTGGTTGCCATTGTGGTCAACGAGTGTACCGTCAGAAGAAATACTTGCGTATCCGGAAGGACGCTTTTTGGTACCAACCAATACAACCTTATCTACCGGTTCCTTGGTGATTTCATTAGAAATCTCTTCAGTGTCCACCACATTGCCGTTTACCAGCTTGTTGCGATACACAATGGTGCGTTCGCCTTCCACACCTTTGGTCTGTACTTTGGTTTCTCCAACATAGAGAGAAGAAGAATCGACCTCTTTTACCGCATAATCTACGGATTCGGTTTTGGTTTCCTCTTCATAAGTGACACGGGAAATATGAATTTCCATGCCTTCGGTCAAAGGTGCATCCAGTTTTGCATCAGCCGAGTCTTCTTTTCCAAGAGTAACAGAAGCGGCATCCAGTGCAGACTGTACATCACCTTCTTGCAGCAGCAGCTTGTGAGTCTCACCATCCGAAATCACATTGACATGGTAATAACGGGTGAGGGAGATCTCGCTGTCTTCTGTCAGGGCCTCATCGCTGTTCATAGACAGCTTGTCATTTTTTCCGCAGACAAAACCGGCTTTGCTGACTGCCTGGGCCACTGTATCACCATAATACATATCTACGGTGCGGCTTTCGCCATCAGCAGTAACCGTTACGTCAATACCGCGACGAATCGTCAAGGTGTTAGAGTCGGAATCGAACACTACGGAATCATCATCGTTGACAGCATCAATGCGCTGATAACGAATGGCAGTGTCAAGGACAGAGTCCTTGGAGGGGTCCATCATACTGATAGAGGTTGTTTCATCGTTGTCCAGAATCGTAACTTCTACGGTCTTTGCCATAACCGTTATGACTGAACCAACACAAACCATCATCATGACAGAGAGGGCCGCCACATTACGGGCCACCATATTCAGTTTTTTCTTTGTCAACTTTTTGAAATGCATAAGCTTCTCCTTTGTCTTGGCCGCCGTCATATCATAAAAAAATAGGAGCGGCAGCATTCAGATTTTTGGATTTGCAACGCTGTGGGTTATTATATTCGCTGCTTTCCCGAATGTCAAATTTCAAAAAGCTATATTTTTGTTGATTATGCTGTATATTGTATTTTTAAAAATCGTATTCGGAAAAATAGAATTGAAAAAACGGCAAATAACGGGTCATTTTCCTTTTTTATGTTACCAATCTAACTTTTTTGCATGTGCAAAGTGACACAAATTAAAGGTTACAAAGTTGTTACCGTTTGAATATGCTTGATGTTTTTGAATTTTTATTCGTTATTTTTGCAAATTGGAAAATAAACTATATTGAAAAAGCTTGAATTATTGGGGTTTTTTCGATTTTTTTGTAAATGTGTAAATTGAAAATATGAATATAAATTCGAATTTTCTTTTTCTTTATTTTAAATTCTTTGTAACTTTTGTAACCATTTTATCGGAGTTGTAACAAATATGATAAAGAAAAAGGCGTGCTCAGCGGATAGAATCCCGCCAAACACGCCTTTGCGTTATCCGTTAGTTCTGCTTCTGTACAATCTTATACTCATCATAAGGCTGGTAATAGGGGCAGTTATCCAGTGTTCCCCGCAAAAACTGCTCCATCTCGTCCTCATCTAAGTTGACATCGCACCGGTAATATCCATATTCATCATCAAATATATAACTGGCACAGCAGTCACAATTGCTTTTTCCTGCCATAGGAGGATACACATTCCTTTCTATATTATATAGATATGGAGATAGGCTTTTCTGCCTGTAGAAGAAAGCGATGTTCCGTTCCCTGAATAAAACCATTGCAGCGCCGTTGCTCTTCCAAACGAAATAAGGTTTCCAGACAGCCGTCTACCGTAAAGCCGGGAAACTCCCATGGAAGAATCTTGGCGAAGTAAACCAGGGCCCCCACATCAAAAAAACGGATAGGCGAAAAATGCTCCCGTGCTTCCTGTACCGTCAACCCGGATTTCTCCAACAAATGCCGGTTATAGGCCAATGTATGGTGAGGGTATTGCGATACAAAATTGGGAATAAGAACTCGGGAAAGGTCATTATCATTCTGGCCGCCTACCTGTTGGGTAAGAAATACTCCGCCGGGCTTTAACAGCCGGAAAACCTCCTCCGCCCGGAAATCCTCATGGCGATTTAAAATCACATCAAAGCTTTCACTTTCCAGTGGCAACTGATTTTCTCCGCATGCTTCCACCACTCGGATTCCCAAGGGTTCCAGCCGCTGGCGGCACAACTGCACATTGGGCGGATACCCCTCTGTTACGGTGGTGTGTTCCCCGGGGTGCCCCAGCGTCAGCAAAAATTCCCCACCGCCGGTACCCATGTCCAGCAGCTCTCGTTCCGGACGCAGCAGCGAATGGGCCATAGCTTCATAGTCCCACGGGATTTCCCCGTCCTGACAGCGACCGTTGAGGTGGGAAAAATCCCATCCTGTAAAGGTTGCAGCTTCTTCTTCTTTCCAAAGGCGATACAGTGCCTGTTTTTCCATATGATTCAGCGGATTCATAGAGATTGCTCCTTCTCATTTCTACTTGTATAATTAAAGAAAAGAAGGGGTGCAGTCTCCCGATCATCCTGATTTGCCGAATGCAGTCGATGATCTGCGGTTACTGCACCCGGCCGTTAATTCGCGGTGTCCGCATATGCGTTCACCCTCCTTCGTTGATTCTGTTTTTGATTATAGCACGTTGTCGAATGGTTTTCAATTATACGATATGTATATTCGATTTCTAAATTTACGATAAAACTATTTGGTTGTGTGACCAGCGCACAGAAACACGGGAAAAAAGATGCTATGATATTCCCATACGAGCAAGAAACAGGAGGAGCGTTTTATGGCAAAGAGACTGGCGCAGGTTTCTCAAAAAGAGTGTGTTGCGTGCGGGTGTTGCATGAAAGTATGTCCCCGAAAGGCAATTTCCATTCCTCGGGGCGTATATGCGGTGATTGACCCAGAGCTGTGTGTGGGCTGTGGATTGTGTGCAAAAAAATGTCCCGCCGATGTGATTACCCTGATTTCCCGGGAGGTAGCAATATGAAAACAAAAACACGCTGGTATGATTGGCTCTGGATTGCATCTGGGCTGTACCTGATTCTTGGTTTTGTCAATATTCTGTTTGCATGGCTTGGATTGCTTTGTTTTGTGGTACCGCTGCTGATTTCGGTGATCCGTGGCAATAAAGCTTATTGTAACAAATATTGCGGGCGTGGACAGTTGTTTAGCTTGCTGGGGGAAAAACTCCATCTTTCCCGAAATAAGCCCATTCCGGCATGGATTCGTTCCAAATGGTTTCGGTACGGCTTCCTCACCTTTTTTATGATTATGTTTTTCAATATGCTATATATCACCTGGCTGGTATTTGCCGGCAGCAACAGCTTACAGCAAGTTGTAACATTGCTGTGGGTTTTCCGTTTGCCGTGGCAGTGGGCCTATCCTGATGGGCTTGTTTCTCCATGGGCGGCACAGTTTGCTTTTGGTTTTTACAGTGTGATGCTAACTTCTACCGTTCTGGGGATTCTTACGATGGCTATGTTTAAGCCCCGTTCCTGGTGTGTATACTGCCCCATGGGTACCATGACCCAGCTCATCTGCAAGGCGAAAAATCGAGGACAGGAATAAAGGGAGATTAGTAGCCGACCGTATCAATAAAGTTCATGATATTTAATCAATATAATTAAGAAAGGACCGATCTCTATGAGTCAAAAGAAAGTTGTCATCATCGGCGGTGTTGCAGGCGGTGCTTCTGCTGCTGCCCGTCTGCGCCGTCTGGACGAGAATGCCCATATCGTCGTGGTAGAGCGGGGCCCCTATATCTCTTTTGCCAACTGTGGCCTGCCCTATTATTTGGGTGGAACGATTCAGGACCGTGTCGCGCTGACCCTCCAGACCCCCGAGAGCTTTAAAGCCCGTTTTAACGTGGATGTCCGTGTATTCAGTGAGGCCGTGTCCATCCAGCCAGACAAAAAGACTGTCACCATCCATAACCATAATACAGGCGAAGAGTATGAGGAAAGCTATGATTCCCTGATCCTCTCCATGGGTGCAGATGCTTCCATGCCGCCCATTCCCGGTATTGACTCCAAAAAAGTGTTTACCGTCCGCAATATTCCTGATACTGTGGCAGTTAAGACCTATATTGAAGAGCATCAGTCGAAAAAAGCTGTGGTGGCAGGCGGCGGCTTTATCGGCTTGGAAGTGGCCGAAAACCTGCGCGACCTGGGTATGGACGTGACCCTGGTGGAAATGGCCGACCAAGTGATCCCCTCTATCGATGCTGATATGGCGGCACAGGTACACGGACATATGCGCCAGAAGGGATTGCACCTGCTGTTGGGCAGCGCTTTGCAAAAGATTGAGGACACCGAAACTGGCGTTTCTCTGACCATCAACGGCGAAACCGTGGAGGCCGACCTGCTGGTTATGGCCATCGGTGTGCGCCCCGCTTCTCAAATCGCCGTCAAAGCCGGGCTGCCCGTCAACGCTAAAGGCGCGCTGATTGTCAACTCTGCTATGGAAACCGGCGTCCCCGGTATTTACGCCGTGGGCGACCTGATTGAAATTACTCACTTCGTTACCGGTGAAAAAGGATACATCCCACTGGCAGGCCCCGCCAACAAGCAGGGACGCATTGCCGCTGATAATATTTGCGGAATCCACAGCCGTTATACCGGCACACAGGGCTCTTCCATCCTGAAAGTGTTCGATTTGGCCGTAGCTTCTACTGGCATTAACGAGAAGACCGCCAAGGCCTTACACCTGAACTATGAGAAGTCCTTCACCTTCTCCGCTAACCATGCCACCTATTATCCCGGCGCCACGAATATGTCCATCAAGACCATTTTCGAAAAGGACACCGGCAAGATTCTGGGCGTACAGATTGTGGGCAATGACGGTGTTGATAAGCGCTGTGACGTGTTCGCCACTGCGATTCGTGCGGGCATGACCGCAAAAGACCTGACGGAGTTGGAACTGTGTTATGCGCCGCCCTTTGGTTCTGCCAAAGACCCGGTGAATATGGCTGGATACGTCATTGAGAACATGATGAACGGCCTGGTGAAGACTTTCCATTGGCACGACATTGAGAGAATCAGCAAGGATCCGGACGCCTTCCTGTTGGATACTCGTACTCCCATGGAGTATATGGCCGGTACGATTCCCGGATTTGTCAATATCCCGCTGGATTCCCTGCGCAGCCGTTTGAACGAAATCCCCAAGGATAAAACCATTTATGTTACCTGCCAAATCGGTCTGAGAGGTTATATTGCTGCCCGCATTTTGATGCAGAATGGTTATGATGTGTATAACCTTTCCGGTGGCTATCGGCTGTATCAGACAATATTTGGATAATCTTTTTAAACCATAAAATCCGCTGTGAGCCAAACGTGCCTACAGCGGATTTTTTATGCCTGTCTGATTTGTAACCATTGTTCCCGAGTCACGGTTCGTTGTCGGGGTGTTAGAAAAGTGATACAATAGGAATAGTCATTTTTAAAGAAGTACAGGAGTTATCCCAGATAGCAAGGGGGCAAAAAAATGAAGCAAATCCTGCATTATATCAGAAGGCATTTGGGGCTTTTCCTGGCTGCCCTGTCCTTTTTAACACTGGAGGCAATCGCAGACCTTTTACAGCCAGCCTTTATGGCACAGATTGTGGATAATGGTGTGAAACAGGCTGATTTGGGAAAAATTTTGCAGTATGGTGGAATTATGCTGCTGATAGCGGCACTGGGAGCGTTTGGCGCTGTGATGCGAAACATACTGGCAAACCGCACATCCCAGACTATTGCCCGGGAAATTCGCTCGGATATGTACCGCAAAGTACAAACCCTATCTTTGGAAAATATCGACAGGCTACAACCGGGCTCTATTATTACCCGTATTACCAATGATGTCACACAGGTACAGGAATTTATCAATGGCTGTATGAGGATTATGGCGAAGGCTCCCATTACCTGTATTGGTGCGATTATATTGGTGATTATGCAAACCCCACAGCAGCTTCCCATGATAGGCGTTATTCTGTTGATTGCTGCTGTATTGATTATTGCCAATATGAAGCTGGGATACCCCAGATTTGGAGTGGTACAGGAGAAACTGGATCATCTGAATACCGTCAGCCGGGAGTTTTTGTCCTCCATTCGGGTGGTGAAGGCATTTCGCGGAGAAGAGCAGGAAGAAGCCCGGTTTACAGGGGCATCAAAAGAACTCGCAATGGCCGGAACCGGGGCCATGCGGATTATGGCAATTTTTGCACCGCTGATTAACCTGACAGTTAATCTGGGAATCGTCGTGCTTTTATGGATTTCCAATGCACAAAACAGCACGGAAATCGGGCGGCTAATGGCTTCTGTCAATTATATGACGCAGATCCTTTTTGCCCTTGGGATGGTTTCCAATATTTTGAATACAGCAGTGAGAGCCATGGCTTCTTCCAATAGAATTCGCGAGATTTTGGAAGAAAAACCCGCGCAGGATTCCCCAGAAAATCCCCAACATCCCAACTGGAAAGGGAAAATCGTGTTTGATGACGTCTCCTTTACCTACGCTGGCTCAGCGACTCCAGCCCTACATCATATCAGCTTTCAGGCAGAGCCGGGCGAAACCATTGGGATTATTGGCCCGACCGGTTCCGGAAAAAGCACGCTGGTGAATCTGGTGCCCCGCTTTTATGACGCAAGCGAAGGGAAAATTCTGGTAGATGGGGCAAACGTTACCCAAGTGTCCGAAACAGAACTTAGAAGTATAGTGTCAGTAGTCCCGCAAAAGGCCTTGTTGTTTACCGGCACTATTTTGGAAAATCTTCGTTGGGGAAGACGGGACGCTTCAGAAGAGGAGATTCAAAATGCAGCGGCTATTGCGAAAGCCGATTCTTTTATAGAAAGAACAGACAATGGATACGAAACCCTGCTGGGGCAGGGAGGCGTAAACTTGTCCGGTGGACAAAAACAACGTCTGGCTTTGGCGCGGGCTTTGGTGCGCAACCCGCGGATTCTCATTTTGGATGACTGCACCAGCGCCTTGGACGCGGAAACAGAAGCTGCTGTTTTGAACGGGCTGAAAGAAAATGCGGCAGATTGTACCGTATTGCTTATCAGTCAGCGGATTTCCACTGTCCGACGGGCAGACAAAATTTTGTGTATGGATAACGGTTTTGTCCGGGGATTTGGGACCCATGAGGAACTGATGGAGGGGTGTTCCGCCTATCAGGCAATTTATGCTTCGCAGATCGGAGGGGAAAATTATGGCTGAACGGAATGGTACGCCGCCGCCTACTGGGATGGGAAGAGGAAGAATGAGAGGGCGTCCGGTAGAAAAGCCGAAAGATTTAAAGGGGACGACACTTCGCCTTTGGGCTCTGACAAAAGGTCATCGAAAAGGATTGGGGTGGATTTTACTGCTGTCGGCTTTTACTTCCATTTCTTCTATTCTGTCACCTTTGGTGATTGGCAGTGCCGTGACGGCGGTAGATCAGGGGAATCCATTGGTTGTGTTGGTGCTTACCCTTTTGGGGTTGTACCTGTGTGATTGGTTGGTTCGATTTTTACAGCAGTTTTTTATGGCCGCTATTGGACAGAGAATCATTCACTATATCCGTGTAACCCTATTTTCGGTTATGAAAAATTTGCCTCTGGCTTTTTTTGACAAAAAACAGCATGGGGAACTGATGAGTCGATTAACGAACGATGTGGATAATATCAGTACCACCATTTCCAATTCTCTAACGCAGCTTTTGACCTATCTTTTTACGATTATTGGTATTTTCTGCATTATGCTTTCTCTAAATTTGCTGCTGACAGCAGTGTCACTCATTAGTGTTGGGCTGATTTTATTACTTACCCGTGTAATTACTCGCCGTACCCGAAAAATGTTTGCAGAGCAGCAAAAAGTATTGGGCCAGCTGAATGGTCAAATTGAAGAAACCATTTCCGGTGTCAGTGTAGTGAAGGCTTTTTGTAGAGAGCAGGAATCTATCGACCAGTTTGAAAGTCTGAATGAAAACTTGCAGAAGATTTCTACCAAAGCTCTTACCTGGTCTGGTTATCTGATGCCGATTACGAATGTAATTAACAATTTAAATTATGTGCTGATTTCCATTATCAGCGGTGTTATGGCTGTCATGGGATATATTCAGGTTGGAATGATTACCAGCTTTTTGCTTTATAGCCGTCAGTTTTCCAGACCCTTCGTGGATATTGCAAACATTTATAATAACTTTCAGACTGCAGTTGCCGGTGCGGAACGTATTTTTGATATTTTGGATGAGCCGCCAGAACCAGAAGACCGGCCCAATGCGCTTTCGCTAACCAGGCCCCGCGGAGAATTTGAACTTCAGCATGTGTACTTTGGCTATCAGCCCGAAAAGCCGATTCTACAAGATGTATCGCTAAAAATTCCTGCAGGCACCAGAATGGCGATTGTTGGCCCTACGGGAGCGGGAAAGACCACGATTATCAATTTGCTTACCCGATTTTATGACGTAACGGCAGGAAAAATTCTGTTAGATGGTCACGATCTGCGGGAATATCGTATGGAGGATTTGCGGCGTTGTTTTGGAGTGGTATTACAGGATACGGCTCTTTTTGCCAAATCGGTCAGAGAGAATATCAGTTATGGACGTGAAGGAGTTCCCATAGAGGAAATCGAACAAGCTGCACGGATAGCAGGTGCAGATTCATTTATCCAGAGGCTTCCTCATGGATATGATACGGTACTTACCCAAAGCGGAGCAGAACTCAGTCAGGGGGAAAGACAGCTTTTAACGATTGCTCGGGCTGTATTGGTCAACGCGCCGATTTTGATTTTGGATGAAGCCACCAGTTCAGTCGATACCGTGACAGAGCAAAAGATACGGCGTGCTATGCTGACCGCTACACAGGGTCGCACTTCCTTTATCATTGCTCACCGCCTGTCTACCATTAAAGATTCGGACATGATAGTTCTGATTGGAGATGGCAGGATTTTGGAAAAGGGAAGCCATCAGGAGTTAATGGCTCTCAATGGGAAATACGCAAGGATGTACCGTACACAGGTGGGAGAATCCATAAAACAAGCATAAAAAAGCGCAAAGGCTCAGACAGACGTAACATCTGTTCTGAGCCTTTGCGGGAAATCGAACTATCCATGCTCTGTAGGCATTTCATAAAAGACCCGATTCTGCCGGGAGCACACCGGCAGAAAGGTCTGAGGAAAAATCAAAAAGGAATTATTTCTTTTCTTCCTTCATTTTGCGCAGCATAGCAGGCTCTTTGGGCTGATAGAAGTCCAGGAAAGAAGTCTGGCCGCAGCTCTTAACAGCGACAGATTTAGCCGCATTGCAAACCATTTTTAACAGGGATTTTTTCTGCATGGATCAACACTCCTCTTTGTAATGAATATTTCAGCTAACAGTGCGATGGACACAGCCAGCATGATAAACGAAATAGACAAAGAAACAGCATAACAGAATTTTAAAAACAGTAACACACAAATTCCTTCTGCTATCACAATCAGGATGCTTTTCCGACGATTTACAGAAATCTCTTCCTGCAGCAGTTCTTTATTACGAGGAACTACAGGGGCCAATAGACAAACTACCGTTATGCCAAAAGCGCCCACTATCATAGGAAGAAGCAACCAATTGGTTTGTGCAAAATAATTGACAGCAAGAGCAATCAATAAAAAGGTTATCGCATAAATTGTCTTGCATCGAATATAGGAAGAGGCATGATATCCGCCGCTATATCTTCGCAAAGGGGAGAAACAGAGGATAAAGACTATCCAAAGCCAAATGCAGTGTAAAACAGCAGCAATTGCCAATATAATTCCATAGCTGATAATAGTGGAAATAATAGCGGCAAAGCCATAGGAATATACTTCTTTTTCCTCAGCGGCAATCACACCATGAGAAGCAAAGAAATTGGTAATCCAATCTGAAACAGAAGCAATCATTTGCATATCATTCCAAACTCAAGGATTCTGACATAATGATACCTTTGAAACCAGCAAAAATCAATACATGTGGGATAATTTGCATGATTTAGGGATAAATTGTACGATTTTTCCCGTAAGGAAGAAAAATCGCGGCAGTAAACAGGCCGTTACTGTCGGAATACAACAATTTTCCATTCATTTTCCGGACGTAGGATTCGGTGTTACTTCGTCCAAAACCATGATATTTTTTGTCTGTTTTGGTGGTTTCCGGAAGAGAACCGTTCTTTAATACCGGCGCCTTAATAGGATTGCTTACTTTAATGACCATCATGTCATGAACATATTTCATTTCCAAAGACATTCCTTTTTCGCCATCTGGCAGGGATTCATTCGCCTCAATGGCATTGTCAAGAAGGTTGCCCAATGCTCCACACAACTCCAGATTAAATGGAAAATCCTTCATAGGAACGGTGAGCAGGCATTTAACAGTAATCCCTCTCTTTTTTGCTTGCCCAATTTTGCAGTTTATCAGGCTGCCCACAGCTGGGTTATCGGACAAAATATAGCTTTGCACGGAATCGATATCGTCGTTAACACTGTTACAAAAATCCTCTGCTTCTTTATAATGACCGGTGCGAAGCATTTCACTTAGACAAAGCAGGTGATTTTTCATATCATGCCGGACCCGCTGCATTTCTAAATAATTCTCATAGAGAATTTCAACCTCATTTTGATTGAATTTTTCTTTGTGGCGATTTAATACTTCCGTAGTTTCCCGCTCGCTTTTTTGGCCGGCATATAAGAGAAAGAAATATGAGATAATTCCCATAATTGCCAAAATCCAAACGATTCCCAATAGAAGGCCTTTATTTTGCTGAGATAGCGTATCACTGGCCAAAAGATTAAAGCTTAGAGCCAAAGCGCCATCCAACAGCAAAAAGTTAATGGTTAACAGATAACATTCCATTTTTTGCGGTTTCCGGTGTTTTTGAAACAGTTTTACAGCAATGGCACATAAATAAAAATGGGACAGCCGAATGAGAATCACGGTTCCAAAACGAATCCAGCTATTTTCATTTACCATGTCATCAATGGTTGTATTGGATAGCAGGCTCATGCAGAAAACCAGAATGGTAGTGGTCAGGCGAAGAAGCAATACATCAGCAATTGAAAAAATCAATTTTTGAATAAGGGTTCCTTCTAAACACCAATAGGAGTATCCATAATAGAGGGCAAATAATAAAAGTTCTACGGCGGTCCAAGGGATCCAGTGGGCCATGTTAATGCTGGAAATCAGAACGGTTTGAAGAGTACACAGCGTTACAGGACAAATGATTCGCCATTTTCCCGAAAGACGGAACTTTAATACGCCATGTAAAAAATAAACCGTACAGGCAGCTTCCAGAACGGTAACAAAAATTTCAAATACATTCCAGAAAAAAATCTCAGTCATATCATCCCTCCCAACAAACGGTACCAGGACTCACAGGCTTTTTCCCGCTTGCTTCGACTCAGGGGAATCATAGCCCGGTTTGTTAAACGGAGATATTCCCGCTCGAATGATTCGATGTATTGATAATTGACTAAAAAACCGGCGTGAACCCGAATAAATCCAAAAGGAGAAAGCTCTTTTTCCATTTGGTTTAACGTTGACCGTCGGCTATATTCTGCATCAGAAGTAATGATTTTTACATAATTCTTTTCGTTGTCAATATAAAGAATATCCCGCAGCGGTACATTGCGCAAAACGCGATTTTTGCCTCGCTGCTCCAAAACTTCAATGACGGTATCCTGTAAGCGGTATCCACTGAAAAGACGATTTAAAAGCTGTGAAAGTTCTTTCCGAAAATATCGTTTTCGGATAAAAGCAATGGGAGAGTACTCAAAGGATTGAAAAACCAGCTCTTCTCGATTGGTTACAAAAACAACATCGAATTTTCCCAAACGTTTTCGTAGCGTATCCGCCGCTTCAAAGCCGGTTAGTTGCGGCATATCAATATCAAGAAAAAATACAGTATTGGGCTGAACGGTTGTCTGTTCCAGCATTTTTACGGGATTATCATAACAGAAAACAGAGCAATTAATCCCCTTTTCTTCCATAATGACCTTAATGGCATCTTCAAATATTTTGACAAAGGTACGGTCATCGTCACAGACTACCATATTCATTTTGTTCACCTGCCTGGATTTCCGAATAATATTGTGAGGGAAGGTTCCCAGATATTTTTAAAGGATTTTTTATAATCCAAGTATACAATATTTTCATAAAAGCCTCAAGGGAGCGACAGGGAGTTTTTGCCATTTTTTGGAAAATACGAAAGAGTCTATGTAAAAAAAGCAGGCTGCATCAACGGGCAAACCGATGATACAGCCTGTTTATTATGATATTTTTTAGAATGCGACTTTTTCGCGGATATAGTCTACGAGCTTATCAATAGAGATGCGCTCTTGTGCCATGGTATCGCGGTCACGTACAGTTACGCAGCCATCTGTCTCGCTGTCGAAGTCGTAAGTGATGCACATGGGGGTGCCAATTTCGTCCTGACGGCGATAGCGCTTGCCGATGGAACCGGCGTCATCAAAATCCACCATGAACTCTTTGGCCAGCTGAGCATAGACCTCGCGGGCCTTTTCGCTGAGCTTTTTGGAAAGAGGCAGAATGGCAGCCTTATAGGGAGCCAGATAGGGATGCAAACGCAGCACCACACGGGTGTCGTTCTTCTCTGCGTCCACTACTTCCTCGTCGTAAGCATCGCACAGGAAAGCCAGTGCCACACGGTCAGCACCCAAAGAGGGCTCCACTACATAGGGAATGTAACGGGTATTGGTTTCGGGGTCAAAGTAGGAAAGATCCTTACCGGAATGTTCCTGATGACGGCCCAGATCATAGTCGGTACGGTCAGCAATGCCCCACAATTCGCCCCAGCCGAAGGGGAACAGATACTCGATATCGGTGGTAGCCTTGGAGTAGAAGGACAGCTCCTCGGGACGGTGGTCACGCAGGCGCATATTTTCTTCCTTCATGCCCAGAGACAGCAGCCAATTTTTGCAGAAGTCCTTCCAATAATAGAACCAGTCCAAATCGGTGCCGGGCTTGCAGAAGAACTCGCACTCCATCTGCTCAAACTCACGGGTACGGAAGGTGAAGTTGCCGGGAGTAATCTCATTGCGGAAGCTCTTACCTACCTGGCATACACCAAAGGGAACCTTTTTGCGAGTGGTACGCTGAATAGCAGGGAAGTTGACAAAGATACCCTGGGCCGTCTCGGGGCGGAGATACAGCTGGTTTTTTGCGTCCTCAGTTACGCCCTGAAAGGTTTTGAACATCAGGTTAAACTGACGAATATCGGTGAAGTTCTTACTGCCGCAGTTGGGGCAGGTGATGCCGTGTTCCTGAATGAAGCTCTGCATCTGTTCGTTGGTCCAGCCGTCAGCAGATTCACCGGTAAAGTCTTCAATCAGTTTGTCGGCACGGTGACGGGTTTTGCAGTCACGGCAGTCCATCAGTGGGTCGGAGAAGCCGCCCACATGGCCAGTAGCCACCCAAACTTCAGGGTTCATAAGAATTGCAGAGTCCAGACCCACATTGTAGGGGCTTTCCTGGATGAACTTCTTTTTCCATGCGTTCTTTACATTATCTTTGAACGCCATACCCAGAGGGCCGTAGTCCCAGCTGTTGGAGAGGCCTCCATAAATTTCGGAGCCGGGGAAGATAAATCCACGGCCCTTGCAAAGGGCGACGATGGTTTCCATAGTTTTTTCGGTTGCTAACATAATAATTTCCTCCATCCTGCGCCGCTGGCTGCGGCACTTGTGTTGATTTACACTTACCGGCCGTCCGCTGGCTGCGGCTTTCTCCCAAAGTGTCCTTTTCAGTGTACCACGTTTGCCATATAGTTGCAAGGAAATCCGGCTTTTACAAAAAATTGCGTAAAAATGCTGTGGCTGCATCCAAGGAAAGTAGAATTGGGATCAATCATTCGGTATTTGGAATGTTGAATTGATGACAAAGTACCTGTAGTATGGTATAGTAAAAGAAAGTATTTTGTACTTTATTTTATTATGGAATAGGGAGGTTTTATTATGATTATCACTACAACACAGAAGATTGAAGGCCGTCAGATCATGGAGTACCGGGGAATTGTTTTTGGAGAAGTCATTACCGGTGTAAATGTGATGAAAGATATTGCGGCAGGAATGAGAAACTTTTTTGGCGGCCGTTCTTCAACCTATGAAGAGGAATTGATGAGTGCAAGAGAACAGGCACTGGCGGAACTGGAACAGCGTGCTGCCGAGAGGGGCGCCAATGCGGTGGTTGGTGTAGATATCGATTATGAAGTGTTGGGAGCCAATAATGGCATGTTGATGGTAACGGCCAGCGGAACAGCTGTGGTGTTTGAGTAATTGGTTACATAATCATGCGGGACAGAATGGTTTATTCTGTCCCGCTTTTTGTTTGAGAAAAGAGGCAGTCAATGATACAATAAAGGAAATAGAGTCGAAAGGGCGGGAGCCATGATGGCGTATTCGGAACTGATAAAAAATTTTGAGCGGGTTCGGGACTACATGAACGAGTTTTTTGTCTATGGATTTAAAAGCCGAAACGAGTACCATCAAAAAAGCCCGCGCTCCTACGACAATGAACGGAGAAGAATCGAGGACTATCTGGGGGAATATATGTCTTTTCGTCAGGGCAAGAATGGGAAAAATGTGTTTCTTTCCATTGACAGCCGCCGTGTTCGGCATAATCCTTTATATCAAGCTTTCAAGGCTCGTAGTTTTACCCCCGGAGATATTACCCTGCATTTTATCCTTTTGGATATCCTGTATGCGCCCGATGAAGAGAAAACGCTGGGGGATATTGTAGAAAAAGTGGATGAGGAATATTTGGCTCATTTTTACAATCCAAGAGTATTCGATGAATCCACCATTCGGAAAAAATTGAAGGAATACGAAAAATTGGGAATCGTGTGTTCCAGACGGCAGGGGAAAAGCACCCTATACCGGCGCAGTGAAAATTTTGACCTTTCTTCTTGGAAAGATGCCCTCTGCTTTTTTTCAGAAGCCGGAATGGATGGGGTAATTGGCAGTTATTTGCTGGATAAACTGGAAGATTTTCAGGCACCTTTTGTTTTTAAACATCACTATATTACCCACGCCATGGAAAGTGAAGTACTGTGCAGCTTATTTGAGGCAATGAGAGGCAAAAATATGGTTTCATTTCAGATTCGGGGCCGAAGACAGAGAAAGGCGGTGCAGATACGGGCGGTACCGCTGCGAATTTTTGTCAGTGTCCAAACTGGACGACGGTATCTGATGGGCTATGACCTTTCCCGGAAGTATATTTGGGCGTTTCGGCTGGATTTGATTTCACAAATTACAATGGAAGCAGTTTTACCGGAATTTGATGCATATAGAAAGAGGCTGGAAGAGATGGAGCCGCATATGTGGGGGGTACAGTGCGGAGTTCCTGGGGGAAAATTACAGTCTGTATCCTTTATCCTTCATTTTTCGGATGAGGAAGAATATATTTACCAGCGGCTGGTTCGTGAAAAACGATGCGGTACGGTAGAACGGATCGATAACAATACCTGCCGGTTTTCAGCAGAAGTTTACGATGTCAACGAAATGCTTCCCTGGATACGGACTTTTATTTGTCGGATAACGGACCTGCAGTTTTCAAAAAAATCGGTACAGAAGCGGTTTTGTCAGGATTTGGAAGAGATGTACCGAATGTATGGGGTGGAATAGGGAGGAAAAATAAATGCTTTTTCACGAAGCTTATGGGGTTTATTATCATACGGTGGCGCAAATTTTACGGCGTGCGGTAGAAGGCAGACTTCGGGAGGAAGAACTGGAATCGATTATACGGAACTATGCTTTCTCAGAAAGTGTGTTTACCATATTACCTGCCTTAAAAAATCAGGAGTGGCAGCTATTGGATGAAGAATATCAAACACCGATAAAGCACCGTCCCACCATGCCGCTGACTATTTTGGAAAAAAGATGGCTGAAAGCAATCAGCCTGGATAAGAGGATTCGTCTGTTTGAGGTGGACACCTCTGGACTTGAAGATGTGGAACCCTTGTTTACACCGGAGGACTATCGGGTATTTGACCAATATGGGGATGGAGACCCATTTGAAAATGAACGGTATATTGAAATCTTTCGCACGATTTTACAGGCGATAAAAAGCCAAGAATCCTTACAGATTCAGTATGAGCCCGATAGAAGAAAGTCTCGAAGTATTGTATGTGTTCCTTTGCGTCTGGAATACTCGGAAAAGGATGACAAATTCCGGCTATATACGTTTGGTTGCCGGTATGGCAGAATTTTAAATGTAGGAAGAATGATTTCTTGCCATAAAGTGCCAAGCCAAAAGAAAAGAAATATTCGGGACTGGACACCGCCTCGTGACCAGATAGAGCTGGAAGTAGTGGATCGACGAAATGCACTGGAAAGGGTTCTGTTTCATTTTGCCCATTTTGAGAGGCAGGCAGAAAAAATATCAGATGACCGGTATCGGGTGATGATTGAATATGACCGGGATGATGAAACGGAATTGGTGATACGGGTGTTGTCTTTTGGGCCGATGGTACGGGTAGTTGGGCCAGAAAGATTTGTAAACTTAATACGGGAAAGGCTGAAACAGCAAAAAAGTTGCGGACTGTAATGACAGTTCGCAACTTTTTTTCCGTGATAATCAAATAGCCTATGGGTATAATGAAGGAGACAAATCGTCTTGTTTGCGTGCATATTGATACACCACAGTACGCGAGGAGATTCCAAAGCGTATGCTGAAGATGGTTTGCCGCTGATGTGGTCAAGCTTGCCGGAAAGCAAGTGAGGGGTTCGACTCCCCGTGGGATTTTTTATTTTCACTCATTGCAAAAGCATAGCAGCCGGCGTGCTGCCGAAAGTATCTTGGGAAAGCGTTTCCCGGGAAATACTTTCAGGCAGAAATGAAGCTGATGCCTTGCCTGAAAAAGGATACCGGTTTCTCTTTGCTTTGGCCAGAGCCGGGGCTTCCGCCAAAGCCGGGAAAACCTTAATTTTTTGGCCGCAGCAGCTTCATCGGCGGCTGGATGCCGATTATTTTACCGGGAGGTTGTACATAAATGAAAACAGTGATTCATGAAAACGAAAGAGGCCTTTTATTTGAAAACGGCCGGTATGTGAAAATGCTCTCGCCGGGTAAGTATCGCACTTTTGGAAGCAGGAAAACGATTGAAGTTGTCAGCACGGAGCACAAATTGGAATCGGACTTTTGCCCGCTGGAAGTATTGCTCCGAGACTCTCAGGTTGCTGCACAGACGGTGACAGCGGAAGCCACCAACGAAGAGGTATTGCTGCATTTTGTCAACGGACAATTCTACGAGATTCTTCCTGCCGGGAAATATGCCTTTTGGAACGAAAATGCCCGGCATGAATTCCAAATTGTAAAGATTTCTCAGCCGGAAGTATCAGAAGAGGTGCCGCGATATATTTTTTCAAGGATTCCTTCCTCTTATTTTACCCGCTTGGAGGTGGTAGAACATCAGAAAGCGCGGCTTTATTATGACCAGAAGTTCGTCAAGCTATTAGATCCCGGCGTCTATTTCTTCTGGAAGAACTCCGTTCGAGTCAGTGCGGATTTTATAGAGACTCGCCTGCAGCAAATGACCATTACCGGGCAGGAAATCCTTTCCCGGGACAAAGTGGCGCTGCGCATCAGCGTGGTATGTACTTACCGAGTGACAGACTATATCCGGGCATTTACAGGAACCGAAGATTATCAAGAATATGTACATGTGATGATTCAAATGGCGCTCCGTGAGTATGTGGGAAAGCATACTTTGGATGAAATTTTGGAAGGAAGAGAAGAGATGTCCCAGCTGGTACTGGAAAAATTGAAGGAAAATGCTGGGAGTATGTATGTAGAGTTTACGCAGGCCGGTGTTCGGGATATTATCCTGCCGGGAGAAATCCGTCAGATTATGAATATGGTACTCATGGCAGAAAAGAAAGCCCAGGCCAATGTGATTGCCAGACGGGAAGAAGTGGCCTCTACTCGTTCTTTGCTGAATACAGCCAAAATGATGGACGAAAATAAAACTCTTTACCGTTTGAAGGAACTGGAGTATCTGGAAAGAATCTGCGAAAAGGTAGACAGTATCCGGGTTTCCGGCAGCGGAGACCTACTGGCACAATTAGCGGCTCTTGTACGTGGAAATAGTTGATAACAAATCTTTGAGGCAAGTCCCTCTGCTGAATTTGGTTTTCGGCGGAGGGGCTTTTTTGTCCCGTAATGGTTTCTACATGAAATCAAGGCGAGAGGAGATGGGATGACCGCAATTTTTTATCGTTTATAGACAGGCAAATTTCCATAACGACCCTTGAAAAGTGCAAGATGCTGGGGTACAATAATGCTGCTGTTGTGAAAGCACGTCAGAAATTGATTACCTCTTTTTTCGAAAAAATGTTCGATTTTTTCGTTTGATTCTCTTGATTTTCGCGAAAGTTCGTGTTAAGATAAAGAAAATCGAACATATGAGCGAATGGAGAGGGTGTTATGGCAAATCTGGCGAGTGGAATCCTTTTATGGTGTGCAATTATCGGAATGGCGCTTTGGTATAGACCCAAAACAAAGGATAGTCTAAAAATTTGTGGAATTGGGTTGTTTATGGGTCTGCTTTCCGTTTTAATGCGTGACGGAATTACCGGTTTACAAATGGTAGAGCATATGATGCAGCTTTTTGTCTTGGCAGCCTGTTTTATACAGATGCGGCAGGAAAAAAGACAGCGCAAAGCCCGAAAGGCTGCTCGCAGAGCGCGGGTTCGGCAGATGCAGCTGCAAAAGCGGGAGAAAGCACCGGGTATCTGCGCGTAATGAGGCTTCGTTAGGGTTCTCTGTTTCATCAGCAGTAAATAAAGCTTCTGATGAAAGGCAGGAAAGAAAATGGAATATGTATATGCAGGCATGTGGCTTCTGGTAGGATTGATTCTGATTTTTCGTATGGGAAAGGAAAATCGGGTGTTTTATCTTGCAGGAGCCTTTTTCCTTATTTTAGGAGGCTGGTGGCTAGCAAATGCCCTGACAGAAGTGGATCTGTTTGCAGGCGTGTGGGGTTGGGTCTTAAGAATTATTACGGCGGTGGCACTAATTCTGCTGTGTCTGGTATTTTGGAAAACATATAGCCAAGATAAAGCGGCATTTGAGAAAAATAAAAATTCCCAGAAAAATGAAAACGAACAAGGGCAGACAGATTCTTCTGAACCGCAAACCTCTTCTTCTGATTCCGAGGATGAGAAATGGTAAACCTGTAACCATCACATTTTTTTTCGTGTTGTCATAGAATAAAAAGCGGATAAAACAGCGGTATCCCCCTAATCGCTGTTCCGCTTTCTATAAAAAAGGGCCTTCCGGTTTCTTTCCGGGAGGCCCTTTCGGTTATATAGAAATCTTGAAAAGAAGAGGAAAATAAGATAGAATAAAAAGGAAAGTTGTTGTATGGCAGATAATGCCGATTTTAAAGGAAAACGAGGTAAATCAAGTATGAAGATTGCCCCTTCAGTGTTAGCAGCGGATTTTACAAAATTGGGTGAAGAAATTCAAAAGGTATCCGGCGCTGATTATATCCATCTGGATATTATGGACGGTCATTTTGTACCCAATATCAGCTATGGACATGAGCTGGTAGCGGCCCTTCGGCCGTTGTCAAAAGTTCCGTTTGATGTTCATTTGATGATAGAACATCCTCTATTTTATATTCTTTCATTTATCAAAGCAGGCGCAGACGATATTACTTTCCATATAGAATGTGGTGACCCCATAGAACAAACCATAGATGCCATTCATCAGGGAGGTGTAAAAGCCGGATTGGTGTTAAAACCGGCAACTCCGGTAGAAATGCTTTGGCCGTGGCTGGATAAAATTGAAATGGTATTGGTGATGACGGTAGAGCCAGGCTTTGGCGGTCAGAAATTTATGGAGCCGATGCTGGAAAAGGTACGCCGGATTAAAGAACGTGCGCCTCATATTCTGGTGGAAGTAGATGGAGGAATCAATCCGCAGACTATTAGTGCCTGCGCACAGGCTGGTGTGGACATTTGTGTGGCGGGAACCGGTGTGTTCCGTGCATCTAACCCGGCACAGGCATTGAAAAATCTTCAAGCTTATTGAGAGAAAATGCCACATAGCCGCTGAATGGCGTCTTTGCAGATAAAAAAGCCGTGTTCTTTTGTATAAGCGGTGCGTAAATGGCCGTTTCCACAATAGGAGGCATATTCTTCCACAGCACAGCGGACGGAAGGATACTGCGTCAACTTGGCAGAAATGATAAGCCGCCATGCCTGTTTCTTTCCATGGGAGGGCCATCGGTACAGACAAGAAGATATATCCGGAAATATGTGGAACAGAGCTTGAGAGGCCCGAAACAGGTCTTCTGCTCGACTAAATTGAAAAATAAGCTCCATATATTGCCCCGAAAGACGGTATCGGCTTTGTTTTTGAGAGGAAATCCGGAAGAGTAAAACAGACTCCCCGGAAGGCAGACGAGAAGCTTGTAAAAAAACACGCCCCGTCACAGGGGAAAATGAATATTGCCGGATGATTTGTGAAAAAATGCGGGCAGCAGCCAACCGGCAATGAAGACTGGACCAACGGTTTGGGGGAGTGTCCCCGAAAGTAAGCCCCAGAGTGGCAGTCTCTTCTGGCGAAAGGATGGCCAGAAAACAAGTTGGGGCTAAAATTTGGATTTTCATGGGAACACCTCCGCAGATAAAATTCCAGGAAAGAGGGATGATATGAAGCGTTTATTCCCAAGGGGGGTACGGCTGGCCCTGGGAGAAAATATTCCCCGTCAGGAAATAACCTCCTGGAGTCCCAGGCAGGTTCTGGTTCCTTTGTATCCCAAGGGAGTGGGATTGTTTTCGGTGGGTGCTGCTGTGAAAAAGGGTGACCTGTTGGGAGAAGAAGGCGGATTTGCTCCCGAAAACGGTGTGGTACAGGCGTATCGGGAAATCCAACACCCATTATTGGGAAAAGTGTTGTGTGTGGCGTTGGAACTACTGCCGGAAAAGCAGGAAAATAAACAGCGAAAGCCCGAAACAGAAAAAAATGTCTTTGAAATCGTAAAACATAGCGGGATTGTGGAAGAGTGCAGCGGAGAAATATTGTGGAAGTGGATGGAGCGTATGACATCCCAACAGCCATCCACTATCGCTGTGGATGCGTTGGAAGATGAACCGCTGTCTCCTGGTGGGGCTTTTTTTGCACAGAATCAGGAAACCGTACTGTTAGGGCTGAAAATCCTGGCAGAGTTTCTGGGAGTTTCACAGCAAAAAATTGCCTGGAATTCCAAAGCAGTCGGGAAAGCCATGGAAAACTTGCCGGAGTCATATTCTTTGGAGTTGGGGGAGAGATATCCTGCATGGACGCTGTATCAGGAGGAGAAAAAGGACTCTATGGTCCGCATTGGCCCACAGGCTGCTGCGGCATTGGCACAGGCAATGGAAGAGGGAATTCCGCAGACCCATACGGCCGTAATAGTAGCCGGAAACGCGGTCCCAAAACCACAAATTTTATGGGTGCCTATTGGGACTCATATACAGGATTTGCTGGAATATTGTGGGGTTGGAACACGTCCTTGTGTCGCCGTAATGGGAAATAAATTGGGAGGCTACACAGTAACAGACGGAGATATGCCCATAGTGGCTGCAAGCCAGTGCATTACGGCATGGAAACCGGAAGAGCAAAAACTGGATGACCGAGTATTCCCCTGTATTGGGTGCGGAAAATGCCAGAGAGCCTGCCCGAAAAATCTGGAACCGTGGCTGGTGCAGGAAGCGCTGGGTCAGGAACCGGTCCCCCAGGAAATGCTGTGGCGGGTAGAGGATTGCTGTCAATGTGGAGTTTGCCAGATGGTGTGTCCCTCTGGAATCAATTTGCCGGCTTGTATGAAACAGGCTGCGGAACTTCGAAAGAGGGGTGGACTGGTGTGAAGCTTTTGGAAGATAAGCGAGTATGGCTATATTCCCAGCATAGCTCCAGCGCGATGATGTGGGATATGCTGGCAGTCTTGGTGATAACCTCTGTGTTGCCGGTAGTATATCATGGATGGCGGGCAGCAATGCTGGTTGTGGTTTCTATGGCGGCCTGCCTGTTGGCATATATTTTTTTTCAGCTGGTAACTGGGCGGAAAATCTGGATTACGGATGCCTCACCGCTTATTACTGGTGCTATCATTGCTTTGTTGATGCCGGCTAATGTGCCTTTTTGGATCGTGATAACGGCAGATTTGTTTGCCATTTTGGCTGCCAAAGAGCCCTTTGGCGGGACAGGAAGAACACCTTTTAATCCGGCGGCAGCCGGGATAGCTTTTGTTACGGTGCTTTGGCCGGAGCAGGTTTTCTCCTATTATAGTATGAAAAGCGGGATGTCCCTGACCCTGATGGCACAAAATCTTCCCATAGGTCAGTCTCCAGCAGCCTTGCTGAAAAACGGAATCCAACCGGAAATCATGCCCTTTGAAATGCTTTGGGGACGCTATGAAGGGCCGATGGGGGCTACAGCTGCGGCCGTGATAATAGCAGGAGCTGTTTTTTTAATCGTCCGCAAAAGTGCGGATTGGCGCCCAATGGTGTTTTTTGTTATAACGGCAGCGATTTATGCAGCTGTTTTTCCAAGGCTTTTGGGTGGAGCTGTGATTTCGGTAAAATATGAACTGTTGTCTGGCTCGCTCCTTTTCTGTGCTTGCTATTTGGCAAGTGACCCCTGCACCAGCCCTCGGACTTCTATAGGAAAATGTCTGTATGGTGTATTGGGCGGACTTTTGATTATGCTGCTGCGAAACTTCGGCGCGTATGAACAGGGCGGATGTTTTGCCATCTTATTGATTGGGGCAGTGAGCCCTTTACTCGATCGAGTGGTTTTGTATTTCAGAAGAAAGGGGAGCCTGTTGTATGGAAAATCCCAGCAGACAGCAGAACCGAATTCATAGAAAACGCAGGCGCGCTTTTTGGGATGGCCTGTTTATACAAAACCCGGTATTGGCTGGCGGAGCGGGACTAAGTTTGATACTGACGGGAGGTCAGTCTTTGCAATTGGCGTGGGTATTAGTCCTTTTGCAGCTGGTTTTGCTGATTCCCGTTTGCCTTTTGGGAAATGTTTTGGGAAAGCGAATGTTCCCATGGCTGCGGACACCGTTTATTCTGTTGGTGGCGGCAGGATTTTATCTGCCTGCCGGATGGGCAATGCTCCCACTTTTTTCGATGGATATGGAAAAGTTGGGGTTATGCGGTATTTTGACCATCACCAATACGGTGCTGGTTACCGTTGGCACAAGAACAGCATGTGAAAAAGATTTGGCAACTGCGTTTGCGGCAGCTTTTGGAAGTGGTGTCGGATTCGGTGTTGTAATGATGATCGTATGCGGTGTGTGGGGAATCCTGATGAGCATCAATGAGGAAGTTTTTCAGCGTGCATCGGTGGTGATTGGTTTGGGAACCGTGGCGTGCCTGGGAGCGGTTTGGCAGTACCTGAAAAACCGGAAAACCGAAAAGCAGAGGAGAGAGTGGTCATGACAGAGTTTGGAAAAATGATGTTGGCACTCCTTGCGGCGCTGACAACCGAAAGTATGCTTTTTTCTCGGGGAATTGGTTTTAGCCGGGTATTAAAAGCTGCGAGAAAAGGATGGGCTATTGGATTATACGCCGGGCTGATTTGTATATTTTCCCTTCTTTCCGCGCTGTTTGCCCCTATGGTAGCAGGATGGCTGCCAGCATTTTGGTTTCCGCTGTCTGTAGCGGTACTGGCAGCGGCATGGTATTTGGCAGCATGTTTGATTTTGGCGTTTGCTGTACCGAAAGTCTATCGGAAAATATCGGAATATCTTCCGTCAGCAGCTATCAATTCTGTGGTGCTGTCTATTCCTTTTCTTGGAGGAATGGCGCAATGGAGCGTAGGAGAGTGTATCGGATTTGCCTTGGGAACGGGAATCTCCTTTTGGATAGTGGGATGGCTTTTGGTGGAAATGATGCCACGTTTGACACATATCAGTGTTCCCCGTGCATTTCGCGGAACTCCAGCGGTGTTCTTATATTTGGCGATTTTGGCTTTGGCATTTTTGGGTTTTGCCAAGGGATAAGAACATGAATAAATCTATCATGAAGATAAAAAAGGCTTATCATCTGCTACTTTTGCAGGTGATAAGCCTTTTTTTAGTACAAGCCTTTAATATCCCAGTGCATTAACAACGGACAATACATTGTCTTTTTCCGACAGTTCTACAGCACTGGCCAATACCGTGCTGCCCATGCGAATAATGGAATAATAGGATTCGTCATTTTCCGCAGTACATTTGCTGTAATAAGAAGAATCGACTTCTTCCGGCGTTACACTATCAGGAAGGTTTTCTTTTAAACGGGTGAAGGCATTTTTTGCCTCGTCTTCACTGTTACATACGTAAAATACCATAGCAGAAGTATTATCTTTTGAGGCCATGTGGATACTTATCAGACCACCGGCATCCTGCTCTTCCACTGTATATCCGACATCTTCCGCAGCTTTTTGAAATTGTTCAGCAGTAGCGGCACTTTTTGCCGAACAACTGCAAAAAATCAAAGAAATGACAAAGAAAACGGGAAGTACGCGAAAAATAACGCTACGTTTCATATTCAAAATCCTCCAAAAAAATAGTCTCCCTCTCAGGGCTATGATATATTCATTATATCACAGAAGCTTCGAAAAATATAAAAAATATGTAACGGTTTCCTGGAAGATAGATAAAGAAAAAGAAGGGGTAACAGACTATACCCCTTCTTTCGATATCTGTCTCAAAAAATTATAGTTTGCCGGCCTGAACCAATGCTGCCACTTTTAAAATTCCCAACTGGGTTTTAGCGTCCGGAATCTCATTGTTCAGTACCATATCCACCGCTTTTTCCAACGGGATTCGCTCTACTTCGATAAATTCATCATCATCGGGATCTTGTTCTCCCCAGCTGTCTACCCGGCAAGCCCACAGACGAATGATTTCATTGCAGTAACCGGGAGTCGGATAGAGATTGCCCATGAAAATATAATTTTTGCCTGTGGTGCCGGTTTCTTCTTTTTGCTCTCTTTTCAAAGCTTCAAAGGGGTCTTCTCCCTTTTCCAGTTTTCCCGCAGGTAATTCCAGCATGATTTCTCCATAAGGATACCGGAACTGCCGCACAAAAAGAAGCTCGTTTTTATCGGTAAGAGCCGCAACGCTAACCCCGCCGGGATGCTCTACAACTTCCCGGTTGACCACCGCGCCGTTTTCCAGCTCTGCTTTATCCAGGCGAACCTGAATAATCCGTCCATGGAAAAGGTACTCTTGCTCCAGGGTTTTTTCCGTGAGTTTCATAAAAATGCCTCCCATCCAAAATTCCGCAAAAATGATTATAAAAATTATATCACAATCGGAAAATGAAAGGAAGAGGAATTCTATTTGCCTATAGAAAATGGACACGAATAGTTCACTATTGAAACCATTTGCACGCAAAGACTTATAACAAAAATTGGAAAATAAAAATGGGAAAATATTTTGTTTTTATACCATAAACTCAAGTTTGTTGTGTATTTTGTATTGCAATCCTGTGATATAGTATAAATAACGACAGTAGGCGAAAGATTTGAAAGAATTTATTGTTGAAAATGTTGTTGAAGATTTTGGTGCAAGTTGTCTCATCCATATCCCTGTTCTCAGCGGATATGTTGAAATAGATAATTCAGAAAGGGGAAATGAAAATGAAGAAAACAAGCAGGACCAAACGAGTCGGCGCAGCATTTCTGGCAGCGGCTCTGGTATTAACCAGCCTGAGCGCTTCCTTTACTGCGTTTGCTTCTGACTCTTGGCCCAACGAAAAAGCGTCTGCCGAACCCAGCTTCGCCGGGTATCGTGTAAAGGACATTGAAAACTGGAGTCCTGAAACCGATCCCTATGCAGAATTCCTGCGGGCAGAGGTGCCGCTGCAGGAGCGCAACGAAGCATTTCAGGCGACTCAGGCTAAGCCCTATCTGGAGTCCAATGCACAGGTTATGCTGATGCAGGGCGACTATGGCAACAGCTTCTTCAACGGTACCATGTATACGGATAAGTTTGGTGAGCATGTGCTCAATTTCTGGCAGTATGCCGACTACTTCTCCCCTTGGCATGGCGCTGCTACAGCATATACACCTGAATCTATTTATGACCCGATTACCAGCGACTGGCGTCAAAGAGGTTTTGAGTTTGGTGTTGTAAATATCCCCAACCCGGCCTATACCAACGCCGCTCATAAAAACGGCGTTATGTCCATCGCTTGTATCTATTTTGATCCTGCTTTCCGTCCCGGTCAGACCTGCGCTGACTTGATTGAGAAAGACGAAAACGGTGAGTTTTCTATTGCTGACAAGCTTATCGAAATGGCCAAGTATTTTGGTTATGACGGTTATTTCCTGAATCAGGAAGAAGGCTATTATGAGGACTTTAAGCCCTTTATGGCTAAATTGACAGCAGCTGGCCTGTATACCCAGTGGTATGATACCAACAGCTACTTCAATTCTACTAAAGCACAGTGGCTGAAAGATGATGTCAACGGACAAATCAACAACTCTGTGTTTGTTAACTATGGATGGACCGGTGCTGTTGACAGCGCTATGGAGTATGCACAGCAGATCGGTGTTAATCCCTTCGAATCCATTTTCTTTGGCTTGGAGTGCAACCAGAATAAGTTCAGCGGCGGCCACTCCAGCGCAAGAAATGTAACAAACCTGTATGACGAAACCGGTAACCCCCGCGCCAGCGTGGCCCTGTTTACCCCTAGCGACTGGTATCAGCGCGGCGTAGATGAGATCCCTGCTTATAACGGCCAGGAAACTCCTGTAATGCAGCAGGACGAGTACCAGTGGATGGTGGCCGAGCGTGAGAGAATGTTCTTCTCCGGCGTCATGGAGGACCCCACCAATACTGGCATTAAATCCGGTTATAGCCGTCCGGATGTTGGAGTTGATAATGCTTCCGGCTGGGTCGGCGTGGCTGACTTTATCGCCGAGCGTTCCGTCATTGACGGCACCAAGTTCTACACCAACTTTAATACCGGACATGGTATGCAATATTTCTTGGATGGCAAGGTTTCTGCTGATAAGGCTTGGACCAACATCAACATTCAGGATATCCTCCCCACTTGGCAGTGGTGGATGGAAAGCACAAATATCAATAAGCTGGATGTCGATTTTGACTACGGCAGTGCTTTGACCAACAATGATAAGAATGGCAATCCCATGACAATGCCTTATACCCAGGTTGGCGCTTATAATGGCGGTTCCTCTTTGGTTGTATATGGCAATATCACAGACTCCAACAGCCTGCATCTGTATAAGACTGACTTGGATGTCAACGAGAACTCTAAAGCTTCTGTTACTTTCAAAAAGACTTCTGATGATGCAGTTACTATGCAGCTGGGACTGATCTTTAAGGACGCTCCCGAAACCACTGAAAAGTTGGATATCGCCGGCTCTGAGACTGCTGGTGACTGGACCACCGTGGACATTGATTTGTCCAAATATGCAGGAAGAAAGATTGCAGCTATCACCTTGGAATTTGCAGGCCAGTCTGAAAATTATCAGATGAACGTAGGCGGCCTGAAGATTTCTGACGGCGCTGATAAGCCTGCTACTCCTACTGGCTTTAAGGTTGACTATGCCTATGATTCCGGCGAAATGATCCTGAGCTGGGATATGGACAACTATGACAATGTTAAGCAGTACAATGTATATGGAACCATGTCTGATGGCCGTCGCGTTTATTTGGGCGGTATTTATGACAGCATTCTGTATGTCAAGTCTGTATTTAATGAGAAAGACAGCATTGATCTGGAACTGCGTGCGGTAGGTGCTGACGGTACCGAAAGTGATCCCGCAACTCTGACCTATACTTATACCGATAAGGTAAGCAACGTCAAAGTAGAAGAGGCCAAGACCTCTACCGGCCTGCTGGTTCGTGCTGCTACCCCCGGCAAACTGGCAGTTTCCTTTGACGCTCCTGCAGCAGGTGCTCCTGATAGCTACGAGTATGAAGTAACTCTGCGCAACATTAAGTCTGATGATCCCGATAATCAGGTATATACTTACACCACCAATGGCGATGTAACCTCTGCTGAAGTTCCTCTGCCGGTGGAAGAAGGATATGAGTACGATCTGAAGATTTATTCCGTCCGCGATGGTGAAAAGGGTGAACCGATCTGCTATCGTGGCTGGTCTAACGACAGCTATTCTGAGCCTATCGCTGAAAAGGATATCCGTGTGAACGGTACTTCTGTTCGTCTGGTCGATCCGGATTCTGTGGATTGGTACAAGATGACGGCTGAGTTTACCGGTACTAATGTTAGTAAGACTTTCAATTTCAAACGTGGTGGATCTTCTGGTAATTCCATGAGCTTTACGATTCCCAGCAGCACGGGTATGCTGAGCGTGGTTACTCAGGACTATGCTGGTAATATGTCTGAGCCGACCGTTATCATGCTGGAAAATGGACAGGTTGTTGATCCCACCAATCTGATTAGTGAAGCGCAATTCCCCGATGCAGCACTGCTGAAAGCGGTTAAAGCACAGGTAGGCTTGACTATTGATACTTTGAATAAGTTCACAGGTACACTGGATCTTTCGGGCACCCAGGTAAGCGACCTGACTGGCTTGGATCGTCTGACCGGAATGACCGGCATCGACTTTAGCAATTGCACAGCTCTCACCAATATTTCCGGTTTGGACAAGTGCACAGCTCTCAAGGAAATCAATATCAGCGGCTGCACCGCTTTGGAAACTGTTAATCTGGCAGGCCTCGGCCTTGAAAAGCTGGATGCCTCCGGCGAATATGCAAATCTGAAGTCTGTGGATATTTCCAATAACAAGTTGGATTTGAGCGAAGGAACTCCGGAGCGCGCATTTGTGGATGCTGCACTGGCTGCTACCGCAACTGTTGAGACCAAGAATACTGAAAAAGTTAACCTGGTTACCGATGCAACCATTATTACTTCCGAAAATGTTAACAATGATGACCTGTTTGTAGATGGTAATACGAATACCGACACCTATGCAGACGATCGTAATCAGAATGCTTCTGTTACCTTGGATCTCGGCTCCGAAAAGTCCATCGGTTCCTGGAGCATCTGGATGAAGACAAATACTGATGCTGTATTCCGTCCCTTCGGTGTGAAGACTGCTGAATTGGCAGTTTCTGATACTGCAGACGGCGAGTATACCACCATCAGCACGCTGAATACGGTTGCTGCTGATACCCCCGATACCCTTTCCGAAACTGTTGCAGAACTGGAAACCCCGGTTACCGCACGGTATGTGAAGATTACGGTAACCGCTTGGCAGCCTCATCCCGATGGAGGCAATGACTGGCCCGCTATGGTAGAAGCCATGATTTATAGTGGCGCTGCCGCAGAAGCTGTCAAGTTCGACAATCAGCGTCCGGTTGTGTATTCCGGCGTTAACTTCCTGCCCACCGATCCGGTGAAAATGGAAGTGTCCGCAGAAGATACCGTGGATGTTATGACGTATGTCGAGAAGGCTTATACGGTTCGCGGTAACGAATATGCTGGCCTGAAGGATCAGCTTATCAACGGCAAGTCCTTCTTGGCAGAAGACGTGGATGTAAATGCTAAGCCCACCGATACCTACACCGCTTCTGTAGCGGATCAGAACCGTAAACCTGTAGAAGGTACGGTACTGTCTCTGGCAGAAGATATCACCTACACGGTTACTTATAAGAATGCAGAAAATGAGACTGCTGGTACTCTGACTATCGTTGTTGGCGATGGCGGCGAAATGGTAGTTCCCATCGTTATCACCGAGAACCCCACCATTCTGTATGCAACTGAACAGAGCGATCATAGCTCTTCCGAAGATCCCGAGAATGCTTTCGATAACAATGAGAGCACGAAGTGGTGCCCCGGCGGCAACGCTGTACAGTCTCAGCTGATTATTGATGTAGGCGCCTATTATACCCTGACTGAGTGGAATATGTCCCATGCAGGCGTTAGCATTAGCGATGGCTCAGGCCGCAATACCCGCGACTTTGCTCTGCAGGTACTGAATGTAAAGAACCCCACCGCTGAACAGCTGGCAGATGAGGATTTCCTGACCAATGATGCTAACTGGACCACAGTTGCTTCCTATACCAATAACCAGGAAAGCCGCACCCACTATGAGTTTACGGAATCTGTTACCGGCCGTTACTTCCGCCTGAACGTAACAAAGGGCGATACTTCCGTTCAGTGGCCGTCCACCCGTATCTATGAATGGAGCATGAAGGGTGTTACTGCATCCTCTGTGGATCCCGAGCCGACCCCTGTTGATAAGACAGAACTGGAAACCGCAATTGCGAATGCCGCTCAGTATAATGAAGCCGATTATACTGCAGAGAGCTGGGCTGTGTTTGCCGATGCACTGGCTAAAGCCAACGAAGTGAATGGCAATACAGAAGCTACGCAGGACGACGTCAATGCAGCTGTGAAGGCCCTGAATGATGCTATCGCAGGTTTGGCCGAGTATGTGCCTCCTGTTGACAAGGCTGCACTGGAGCAGGCAATTGCAGATGCTGCTCAGTATGAGGAAGCTAAGTACACCGAGGCTAGCTGGACTGTATTTGCAGAAGCTTTGGCTAAGGCTAACGAAGTAAATGGCAATGCTGAAGCTACGCAGGACGATGTCAATGCAGCTGTGGAAGCATTGAATAACGCTATCGCAGGTCTGGAAGAGTATGTGGCTCCCGACAAGACCTTGCTGAAGAAGACTTATGACTTTGCTATGACTTTGAGTACCGAAGGCGTGACCGACAGTGCGAAGAAGTACTTTATGGATGCAGTTGCCGCGGCAGAAGCTGTTCTGAACGATGCTAAGGCAACGCAAGAAGAAGTGAATACTGCTTGGGATAATCTGCTGGAAGGCATTTGGGCACTGGGCCTGACCCAGGGCGACAAGACCATGCTGGAACAGCTGATTGCTAAGGCAGACAACATGGTAGAAAATTCCGGCAAGTATGTGGAAACCAACTGGGATCAGCTGGTAGAAGCACTGGAAGCTGCTAAGGGTGTTTACAACGATGGCGATGCCATGGATGAGGACATCCAGCCGGTAGCCGATGACCTGCTGAAGGCAATCCTGGCACAGCGGTTTAAGGCTAACAAGTCTATTCTGGAAGAACTGGTAGCCAAGGCCGAAGCAATGGATGTGAGCGGATATACTACAGCCAGTGTTTCCGTATTCAAGGCAGCCCTGTATAACGCCAACATGGTGCTGGCTGACATGACCCTGAGCGAAGACGATCAGGATGTAGTGGATGCAGCAGTCAACGAGCTGAACGAGGCAATTAAGAATCTGAGTGCAGATGTGGATACCGATAACAAACCTACTGATGACAACAAGGGCGACACTAATACCAGCAAGCCTGATGACACCAGTAAGCCTGACGATACCACCACTGCTGGCAATGATACCACCTCTAATGGTTCTTCCACCAATAATAGTTCTACCAACGAGAACAACAGCAATACCCAGGCACCTGCAACGGGTGACAATACTCCCGTTATGATGTTGGTACTCCTGACAGTTGCAGCTGGTCTGGTATTGGTAGTCGTTGTCCGTCGCAAGGCACACATTGAGGGATAACAACCATCTGGACTGTTACAATTGATTTTGAGTAAGCCTAAGAATTTGACCTTTATGTTTTCCTGAAAAAGCTGGCCCCCTCCCATTTATTTGGGAGGGGGCTGGCTTTTTTGTTATGAACGAATGACATTTAAATCTGTTTTTCCAAAAATCCCATCTACGGTTCCAGAGCTGGTATATTGCCACCAAAGCCAATTATCTGTGCCGGATGGCAGGAGGTTTGTTGTATAATGAGCAAGCCACAATGGGTATTGAAGCAGTTGATCAAGATACAGGGTGTTTTGAATCCAGTTGGGATTTGTATAGACGGCGGCTTTATATCCGTTCGCCTCTATAGTTTCACAAAAAGCCAAGGCTAAATCCGTTACTTGCTGCCGACTTAAATTGGCGAGATGAAAGCGGGAATCAGCGGCAGGGTCTTCTAAATCGTATACAATAGGTAAATCCAATGGCCGTCCATTTAGCTGATTGATGACCCACAGAGCTTCCTGCTGGGCTTCTTCGGGGGTAATTGCCTGGGAAAAGAAATAGACACCGATGTCTACTCCATTGGTCGTAGCGCCGGCATAGTTTTTTTCAAAGTATGTATCGCTGTAAAAGCCACCCTCTTTTCGGTAATACTGCCCGCCAATCCGCAAAAAAGCAAAGGAAATATCATCATTGGCCACTTTTTTCCAATTGATAGTCCCTTGATAGCTGGAAACATCAATGCCTGTGCGGCTGGTCCGAACTCCATCCTCTTTAAAATAATATCTCCGGCCGCTAATAATTTGCCAGCCAGTAATCGGAGCTCCGTCTACCAGGTAATATTGCCCTTTTTGATTTTCATACCAGCCGGTTTGGATGGGAAAACCGGAAGCAGTCGGAGTAGGAGAGGGTTGTGGAGTGAGAGTTGGAGATGGAGTTAAGGTAGCAGAGGGATTTTTAGTGGGAGAGGGAGAAGGGGTGAAAGATGGTTTTTGATTGGGAGAAGGAACGGTGTCGATGATAGGAGGTGGGGTGGGGCGGCTTTCCTGAATAATAGTATCTTCTTGTTTAGATTCTTCTTTGACAGGAAGACGGTTGAGTTCTTCTTTCTTTTCCTCTGTCAGTACTACAGGTTTTCGAGTAGGAGCAGGGGTGGAAGAGGGTATAGAGGTTGGCCGGGAGGTAGGTTTGGAAGTTGCTTTAGGGGTTGGCGTTGGACTGGAGACAGGAGTAGAAGTTGGACTTAGGGTATGATCAGGCACAGAGGAAGATTGGATAGATATAGTTTGCTTGGCAGGAAATGGCTGCATCACAGGCTGTGAAGTAGAACATCCAGTTAGTCCTATGAGCGCAGAGGTTAAAAAAACAGCAGTTTTGTAATAGCATTTCACGTATAAGTTCTCCTTTTAAATAGACACGGTACATACGAATGATTGAGACAGTATATCATAATATGTCGTGCTAATAAACAGAAAATATTGATATTACAAAAATTACCAATAAAACACCCCCTTCCGGGAGGAGTCGGAAGGGGGCAAAAAGAAAAGGGATTTGGAGAGGCCCGCCGGAGAAAGGAGAACCGGCGGGTTCTTATTGTATCCCAAAAGGAAAGCCGTATTCCTTAGGAATTTATTTTGTGGGCTTTTTTAAAAGAATTCTGGTTTGCCCTTGGTTCAGGGATAGTAGCTTTGCTTGAATTCGGGGATGTTTTAGCTGATTGCGCACCATATCCCGTAACACGGTTCCTCGGCTATACCCATGAATGACCACTACTTCCTGTACTTGTGGACCGGCATGGGTTAAAAGATGTTCCAACCGGGCTTTGGCATCGGAAGCCATCAGGCCGTGAATGTCCACTTCCATGACAGTGGGAGAGGGTTTGGTTACTTTCATGAGAAATCCTTCTTTCTATAGGCTTTTCCGGAAGAGTGTGATACTTGAAAAATCTGGAGATAAACATAATTTGTGATATTTTTTCTACAGGATTTATGGTATAATAAAGTATATACCTATTCGTAAATGCCATCCTGCAGATAGGAAAAGTTTGCAGGATTTTATTATACCGAAATTTTTAAGCAGGGGCAAGGGGGCACAGAATCATATGACCGTAGTGGACATTCGCAATATTGTGACAGACAGCAATGTGGAGCTGATTTCCATCAGCCCATCTACGATTTACTATGCCGAAGAAAAAGATGAAGAAGGCCACCGGAGCCTGTTTATTCTGGAATATAACCGGGAAACCCGGCGTGAACGTATTATTGCAAATTATTTTTTGATAAAGCCATCTTTTGTCCAGCACTATTTTGACTTTCCCGAGGAAATCCTGATTGTAATGGAAAATGGGGGGAGTACCGTATGGCTTTTGAGCTTGGACAAAGAAACCGGCCGGGAAAAAGCTTTGGAAGAAATCCATTTTGTTGGCGGCTTTTTTGGTTGTAAGGCATTGGACGAAAATCATGTGATTTTTTATACCCAGGAAAACGAAAAACATCGAGGAATGTTTGAAGAATATCGCCGGACAACGGGTTTTGCCAGAGTGGCGTGCCTGTATGATATTTCGGAGCATCGATATTACTATATCCGTGACCGGCGGATTTGCAGTTTATTGCCGGAAAACCTGATTACCTATGATGTGGGAGGAGAAACTCAACTATTAATCCTGCAACCTTATGGCAGCGAAGAAGAAAAAGAGCACTGCTATCGGAATCGGCGTTGGCTGGGAGAAGGTGTGGAGGATTCGGTTTGGCTGTGTACGTTGCTGGATTTTGTGGTGGGTGTAAAAAGTGCCGAAAGCCATCTACCGCTGGAACGGGTGCTCAGTGCTGGTACGGATGGGCTCGTGCGCTTTGCTGGAATGGATGATTATAATCTCTATTTTCGGGCGAAACATTTTCCTACCAGCGACCAGCGAATTTGTGCAGTGAGCAAGGCAACAGTACGCAAAGAAGTGGTTGCAGACTTGAATTTGAAGGAGAATGAAGCGCCTGCCTCTTTTTATATCGACACAGACGCTGCCCAGGTGTTTCGAGTGGAGGAATTGGAAGATGGTTATCATATTACCGGAACTCTTAACTCGGCAGTTGATACATACTACAGTAAAGAGCTGGGAGACTTTGTGTGCTGCATCCAGGACCGCTTTATTGTTGCCAGATATATGATGAGCGATGAAAATGATACCTTTACTTTTTACTCTGTATTTGATTCTAAAACCGGGAAACAGCAAAGCTATGAGTGCCAATGTACTGTGAAAGGGAATACGGTAGTTTTATATTAAATACGGCGCGTTAAGTTTCTACAAGAATTCATGTGTTTAAGAAAAAAATTCGTTGACAAATCCGAATTTCAGGCATATAATATCAGTAATAAATAAAAACCGATGAGTAAGAATAGTATCTGCAGGAAGTGTTTTCTTCAGAGAACCGGAAGTGGTGGAATCCGGTGTGAACATGTGCAGTGAATGGACTTACGAGGGCAGGGTGAGCGCTGAAAAGCAGGTAGCCTGTGACGGGAACTCCACCCGTTATCAAGGGAGCATACATGATGGTGTATGGAATGAGTGGGCGATGATATCGTCAAACTGGGTGGTACCGCAGGAGAATGGCTCCTGTCCCTGTGAAATGCAGGGACAGGGGCTTTTTTAATTTTCAAATATACGGTTCCCGAACCATCACTGTGAAAATTTTGATTTTTGAAAGGAGCAATCCAACCATGGCAAAAATTCCTCATCGACTGAACCTGACCGAAGACCAGCTCCCGAAGCAGTGGTATAATATGCGGGCCGACATGAAAGAACAGCCCGAGCCGATGCTCAATCCCGTAACCCATAAACCCATTAAAACGGAAGAGCTGTATCCCATCTTCTGCGAAGAACTGGCTGCACAGGAAATGGACAGCACCACCCGTTATATTGATATTCCCGAAGAGGTACAGGAGATTTATAAGTGCTACCGGCCATCTCCGTTGTGCCGTGCTTATACCTTGGAAAAGTATCTGGATACCCCTGCCCGCATTTATTATAAATTCGAGGGCAATAACACTTCCGGCAGCCATAAGTTGAATTCCGCTGTGCCTCAGGCCTACTATGCCAAAAAACAGGGCTTGAAAGGCTTGACCACGGAAACCGGTGCCGGCCAGTGGGGAACCGCTTTGGCAGAGGCTTGCGCATATTTTGGTTTGCCGCTGACGGTCTTTATGGTCAAAGGCTCTTATATGCAGAAGCCCCATCGCCGCTCTATTATCCAGACTTTTGGTGCAGATGTCATTGCCAGTCCCAGTGATACCACTGCTGTGGGCCGTGCCATTTTGGCAGGCGACCCCAATACCACTGGCAGTCTGGGATGCGCAATCAGCGAAGCCATTGAAGTGGCAACGACCCATGAGGGGTATCGGTATGTGTTGGGCTCTGTCCTGAATCAGGTAGTACTTCACCAGTCCATCATCGGTCTGGAGTCTAAAATGGCTATGGAAATGTTGGACGAATATCCCGATATCGTGATTGGCTGTGCCGGCGGCGGTTCCAACCTGGCTGGCCTGATTGCCCCCTTTATGCAGGATAAACTGCTGGGCCGTGCCAACCCGCACTTTATCGCGGTAGAGCCTGCTTCCTGCCCGTCTTTGACTCGCGGCAAATATGCTTATGATTATTGCGACACCGGTAAGGTAACGCCTCTGGCAAAAATGTACACACTGGGATGCGGATTTATTCCCTCTGCCAACCATGCAGGAGGTCTGCGTTATCACGGAATGTCTCCTATCCTCTCGAAATTGTATCACGACGGCTATCTGGATGAGGCACGGGCTGTGGAGCAGACAAAAGTTTTTGAAGCGGCTACCTTGTTCGCCAAAACCGAAACCATTCTTCCTGCGCCGGAATCTTCTCATGCTATCCGTGTGGCAATTGACGAGGCTCTGCGCTGCAAGGAAACCGGGGAGAGCAAGTGCATCCTGTTTGGCCTGACCGGTACCGGATATTTTGATATGACAGCTTATACCTCTTTCCGTGAGGGTACTATGACAGACTATATTCCTACAGATGAGGACTTGGCACCGGGTTTTGACTCTCTGCCTAAAATTGAGGAGGAATAATTGTAGTTTTTTTACAAGACTCGGGCAAACCGCAAGAAACTAAATCTCCCAAAAATCTGATTTTGGATAAAAAAGAGATTCTTTGTCGAGCTATTGTGAAACGGTTGACATACCATATGTTGTGGGTTATAATGGTCTTGCAAGAGCCAAAGGGATTCAGAAAAGTGCTCTTCCGTATTTTGTTTATAAGATCGGCGGCATGGTTTGCCGCACCTTTTTCAATACAACTCCTCCCCAAAAAGGAAAAAGCCGGGTTTTCCCCCGGCTTTTTCCTTTTTTATTTTCTGAGAATCTCCCGGTATGAAGGGATTTTTCAAATTGTAAAGAAGGATTTCCAGAGAAAGGGAAACCAAAATATAATAAAATGAATTTTTCTTGAAATATGAAAATCTGAATGTAAATAAAAACCGGTTTTGAACAAGTTGTAACCACTATATATTGTGGTTTTGGAAAAATATGAGGCTTTTGAAATAGATGATGAGGGAAGGGAAAATGGATATTTTCATCCTTTCTTGCATGGTGTGTTTTTCTGTGGCATAATGGGGAAGAAGGCCCGAGAGATAAGAGAATTTTATTGGGATATCAAAATGATGAGGAGGTTCTTTGATGAGTAAAAATAAAAAAAATATGGGGCTGATTCGACGGTTTGCTCCCTATTTTAAAAAATACAAATGGGTATTGGTATTGGATTTATTCTGTGCAGCGTTGACCACCATTTGTGAGTTGGTACTTCCCCTAATTGTACAGTATATTACGGATATGGGGATGAATAACCTTGAGGCTTTGACGGTACAGATTATTTTACAGGTAGGTGCCTTTTATCTGATTTTACGTTTGATTGACGGTGCGGCAAACTATTATATGGCGTCTATCGGACATGTTATGGGTGCGAAAATTGAAACTGATATGCGGCGGGATTTATTTGATCACCTGCAAAAGCTGTCCTTTTCCTACTATGACAATACCAAAATCGGCCAGATTATGGCACGGATTACCAGCGACTTGTTTGATGTAACCGAGTTTGCCCACCACTGTCCGGAAGAATTTTTTATTGCAGGAGTCAAGATTGTGGCATCCTTCTGCATTTTGCTTCCCATGAATCTCTGGTTGACATTGATTATCTTTGCTATTTTGCCCATGATGGTGGCTTGTTCCCTGTATTTTAACCGAAAAATGCGGGTGGAATTTAAGCGCTCCCGGGTACAGATTGGCGAATTAAATGCGCAGGTTGAGGACAGCTTGTTGGGCGTTCGCGTGGTAAAATCTTTTGCCAACGAAGACATTGAAAGAAAAAAGTTTGAAGACGGAAACCAACAATTTTTAAGCATTAAAAAAGCTATGTATCGATATATGGCGGGGTTCCAGACTTCTACCAGACTGTTTGACGGATTGATGTATATTGTGGTAGTAGTAGCTGGTGCCCTGTTTATGGTAAATCGCCAGCTGGACCCGTCCCAATTGATGGCATACCTTTTGTATGTCTCTACGTTATTAACATCTATTCGCCGGATTGTGGAATTTACGGAGCAGTTCCAGCGAGGGATGACCGGTATTGAAAGATTTGTGGAGATTATGGATGCCCCAGTGGAAATTCACGACGAGCCGGGCGCAAAACCGCTGACACATGTAGATGGAGATATTCGGTTTGAGGATGTGGGATTTTCCTATACAGATGATGGAACCGAAGTGTTGTCTCATATCAACTTGCATGTAAAGCCCGGAGAAAATGTAGCCTTGGTAGGACCGTCTGGCGGCGGAAAAACAACCATGTGCAGTTTGATACCGCGATTTTACGATGTGACGGAAGGAGCTGTACTGCTGGATGGAAAGGACATTCGGGGTTTAACAATCCAGTCGTTGCGTTCCATGATTGGGGTAGTACAGCAGGAAGTTTATTTGTTTTCGGGTTCTGTATTTGAAAACATTCAGTATGGCCGTCCCGGCGCTTCCCGAGAGGAAGTCATGGAGGCAGCAAAACAAGCAGGCGCCCATGAGTTTATTATGAATCTGCATGACGGGTATGACACGTATGTAGGGGAGCGTGGAGTAAAACTTTCTGGTGGGCAAAAACAGCGTATCAGCATTGCAAGAGCATTTTTGAAAAACCCGCCGGTACTGATTTTGGATGAAGCCACTTCTGCATTGGATAACGAAAGTGAAAAACTGGTACAACAGTCTCTTGAAAAACTTTCAAAAGGGCGCACAACGTTTACCATTGCCCATCGGCTTTCAACGATTCGTCGAGCGGATACCATTTTAGTATTGACGGATAAGGGGATTGAAGAAAGAGGCAGCCATCAGGAACTGATGAAACTGGGCGGAATTTATGCGCACCTGTATCAGCTTTCCACAGGGTTGGAAACTATTTCGTAAAGCCATTAAATAATAATAAATAAAGGGAGACCGGTATCAATATCCGGTCTCCCTTTATTTTTGAAATATCAGTAAATCGATGCGCCATTTAACCAAGCAAACAGATAAATTCCCATGAGGGCAGCCATACCGGCGGTCAGTCCTTTTTCCAATGCAGGGCGTTTATTTGTTAAAACCGCGGCAAATAAAAAGAAGGGAATTCCGCAGGAAAGGTAGCGTCCGGCGCTGAGAAGCCAGGAGAGGGAATAATTGAGAATCAAATAGAAAAATGCATATAGCGTATACATAGATGGGAGCTTTCTCCAACACAGGGCAAGAGCGATAAAGAACAGGATAAATAAGAAAATCTGCGGTATCCAGATAGCCGCCCGGGTAGACGTATCTGCCCAGGAGATGGCGTTTTCTCCAACATACTGTAAGGTTTGGCTAAACCACAGAAATCCCTGATTCCAGTGTTGCTGATGAATGAGAAATGCAAACGGATTTCCGTCCACTATTTCATTAAGCAGAAGGTACCCGCCAGTTCCTACCAAAGGAAGGAATACAAAAGGTAACCCTTTGAGTACCGGGAGGAATCGTTCTTTCCAGCTGCGCCCATCACGGGATAGAATCCGATTTGTTTCCAACAGTTCAGCACCGGCAGCCACTATTAAAAGCAGTCCGTGCATTCGGGTTAAAGCGGCCAAAATTCCGAAAAGACCGGCGCGCAGCCATTGGTGCCTTCGGATGTATAAAAAAGAAGCGGAAGTTGTCAGAAGAAAAAGGCTTTCGGTCATGACGGTACCGAAAAAGAAAGAAAAGGGGAATACCGATAAAAAAACAACGGTACGCTGGGCAGCTAAGCGGCCAAGTTCTTCCCGAGCCAGCCGGTAAAGAAATACACAGGCGGCGCTATAGCATAAAAATGACATAGTAAGGCCAGAAAGCAGCGTGTTGCCCAGTAGCACATTGACCGCCCTCACCAGCCAAACATACAGGGGAAAGAAAACCAGAAACAGGTGTTCTCCGTTTTCCATATAACCGGTATATCCCTTTTCTACCAGATTTACATAGTGGACGCTATCACCTCGGATAAGTCCTTGTAAAAGAGCGGGTTCAGAGCCTTCCTGCGTCAAAAGCAAAGTGATTAAGAGACATAAAAAGAGAAGAATCAAGCGAAACGAGAGCGCGATCAGAAAAATTTTGCAGTTTTCTTGACGATAAAGCCCGCGCCGTTTTTGAATATGTGTGGAGTATAGTTTGCGGCGCGATGATGGGACGGCAAAAAAAGAGACTTCTGCGGTCTGTCTCAGTCCACAGGCCATCAGCCATCGAAGAAAAAGAAAACATCCCAGCAATGCAGCAGCCAGCGTAAGAACCATGTCCAGAATCAAGATGATACACCTCTTTTCCCAATACCAACAGTATACCATACTCCTCTCAGGATTTGTGCATCAAATTTGCATCATGCACCTGATAATTGGCTGAAATCCTCGGGGAATGCTTTTTCCCATATGGGCTTTATGGTATAATGAAAAGCAGGTTGAGCGGAAAGAAGGGAACTTATGAATCAGACAAAAAAACATCCGTATAAAACGGGAAAACCATATTTACAAAATCAAAAAAAGCATGGGAAAACAAAAACTTTCGCAAAATCTCATGATGAAAACTCTTCCAAAATTCCCCGGGAAATATCGAAACACGAAGATGTAGAAACGATGCTTCATGAGGGGGGACACACACCCTGCCCTTTGTATCGAAAATGCGGGGGCTGTCAGCTGCAAAATATGGATTATCCCCGGCAACTGCACTGGAAACAGGAACAGGTACAAAAGCTTTTGGGAAAGTTCTGTCATATACAACCGATTATTGGGATGGAGCACCCCTTCCATTATCGGAACAAGGTGCAGGCTGCCTTTGCCTGGGACAGAAGCCGAAAAAAAATCATCTCCGGCGTGTACCAGTCCAGTACCCATCATGTGGTGCCGGTGGAAAGCTGTATGACTGAGGATGAGACTGCTGATAAAATCATCGGGGCTATCCGCCGGATGATGCCGGGATTCCACATGACGCCCTATGATGAGCGGACGGGGAAAGGGTTCCTGCGCCATGTGCTGGTACGCCGGGGATTTGCTACCGGGCAAGTCATGGTGGTGATGGTAACGGCAACGCCCGTGTTCCCCGCCAAAAACAATTTCTGCCGGGCTTTAAAGAAGGAGTTCCCGGAGATTACCACCATTGTACAGAACCTGAACGATCGGTATACCAGCATGGTGTTGGGAGAGCAGGAAAAGGTGCTGTATGGGCCGGGATATATCGAGGATATTCTGTGCGGGTGTACCTTCCGAATTTCTCCCAAGTCGTTTTATCAAATTAACCCCATACAGACGGAGGTTTTATATCGTACTGCCATTGAACAGGCTGGCCTTAGTGGAAAAGAAACTATTTTGGACGCTTACTGTGGAGTGGGTACCATTGGTCTGGCAGCGGCAAAACATGGAGCCGGAAATGTGGTTGGCGTGGAAGTAAACCGGGATGCGGTACGGGATGCCATTGCCAACGCCAAAAGCAGCGGCGTGAAAAATGCAAGATTTTACTGTGCGGATGCGGGAGAATTTATGGTGGAGCTTGCTCGGGAAGGGGAAAAAATCGATACGGTATTGATGGACCCGCCACGTGCCGGAAGCGATGAAGCGTTTCTCTCATCGGTATGTAAATTAGCTCCGGAGCGGGTGGTTTATATTTCCTGTAACCCGGAGACACAGGCCCGGGATTTGCGGTATATGGTTTCTCATGGCTGGAAGGTCACGTTTATCCAGCCTGTGGATATGTTCCCCCATACAAACCATATTGAGACGGTTGTCTTGCTTTCCAAGGGGGGATCCACTCAAAGAAGGTGTATGTGTAGTTCTCCTTGGAGGACATGGATATGCCCGGGTTCCAGAATGATGCCACATACGGTCAGAGTAAAAAACGTATGCGGCAGAAGACCGGTTTGAAGGTTTCCTCTCACTATATGCCCAGTTCAAGTAGAGATACGGTATTATTGAGCGTGAGAACTATAACAAACCCCAGTTTGAAAATCCAAACAGCCGAAATGCCTGCCTGAAAAGGAAGGGCGATTACAGAGGCATTGAAATATTTTGGGATGATTTGATACGCATGGTGAGGTGGAGGTTAAGATGAACGATGCCTGCTCCTGTAAATTCTGGTTGAAACGGGGCAACGATGAAGATAACCACCCTGCAAAGGATACGAGGGAAAGAAGTGGTCTCTGTTTGCGCTGGCATCCACGCTTATGCAGAGCCAGTGGGGAGTTGCCGGACCGAGATACTTTAAATACAACGGTGAGTAGCTGAACGACATCCGCAAGCGGCTCGGTGTTTGAACCGCCATTTGAAAATTTTAATTTTTAAGGAGAGATGTTATGCCAGAACATAATAACCTTATACCGTCAGAAAAGAACGAATTACTGAATATCTTCACAGGCGAGGAAGACAAGAAAGGTACTGACCTTTTGGCGATGTCAGACTTTTTTGAGGTATTCATTGGCAAGATAGAGGCTGAGATGGGAACTGATACGGCGGCATGGGAGGTGTTCCATAACATTGAGGGCTTCATCGGCGAAATTGCCGCTGCGATTAAAGGTGGTTTTGATATATCCAAAATGAGAATGCTTGTGGCAGACTACTCACATTTCAGTCAGGATATTATCGATGGACTCAAGGAGGGCATCTACCATGTCGGTCAATCTAAAGAGGTTGCTGGAAACCTGAGACCTGCGATATTGGATGAGAATGAGCATTTGGTGAAGTTCTTTACCTTAAAAAAAGCGGTCAATCCGTCAAGTGTTCTTGCTGATATATCTACTTTGTCAATGCAGGCTTCTCTTCAGCGGATATCTTCTCAGATTGAGGATATCGGCAGAGATGTCAAGGGTATGATTGATTTTGCCAGACGTGAGGCGTTGAGCAACAAGTTCATCTACGCAAGGGATAAGATTATGCTGGCTGCCACGGCTTCTGAAGATGAGCGAGATATGTATCTGAAAGAAGCCGATACATATCTCATGGAAGGACTTACAGATTTGTATTCGGATATTAATGCGCAGGTCAAGAAACTGGCAGACATTAGAGGTCCGTTTGCAAGTTTGAAGGCAATCGATTCAATCCTTTCTTACATTAACGAGGATATGCAGATGATTCCTCGTTATGTAGGATTACGGGTATATCTGTTTAATTATCGTGGAAATACTAAAGACGCAAATAGAATCCTCGGTGAATATCGATATCATCTCCAAACGCTGGCAGAGAGGAAACTCGGAGACGGCAAATATACTGCATTGGAATTGATACACAAGAATTATCCTTATGAGGCTGAGAATATTGACTTTTGGCTCGAAAAACCCAGACAAATGCTCGGTGTGATTGACTCCTATGAAACCATGCTTGAACAGAAAGATAAGGATATCTACTACATAGATGTGGAGGAACACGAGGATGAGTGAGGAAAACAAAGAGAGGCGCTGTAAATTATGTGGCAAGTTGCTTCTCGATGAAAGAATACCGTTTTGCAGAAGATGCTTTCTTGAGGGAAGAAATAAGGTCGGCAAAGTAGGTAGTGTCGTTGGGGGTGCCGCAATGACCATTCTCAGTGCCACCGCTCTCATCAATAACAACACTGATAATAATGGGCAGACATAAGCCTATACCTTGACTGAAAGCTCCTGTGTGGCAGAATTGATGAAGATGTACCAGAAACTGGTTTCTAAAAAATAACGGATAAAAGGGAGGGGAAGTCCTTGGGTGATACGTGGAAGCCCGCCGCAGGGCTGCGGAAAACTTCTTTCGAGATTTCGGGCGGCTATTATTCCAAAGCCTATGTGCAAAAGCAGAGAATGGAGGGGAAATGCAAGTCATGGTGTTATGTCCCGTCCCCTTCTGCCTGGATGCCGGAATTTTTGGAAATCGCCTTTGACGAAATGGGGAAACTTGTCTGGCGGTTTGCCGAGGACAGCCGGGAACCCCAGCAGGAGCAATTTCCAACTTCTGAGGGTACTTTTATTTCTCGTAACCGTGGGGAATTTGGCGGTATCCTGATGACTCCTGCACAGCAATACCTGTCCGGAAATTTTGTGAAGGTATTTGAATGTTTCGGGAAAATTTATGCCATCGATTCGTGCAACCATATGGGCATGGGGCATGTAAAAATTTATGAATTCCTGGACGGGCTTCGTTATCAAGAGTTGTTTTCCTCCTTTACCCATATTCAAGAAAAAACGGCGGAACTGGTTGCCTCTTTAAAGGCACTGTATATCAATGTAGAGGCCGCCTATATCCTGGCGTCTGGATATGTAAAGTACCGGCTTCTAAAACCGGGCGATGTCTATGAGGACAAATCATATTTGTTTGAAATTTCCCCAAATGGGTTCGCCTGCAGAGCCGAATTTAACCGCAACTTTGAATGGGTCAAAAATATGGTGGTTGTACAGGAAAAAATGATTTTGGGAATGGATAAAGTGATAGCCGTAGCAGATTTGGAAACCGGCGAAGTGGCAGCATATACGCCGATTTCTGCAGAGGCGGAAAATGATATTCGAAAAGTAAAGGGAATCGCTCTGCGATGAATTTTTTCGCCGAACTTTTTGTAAGGAATATTGCTAAAAAGCAAAAACGCATGTATAATATTCACTGAATTATGAATTGCAAAAAAATGCAAAAAATCATACTTTGAGTTGCATTTGGTGCAAGATGGGAAATGAGGAGTGAAAAGTTTTGAAACAGAAGGAGCAAAACGCACTGCGGGATTCATTTCGCAGTAAAACCGGATTTATTATCGCCTGCATCGGGTCGGCAGTGGGAATGGGGAACATTTGGCTGTTTCCATATCGTACCGGTCAGTTTGGCGGAGCCGCTTTTTTAATCCCATATTTTATTTTTGTTGTCATTCTGGGATTTTCCGGCGTAGCTGGCGAAATGGCTTTTGGCCGTTCTCAGGGGACAGGCCCGTTGGGGGCTTTTTCCAATGCTATGAAGATGAGAGGAATCCGGGGCGGAAAAGTGATTGGTATTATTCCGGTAATCGGTTCGCTGGGAATTGCCATTGGCTATTCGGTTGTTGTGGGATGGTTTTTAAAATATTTGTATGATTCTCTTACCGGTTCCCTATTTACGGCAGAAGATACCGGTGCATGGTTTGGCTCCATTGCTGGCAATTTTGGAAGTGTTGGCTGGCATTTGCTGGGACTGGCTATTACCTTTGCCGTGATGCTGTTTGGTATTTCCAAAGGAATCGAAAAGGTCAATAAAGTGATGATGCCCCTGTTTTTCGTGTTTTTCATTGCATTGATGATTCGCGTGTTTACACTGGATAACGTAACAGCAGGGTATGAGTATTTGTTTGTGCCGGATTGGCAGTGCCTTGCCGATGTGCGCACCTGGGTGTATGCCCTTGGACAGGCGTTTTTCTCCTTGTCCTTAGCCGGCTCCGGTACGATTGTATATGGCAGCTATTTGAAAAAGGACACGGATATTATCAGCTGCGCCAGAAATGTGGCGTTCTTTGACACTTGTGCCGCTTTGCTGGCGGGTTTGGTCATTATCCCCGCAGTGTTTGCCTTTGGGGAAGACGTGGCCTCTGGACCGCCGCTGATGTTCATTACCCTGCCGAAGGTATTCCAGCAAATGCCCTTTGGACAGCTGTTTGCGATTGTGTTCTTTATAGCCGTAATTTTTGCCGCAGTGACTTCGCTGATGAACCTTTTTGAAACCCCCATTGAAGCGCTGCAGACCCAGTTCCACCTTTCCCGAAAGGCAGCGGTAGGCATTGTTGCGCTTATTGCTGTAGTGGTGGGTGTGTTTATTGAAAACGGAGATATGGTCAGCATGTGGATGGATGTGGTGTCCATTTATATTATCCCGTTGGGAGCAATGTTGGCCGCAATTATGTTCTTCTGGGTTTGCCCAAAAGGATTCGCCAGAGAACAGGTTCAGCTGGGAAGAGAGAAAACAGTGGGACGCTGGTTTGAACCAATGACAAAATATGTGTTTGTAGGACTGACTTTGGCAGTATACATTCTGGGTATCTTCTTTGGCGGTATAGGGTAATCCGGTGTCAGACTAGCCTGCGGAAAGTTTGGGAAATCTCTCGAAAATCAGCAGCAGATGTGTTATAATGACACCGATTTGATAAATATTTTGCAGGCATCCTCAAGATGCTTTGAGCAGCAGAAAGGATAATGTAACATGAGCATTCGTATTGGTATCGCAGGATATGGCAATTTGGGCCGCGGCGTGGAGTGCGCCGTGAAACATAATCCGGATATGGAATTGAAAGCCGTATTTACTCGCCGTGACCCCGCATCCGTTTCTATTCTGACCCCTGGTGTCCCCGTGTATTCCATGGAAAAAGCTGTGGAAATGGAAAATGAAATTGATGTGCTGATTCTTTGCGGCGGAAGCGCTACCGATTTGCCGGTACAGACTCCTGCTATGGCTGCCCATTTTAATGTGGTAGACAGCTTTGATACTCACGCAAAGATTCCCGAGCATTATGAAGCCGTTGACAAAGCCGCCAAAGCCGCTGGCAAAATCGCTGTCATTTCTGCTGGTTGGGACCCGGGCATGTTCTCCTTGAACCGCCTGTATGCCAATGCGATTCTGACGGACGGAAAAGACTATACCTTCTGGGGAAAAGGCGTCAGCCAGGGACATTCAGATGCTATTCGTCGGATTGAGGGTGTTCAGGATGCCCGTCAATATACCATTCCGGTGGAAAGCGCTGTGGAAGCTGTGCGTGCTGGTAAAAATCCCGAACTGTCTACCCGGGAAAAGCACACCCGCCTGTGCTATGTGGTAGCAAAAGAGGGTGCAGATACCGCCCGCATTGAAAATGAGATTAAGACCATGCCTAACTATTTCAGCGACTATGACACCACGGTGCATTTTATTTCCCAGGAAGAGCTGGACAGAGAGCACAAAGGCTTGCCTCATGGCGGTTGCGTGATTCGCAGTGGCCGTACCGGATGGGAAAATGAAAATCATCATGTGATTGAGTACAGCCTGAAGTTGGATTCCAATCCGGAATTCACCTCTTCTGTCATTATTGCCTGTGCCCGCGCTGCATTCCGGATGCAGCAGGAAGGACAGACTGGTTGCCGGACCATGCTGGATATTCCTCCGGCCTATCTGAGCGCCAAGAGTGGAGAGGAACTTCGCAGAACGTTGCTGTAAGAGATGATAGAATGGGCGCGCTGTGCAATCTTGCACAGCGCGCTTTTTATAAGGTTTGATTTTTATGGAGGTGTTTGAGTATGGCAATGAAACTGAATAAGGAATTACCCCTTCCGTCCCGTTTAAAAGAGGAATTTCCCCTGTCTGATGAGTTGAAAGCTATTAAAGCCCGAAGAGATGCGGAAATCCGAAAAGTATTTACCGGGGAATCCGATAAGTTTTTAGTAATTGTAGGTCCCTGTTCGGCTGATAATGAGGATGCTGTGTGTGAATATGTTTCTCGCTTGGCAAAAGTCAGTGAAAAAGTGTCTGAGCGGCTGATTTTAATTCCCCGGATTTATACCAACAAGCCCCGCACCACTGGAGAAGGCTATAAGGGGATGCTGCATCAGCCGGAACCGGACAAAGCGCCGGATTTGCTGGGCGGCATTATTGCCATTCGAAAAATGCATATCCGGGCTATTGCAGAAACAGGATTAACCGCTGCCGATGAAATGCTCTATCCGGAGAACCGAAGCTATTTGGATGATATTCTTTCCTATGAAGCCATTGGCGCACGCTCGGTAGAAAATCAGCAGCACCGTCTGACAGCCAGCGGAATGGATATTCCGGTGGGAATGAAAAATCCTACCAGCGGAGATTTTTCTGTTATGCTCAATTCGGTTACCGCTGCTCAGTGGCCCCATACGTTTATTTATCGTGGATGTGACGTGACAACAGACGGTAACGATTTAGCTCATGTGATTTTGCGGGGCGGAGTGGACAAATATGGTACCTGTGTGCCCAACTATCACTATGAGGATTTGGTTCGGCTACTGGAGGAATATGAAAAGCGGGAACTGAAAAATCCGGCTGCAATTATTGACGCGAATCATTCCAACTCCAATAAACAGTATAAAGAGCAAATCCGAATTGTCAGCGAAGTCCTTCACAGCCGCCGGTATCATCCCGGACTGCACAAACTGGTAAAAGGCGTTATGATTGAAAGCTATCTGGAAGAAGGAAAACAGCCTATTACGGACCATCGTGTTTTTGGAAAATCCATTACCGATGCTTGCCTGGGGTGGGACGATACGGAAAAGCTCATTCGTACGATTGCAGAATCTGTTTAATTTTTACTCCAAATGAATATGCAAAAATCATGAATCATGGTGTAAAGAAGAGAAATGATGAAGATAAAAAAATGGAGATGATGCCTGTTGAATCGTATGCTGCGCGGAATGGTTTTTACCATCATCTCCGCACTGCTGTTTGGTGTTACGCCTATATTGGCCAGTATGACGTTTCAGATGGGAAGTAATGCCAATACGCTTACTTTTTACCGGAATATTATGGTGGTGCCGGTGCTGCTGTGCATCATGGGGATTCGGAAAACCCCGTTTCGTATTACGCTGAAAGAGTTGGGATTTTTGTTGCTGGTAGGCGTAGTGTTCCGGGCCAGTACAACCTATATGCTGTATGAATCCTACAATTATGTGGGAGTGGGGACGGCTACTACCCTGCATTTTCTGTATCCGGTGGTAACTGCGCTGATTTGCCGGGTGATTTTCCGGGAGCGACTGGGAAAATGGAAGTTAATCGCTTTGTTGGCTGCTGTGATAGGAATCTTTTTCTTTTTGGATAAGGACGGAAATGCGGCTTTGCCAGGAGTCCTGTTGGCATTGGCATCGGCAATCACCTATGGCTGTTATTTGACAGGTATGGATAAAACTCCCTTGCGCAGTATGAATCCCAATAAGGTGGCCTGTTATATGGGTTTTACCAATGCAATGGCCATGGTTATTGTGGATATTCCAGTTGGAAAGATAAACTATGCACTACCGCCGTTAGCTATGTTATATACGTTTATTGTGGCAATTTGCACCTCCTTTTTGGCTGTCGCTTTGCTGCAAAAAGGAATTCAGGATTTGGGAGCCAGTACGGCAGCGGTCTTTTGTATGTTTGAGCCGGTCTCCAGTGTATTGTCCGGATGGCTGTTTTTACATGAAGAAATGACCTGGGAAAAGCTGATGGGATGTGTGGTCATTTTGGGGGCGGTAACGGTAATGGTGTTGGCCGACTTGCGAAGCCAAAAACGTACCCAGGCATTGGGAAAACCAGTGCATTACCACAGTAAATCGGTTGAAAACCCTGTTGAAACAGGTGAAAACCTGTGATTAAACTCCTAAAATTGAGAAAAAATGAACTTGTACGGACTTTTTCTTTTACAAAATCCTTTTGAAAACAGGAACCGGAACCCGGCAGACCTCACAAACTCGACAAAAACTGACTTTTTTGGTGGAACTGTCTCGGATTGTATGTTATGATAAGTATGTTGTGACGTTCCGGGAATATATAGAATTCCGGAGAATAAAATTAAAAAGTAAGGAGAACGGTATGGACAGACAGACGGATGCACAGCTTTTTTTCAGTGAAGGTGACTGTGTGGCTCCTTTAGGGCTAATCCCGTTGGAAGGAGCCCGTGAACTGGGAGAGAAAATTAATGCCCATTTGGTTCGCTGGGCAAAGGAAGCAGGCCGCAATCAGGATAATTTTATTGTTGAAAGCGAATGCCCCCGTTTTTCCTCCGGTGACGGAAAAGGTTTGATTAAATCTACCGTCCGTGGAGATGATTTGTATTTTATTGTAGATGTGGGAAATTATTCCTGTACCTACAACATGTTTGGCCGCAAAAACTGCATGTCTCCTGATGACCATTTTCAGGACTTGAAGCGACTGATTCAGGCTGCCAGTGGTAAGGCACACCGAATCAATGTCATTATGCCGCTTCTGTATGGTGGCCGTCAGCATCGCCGCAGTTATCGCGAATCTTTGGATTGCGCTGTGATGCTGCAGGAATTGGCTGCTATGGGCGTTTCCAATGTAGTAACATTTGATGCCCATGACCCCCGTGTGCAGAATGCCGTTCCCCTGATGGGATTTGACAATGTGATGCCCACCTACCAGGTGCTGAAGACTTTGTTCCGCAATGTACCGGATATTTCGCTGACTCGTGACCATTTTATGATCGTCAGCCCTGACGAAGGTGCAATGAACCGGAATATGTATTATGCTTCTGTGCTGGGTGTTGATTTGGGTATGTTCTATAAGCGCCGCGACTATTCTCGGATTGTGAATGGCCGTAACCCCATTGTGGCTCATGAATATCTGGGCTCTTCGGTGGAAGGAAAGGATGTCTTTATCGCCGATGACATTATTTCTTCCGGTGAATCCATGCTGGATATCGCTTATGCATTGAAAAAGCAGAACGCCGGCCGGATTTTTGCATATGCAACCTATGCAATCTTCACCAACGGACTGGACGCTTTTGATAAAGCATATGAGATGGGATATATTTCCGGCGTGCTGGGCAGCAACCTGACTTATCGTTCTCCTGAGCTTCGGCAGAGAGAATGGTTCTTTGAGGTAGATGTTTCCAAATATATTGCCTACTTTATTGCAGCATTGAACCATGATAATTCTGTCAGTACAATCATTGATCCTCATGAAAAAATTGAGCAGCTTTTAAAAGCTCGCGGCCAAAGATAAACTTGATGTTTTCACAGCCTCTAAATGCCGGCTTTTTCCGGATTTTAGAGGCTGTTTTTTTATGAGACCCGTGTTTGCATTATAAGGAGATTCGAGGTATAATCAGGTTATACACAGCAAACTGGACATTTTTTGCAGGAAGGAGGGCCCTGATGCCTGTAGAAGAAGAATGGAACAGCCTGCCGCTGTATGAAAACCGATATGGAGTTTTTGCTTGTCACCGAAGTCGGGATTTAACATTTCCTCCCCATCTGCATCCTGATTTAGAATTGGTTTTTATCGAAAAGGGGAAAATCCTTTTACAGGAAGGCGGAAAGGATTATTTGCTGCATCCCGGAGATTGTGCCGTGGTTTTTCCCGGAAGAATTCACAGTTTTGAGACGCAGGGCGAAAGCTGTATGCTGTTAGCTTTGTGTCCTACTGAAATGGCGGGAGAATTTCGTCGTACACTGTTGCGGTGTATTCCCGATGTTCCGGTAGTGGTAGAAAGAAAACTGCATCCGAATGTTGGATATGCTATGCGGGGGTTGAGAGAAATCTTTTCGCAGGGTGGTAGCCTTCCCGCGGCAAGAGCCTTTGTGCAATTGATTTTAGCAAGGGTTATCCCCTGTATGGAAATGAAGGAAAATACAGACACCCCACCCGCAGATTTAACGGCACAGGTTATTGGATGGATTTCGGAGAATTATGCTGAACCGGTTTCTCTGGATATTCTGGCGGAAAAGCTGCAGGTGAGTAAGTATCGGGTGTCCCGGGTTTTTGGTGAGAAACTGCATACCAGCTTGAGTGAGTATGTAAACCGTCTTCGCATTGACCATGCACAGGCGCTGCTTCAGGCAACGGAAGAAGATGTCCTGTCCATTTGTCGTGCTTGTGGGTACGAAAACCCCAGAACGTTTAATCGGGAGTTTAAAAGGATATGCGGCTGCACTCCCAGAGAATATCGTCATAATGCGCAGGCGGCTAAACAGGAATCTGCAGCCTATGAGAGGAAGTAGAATATGGGTCAGGAAAAAATTATGAACCAGTTTCTGGTGGAAGTGTTCCACGAAGTCCTTCGCAGAGAAGATGCGGCGATCTCATCGGGAGGATTCCCCAACCTTTCATCTCGTGAAATCCATGTGATTGAAGCAGTGTGCCGCGCACAGGAACGAGGGGAAAATGAGAATAGCAGTGCGGAAATTGCCAGAAGCCTTGGAGTAACGGCAGGAACTTTGTCGGCGGCAGTAAAGGTGCTGGAAAGAAAAGGGTATTTGTATCGTCGCAGAGATGACAGGGATAAACGAATTGTTCGGCTCATGGTCACCGAAGAAGGAAGGGAAGCAAACCGCTTTCACGAAGAATTTCATCAGAAGATGATAAAGGCAGTACTGGAAGTCCTGACTCCGGAAGAAGCAGCTGTGTTTGCAAAATCATTGGAGGCAATTGCTGGATTTTTCCGGCGTGATTCTGCTACATAAAAGAGCTTACGGGTAAACGAAAAGGAAAGGGGCTAAATAGCCCGATAAAATCGTATAGTATATCTATTATGGGAGATATATTTTGAGAGAAAGGCGGTTAGATACCATGCTTTATAAAAGTTTGCCGGAATTGATTGGAAATACTCCGCTTCTGGAATTGGGAAGATATAGTGCAGCGTGTGGACTGAAGGTGCCGGTGTTAGCCAAACTGGAAGCCTTTAATCCAGCTGGAAGTGTGAAAGACCGAGTAGGGCTGAACATGATTTTGGACGCAGAAGAAAAGGGCCTGTTGAAGGAGGGTTCCGTGATTATTGAGCCTACCAGTGGAAACACAGGAATCGGCTTGGCTTGTGTGGCGGCCTCCAGAGGGTATCAGGTGATTTTGACTATGCCCGAGACGATGAGTGTAGAGCGCCGGAAGCTGTTAGCTGCTTATGGAGCAAAACTGGTGTTAACACCCGGAGAAAAGGGAATGCAGGGGGCTGTGGAAAAAGCCCAGGAGCTGGTACGGGAAATTCCCGGTGCGATTCTTGCAGGGCAGTTTGATAATCCGGCCAACCCCCAGGCTCATGAAAAAACTACCGGCCCTGAAATCTGGAAGGATACCGAGGGCCATGTGGACATTTTTGTGGCTGGAATTGGTACAGGTGGAACACTGAGCGGTGTGGGTACATATTTGAAAAAACAGAATCCTGCAGTCCAGGTGATTGGCATAGAGCCAGAGGATTCACCGCTGTTGAGCCGTGGCGTTGCTGGCCCTCACGGATTGCAGGGGCTTGGAGCGAATTTTGTTCCGAAAAACTTTCATGCGCAGGTGTGTGACCGGCTGATAACCGTTACAACGGAAAATGCTTATGAAGCATGCCGGAAACTGGCCAAAACCGAAGGATTTTTGGCGGGAATCAGCTCCGGTGCAGCTCTTTGGGCGGCAACCGTTGTGGCAGGCGAGGCCGAAAATGAAGGAAAACATGTGGTGGTTTTGCTGCCGGATACTGGCGAACGATATTTGTCTACTCCTCTTTTTAGCGAAGAATCATAAAATATGCGCTCGGTGGATTGTTTCCCCGGGCGTATTTCTTTTTCAGAATTTTCTCGAAGAACTTCACCAGATAGTATAGATTTATTCACAAAAGACCGTTATACTGTTACTAAAATATATATCCTTTGGGCGGCAACGGAGGTTAGAAAATGGCTTTTGTAGAATTTAAAAATGTAACCAAGTACTACCAAATGGGCGGACAAAGGATTGCTGCTGCTGATGGTGTAAATTTTGAGGTGGAACAAGGGGAATTTGTCGTCATAGTGGGTCCCAGTGGCGCCGGCAAAACAACGGTTTTGAATATTTTGGGTGGGATTGATACCTGTTCTGGCGGAAAGATTTTTTTGGATGGGGAAGAAGTCAGCGCCTATTCTCCCAAAAAGCTGACAGAATACCGTCGATATGATGTAGGCTTTGTATTTCAGTTTTATAATCTGGTACAAAATCTGACTGCATTGGAAAATGTAGAATTAGCTTCCCAAATTTGCCGGAATCCCATGGATGCAGAAGAAGCCCTGCGCCTGGTTGGACTGGAAGAACGAATGAAAAATTTTCCCTCTCAGCTTTCCGGCGGTGAACAGCAGCGGGTAGCCATTGCTCGTGCGTTGGCCAAAAACCCCAAGCTGCTGCTGTGTGATGAGCCTACCGGTGCTTTGGACTATGTAACGGGAAAAAATATTTTAAAATTGCTGCAGGATACTTGCCGGAATACCGGAAAGACCGTCATTGTCATTACCCATAACCAAGCGTTTACGGCTATGGCTGATCGTGTTATTCGTATCAAAAGTGGGCGTGTGCTGGAAATGACCCGAAACGAAGCGCCGCTTCCCGCAGAAAGGATTGAGTGGTAATGGCAAAAAGGAAACGGGGCATTTCGGCAGCATCAAAGGATATGCTGCGAGCTGTGTGGAAGTCCAGAAGCCGGTTTTTGGCCATTTTCGGGATTGTCGCATTGGGAGCTGGATTTTTCTGTGGATTGCTTTCTTGTGGACCCGATATGCGAGATACGGTAGATCGGTATGCAGACGAGTCCAATATGATGGATATTCAGATTTTATCTACACTGGGCTTAACGGATGATGATGTGAAGGCAATTCAAGAAGTGGAAGGCATTACGGGGGTGATGCCTGGGTATCAGCTGGATGCTTCGGCGGTTTTGGACGGAAAAGAGCTCTCCACCCGCTTTCACAGTCTGCCGGAGGACATTTCGGAAGATAATGAGGACTATATCAATCATCCTGTTTTGCTGGAAGGCCGGTGGCCTCAGGCGGATAATGAGTGTGTATTGGGAACCAGACAGGCGGAGGAAATGGATGAGTCTCCTGTAGGAAAGACCATCACAGTCCAGCAGGAGGATAGCGAAAATGGCGGCCTGAAAGAAACAGAGCTTAAAGTAGTGGGGCTGGTCAAATCGGCCTATTATGTATCATTTACCATTGGTTCCACCGCAGTGGGAAACGGACAGCTGGATATGTATGCTTATGTGCCGCAAAGCGCCTTTGACCAAGAGGCATATACAGAAATTTTTGCCACAGTGGCTGATACCAAGCAGCTGAATTCCTTCGAGAGTGATTATGACGAAGTCGTGGATAAGGTGCAGGAACGCTTGGAAGAGTTGGGCGAAGAGCGCACCGTGGCACGAACCAATGAGGTAAAGGGCGACGCACAAAAGGAATTGGATGATGCTCAGCAAGAGCTGGATGAAAAAAAATCGGAAGCCCAGTCACAGTTATCAGAGGCCGAGCAAAAGCTGAAAGACAGCGAACAACAACTGAAAGACGGAAAACAACAGCTGGAAGATGGAAAGAAAGCTCTGGAAGACGGAAAACAGGAATTGGAAGCTTCTCAGGAGGAACTGGACAAAGGGCAGGACGAACTGACACAAGCCCAATGGGAACTGCGTTGGGGACAGTATCAATATGATAATCAGCTGCAATCATTTAATGACAAGAAACAACAAGCCGAGGAGAAGTTTGAAGATGCCCGGAAAGAAATAGAAGAAAATCGCCAGACTTTGGAAGACGGAAAAGAAAAACTTGCTTTGGCGCAGGCTGCTTTGACAGAAACCGAAAACTGGATTGATACTTTGGAAGAGCAGATTCAAAGTCTGGAAGATGCGGGAATGACCGACCAGGCCGAATCCCTTCGGCAAACCTTGGAGAAGGCGAAGGAAACCTGGAATCAGGCCAATGATGAAGTCCAGACCCAACAGAAAACAGTAGAAGAGGGCGAGGCTGCACTGGCCCAGGGAGAAAAAGAACTGGCTGAACAGGAAGCTTCGGCAAATGCTCAATTGGAAGACGGGCAGAAACAGTTAGATGCGGCAGCAGCAGAGCTGGAAGACGGTCAGGCGGAAATTGACGCAAATCAAAAGAAGCTGGACGATGGTCAAGCAGAAATTGATGCCGGCTGGGAAGAATTGAAAGCCAACGAAAAACAGCTGGAAGACTCTGAAAAAGAGATTGAAGAAGGCGAAAAACAGCTGGAAGAAGGCAAGGCCGAGTATGAAAGCCAAAAAGCCGCTGCAGATAAAGAATTACAGGAAGCACAGAACAAAATAGATGACGCTCAGCAGGAAATTAACGATATTGAAACCGCACAATGGTATGTATTGGACCGGGGCGCCAATATGGGATTTGTCAGCTTTAAAAATGACGCCAACCGTATGGATGCTTTATCTACCGTATTCCCGGTAATATTCTTTTTGGTAGCCGCGTTGGTAGCATTGACAACGATGACCCGTATGGTAGAAGAAGAGCGGGTGATTATCGGTACTTATAAGGCACTGGGATATACGAAAGGCAGAATTGCTTTTAAATATCTGTTCTATGCAGGAACAGCTACCCTGTTGGGCTGTCTGATAGGACCGTTGATTGGTTTCCAGGTATTGCCGCAAGTGGTTTGGTCGGCATATCAGATTGTCTATTCCGGACCGAATATGATTCCGCCTTATCGGGTTGGATATGCTTTGATTTCGGTAGCGGTGCTGCTCGTATGTACGATGGGCGCTACCTTCTCTGCCTGCTGGAGTGCTCTGCGGGAAGTTCCGGCATCTCTGATGCTGCCCAAGTCTCCTAAGGCCGGAAAGCGGATTTTGTTGGAGCGGGTGACCCCTATTTGGAAGCGGCTTTCCTTTACCCATAAGGTAACGGCACGCAACCTGTTCCTCTATAAACGCCGCTTGATTATGACAATGGCTGGAATTGCGGGATGTACAGCACTTCTGGTAACCGGATTTGGCGTGCGGGATTCTATTTCAGATATTCTGGACATTCAATATGGGCAGCTGTATCGATATGATACAACGGTGACTTTGGAAGATGATACCCAGCCAGATGAAGTGAAAAGCCTGATGGATGATTGGCTGGAAGAACCAGTATTTGCGGTGCAGCAGGCAGGTGAAGTAACGGACTCCAGTGGAGATACCGTGAGTATTTATGTACAGTCCCCACAAGACAGTCAAGCCTTTACCGAACTGGTGGATTTTCGTACCCGGTCCGGGCATGATCCGGTAGCTTTTGACGATGACAGTGTAATAGTAAGTGAAAAGCTTTCTCAAATTACCGGAGCCGGAGTAGGGGATACGCTGCGGGTAAAAGTAGGAGACCGTTGGAGGGATGTTACGGTAACGGGCGTTTGCGAGCAGTACGTATACCATTATATTTACATGGGCCCGCAGATTTATGAAGATACTTTTGGCAGACAAGAGATCAATCAGGTTCTGGGCATTTTTACCGGAGACGACAGGGAAGCTGCTTCTCATGAGTTGCTGCAGAATAAACATGTTACGCTGGTTTCCTTTACAGAAGATACGCGGGAAACTTTTGGGGATATGTTGCAGAGTATGAATTATGTGGTACTAATTTTGATTTTCTGTGCCGGAATGTTGGCTTTCATTGTGCTGTATAACCTGACAAATATTAACGTTACAGAGCGGCAGCGGGAAATTGCCACCATTAAGGTGCTGGGATTTTATGATAGGGAAGTCAGTATGTATGTATATCGGGAAACGATCATGCTGACATTGCTGGGATGTCTGGTAGGATTGCTGTTGGGAATTGTACTGCATATATTCGTCATCAATACAGTAGAGGTGGATATGGTAATGTTTGGACGTACCATTAAACCACTGAGCTATGTGTGGTCATTCCTTCTGACAATGCTGTTCTCTGTGCTGGTAAATCTGGTAATGGAGAGAAAGCTGAGAAAAATCAGTATGGTAGAGTCCCTGAAGTCTGTAGATTGATTGAAAAGTGAAAATAACCAAATTAAAAGGAATCAGCCACCCATCATGGGTGGCTGATTCCTTTTGGGATTATATATGATTTAGAAGGAAAGATCAATTCAGAAGAAAAGATTAAACACGGCTGTGAATCCAGACAATCATCTCGCCGGGTTCACGGTTGCACCAATAGCAATAGGGGATAAAGGTCAAATCGGTTTCTTCATACTGTGCAGAGGCGTCTTTATATAATTCGCCATCCTGCCATCCGGACTCGCTCAGTCGGAAGCCTTTGCAATGAAGGGTCATAGCACCGCCAAACAGATCGTCGCGATATTCTTCCGTAATTTCAGCGGAAGGATCAACAAAAACAGAAGCAAGGTTGCTACCGTTGTCGGTTTCTTCCAGGCAGTATACTTCGGGACCACGAACCAAAGCCACTTTACCGCAATCAGCACGAACCTGGGGATTTGCCCGGACAAAGTGAGCCGGCATATCAAAGGAAATTTGGATGTTATCATCAGACCAGACACGGTCTACGCAGGCAAACCCGTTAACAACCTGATATTCCTGTGCTTCGCCATTAACCTGAATGGTGAAGTTTTTGGCATAACCGGGGATACGGATGTACAAGGGGAACTGGGAAGCCGTTTCAGCCTTTACTGTCATCGTCATAGAAGAAGTCTTCGGGAAATCGGTGTCCAATGCAACGGAGACCTTAGTTCCGGCCAGTTCCAAGTCGGTGTGATTCTGAATGAACAGGTTGACATACAGAGCGTTGTCATCGCGAGAATAAATATATTGTCCCAAAGAGGTAAGAGTACGTGCCACGTTGGTGGGGCAGCAGGCGACATCAAACCACTTTTGACGAACAGGTTTTACATGTGTTTTAGCGGAATGTTCCAAACAGCTATCCGGCCATACTTCCAAGGGATTTACATAGAAATAACGGTTGCCTTCCAAAGAAATACCGCTGCGGACGGTGTTGTACAAAGCGCGCTCTACAGTGTCAAGATAGCGAGCGTCCCGTTTAATTTGAGACATCCGAAGGCCAAACAGAGCCAGCCCAATGGAAGCGCAGGTTTCGGAATAGTTGATATCGTTGGGCAAATCATAATCGATGGTAAAACGTTCATAAACCGAGCAGGAACCAATGCTGCCGGTGAGGTACATCTGCTTTCCAACAATATCGTTCCACAGAATGTCGCAGCGCTTTAACAGCTCTTCATCCTGATATTCATAAGCCAAATCTGCCATAGCGCAATACATATATACTGCACGGACTGCATGACCTTCTGCTTTATCCTGTTCACGAACGGGGCGGTCGGACTGGGAATAAGCGGGGAAATATTCTTTATCCTCGTCATAAATCGCCTTAAATCCAGGACGACGAATTTCTTCTTCAAAATAGTTGGGGGTACCACCGCGGGTATCAATAAAGTATTTGGCGGTTTCCAGATAGGCACGATTGCCGGTAGCACGATACAGCTTTACGAGAGCCAGCTCGATTTCCTGATGTCCAGGATAGCCGTGACGCTGGTTTTCGCCGGGGCCGAATTCTTTACAAATCAAATCGGCAAAGCGGCTCATAATATCCAGAAATTCCCGTTTGCCAGTTGCATAATAATATGCTACGGCAGCTTCAATCAAATGACCCGCTGTATACAACTCATGACCCATGGAAAGGTTTTCCCAACGGCGTCCGTTTTCCCGAAGGGTAAAATACGTATTAATATATCCGTCGCTGCACTGTGCACGGCCAATCAGCGCGATGACCTCATCGGCAGTTTTTTCCAGCTCTGCGTTGGGGGTAACTTCCAGACTGTAGGCAACGGCTTCCAACCATTTGGCCACATCAGTATCTTGAAAGACTGCACCAAGACGTTCTCCTTCGTCTTCTCCCGCAGCGATTCGGAAGTTTTTCAAACAGTGACTGGGCGCGGCATCGGTCACGCGGTCGTTGAGAATTTCCCATTGATAGGGGATGATAACAGCGGGGACCAGTTTAGTATACTTGTTCCAGTAGCTGTCATCTATCTGGATAGTTTTAAGCGGAAGCGGGCGCAGTTTGTTGTCCAGCATAGTCTTTCATCCTTTCACAGTTTTATAATTTCTGAATTCTAAAACGTTTAATGTTGAGAGGACACAATTCCTCCCACTCTTATAGACATAGTATATCACAAGAAAACCAAATACAAAAAATCCAATTTCAATTGTTTTTGGAAATTATCTCTTGAATACTTAAAAAATCAATGAATCTCGCCAATTTGCACGAGATTTGAAAAATAACCAAAAAAATTAAATTTTAAAACGTTACATAATCTTATTTTAAACAATACAATTGCAAAAAATGACGGATGATTAAGCAGACAAGCTGAAAAAATGGCTTAAAACAGGCATTTTTTCTCGTTTTCAAAATGAGGGGATAAAAGCAAATATATAATAAGAAATAATATAACGTTATATATATGGAAAGAAAGGATAAAATGATAAGAAAGACCAATAAGAGAAAAGTCTTTTTGTGGGTTTCAACAGAAAGACTAAAAATCATCTGCAAATCATATTAAACGTTTTTTGCTTGAACTGTCATGATAAAAAATACAAAAATCTTCGAAAATAGGAGGAAATAAGAGAAAACACAAGCAGATTTCCAATAATTAGCTAAAACGATTCAATTCAGGCGTTTTCTTTTACAAATAATTGTGGTATAAAAGTAGCAGATAAACAATTTATAGAAAAAATACCGACGTTGAGCAATATCAATTATCTATTATAACAATGAGATAGAAAGTTGAAATTTCTCATCGTTTTGGGAAAGCAGGAAACTGCTTTTGTTTTTTGGAAAATAACTTAAACGTTAAACTTAAAACATGTGATCCTGTCACCGATCTGCTCCAGGTTTTCCTGAGAGTGGAAGCACATAAAAATAATTTTTTGAATGGAGGCAGCAAAATGAAGAAATTAAAGAAGATTCTGGCGGCCGCCCTCTGCTTGGCTATGTTGACAGCAACTGCAGCCGGCTGCGCCAGCGACACAACTGAATCCAGCACCGGTGGAAATACTTCCACTCAGGAAGAAGGCAAGGACATTACCTTGAAGTTCCTGTACTGGGCTGATGAAACTCAGACCAAACTGATGCAGGAAGCTTGCCGCGCCTATGAGGAAGAGAATCCTGGCATTACCATTGAAGAGCAGGCTTTGCCCGCAGACGGAACTTTTGATACTTACATTCAGGCTGCAAGAGAGCAAAACAACCTGCCGGATATCAGCTATATGGGTGAAGGCGATGTACAGAGATATTATGAAATGGGCCTGCTGGCTGATATTTCCGATATTCTGAGCGATGGTACCATCCCCGAGAAACTGGCTTCTGTTACCGTTAACAATCCCGAAGGCAAGCCCATTGCTGTAGGCCTGTCCAACCAGATTAACGTTCTGTATTACAGCAAATCCAAGCTGGATGCTGCCGGTGTGGAATATCCGCCTACCGATGTGAATGATGCTTGGACTTGGGATGAGTTTGTTGAGAACTGCAAAAAGCTGACTAAGGATGCTAATGGCAAGACCCCCAACGATGAGGGATTTGACCCCAACATGATTACCGACTACGGCATGGGCTTTAACTGCCTGCGTGAATTCCACCTGTTCTGGGGTATGTATTCCAATGGGGGCGGCGTTGTTTCTGCTGATGGCAGCGAGCTGCTGATGGATGACCCCAAGTCTATTGAAGCTGTTCAGAAATTTGCTGATTTGATCAATGTTGACCATGTTTGCTCTGCTGCTACTTACAGCTGGGATGGCGGCGCAGGTGCTGTTGCCGATGGCTTGGCAGCTGGCTATGCTATGATGATCAACGGTTCTTGGGATATTGCTAACGTACAGGGCAACGATGACATCGGCGTAGGCGTTCTGCCCAAGATGGAAAAGGCTGTTACCGTTAACTGCGGCGGCCCCTTGGTTCTTTATAAGAATGAAGACGAAGAGAAATTGGCTGCAGCCAAGAAGTTCTATGCTTATCTGGTTGACCCCGCAAAGTGCATGCCTCTGCTGAACAGCGGCGCATGGCTGCCCAACCAGGCTGACTGGTATACCGATCCCGAGCTGGTTGACTCTTGGGGCAATGATTATCCCGACGGCGCAAAAGAAACTATCCTCAGCTACTGCACCACCGATGGCGCAATTGCTCAGTGGCCTGCATATTATGTGCCCGGCTATGCCAAGATGAACACTGCATTTGAGGCTTCTATCGATAAGATTCTCGGCGGTCAGATTTCTGCCGAAGAAGGTTTTGCAGAGTGCATGCCTCAGATTAAGGAAGCATTTGAATCCGGTACGGTTGACTAAGCAGTCCGAATAAGACTGAGTATACAGACACTGTCCTGCCTTTCAGGGCAGTGTCTGTCCGTATTTTATAGCGTTTTTTATCGAGAAGGGAGCGTCCGCAATGAAACCCCAGCAAAAGAAAAGAAATTTGCGGCCCGCAACAAAGGAAGCGATTGTCGGATACCTCTTTGCGGCGCCAGCTATTATCGGTTTTCTGGTTTTGACCTTGTATCCCATGTTAGCCAGTTTATATTACAGCTTTAATGATATCAACATTCGTAATGACGAGCAGCAAATGGACTGGGTTGGATTTGGCAATTATATTCAGATATTCAATGACCCATCCATTGATTTTAAAAAGTCAATCGGTGTCACAATGTTGTATACGGTTATCAACGTCATATTGGTAATTGTTTTCTGCCTGATTTGCGCCCTTCTTTTGAATCGTAAGTTTAGGGGCAGAAATATCTTGAGAGCTATATTCTTCCTACCTTCTGTTATCCCCATGGTAGCAACCGGTCTGGTTTGGAAAATGTTGATGCAGAACCAGGCACAAGGCGGATTGGTCAACTGGGTTTTGATGTACATATTTAAAGTCCCCCCAGTTGATTTTATCAATACATCCGCAATTTTTGTCACATTGTTTATGATGAGCTTGTGGACCTGCGGCGGTACAACTGTGGTGCTGATTGCTACTTTGCAGGATGTGCCGAAAGATCAGTTGGAATCCATCGAAATCGATGGTGGCAATGCGTGGCATAAGTTTACCAAGGTTACATTCCCGACCATTAAGCCGGTTTTGTTTTTCCAAATGATTATGTGTATGATGACCTCTGTACAGATTTATACGCAGAGTGTTGTTTTCTCCCGCAATGGTGCGCCTAATCATCTGACATACTTTATTAACGTAATGATTTATGACCATTCCTTTAATGAGTCTGGAATGCGTGGTATTGCAGCGGCAGAAGCTTGGGTAGTTTTCCTAATCATCTTGGTCTTAACCGTGATTATGTTCTACTTCCAGGGCGCATTTAAAAAAGATGACGCTTCCGGTCGGAAAAGAGCAAAACGGCGTGCACACTAATCGCTTGAAAGGAGGAAATTTCTCATGGCAACAATGAACGCTGCTGCGGCAGGTAATACTAAAAAATATAAGAGCATGAGCCGCTCAAAAACAAAGAAAAAGGTTATCAATGGGCTTTTGATTGCCTTGGCCATTTTTCTGGCTGTGCTGGTTGCATTCCCCCTTTACTGGTTGATTCGGAGTGCATTGGTAACCAAGCAAGAGCTGTTTGCACGTCCTCCGGTGGTTTTCCCGGCAGAAATTCAATGGTCAAACTTTGCGAAAGGCATGGCGCGAGTTCCTTTCTGGGCTCAGCTGTGGAACTCCGTATCCATCACAGTCCCTTATGTAATTGGTACGGTGATTACCTGTGCACTTGCTGGATATGCTTTTGCTCGTCTGCGTTTTCCGCTGCGGGGCATGTGGTTTGGATTGGTAATCAGCTCCATGATGCTGCCCAGTGTAGTTACTTTGCTCCCTCAGGTAAGTCTTTATACAGCGTTGGGAATTAACAATAAGTGGGCTCTGATTGTGCCGGCTTTCCTGTGCGCCGGCGGCAATGCCTATTTTGTATTTTTGTTGCGCTCGTTTTTCTTGACACTTCCCATGGAATTGGATGAAGCTGCCAGGATTGATGGTGCCGGAACCCTTCGCATCTTCTTTAGTATTATGGTTCCGTTGGTAAAGCCCGCTTTGATTGTGACTGGCTTGTTCAGCTTTATCAACAGCTGGAATGAAATCTTCTATTCATCCATTTATCTAAAGAGCGATACCGAATATACGATGCCGTTGGGACTGCTGATTGTTCAAGGTATGCGTTCTCCCAACTATGAGCAGATGATGGCGTTGACTTTGCTGGTTTCCGTGCCGTGCTTGATTCTGTTCTTCATTGGCAACAAGTTCTTTGTAGAAGGTATTTCTCTGGGCGCAGTAAAAGGTTAAAATATTCTTTCGTGTATATTTCTTAGGTAGTTACAGGCAGTCTTTTGCCGTTTATGGTTTGTTCTCTGTATGAAGTGGAGTATGGTTAATGAACATAGTTCGGTAAAAGGCTGCCTGTTTTATTCAAATATTTTTGTGCCATTTTTTATCCAGTTTGTTAAACGTTTTATACAAATGGAACAAACGGTACAGAAGTTGTTTGGATAGGAGGTGTGAGTAGCGTTTTATTTTTTTATTTTATAATAAAAAGGAGGTCAAAAGATGAAATTGAAGAAAATACTGGCAGGGTGCCTGGCACTGTCTATGGTAACCGCAGGAATGCCTATACTGACAGTTAACGCGAACTATCAGCAGAGCTTCTACTATGATAAAGACACCTTTACCCAGCAGTATCCCCTTTATGAAGGTCCCGGGGCCGACGCGGCCGATCAACCGGTGTACCTGAGTGATGCAACTGTCAGTAACATGATGCAGGCAATTCAAGACGCGGATAAGGAAAATGGAGATTCTTATTGGCTGGACAGAATGCTGGGAAGAGAAGGAGCGATTCCTGATTTCTCTACCAGTAGTGATGTGCTGTATAGCCGTGGACGCGGGTTGTATATGAGAAGTCATAATGCTTCTTCCCTGGGTTTTGTGGGCGATATGTCCTACGGTGACAGCCTGTACCTGACTTCCAACAAGGGATATGCCATTGAGCTGGAAGGCAATTCCGTGAAGGAAGATGTTGCTTCTCGTAAGAATTATCCCAGCCATTCCAATAATGTGTTTACCGGCAGCGATTTGACGGTAAATTCCAACAAGTTCATTACCTACAACAACAGTGCTGTTACGATTCTCGAAATCACCAATAATGGTTCTGCGGATAAGTCCTTTAATATCGTCGTTACCTCTGACCTGGCACAGCAGGCAGAGGGAAATGAACTGGTAGGTTCGGTGCAGGGACCCAAAATGAACCAGCTGTATCCCAATCAGGGGTATGTGGACGGCACTACGGATTTGGATATTCGCATTGCCGCTACCGATGCAACTGCCTCCGGCAGCTCTTTGACCACAGCGGTATCCATTCCTGCTGGTAAGACAATTCAGTATAAGGTCGTTATGGGCGTCATGGCGGAAGAAATCCCCGAGTCCTATACCGAATATGAGGCTTTCCGGGATTATGATGCTGACACGGCTTTGTCTACCCAGCTGGAAGTGTACAACCAGTGGTGGGCTGACAATATCCCCTATGTGGATTTGCCCAACGAGTACATGGAAAAAGTGGTTTACTATCGCTTCTGGGCCAGCCGCTTCAATCTTCAGGATTTGAATATTCCTGGCAATGATTGGCAGTTCCCGGCTGAGTTCGAAGGCGTTCTGGGCTACAACAATGTCATTACCGTTAGTGTGCCTTGGCTCATGCAGGATTTGAAGTACTTCCGTACTCCTCTGTATGCTTATGGTACCTGGGCTGCACAGGGCGAAATTTCCGGCAATCAAAACTATCAGAATAACCCCGGCCGTCCCGGCGTGTGGACCTGGGATATGATGCAGTATACCACCTATTCCGGATTGGAAGATTATCTGGTACATGGCGGTTCTGCCGATTTGCTGGAAAAATTTGCTCAGTGGGGCGAAGGCGATGTATATGGCTCCTTTGCTGAATATGGCGCAACCGACGCGCAGGTAGCAAAGGGCTGGGATGAGTACTTGATGTACTACGGACATCCCCCCATTACCGGCAATGATAACGATAACGTTTCCGCTTTCTATAAGCGCAATTACAGCAACGGAAGTGCCGGCAACGTAGTAAACGGCCGTGTGGATGGTTCTTCCACCGTGTACGCCAATACCACTGCAACGGCTGAGCTGTATCGCCTGCTGGCGGCAGCTACCGATAATGCTGAATATGCCGATAAGGCTGCTACTCTGGATGAGTTGGCTGGCAATATTCAGAACTCTGTGCTGACCACCCTGTGGACCGACGACTTCTCCAATAAAAATGGTGATACCGGTCACGGCAGCTTCCTGCATCAGCACACCGGTTCCAATACTTCCAGCGGAATTACTCTGAACCCCTGGAGAGACAATGTGTTCTTCCCCTTTGAATTCAATTTGGTTCCCACCCAGGGCGAAGACAACTATGACGCTAAATACATTGAGATGCTCAATGACTACGACTCCGAAATGTATCCGGTATTCCCCTTCTTTACCGCTGACCAGGTGAGTATCGAAGAGAAAAAGCCCGCTCTGGATGCAGAGTTCGAAGAATTTGGCGTGAATTATCCCGGCCAGCAGTCCGGTAAGGATTATGGCTCCAACAACTTTGCGTTCTGCAACGGCGGCAACTATGTCAATATGCTGTCCTCTGCTCTGCGTTACTATCCCACCGAGCATATTACCGCTGACACCTATGAGCGCCTCATGGACTGGATGGCCTTTACCCATTATGTGAAGGCTTCTGGCTCCGGCACCGAGGATGACCCGGTGGTGGCTGATGCTTCTCTGATGGACTCCGAGGAATTCTTCTGGTTCAACGGCTACTTTGATCAGAACATCCAGTTCCCCATGGATGGCCCCGAAATCGAAGGCAACCTGACCCGTGCATGGATTCACAACAACGTGCTGGGCATGATGAACTTCTCCGTCTTCGAGGATATCGCTGGCCTGCAACCCCGTGCTGACGAAAAAATTGAGCTGTGGCCTGTTGGCGTGAGCTATGACCACTATGCAGTGGATAACGTTCGTTACCACGACCGCGACATCTCCATCGTTTGGCAGGACCCCGACGTGTATACCAATGATGCTCCCGAGTATGAAGGTATCCCCGTAGGTTACAGCCTCTATGTTGGAAACAAACTGGTAGCCAATGTCAGCAGCCAGGTACATCTGGTGTATGACCCCGCTACCGGTGAGGTGGAATTCCCCGAAAACATTGAAGGTGCAGTAGGCACTGATCCCAATGCAGAGGTTTGGTATTCGGCTCCCAGCGATATGATCGCTGCAATTGACGTTGACTTTACCGCTACCGAAAATACCGTTTCCGATACCTATGATGCCAACGACTATGTGGGTCAGGAATATAACAATGACCGCGTTGTGGAACTGGCACAGCAGATTGGTGTGGATTTGGAGAATCCCGGCAGCGAAAACCTGGCCTTGACCGCTGACGTTAGCTGCTCCTTTGCGGATGTTCGCGATTTGGCTATGGTGAGTGATGGAACAACCGTTTCTGGTTCTCCCGGAACTTCCGGCAATGGCGAGGAAATGAATCGGATGGCCGCGTTGTTCAATCAAACGCCCAATGATACGGATTATATCCAGTTTGACTTTGATGGTCAAAAAACGGTGGATACCGTAAAATTGTACTTCTTTAATGACAGAAAGATTGGCGGATACTGCGAGCCCTCCATGTACATTGTCCAGTACAAGGATCCCGAAACAGGCGAATATGTGGTAGCTTCCAATCAGAATAAGAGCCCGGCACTGCCTCAGGCCAACTATAACAATGATGAGTTTACCGAAGTCACTACCGATTCGATCCGGATTGTGTTTACCCACAAGCTGGGATACAACACAGCTGTTAAGGAAATTCAAATTTACGATAATGATGTAACAGTGGATGAACCCGTCAACCAGGCTCCGGTTGCGGATGCCGGCAGCTACGATCCCATTAACCTGGACAGCACCCTGACTCTGATGGGCAGCGCTTCTGACGATGGACTTCCCACTGGCAACCTGTATCCCACCTGGAGTGTTGTGGATGCTCCCGAAGGCGGAGAGGCGGAGTTCTCCGATGCTAACGCCTTTACCACCGATGTGACCTTTACAGAGCAGGGCGAATACACCTTGCAGCTGGAAGTGAGCGATGGAGAACTGACTTCTGTCAGCACGACAGTTGTTGAAGTGGATGCTGTTCGTGATATTTATAATGCTGCGTTCTATGCAACCCCCTCCGCTTCCTATACCAACAGCGACCTGGGTGGTTTGGCAACCATGAATGATGGCTATGAGCCTGCTTCTCATGATGACAAGAGCCACGGCGCTTGGCATGACTGGGGACAGGAAGGAAAAGACCAGTGGGTACAGTATAGCTGGGAAGAGCCTGTTACGATTGACTCCACTGAAATCTATTTCTTTAATGACAACGGCGGTATTTCCGAACCCAAGAGCTACACCATTCAGTATCTGGATGACGAAGGCAACTGGGTGGATGTACCCGGCGCAAGTGGGTTTGGTGTGGTAAAGGGCGCCTTTAATAAGACTACCTTTGACAAGATTACTACTACCGCCTTGCGTGTGAACATGGTGGCAAATCTGGGTTTGGGCATCATTGAATGGCGTGTCCATTCTACTACGCCCATGGAATTTGTCAGCGCTTATATTGACGATGTAACGGCAACAGCCGGCAATAACTCCAATGATGCCGTAACGGCAGCCAACCTGGTGGATAAGTCCGGTTTGGTAGGTTCCGGCTTCGAAGCTATGCATGAGAACACCAACTGGATGGCTCAGTGGAATACCGGTTACTTGGGTGAAGCTTCTGCTCCTACAGAAGAGACTGCATGGGTGAAGTTTGACCTGAAGAAAAACTATAAGATTGGTGAAATGGGCATTTGGAACTATGGCTTTACGCCGACTTCAGGCCTGAACAATATCACCGTTTGGTACTCTAAGGACGACAAGAACTATGAGAAGCTGGGCGATTATACACTGGAGCAGGCGCCTGCTTCTACCGGTGCAGAGGGCGAAGCTACCGTTCCTGTGCAGATTATCGATATGGCCGGTACCGAAGCCCGGTATGTTAAGATTACGTATAGTCCTGTTGCCGGAGAGGGCAATTTTGGTTCTACTTATTTTGGCTTGAGCGAGGTCATGTTCAAAAAGTCTACTGCAGTCTCCAGCTTGGAACCTGCTTCTGTCACCACAGTGGTGGGCGCATGGCCGAAGCTGCCGGAGACGGTGACCGCAAACTGCGATGATGGCACCACCAAGGAACTGCCGGTTACTTGGGACGAGTCGGAAATCGCCAATAAGATTACGGTTGCTACTCAGTTCAGTATCACCGGTGAAGTGGAAGGTACCAGCCTGAAAGCTTCCTGCGTGATCAGCGTGATTTATGACAAGTCCGGTTTGAAGCAGCTGCTGGATACCATTGAAAGCGGCAATATCAATGAAGTCACTTATGAGGGTACGGAAGAACAGTGGGATGCATTCTATGCAGCACTGGAAAATGCTAAGAAGGTTTATGCAAATGCTTCTGCAACGCAGGACGCTATTGATTCTGCACAGTCGGATTTGAGAGAAGCCTTTGAGGCTCTGACACCTTCGTCTAACCCGGCCTTTACAGCAACTGCAAGCTCCAACTATACGGCAGGCTGGAATAATGTGGCGGCAGTAAATGATGGCGTGCTTTCTGATTCCTCCGCGACACCTCCCGGAAATAACCAGGCCAATGTATATGGCAACTGGGGTGTTGGCAGAGATGTTTCGATTTATGTTCAGTACACTTGGGAGCAGGCAGTTACTCTGACGGGCTCTTCTGTCTACTTCTTCGATGACAGAGGCACTGGCAATAACGCAGCCAACCATCCCGGCGTGGCAGTTCCTGACAGCTATACCTATCAGTATCTGAACAGTGACAGCGAATGGGTGACTATTGAAGGAACCGGATTCGGTACCGAGCGGGATGCCTTTAATGAAACTGTATTTAACGAGCCGGTAACCACGACTGCGCTGAGAATCAATATGGTTCGTCAGGCAACAGAAGATACTGCCGATGGATATGCCCAGGGCGATACTATGGCAACCGGTATTATCGAATGGATGCTGACTGGCGAAGGCGCTGCAGAAGCTCCTGACAAGAGCGAGCTGAATGAAGCGATTCTGGCTGCTCAGGGCATCGAAAATAATGACAACACCTATACTCCTGGCTCTTGGGAAGCTTTCCAGGCTGCTTTGGAACAGGCTGAAAAGGTGTATGACAATGCTGCTGCAACGGAAGCCGATATAGCAGAAGCTTTGAAGACTCTGACCGATGCACAGGCAGCACTGGCGCATCCGGCTGATCGGACCGACTTGGAAGAAACGCTGGCGGAAGCTGAGAAGCTGACGGAAAAAGAACTGGAAGGCTATACTCCTTCTTCTGTAGAGGCTTTCCAGAAAGCATTGGAAGAAGCCAAAGCGGTGAATGAAAATCTGGATGCTACGCAGGAGCAGGTCAATGAGGCCGTTACCAATTTGGGAGCCGCTATGAATAGCCTGGTTCCCGTTGGCAATAAGGGATTGTTGGAAAAGACCTATGAATATGCACTGACGCTGGATACCGAAGGTGTCACCGACAGTGCAAAGGCATACTTTGTACAGGTGATGGCAGAAGCCAAAGCCGTTCTGGATAATCCTGATGCAACCCAAGAAATGGTGGATACTGCATGGGATAATCTGTTGGAAGGCATCTGGGGCTTGGGCCTGGTACAGGGCGACAAGACGATGCTGGAGCAGCTGATTGCAAAAGCAGATTCCATGGTAGAAAATGCTGGCAAGTATGTACAGACCAATTGGAGCCAGCTGGTAGATGCTTTGGATGCCGCTAAGAAGGTAATGGACGACGGAGATGCTATGGACAGCGATATTGAGCCTGTAGCAGATGCCCTCCTCAATGCCATTTTGGCACAGCGTTTCAAGGCTGACAAATCGATTCTGGAAGAGCTGGTAAATAAGGCAGAAGCCATGGATGTAAGCGGATATTCGTTGGTAAGCGTACAGGTGTTTAGTGCAGCACTGTATAATGCCCGTACTGTCTTGGCCGATGCAACCCTGAGTGTTGATGATCAGGCAGTTGTGGACCAGGCTGTCAATGAGCTGAACAATGCCATTGAAAACCTGAGCGCGGACAGTGGAACAGAAGTTCCCGATGATGAGAATACGCCTTCCGGCAATGAGGGAAAAGATAATACCGATTCTGCACAGGGTAATGACTCTGCGTCGGATAACACAGCCAATAATTCCTCTAAGACCGAGGGCACTCAGTCCAATGGTAATTCCTCTGCTTCTTCTAACAATGCACAGACCGGAGATAACAACATGGTGCTTCCTGTTGCAGTAGCAACGGCGGCCGCTGCGCTGGTAGCAGCTTCTGCACTGGTATTGGTGAGAAGAAAAAGAGAGAACGGCTAATTCATATCCCGGCATAAGAGATCGGCACGGTCCGTAAATGGAGGGGCTTTGCTGTGGCGATAAGTCGCAGCAAAGCCCCTTTTTTTGAGTGCTCCAAAATAAAACGTTTAAAGCTAATTGGAGATATTTATAAAATATACCTATCGAAACTATTTGGAGAAAAGGGACGAAAAACTATTGACAAAAAGAATATTATTTTATATTATATAGGTGAAATAGGAAATACCGGCGATGAATATGCCTTCTGCTTAGTTTGAAAAAGAGTAGGAGTCGCTCTATTTTTTTATGATTATTATTAAACGTTTAATTATAAAATGGTTGGTTTTTACGCCGGCATCCAACTTTATTATGTGTAGTATTTAAAAATAAATTTATTTTATTTAAAAAATATACACATAATACTCGTTAAACGTTTAAATAAAATACAAGGAGGTATGAAAAGCTTTAAGACGGGTGAAAACGGATGATGTTTATGAAAAGGAGGCAACTACAAACTATGGCCAAAAAATTTGCGAGAAAAGCTGGCGCATTGCTGCTGGCCGTATCGATGCTGGCTTCCAGTATGGCGATTTCGGTTAACGCTAACTATACAATGGGAACGCCGGTGGAAGATTTGCCTGAAAAGGCGCCTTGGCAGGACAACTATATCGCTCCTGAGGGCGTAGATTTTAGCGCGGAGACTGTATCAGAAATGATGCAGGCTATTGAAGATTTTGACTTTGAAAAATTTGCGGAAGATAATTCGGATCTTCCCTGGCTGGATGAACTGTTGGTAAACGAAGGTGTGATTCCTGATAACGATGCCAATATCCTGTTTAGCCGCGGCAGTGCATTGTATTTGAAGACACATTTCCCTTCCAGCCTGGGCTTTGTGGGCTCTGTATACTATGCAGATACACTGGGGAAAAACTCTATCTTCAACGTTTCCCTTTCCAGCGGAACCCCCAGCGAAGATACCAGCCTGCGGAAAAACTATCCCAGCCATGAGAATCAGACTTTTACTTCTGGCAATCTCTCCATCAACCAGAAGAAGTTTATTACTTATGGCAATACAGCAGTAGCGCTGTATGAATTTACCAACACCTCTTCTGAGCCCATTACCTTTACGATGACAGTCAAATCTCCCTTTACCACGGGCTCGGAAGGTGACGAACTGGTAGCCAGCCATGTGGCATGCCCCACAATGGTTGGAACTGCCGGACAAAACACCGTGGAAGCGATGTCCTATGTGGATGTCCGGCTGAGCGGTACGGAAATGAGTCCTTCGGGAAATAGTTTGGTTCGTGAGATTACCGTTCCCGCCGGGGAAACCGTTGACCAGAAGGTCGTAATGGGCTGGCTGGCAGACGAAATCCCCCAGTCTCAGGAACAGTACGACGAATTTAAGGGCTATGCGACCAATGACGAAGCATTTGCCGCACAGGTAAAGATGTACAACGAGTGGTGGGCCGATAACATTCCATACATTGATATTCCCGATGAGAATGTGAAAAAGGTCATTTACTACCGTTGGTGGTGCAACCGGTTTAACCTGCTGGAAGCCAACATTCCGGGCAATGACTGGCAGTTCCCCATGAACATGGAAGGTGTTCTGGGATATAACAACGGAATTACTGTTAGTGTGCCGTGGGCCATGCAGGATTTGAAATGGCTGCGTGATCCCTCTTATGTATACGGCACCTGGATGGCTCAGGGTGAGTATTCCGGTGATGACAACTATAAGAATAACCCTGGCCGGCCCAATACCTGGACTTGGGATATGATGCAGAACACCTCTCAGGTGGGCTGGGAAGCCTATAAGATCCATGGCGGCGGAGAAGAGGTTCTTGAAAAGTTTGCCGATTATGCCAAGTATGACGTTCTGGGTACCTTGAACCGTTTTGGCGGCAGCGGCAAATATGAGAACCTGGTTATCTATAACCATGGCCCAATTACCGGTAATGACGGCGACTGCATCGGTATGCACTGGAATGAAACTTCCAGTGACGGTAACTATGCCCGTCTGGATGGCACTGCTACTACTTATGCCAACGCCGTGGCAGCTGCTGAGATGTATGCAGCCTTGGGCGATACCGAGAATCAGCAGATGATGGAGCAGAAGGCGCAGGATATTCGTGATGCCGTGCTGGAGAACATGTGGTATGACGGCACCGACTTCGAAGAGGCCAACGGCAGAGGCGACGGAATTGCCGATACCAATGGCGAAGGCAGCTTCCTTGGTCTGAAAGTGGCAACCGGCGAATATGTGCCGTGGAGAGACAATAACTTCTTTGTTTTCAACTTCCGCCTGGTTCCCAGCCAGCTGGAATCTGAGGAATATCCTGATTATGCAAAGTATGCAACCCAGTTGTATGACTATGCTGACCCGGATTATTATCCGATTTTCCCGTTCTATACGGCTGACCAGCACAGTGTTCTGAAGAGAGTGGAAAGCCTGGCATGGGATTCCGATAAGGTTTGCTGTGACCACTTTGCATGGTGCAACTTTGGCAACTATCTGAACACAGTCCGTAATTCTATGCGGTATTATCCTGTTGAGAACATCGATGCCGATGTGTACAAGACCCTGTTTGAGTGGGGCGCATGGCTGAACTGCATTGAAGAAGGCAATACCGATTACATGGATTCCGTTGAATTCTTCTGGACAGAAGACTTTGGCATGGATGGAACCACCGAGTCCACTCCTACTGGCGAAATCATTCGTTCCTGGATTCACCATGATACCCTGGGTATGATGGACTTCAGCGTGATTGAAGATATCGCAGGCCTGCAGGCCAGAGCGGATGACAAGATTGAACTGTGGCCTCTGGGTGTGGATTATGACTACTTTACAGTAGACAATATCCGCTATCATGATCAGGATTTGACTATCGTATGGCAGGACCCGACAAAGGAAGCCCATTATGAAGGCATCCCCACCGGCTTCTCTCTGTACATTGGAAATGAGCGTGTGTTCACAACCAATGAGATGTCCCATGTAATTTATGACCCTGCAACCGGCAAGGTAGAACTGCCTGACGGAGATGTGGACGGAGCAGCTGGCGACAACAGCAACACGGAAATTCTGTACGAAATTGGTACTGCAACCCCTGTAGCAACAGCAAATGAGACTTCTCTGGCCGACAACGAGAAGGCTGTTGATATGTTCAACAAGGCTGGTATTGATTTGGAACACAACAGTGAAAACCTGGCAATGGCAGAGGGAACGACGATTACCTCCACCTACATTGATTCCAAGTCTGATATCCAGAACGTTGCGGACGGTTCTACCGTTACTGGCGGCGGCATTACCTTTACAGATGAAAGCAAAAAGACTCAGCATACCGCACTGTTCAGCGGTACCCCCAATGATACGGATTATATCCAGTTTGACTTTGACGGTCAAAAGACAGTGGATACCGTAAAACTGTACTTCTACAACGACAGAATGGTTGGCGGATACTGCGAGCCTTCCATGTACATTGTCCAGTACAAGGATCCCGAAACAGGCGAATATGTGGTAGCTCCTAATCAGAATAAGAGCCCAGCACTGCCTCAGGCAAACTATAACAATGATGAGTTTACCGAAGTTACCACCGATTCAATCCGGGTTGTGTTTACCCACACGTTGGGATATAACACGGGTATCAAAGAAATTCAGATTTATGATAATGATGTAACAGTGGAAGAGCCGGTGAACCAGGCTCCGATTGTAAATACCGGAACCTATGATTCTATCAATTTGGACAGCACCTTGACTTTGATGGGCAGTGCTTCTGACGACGGGCTTCCCACCGGTAACCTGTATCCCACCTGGAGTATTGTGGATGGCCCCAAAGGCGGAGAGGCAAAATTCTCTGATGCCAACGCCTTTACCACTGATGTGACCTTTACGGAACAGGGCGAATATACCTTGCAGCTGGAAGTGAGCGATGGAGAGTTGACTTCTGCCAGCACAACAACCGTGGAAGTCAATATTGTTCGCGATATTTATAACGCTGCCTTCTATGCAACCCCCTCCGCTTCCTATACCAACAGCGACTTGGGCGGTTTGGCAGCCATGAACGATGGCTATGAGCCTGCTTCTGCTGATGATAAGAGCCACGGTGCGTGGAATGACTTGGGACAGGAAGGTCAGGATCAGTGGGTGCAGTATACTTGGCAAGAAGCTGTTACGATTGACTCCACTGAACTTTACTTCTATAACGATAACGATAGCATCAGCGAGCCTAAGAGCTACACCATTCAGTATCTGGATGACGAAGGCAATTGGGTGGATGTGACCGGCGCAAGTGGTTTCGGCGTAACAAAGGGTATTTTCAATAGAACTACTTTTGACAGTATTACCACAACCGCTTTGCGTGTAAACATGACATCCGACCTTGGAGTGGGTATTATTGAATGGCGTGTACATTCCACCGATCCTATGGAGGTTGTGAACGCCTATATTGATGGTGTAGTAGCAACTGCTGGTAATAACTCCAATACAGCTGTAACGGCAGCCAATCTGGTGGATAAGTCTGGCTTGGTAGGCTCCGGCTTCGAAGCCATGCATGAGAACACTAACTGGATGGCTCAGTGGAATACCGGTTATCTGGGTGAGTCTTCTGCTCCTACCGATGAGACCGCTTGGGTGAAGTTCGATTTGCAGAAAAACTATAAGATTGGTGAAATGGGCATTTGGAACTATGGCTTTACGCCGACTTCCGGTCTGAACAATATCACCGTTTGGTACTCTAAGGACGATAAGAACTATGAGAAGCTGGGCGATTATAGCCTGGATCAGGCACCTGCTTCTACCGGTGCGGCAGGAGAGGCTACCATTCCGGCTCAGATTATCGATATGGCCGGTACCGAAGCCCGGTATGTCAAGATTACGTATAATCCTGTTGCAGGCGATGGCAACTTTGGTTCCACCTATTTTGGCTTAAGCGAAGTTATGTTCAAAAAGTCTACCGCTGTTTCCAGTTTGAAACCTGCTGCTGTCACCACGGTTGTGGGTGTATGGCCTGAACTGCCGGAGACGGTGACTGCAAACTGCGATGATGGTACGGTTAAGGAACTGCCGGTTACCTGGGATGAATCGGAAATCGCCAATAAGATTACGGTTGCAACCCAGTTCAGCATTACTGGCGATGTAGAAGGCACCAGCCTGAAAGCTTCTTGTGTAATCAGTGTGGTGTATGACAAGTCTGATTTGAAACAGCTGCTGGATACCATTGAAAGCGCTAATGTCAATGAAGAGACTTATAAGGGTACGGAAGAACAGTGGACAGAGTTCAATGCAGCCCTGGAAAATGCCAAGAAGGTTTATGCAAATGCTTTTGCAACGCAGGGGGATATTGACTCTGCAAAGTCTCGTTTGACTGATGCCTTTGAGGCTCTGACACCGGCTTCTGATGCGGTCGATAAGAGTGAACTGAATGAAGTTATTCTGGCTGCACAGGATATCGAAAATAATGACAAGTATACCCCCGGCTCCTGGGAAGCATTCCAGAATGCGTTGGAAGAAGCCAAAGCTGTAAATGAAAATTCGGATGCTACACAGGAACAAGTCAATGAAGCGGTTACCAATTTGGAAGCTGCCATGAATGGTTTGGCGGTCGCAGGCAATAAAACATTGCTGGAAAAGACCTATGAATACGCATTGGATTTGGGAACCGAAGGAGTGACCGACAGTGCGGTGAAGGCCTTTGAAAATGCTAAGACCGCTGCCAAGGCTGTGTTGGATGACCCGAATGCAACCCAGGAAATGATTGATACTGCATGGGACAATCTGCTGGAAGGCATCTGGGGCTTGGGTCTGGTACAGGGCGACAAGACCATGCTGGAGCAGTTGATTGCTAAGGCAGAAACCATGGTGGACAATGCAGACAAGTATGTACAGACCAACTGGAACCAGCTGGTAGAAGCACTGGATAAGGCAAACGAAGTGATGTCCGATGGCGACGCCATGGAAGAGGATGTACAGCCGGCTGCGGAAGCTCTGTTGAATGCAATCCTTGCACAGCGTTATCAGGCCAATAAGAGCATCCTGAATGAATTGGTAAACAAAGCCGAAGCGATGGATGTTAGCGGTTATACCTTTGAGAGTGTAGCGTTGTTCACGACAGCTCTTCAGAATGCAAAAGTCGTCTTGGCCGATGCAACCCTGAGCGTTGATGATCAAGCAGTGGTAGATGAAGCTGTTAACGAGCTGAACAACGCCATTGAAAATCTGAGCGCGGACAGCGGAGAAGAAGTTCCCGGCGATGAGAATACACCTTCCGGCAATGAGGGAGAAGAGAACACGGATTCTGCACAGGGTAATGACTCTGCGTCGGATAACACAGCCGATAATTCCTCTAAGACCGAGGGCACTCAGTCCAATAATAATGCATCTGCTTCTGCTGATAATGCGCAAACCGGAGATAACAATATGGTGCTTCCCGTTGCAGTAGCAACGGCGGCAGCTGCATTGGTAGCAGCTTCTGCACTGGTATTGGTGAGAAGAAAAAGAGAAAACGGTTAATTTATATCCTGGTATAAGAGACCGATACAGTCCATAAACGGATGACAGGGGCTCTGCTGCGGCGATGAGCCGCAGCGGAGCCCCTTCTTTCGTTGGTCTATGCATAAAATTGTAAAATTATTTTCAGAGTGTTTGATTGAAAAATGATTCTGTGGTATGATATGCATGAACTTTGAGATGCGGATTATGCGGCATCCGGGTATAAATCAGTGTGTCGGAAGTGTGAATTTTATGGCAACCATCAAAGAGATTGCAAAGAAGGCGAATGTATCCATTGCTACCGTATCTAATATTTTAAATCATAAAGGCGGCGCCAGCGAAGAAACGGTTAAGAAGGTAATGGCAGTGGTGAGGGAATATCACTATACGCCGAATTATAATGCGCGCAGCCTAAAACAGCAAAATACCAATACTATTGGCGTTATTACAGAGGATTTGACTGTTTTTAATACACCGGAAATTGTAGATGGCATTAACAGCTATTGCGATGACCATCATTATCATTTTATTTTGGAAAACCTGCGGTTAAATAAAAAATATGGCATTGATTTCCGGGAAACAGAAGAATATGCTGCTATTTTGGAAGACGAAATACAAGTGCTCCTTTCAAAGCAGGTTGACGGAATTATTTATGTAGGATGCCATTGCCGGGAATTGGAATGTATTCCCCGGGAAATCCGTGTGCCGGTAGTAGTGGCTTATAGTTATGCGGACTTGAGTCAGGTACCGTCTGTGGTATTTGACGATAATAAGGCGGCCTATATGGCTACCCGTTATTTGCTGAAAAACGGTCATGAAAAAGTAGGACTGATTGCCGGCCCCATGCAAAGCCGGCATACACAGCTTCGCCTTTTGGGATACCAATTGGCATTGTATGAAAGCGAGCAGCTTTATAATCCCATGCTGGTAGAACATGGCGATTGGGGAAGAGAGTCGGGTTATAAAGCTGCAAAAAAATTGTACGCACGGGGTGTAAGAGCCTTTTTCTGTATGAATGATATTATGGCTGGCGGCGTATATCAAATGGCCAGTGAACTTGGTCTGTCGGTTGGGGAAGATATTTCCGTCATGGGATTTGATAACCGGGAAATATCGGAAGCATATTATCCAGCTCTTTCTACCGTAGAGCTTCCTTTGTTTAATATTGGAAGTAAAGCGGCGGAGCTGTTGATTGGAATTTTAGCCAATAAACTGAAAGCCGAAGATAATCTTCTTCTTCAAATGGAATGTACTCTTATACCACGAGCATCCGTAAAAAAAATAAAATAATCTAAATAAGAAAATAGTTGATATCGCCATTTCCTGTTTATAGAAAAGAATCATATTTAGAAATTGAAAAATCCTTCTCCTAACATGATTGGGTAGAAGGATTTTTTGCTTTTGCAGATAAAACGTTTTAAAATATAAAAAGAAAAATAAATGAAGTGTAAAATTACACATTTGGAATATATGGAAAAAAGATACGAAAAACTATTGACAAATCTCGTGCTATTTTATATTATATAAGAGAAATAAGAAATACCGGCGGTAAAGATGCTTCCTGCTTAGGTCGGAAAAGAGCAGGAGTCGCTCTATTTTTTTACAATTCTTATTAAACGTTTAATAATAAAGAGCTGGAATTTTTCGCCGGGAATCAGCTCGGTTATGTGCAATACTTGAAAAACGGTTTAAATATTATTTGAGAATATGCACACAACTTTTGTTAAACGTTTAAATAGAGTACAAGGAGGGATGAAGAGCTTTAAGACGGGTGAAAACGAACGATGTTTATGAAAAGGAGGCAACTACAAACCATGGCCAAAAAATTTGCGAGAAAAGCTGGCGCATTGCTGCTGGCCGTATCGATGCTGGCTTCCAGTATGGCGATTTCGGTTAACGCTAACTATACAATGGGAACGCCGGTGGAAGATTTGCCTGAAAAGGCGCCTTGGCAGGACAACTATATCGCTCCTGAGGGCGTAGATTTTAGCGCGGAGACTGTATCAGAAATGATGCAGGCTATTGAAGATTTTGACTTTGAAAAATTTGCGGAAGATAATTCGGATCTTCCCTGGCTGGATGAATTGCTGGTAAACGAGGGTGTGATTCCTGATAACGATGCCAATATCCTGTTCAGCCGCGGCAGTGCATTGTATTTGAAGACACATTCTCCTTCCAGCCTGGGCTTTGTGGGCTCTGTATACTATGCAGATACACTGGGACAAAACTCCATCTTTAACGTTTCCCTTTCCAGCGGAACCCCCAGTGAAGATACCAGCCTGCGGAAAAACTATCCCAGCCATGAGAATCAGACCTTTACTTCTGGCAATCTGTCCATCAACCAGAAGAAGTTCATTACTTATGGCAATACAGCAGTAGCGCTGTATGAATTTACTAACACCTCTTCTGAGCCCATTACCTTTACCATGACAGTCAAATCTCCCTTTACCACGGGCTCTGAGGGTGACGAACTGGTAGCCAGCCATGTGGCATGCCCCACAATGATTGGTACCTCTGGACTGAATACTGTGGAAGCGATGTCTTATGTGGATGTCCGGCTGAGCGGTACGGAAATGAGTCCTTCGGGAAACAGCCTGGTCCGTGAAATTACCGTTCCCGCCGGGGAAACCGTTGACCAGAAAGTCGTAATGGGCTGGCTGGCAGACGAAATCCCCCAGTCTCAGGAACAATATGACGAATTTAAGGGTTATACCACCAATGATGAGGCATTTGCCGCACAGGTAAAGATGTACAACGAATGGTGGGCCGACAACATTCCATACATCGATATTCCCGATGAGAATGTGAAAAAGGTCATTTACTACCGCTGGTGGTGCAACCGGTTTAACCTGCTGGAAGCCAATATTCCCGGTAATGACTGGCAGTTCCCCATGAACATGGAAGGTGTTCTGGGATATAACAACGGAATTACTGTTAGTGTGCCGTGGGCCATGCAGGATTTGAAATGGCTGCGTGATCCCTCTTATGTATACGGCACCTGGATGGCTCAGGGTGAGTATTCCGGTGATGACAACTATAAGAATAACCCTGGCCGGCCCAATACCTGGACTTGGGATATGATGCAGAACACCTCTCAGGTGGGCTGGGAAGCCTATAAGATCCATGGCGGCGGAGAAGAGGTTCTTGAAAAGTTTGCCGATTATGCCAAGTATGACGTTCTGGGTACCTTGAACCGTTTTGGCGGCAGCGGCAAATATGAGAACCTGGTTATCTATAACCATGGCCCAATTACCGGTAATGACGGCGACTGCATCGGTATGCACTGGAATGAAACTTCCAGTGACGGTAACTATGCCCGTCTGGATGGCACTGCTACTACTTATGCCAACGCCGTGGCAGCTGCTGAGATGTATGCAGCCTTGGGCGATACCGAGAATCAGCAGATGATGGAGCAGAAGGCGCAGGATATTCGTGATGCCGTGCTGGAGAACATGTGGTATGACGGCACCGACTTCGAAGAGGCCAACGGCAGAGGCGACGGAATTGCCGATACCAATGGCGAAGGCAGCTTCCTTGGTCTGAAAGTGGCAACCGGCGAATATGTGCCGTGGAGAGACAATAACTTCTTTGTTTTCAACTTCCGCCTGGTTCCCAGCCAGCTGGAATCTGAGGAATATCCTGATTATGCAAAGTATGCAACCCAGTTGTATGACTATGCTGACCCGGATTATTATCCGATTTTCCCGTTCTATACGGCTGACCAGCACAGTGTTCTGAAGAGAGTGGAAAGCCTGGCATGGGATTCCGATAAGGTTTGCTGTGACCACTTTGCATGGTGCAACTTTGGCAACTATCTGAACACAGTCCGTAATTCTATGCGGTATTATCCTGTTGAGAACATCGATGCCGATGTGTACAAGACCCTGTTTGAGTGGGGCGCATGGCTGAACTGCATTGAAGAAGGCAATACCGATTACATGGATTCCGTTGAATTCTTCTGGACAGAAGACTTTGGCATGGATGGAACCACCGAGTCCACTCCTACTGGCGAAATCATTCGTTCCTGGATTCACCATGATACCCTGGGTATGATGGACTTCAGCGTGATTGAAGATATCGCAGGCCTGCAGGCCAGAGCGGATGACAAGATTGAACTGTGGCCTCTGGGTGTGGATTATGACTACTTTACAGTAGACAATATCCGCTATCATGATCAGGATTTGACTATCGTATGGCAGGACCCGACAAAGGAAGCCCATTATGAAGGCATCCCCACCGGCTTCTCTCTGTACATTGGAAATGAGCGTGTGTTCACAACCAATGAGATGTCCCATGTAATTTATGACCCTGCAACCGGCAAGGTAGAACTGCCTGACGGAGATGTGGACGGAGCAGCTGGCGACAACAGCAACACGGAAATTCTGTACGAAATTGGTACTGCAACCCCTGTAGCAACAGCAAATGAGACTTCTCTGGCCGACAACGAGAAGGCTGTTGATATGTTCAACAAGGCTGGTATTGATTTGGAACACAACAGTGAAAACCTGGCAATGGCAGAGGGAACGACGATTACCTCCACCTACATTGATTCCAAGTCTGATATCCAGAACGTTGCGGACGGTTCTACCGTTACTGGCGGCGGCATTACCTTTACAGATGAAAGCAAAAAGACTCAGCATACCGCACTGTTCAGCGGTACCCCAAATTCTGTTGACAGCATTGACTTTGACTTTGGCGAAGTGAAGACGGTTGACAATGTGAAGATTTACTTCTACAATGACCGTCAGACAGTAGGTACCCGGAATGGCTATCCGACTGGTTTCAGTACACCTCAATCCTTCAGTGTAGAGTATTGGGATGAGGACGCACAGGCTTATAAACCTGTTACCGGACAGTACCGTTATCCCGCAGTTGTGGCAAGCAACTACAACAATGTAGAGTTTACAGAAGTTTCCACTTCTAAGATCCGTGTTTCCATTATTCACAACAGTAACTACTATACCGGCGTGAAGGAAATCCAGATTTATGACAACGATTTGACCGTAACACCTTCCGAGAATACGGCGCCTGTGGTACGTATGGAAAGCGGCCTCGGAATCGAGCAGGGAGAAACCCTCTCCATTAAACCCGAAGTTACCGATGATGGCCTCCCCGGAGGATTGCTGACCTATAAGTGGGAGCAGATTAGCGGTGCAGAAGACGGCGTTGCTATCGTAGAAGGAAGCGATAGTCAGCCCGTATTCCAAGCAACGTTCAATACCATCGGAACCTATCAGTTCCGCCTGACCGTCAGCGATGGCGAGCTGGAAACCGTGGTAGAGTTCCCGGTTACCTGCTATGTTCCTACCGGCGGACTGGAAGAAATGATGAAGCCCTTTGAGACTTTGAATGGTCGTTATCAGAGAAATAGCGATGACTTTACCGAGGAAAGCTGGAACACCCTGCAGAGTGCTCTTACCTTCGCAAATGACATTCTGGATGCTGGTGTTTATTCCTCTCAGGACATCGACTATGCTACCGAGTATCTGCGTCTGGCTATTGAAGGGCTGGAGTATAAGAACGTTGCTTTGCTGGCAACCCCCAGCACCTCCTTCGTTTCCAGCTGGGAGAACCTGAACGCTGTCAATGATGGCTATGTACCTACCACTTCTGCCGATTTGAATGACGCTGATGGCGGTCAATATGGCAACTGGAGCAGTACAGATCCGGAATGGGTTGCCTATACTTGGGCTGAACCGGTTACCATCAACAGCAGCAGCGTGTACTTCTTTGATGATGGCGGCGGAGTATTGGTTCCCGGCAGCTACACTTTGGAATACTGGGATGATGAGACTGACGCTTATGTACCGGTATCCAATATGTCCGAGCAGACTTTGAAAAAGAATGCATTTAACACGGTTACTTTCGACGAAGTAACTACAACAAAGTTCCGCATTACCATGACCAGCGGTGGCGCTTCCACCGGTATTAAGGAATGGCGTGTTCTCACTAATGCGGAGAGTACTCCTGTTGACCATGGTGCCATTACGGATATTGCCTCCGTTCAGGTAAACACCACGGTGAATGTGATGCCCGTTCTGCCGGAAATGGTAGTTGTCACCTATGAGGACGGCACAAAGGGTCTGGAGCCTGTTCAGTGGGAAGAGATTTCTTCTGACAAGCTGACCGTTGCTACGAACTTCTCGATTTTGGGCACAGTGGAAGGGTCTGACCGTTCCGCCAGCTGCCTGATCAATGTGCTGTACGACAAGGCTGCTTTGAAATCCCTGATTGATAAGGCACAGGGACTGCTTGATAATCAGGCGAACTATGAAGCTACTGATGAGCAGTGGAATGCTCTCGAGTCGGCGATTGACGCCGCAGAAAGCGCTTATAACAATGGCAGTGCTACTCAGGGCGATATCAACGCCGCACAGTCTGCTATTGAAAACGCAATCAATGCGATCCGTATTAAGGACCCCTATGCAGCAGCTACTCCCTCCGCTTCTTATACGCCCACTTGGAATGACGTAAATGGTCTGAACGATGGCGTTTGGGGAGAAAATTCCGGCGAGGATCTGGGCACCAATATGTGGGCTTGCTGGGGCGCTCCTGCTGATCCGTGGGTACAGTACAGCTGGGATATTCCTGTTGAACTGACCTCTATGGATATTATGTATTTCGATAACCGTGCAAGTGATCCTACCTATAATGGTCAGTCTCTGGAAGAATGGGGCGGTATTGCAATCCCCATCAGCCAGGAACTGTACTATCTGGATGAAAACGGTGAATGGGTTGAGATTACTGCCGATATGATGGCCGAGGGTGGTCTGGCTACCGAACTGGATGTGTTTAACACTACCACCTTTACACAGCCCATTACCACGACAGCTATTAAACTGCAAATGCACCGCAATGGTTTGGCAACTGGTATTATGGAGTGGATTGTCTATTCCGATAGCGAAGAAGAACCCACTGTTGACCGTACAGAGCTGAACAAGGCTTTGGAAGCTGCTGGTGAGCTGGCAGAAGATGCTTATACTCCTGCTTCCTGGAGCGTGCTGAAAGATGCAGTTGACGCTGCAAATGCTCTGGCAGAAGATGCCGATCAGGCAGCTGTTGACGCTGCTGCTAAGGCTGTAAACGATGCAATGGCAGCACTGGTCAAGTTGGCTGACCGCACAGATTTGGAAAGCGCTCTTGCTGCTGCCGAAGCTGTGACGGAAGATGAACTGAATAGCAGTACTCCTGCTTCTGTGGAAACTTTCCAGAATGCATGGGAGGAAGCAAAAACAGTGAATGGCAATCTGGATGCAACACAGGAACAGGTAAATGATGCAGCCGACGCACTGTTGGCAGCAATTGATGGTCTGGTACCTGTAGGCAACAAAGCATTGCTGGAAAAGACCTATGAATATGCATTGACTCTGAGCACCGAAGGTGTAACTGACAGTGCGGTGAAGGCTTTTGAAGATGCTAAGACCGCTGCCAAGGCTGTGTTGGATGACCCGAATGCAACCCAGGAAATGATTGATACTGCATGGGACAATCTGCTGGAAGGCATCTGGGGCTTGGGTCTGGTACAGGGCGACAAGACCATGCTGGAGCAGTTGATTGCTAAGGCAGAAACCATGGTGGACAATGCAGACAAGTATGTACAGACCAACTGGAACCAGCTGGTAGAAGCACTGGATAAGGCAAACGAAGTGATGGCCGATGGCGACGCCATGGAAGAGGATGTACAGCCGGCTGCAGAAACTCTGTTGAATGCAATCATGGCACAGCGTTATAAGGCCGACAAGAGCATCCTGAATGAATTGGTAAACAAAGCCGAAGCGATGGATGTTAGCGGCTATACTGTTGAGAGTGTAGCATTGTTCGCCAACGCACTTCAGAATGCAAAAGTCGTCTTGGCCGATGCAACCCTGAGCGTTGATGATCAGGCAGTGGTAGATGAAGCTGTCAACGAGCTGAACAACGCCATTGAAAATCTGAGCGCCGATACCAATGAACCTTCTGGTGATGATGGCAAGGATGATAATACCACTTCCAAGCCGAACAGCTCCGAAGGAACCAGCAGTGACAATTCTCAGGTTTCTGAACCGTCTGATAATTCCGCTGCCAATGGCGCACAAACCGGCGATATGACTCCTGTACTGCCTGTGGCAGTGGTAGCTGTGATAGCGGCTGCTGGAATCGTACTGGTTTGGAAAAAGAGAAAGGCTACGGTCTAATCTCAAAAGCTGCTGAAATGCAGTATTTCCCATAAGCAACAAGGAGGGAACCGGGAAACCGGCTCCCTCTTTTTGTTGTCTGAACAAATAAAGTGACAAAAAGTATTGGATAATATTTACACTGAAATGAATATGTGATATGATTTATCTGTTGATTTGTTGGGAATATTTGAAATGATAACAGTTACATGATAAGTGAAATCTCGTTTTTCTCAATACGGTTTATTATGAATAGGTATATTGAGGAGGTTGGGGTATTTGGGATTTGGCATTACGCAAAGCGAAGAATATATGGAAGTTTATCAGAAGTTTATGAAGAAATACGATGCAGGTGTCCCAATAGAGGAAATCACCCGAGAAATCCTGAATGAGTATGGGAAGGCGTGTGCCAAGATTGACGATTATTCTATTCATGGGGTCTATTTTGCCTTGGCCAGAGCGCAGTGGATGTGTGGAGCATTATCACCTGATATGTATCAGAAGGTTCGGAAAATTGTGATTTCGGGCCAGAATATGCTGGAATTTGAAAAAGCCAATGGAGAAAAGAAAGCTTTGGAAAGCCGGAAAAAAAGCTTGGAAAAATTTTTGCATTGTCTGGAAAAGCCACGTTCTACAGTGCGAAAAAGGCGTCCGCCGGCCAAACAAAGAGAACTGCCTTCGGTTGCGGTAGGGGATGTGTTGGCATACCGCTGGAAGGGAAAAGACAGAATTTTGGTGGTGCTGGACTATGTAGAGTTTGGAAAATGGAAGCCAATGCTTTTTGGTTGTCTTTTAAGTAAAGAGTATCCCGAAATACCGGATATGGAAAGTCTGTTGGAAGAGCCCGTTAGCTTTTGGGGAATTTATGATGCCAACAGCTTTTTACCCAAGTCGCAGGTTCGGATTATTGGAAATTTAAAGGTACCGCCTCAAAGGTATAAAGCCCTGTTTGGAAATACATTAGTCTATGGAGAAAGAAGCGATTTTTCCAGAGAAGTGCAGCCAGAAAGACCAACTTTGACCTTGCAGGAGCTGTTGTTTTCTAAAAACTATCAGGAAATCCGTAAAATTACCCATACATAAAAATCTGTAGATAAAAAAGCGAAGTCGGAATCTCTCAGAAACCGAGAGGCTCCGACTTTTTCTATGATAGTTTATATTGATAGATGTGAACCAGTAGAAAGATAATGCAGTTGATCCCCCATCAAATTTTTTAAATACTGATAGGGTTCGGTTCCGGTGCAGTGACAGGTATAGTACTGGGTAGGATATTTTTGCAGTTGTGCAGCGGCTTTTTTCAAAAATTCTCGGTCATCAGGATTGGATGGGTCTCGTTTTTTAAAATGAAAGCCACCAATCAAAATATCCGGGTGCAGCCATTCCATAATATTCAAAATTCCTTTGTGTGAGCAGCCGCTGCACACAATGCGCTTTCCGTTCTCTTCCAAAATCAAGTATTGTTCGTGCAGAAAATCATCTGGGAGGAGCTTTCCGTTTCGTTGTACATGTAATCCATAGGGATTCGTTGGAAACGGTCGGGGAAGCGAGTTGCAGGAGTTTAGCTCAATGTGTGGGGATATTCTTTCATAATCGTATACCATTTTAAATTGAGGATGATCAAGTGGCAATCCAGTAATACCGATATTTTTTTTAAGGCCGGAAAAGTGGGGCTCAAAGGCCAACGGATGAATATATATGGGAGCGCTGGTGTTTTCTTTGAGAAATTGCGGCAAACCACCGCCGTGGTCATAATGTCCGTGGGAAAGAATGGCTATATCAACATCACACAGCCGAATCCCCAGCGTAGCCGCATTTTTCGAAAACTTTTCAGTTTGCCCCATATCAAATAGGATTTTGTGTCCGGCTCCTTCTATATATAAACTCAGGCCGTGTTCACATAAAAAGCTGGGGTGTATGGCAGTGTTTTCCAGTAAAACCCATACATTCATAAAATGCCTCCTTTTCATTCCCCAAGAATGGTGATTTCTATCCTTATCTTAGCACATGCACCTAACTTTGTATAGGAAAAGGATTTTTAAAATAGGTATTGACATAATTAGCTAATTAGCTAAAATAGAAAATATAAAGGAGGTGACCCTATGAACGATGCTTTTTTTCAGGCCATGGCCAATGAAACGCGGCGGGAAATTGTGCATCTGCTTAGATGGAAGGATATGACAGCAGGAGAGATTGCTTCTCATTTTTCCATTTCTAAGCCATCCATCTCCCGCCATCTGGATAGTCTGAAAAATGCCGGGTTGATTACTGCTCAGCGCAAAGGGAACCAAATAGTCTATTCGATCAATATGACGGTTTTGCAGGAAATGACCATGGAATTCCTATCATTGATAGGAAAAAAGGAGGAAGGTTGCCATGAAAACTGATAAGCTTCGCTGGTTACTGCTGGCGTTTTCTCTGGCAGCCATGCTTTGCGCCCTTTTGATTCCGTTTCCGGTCATAAAACTGTCGGTGCTATGTGCTCTTTCGGTGGGCTGTCTGGTCATCCTATACCGAGATATGGAAGCCCTCACAGGAAGCCCGAAAGAGAGCCCCAAAAACCGCACCATGAAGTGGATTACGATTTTTAACCTGCTGTTGTTGGCGCTGTGCGTAGGGGCTGTGTGGTTACAGGAAAACGGGCATCTGGGAGAGATTGAAGAAAGTTGGCTGGCGATGGGGCTGGTGATGGCTATCCTGCTTGTGCTGGGGAACCTGGCGCCCAAAATCCCCTTTAACCGCTATACCGGCCTGCGCCTTCCGTGGACTATACGGGACGAGGATACCTGGCGGCTGGCCCACCGGGTGTTGGGATATATCAGTTTCCCGCTGGCGTTTTTGTATTCGGCCTTGCTGCTGTGCGGGGTGGGAATCGAAACTTCCACGGGGATTGTGATTTTGTCGTGGATTGCAGTTCCCGGCGGGATTTCGTATATTTTTTACCGGCGAAAATTCCTGTAATGTTTTCCACAGGTTTTACTTGGAATGTTAAAAACAAAATCGCCCCTGTACAGATTTCTCCGTACAGGGGCGATTTTTTATATGCGGTTCAGAAATTCAAAGTATGAAAAGGATAGGATTATTCAATACCCTTTGCACGCTTCTCCAGTTCCTCATAACGCTCGGCAGCACGCTTCTCAGCCTTGTCGAACAGCACCTGTGCACGCTCCGGGAAGGAGAGCTTCAGGCGGCTATAACGGGTCTCACTGGAGATGAACTCCTTGTAATCTGCGGTAGCAGGCTTGCTGTCCAGAATGAAGGGGTTCTTGCCTTCTGCCTTGAGGGCAGGGTTGTAACGGAACATGTTCCAGTAACCAGCAGCAACAGCCTTCTTCATTTCGGCCTGGCAGTTGGTCATGCCGCCCTTCACACCGTGCATCTCGCAGGGAGCATAGCCGATGATGAGGGACGGGCCATGATAAGCCTCAGCCTCAGAGATAGCCTTCAGGGTCTGGGCCTGGTTTGCACCCATTGCAATCTGTGCTACATAGACATAGCCATAAGTCATGGCGATGTCAGCCAGGCTCTTCTTGCCGATAGCCTTACCAGCAGCAGCAAACTGTGCCACCTGGCCAATCTGGCTGGCCTTGGAAGCCTGTCCACCAGTGTTGGAATACACCTCGGTGTCGAATACCATCACGTTGACGTCCTCACCGGAAGCCAGCACATGGTCCAAACCGCCGAAGCCGATATCATATGCCCAGCCGTCGCCGCCGAAGATCCAGATGGACTTCTTGGCCAGATAGCTCTTCTTAGGCAGGATGACCTTGCTGTACTCGTTCTCCGGATCCTTCTCCAGCTCTGCAATCAGAGCGCGGGCAGCGGGGCCGTTGGCCTTGCCGTCGTCCAGAGTGTTCAGGTAAGCATCGATAGCAGCCTTCATATCGTCAGAAGCAGTAGCCTCACGCAGAGCCTTAACCTGGCTGATCAGCATATCGCGGACAGCCTTCTGGCCCAGATACATACCGAAGCCATGCTCAGCGTTATCCTCGAACAGGCTGTTTGCCCATGCAGGACCGAAGCCGCTGACCTTGTTGACGGTGTAGGGGGAAGTAGCAGCAGGACCGCCCCAGATGGAGGAGCAACCGGTTGCGTTGGAGATGAACATACGCTCGCCGAACAGCTGAGTGATCAGACGTGCATAGCTGGTCTCGGCGCAGCCTGCGCAGCTGCCGGAGAATTCAAGCAGCGGCTGGTTGAACTGAGAACCCTTCACGGTGGTCTCGGCCATCATGCCGTCCTTCTTGCGGATGTTGGCAACAGCATAGTCGAACACATCCTGCTGAGCAGCCTGGCTCTCCTGGGGAACCATCTTCAGAGCCTTGTTGGGAGCGGGGCACACGTTCACGCAAACGCCGCAGCCCATGCAATCCAGCGGGGAAACGGTCATTGCGAAGGTGTAGTTCTCGCAGCCCTTACCGGTCATCTGCTTGCCCTTGAATGCGGCGGGAGCCTTAGCAACTTCGTCAGCAGTCAGAGCGAAGGGACGAATAGTAGCATGCGGGCAAACGAATGCGCACTGGTTACACTGGATACAATTCTCGGGCATCCACTCGGGAACCATAACAGCAACACCGCGCTTCTCATAAGCGGAAGCACCCTGCTCGAACTGGCCGTCCACATGGTCCATAAATGCGGAAACAGGCAGGCTGTCGCCGTCCATCTTGGCAACAGGCTCCATGATCTCCTTGACCATCTTAACGGTTGCGGGATTGCCCTCCAGCACGGTGGTGTCGGGAGCGTCCTCAGCGGTAGCCCAGGAAGCGGGAACTTCAACCTTATGCAGTGCATCGGCGCCGGCATCAATAGCCTTGTAGTTCATTTCTACAACGGCCTCGCCCTTCTTGGAGTAAGACTTCTTGGCAGCTTCCTTCATGTAGCGGATAGCATCCTCTTTGGGCATGATGTTAGCCAGAGCAAAGAAAGCAGACTGCAGAATGGTGTTGGTGCGCTTGCCCATACCAATCTCAATAGCTTTATCAATAGCGTTGATGGTGTACAGCTGAATGTTGTTGGCAGCGATGTAACGCTTAGCCTCAGCAGGCATATGATGATCCAGTTCCTCGTCGGTCCACTGGCAGTTAATCATGAAGATACCGCCGGGCTTCACGTCGTTAACCATCTTATAGCCCTTAACAACATAGGAGGGGTTGTGGCAAGCCACAAAGTCAGCCTTGTTGATGTAGTAGGGGCTCTTGATGGGCTTATCGCCGAAGCGCAGGTGGCTGATGGTCACGCCGCCGGTCTTCTTGGAGTCATACTGGAAGTATGCCTGAATATATTTGTCGGTGTGGTCACCGATAATCTTGGTGGAGTTCTTGTTAGCGCCCACGGTGCCGTCGCCGCCCAGACCCCAGAATTTACATTCGGTGGTTCCTTCTGCAGCAGTGTTGGGAGCGGGCTTCTCCTCCAGAGACAGATAAGTAACGTCGTCGTTGATGCCGATGGTGAAGCGGGGCTTCATATCGTCCTTAGCCAGCTCGTCGTACACAGCGAAAATGCTGGCAGGCGGGGTGTCCTTGGAACCCAAACCATAACGGCCGCCGATAACAGCAGCATCGTTTCCGCCCTCACGCAGAGCAGCCACAACATCCAGGAACAGGGGCTCGCCCAGAGCGCCGGGCTCCTTGGTACGGTCGAGGACTGCAATCTTCTTGGCGGTTGCGGGGATGGCTTCCAGCAGCTTGGAAGCTACGAAAGGACGATACAGGCGAACCTTTACCAGGCCGACCTTCTCACCCTTAGCGGTCAGATAATCGATAACTTCCTCAGCAACGTCGCAAATGGAGCCCATAGCTACGATTACGCGATCGGCATCGGGAGCACCGTAGTAGTTGAACAGCTGATAGTTGGTGCCCAACTTCTCGTTGACCTTGCCCATGTACTCTTCCACTACTGCGGGCAGAGCGTCATAGTACTTGTTGCAGGACTCACGATGCTGGAAGAAAATGTCGCCGTTCTCGTGGGAACCGCGCATTGCGGGATGCTCGGGGTTCAGTGCATGGTCACGGAAAGCTTGGATAGCGTCCCAGTCAGCCATTTCGGCCAGATCCTTGTAATCCCAAACTTCGATCTTCTGGATCTCGTGGGAGGTGCGGAAACCGTCGAAGAAGTTGATAAAGGGAACTCTGCCCTTGATAGCGGACAGGTGAGCCACAGCAGCCAGGTCCATAACTTCCTGGGGGTTGGTCTCTGCCAGCATGGCAAAGCCGGTCTGACGGCAGGCGTACACGTCGGAGTGGTCACCGAAAATGTTCAGTGCATGGCTGGCGACGCAACGAGCGGAAACGTGGAATACGCTGGGCAGCAGCTCGCCGGCGATCTTGTACATGTTAGGGATCATCAGCAAGAGGCCCTGAGAAGCGGTGAAGGTGGTGGTGAGAGCGCCAGCGGCCAGAGAGCCGTGAACAGCGCCGGCAGCACCGGCTTCAGACTGCATCTCCATAACCTTGACCTGGGTGCCGAAAATGTTCTTCTGGCCGGCAGCAGACCACACGTCAACGTTATCCGCCATGGGGCTGGAGGGGGTGATGGGGTAGATGGCGGCAACTTCCGTAAACGCATACGCAACGTGCGCAGCAGCGGTATTGCCGTCCATGCTCTTCTTGGTTCTTACCATGGGAATATTTCCTCCTTTAAGGATAAATTAGACAACCGATCCACAAAAGACTGGCAGGTTTGTCTGTCAAAAAGCACAACAAACCCCCAACGACATTTATCCCAAAATAAAACAGCCGTTGGTACAGATAAATTCTATCATTTTTTGACTCTTCTGTAAAGTGAAATCGGGATTTTCTCCGAATTTCGTTACAGCTGAGACAAAATAAAGAAATCGGGCAGAAAGTCAAAAATCCGTAAGAAGAAAATTCTGGCATTTTAAGGAAAAATCGGCTTTTTTTAGCGCTTATTGGCTGGTATTTTTTATGACGTCGTTACAGCTCTTTCCTGCGCTTTCTCAGTAGCCCTGCGACCGTTTGAAACTGCGTTGACAGAAAAGCGGATGTTAGGGTACAATAAGAAATAGAAAATCCGGCAGGTCCGGTAAATATCAATTTAATTTTATTCATGAAAGGGGAACAGTAATTTATGCCTCCCGAACCAGAAGGCCATATATTCCAACTTTTAAGCGCTTCAGCGCCTGCCGCACAGACGGCTGCCGATACCATGACAGTACAGGATGCCATTTTTTCAGTGGTATTGTTATTGCTGCTGATTCTTGTGAACGGCTTTTTTGCAGCTTCAGAAATTGCAATTATTACCCTCAATGACAGTAAAATGAAAAAGATGGCAGAGGAAGGAAATAAAAAAGCAAAAAAGATTGTAAAGCTAACAGAAAATTCCAGCCGTTTCCTTTCTACGATTCAAATTGGAGTTACCCTGTCAGGCTTCCTGACTTCTGCGTCAGCTTCTCAAAGTTTTGCCAATTTGTTAGCGGACCAGCTTACATTCCTGCCATTTTCACGGTCTGCTATTGTGGGCGTGGCTACGGTTATTATTACGATTGTGCTTTCCTATTTCTCGTTGGTGCTGGGTGAGTTAGTCCCCAAAAAAATTGCCATGCAAAAGGCCGAGCAGCTGTCTTTCCGTTTTGTGGGAATCCTGTCTGCGACGGCAAAGATATTCAGCCCGTTTATTTCCTTTTTGAGTTTTTCAACCAATCTGGTGCTTCGCATTTTAGGTGTTGACCCCAACCACTCTGAAGAAACCGTTACAGAAGAAGAAATTTTGATGATGGTGGATGTAGGGGAAGAAAAGGGCGTTATTGATGAAGGCGCTAAGGAAATGATTTCCAATATCTTCGAGTTTGATGACCGGGCAGTCAGCGAGATTATGACCCACCGTACCGAAGTGGTGGCGGTAGAGGATACGATGACGTTGGAGCAGGCGGTTCATGTGGCTGTGGAAGAGGGATATTCCCGGATGCCTGTTTTTCACAAGCAGCTGGACACCATTCTGGGTATTTTCTACGTCAAAGATGTTTTAAAATATGTAACCACCACTGTGCCTCCAGATGCCACCGTGACGGAGCATATGCGCTCGGCCTATTTTGTGCCGGAGAGTAAAAGCTGTAATGAACTGCTGGAAGAAATGACAGCACGGCATATTCAGATTGCCATTGTGGTGGATGAGTATGGAGGAACGGAAGGCATTGTGACCATGGAGGATTTGCTGGAATCCATTGTGGGCAATATTCAGGATGAATATGACGATGAAGAACAGGAAATCCATCGGGTAAGCGAAAATGCTTTTACGGTGGACGGCAGTACTTCCATTGACGAAATTTCCGACCTTTTGCAGGTGCATCTGCCGGAAGGCGACTATGATACAGTGGCCGGACTGGTGGTAGAGCTGTTGGGGAAGATTCCCAAAGCAGGGGAAAGACCTTCGGTGACACTGAAAAATCTGACTTTTACCGTGGAAGAAGTAGAAGACCGAAGAGTAAGCAAAATCCTGATTGTAAAAGGAATGAATCAGGAAGATGAGTCGGAAGAATCGTCCCGGGAAACCGAAGAATAATGTTTTGGTGTCTGCGTGGCAGAAAGGATGATGGGTTTGACACAGAAAGAAAGAATGGTAAATAACCTTCCCTATAAACCGTGGTTAGATGGTTTATCGGAGGACCGGGCTGAGACAAAAAAGAAGATATTTACGTATAATCACATGGAACCCAGCTCTCAGCAAGAAGCTTTTATCCGAGAAATTTTGGGAAGCTGCGGTGAACATGTCCATGTGGAAACCCCGTTTCGCTGTGACTACGGCTATAATATCCATGTAGGAGAAAACTTCTTTTCCAATTATAATTTTACAGTTCTGGATAGTGCTAAAGTGATAATTGGGAATAATGTGATGATAGCGCCTAATGTTTCGATTTATACGGCTGGGCATCCGGTGCATCCTGATTCCCGAAATTCCGGTTATGAATATGGAATGGACGTTATCATTGGGGACAATGTATGGATTGGAGGAAATACCGTTATCAATCCAGGAGTCCACATTGGCAATAATGTAGTCATCGGCTCTGGCAGTGTGGTGACAAAAGACATTCCCGATAATACCATAGCCGTAGGAAATCCCTGCCGGGTATTGCGGCAAATTACAGAAGAGGACCGAGATTTCTATTATAAAGATCGTCCGTTTGATGTACAGGATTATAAACCGTAAGTATAAATTTATGAAAAACTAAAAACGCTTCCCTATCGAGATGGGAAGCGTTTTTTTATTTAGTTTGGGTATCAATAAATACGGGACGGGTTTTGGAGTACAGGATTTTCTGTTTACTGTACAATCCGTAGTAGCCGGAAAGCGTATAACTGATGGAAACCGCCAGAAGGAAGAAAAGACATCCCTGTCCGCCAAATAGTTCCAAGCTGAGAATAAACGAAGCAATGGGACAGTTGGTTACCCCACAAAACAGAGCCACAAGTCCCAACGCAGCGGATAATTCAGGCGGAAGCCCTAACAGAGTAGAAATGGTACATCCAAAGGTAGCGCCAATAAAAAAGGAGGGGACAATCTCTCCACCTTTAAATCCGGCCCCGAGTGTTAGTGCAGTGAGCAAGGTTTTGAGAATAAAAGCCTCCGGACGGGCTTGCCCATTGATGGCATTTTGAATGACAGACATACCGGCCCCCAAATAGTCGGTGGTCTGAAGAAGCAGCATCAGCAGCGCTACCAATGCACCGCCAACAACAGACCGAAGATAAAGATTAGGGAGATATTTGCGATATAGAAGCGAAATTTTATGAAATACCAGACATACCGCAATACTTAATAGGGCACAAAATGCAGACAGTACCACTACCTGTACAATCAGAAGGGGAGATATGTCAGGAATGAATTTTTCAGGGAGAAGGAATGAGGTGGGCTTACTGCCAAAAGCAGAGGAAATTTGGGAAGCAATAATGGCGGAAAGCACACAGGGAACCAGTGCAGCATAGTACATAACGCCAACACTGATTACTTCCATTGCAAATATGGCGGCCGTCATAGGTGTGCCAAAAAGGGCCGCAAAGCCGGCACTCATACCACACAGAGTGATGATATGCATATCTTTGATATCCAAATGAAGCCGTCGGCCAAGAACCTGCCCCAAGCTTCCGCCTAATTGCAGAGCAGCCCCTTCACGGCCAGCAGAGCCACCCAGAAGATGGGTAATAACGGTAGAAAGAAAAATGAGTGGGGCAGTTTTCCAAGAGATTTGCGTTTCTGAACGGACCGAAAACAGCACCATATCGGTACCTGCATCATTTTCCATTCCGCTGTGGCAGTACAAAAAAGCAATACACAGTCCTCCCACAGGCAGTAAAAGAAACAACCAGTGATATTGCCCCCGAAGAAATTCTGCTCCTGAAACGGCAAAATGAAAAGCGGTACCCGCAGCGCCAATCACGATGCCGCATAGTAAGGAGATCAGTAGCCATTTCAAAAAAGAGGTAAAGTCGGAAAAAAGTGTTTTTTGCAGATATGACCATAAAACGGACCCTGCGTTTTTAATGGCCTTGGAAGGGGTTTTCTCTTTCATAAATACCTTCCTCCATGTGTAGTAATAAGAATCTTTTTCCAGTATACGATAGGAAGTATATAAATAAATTCCAATACAGAAAAAAGGAGCACCCAAATCCATGGGTGCTCCCAAAAGTGACGGTATGATTAACTGTTTCCGTCGATACTTTGATTATCGAGGACAGTGTCCAGATTATCAATGATTTCTTGGATAACGCTTTCAGAAACGACACCTACTACCTGTCCGTTTACTTCTACCAGGCAGCGACGTCCACCAATAGAATAATAGTTGATCACACGGGATTCTCCGCCATCATAGAAGTCATAAGTAACAGAGAGCTTCAAATCACCGGTGGATTCGGTTTCTGTGGTTTCATCAAGAAGCTGTACACCGATCAGAGTTTGATAATAGGTAGTAAATACACCAGAATAGGTAATATCCTGTCCGTCGGTTCCCTTCACACTATAATCGTATACCACTTTATCTTCAGTGCTGCTCTCTTCATTTTCTGTACGGGTCAAAGAGAACACTTCGGTACGGTCGGGAGTCTTAAGGGTCACTTTATTGACTTTGGTAATATCCTGCAGCCAAACAAAGCTATCCCGCAAAGAGAACAAAGTAGCATTTGCCCAAGAAGATACAGAATCTTCACTGCATACATAAACTACGTCGACACCTTTCAGCATCACATAGCGGTCGGAGCCATTCAGTTTACCGGAGAGAAGGGTATAAGAGTTTCCATTAACAGAAACCTTCATTTGAACGGTGGGGTTCTTAAGACCGAATTCTTCCAACTGTTCATCGGTAGGGTCGACAGCGGCAACAGAAGTTGCAGTCAGTGATTCAATATTCGCAGTTAAAGTATCAAAAGTAGTGGGGTTGGTACTCACTTCATAGGGAGAAACAATCTCAAAAGAAGAAGTAAGAGCAGTTTCCGGGACGACTTTGACTTCTTCGGGGAAATTGGAGCCGGTAAAGACAAACTGCGTATATTCGTTAGTATCAGCAGTAGAACTACTGTCGCTGGAACTGTTATCAGAATCTTCCGGTGGAGTAATCGTTAAGATAGTTGTAAGCACAAAATCCAGTTTGGACTTATCAAAATAGGTACCCACGGAGGCTGCATAGACCGTATTATTATACAGGATATATGTACCGGTGACAGGACTATCGTTTCCTATGGAATAAGAGACTTCATCACCATCTGTTAAGGTAGTGGTGATGGTTGCTACCGGATCCTTCAGACCATAATCTTCCAGCTTTAGTTCATCGGCATTACCAATTTCCGAAGTGGCGGAAAGAGCGGTGGCATAGCTTGCCGCAGTGGAAACGGTAGAAGCGTTTTGATAGGCATCATCCACGCCATCTACATAAAAGGTAGTGGTTTGTTGTTCCTCTCCACTGCTGGTATCTGATGAGCTAGTGGAAGCGGTTTCTGTACGGGCAAGAAGCTTATAACCGCCATTGGCGTTGGATACTGAGATAGACTCGATTTCATTATTTTCATAAGAATATAGAGAAATGCTGGTATCAGAAGAAGCGGAGGAAGATACAGAGGAAGAATCCTCCCCTGTATCCGGCTGCGTCAGCAACAATGCTGTTGCAGCACCGCCCAAAACCACAGCGACGGCCAAAGTGGCCAGAATGTTGCGGGTAGTCTTTTTCATAAATTACAGGTGCCTCCTCTTGAAGTAGATCACCAGACCCACCAGAAGGACAACCACCGGGATGATAATGGTAAATACACCAAGGCCCAAGAAGTTAACCACAGCGGTAGTAGCGGTCATATCATAAGTGACAGCCTGTACTCTGGGGGAATATACAGTATTGTCAGTATTAGTAGTGTCAGTAGCATACTTCACTACGCTGGAGAAATAGCTGGCATTACTGAAAGTATTGGTGTTCAGATAAGTAGAGGTGATCATGCTGGAACTACCAAGCACAATTACATTTGCATAGTTGCTGGTAGTAGTGGTGTCCAGTGCCTTGCGGGCGATGATACCGGTATAATAAGCCTTTTTATCGGCACTTTCCGCATCAGACTGAACCTCATCTAAAGTTTTATCGGCCAAATCCTGCGTCTTTTGGAGATAAGAGGTCTCGGAAGTGGTCAGGATGGGATAGGTAACGACATTATTGCTGGAGGTAAACAGCTGCTCCACAGGCACGGAGGAAGGAGTCAGCAGCAGAGAATAGTCACCACTGATCAAATCAATCCCGGTATCTTCATCTACTACTTTATCAGAAATATAAGACAACGGATTGTTGGACAGGTACCGAGTAGCATCACTCTCCATTACTACAGAAGCGGGATCATAGCCAATGCCCCATTCTGCCAAGAAAGCATTCAGATTCGGCAGGTCAGCCTGTCCGGGATTAGCGGTAAATAGTAAGCTGCGGGACTTTGTGTTATCCTTATTTGCCAAGAAAGCATCAATCTTGTTCAGTTCTTCTTCAGTATAATCGGTGTTGGGAGTGGGTAAAAACAGCAGCTGAGTGTTTTCCGGGATGTCCTCGGTAAGGATATTGAACTGTTTTACTTCAAAGGTATTATCTTCAAAGAAAGTAGTCAAGTTATTCAACTCACTGGTTAACAGTTCGTCATGTCCGGTGGCAATGGACACCACAGGGACTTCGTCCAGGTTCACCTGCTTGATAGCAGAAGCCAAAGAAGAATCTATATTATTATATACAGTAGATTGACCGGTCTGTTGATTGGTCTCAGAGGGAAACAAATCGGAAATGCCCAGCACACGAGAGCGCTTTTCGGATTTGACCACCACACTGCCATTGCCGATGTTTTCGTTAGCATATTCGTTGGCAAAGGTGGGGTTCTTTTCCAGGTCAATTTGCTCTACCTTAATTTTGGAATTGGCCTCTGCCAGCTTATCAGCCAGAGAAATCAAAGGAGAATAGTTATAGCCATAATTTGCAGCATAATCCATCCAACTGTCGGTGAGCAACAGGTACAGGGTGGTATCATAGTTAACGTCATTTTTCGCCACATCCAAAGCTTCCTCAGAAAGGGAGTTTACTTGATTGGCAGTCAGGTCGATATTGATGGAGGGAAACCGATCCGATAACAGAGATACCACTACGTTTACCAAAATCACTACCACAATAAACACTGCCGTGAAGATCGTAGCCATACCGCCGCGCTTGAACTTACGGCTGCTGGTCAGCTTTTTCAGAGCGCCGGCCTTTTTTTGTTTTGGCTCTTTACCCTCTTTGTTTACTTTTTCATCTTTTGTTTCCCCATCGGGAGCCTTTTCCCCATTAATTTCAGGCTCTGTATGAGAAGCAGCCTGGGCAGCAGCCTCCTGCTCCTTTACTTCCTCCAAAAGCTCCTCTTGGGGCGTTTTGTTTTCGCTGTTCATATTCTGCTCCTCCTTAACTCCATCTCTTGCTTTCCAGACGGCGTGCTGTGAGGAAAACAAAAATTGCCACAACGCTCAGGAAAAATACCGCGCTGGAAATATTGAAAATACCTTGGGTGAAATAGTTGTAACGGGAGTCAAAGGACAGCCATTCCACCACACTTGCAATAAAAGTACCGCTGACCAAACTGGCAAGCTGGCCCATCATCAAAATAAAAATCGAAACTGCAAAGGTTGCGATGGCGGCAATCACCTGGCTGACTGTCAGGCTGGAAATAAATACGCCAATAGAGATCATAGCAGCCCCATAAAACAGGGAGCCCAGATAATAACCGAATATTTCGCCCCAACTGGGAGAACCAAACATGGAAATAGCCACACAGGGCAGCAAAGTGCCGGTCATAGCAATAGCATAGACAATGAAAGCAGCCAAAAATTTTCCCAATACAATGGAAGTCACACTGATTGGGGAAGTGAGCAGTGCTTGATCAGTTTTATTTTTCTGTTCATCGCTCAAGCATTTCATGGTCAGAATCGGAATCACCATCATGCTGAAGGTAAACATGTTAGTGTAGACTGCATAAATGTTGGAAGAAGATCCCCAAGACATCACATTCCAGTACAACAGACCAGAGAGAGCCAACAAAACGGCAATGCAAACGTAGCCAATAGGGGAAGCAAAATAAGATTTCAGCTCGCGCTTTAAAATGGCTTTCATTCTTCTTCAGCTCCTTTCTTAACTTTGGAGGCGATGCGGCCATCGCCACTAGTAAGCTGTAGGAAGACATCTTCCAGAGTCAGGTCGGTGTTGCGCATAGACATCAACGGCCAGCCCTTGCGGGTAAGTAGCGCAAACAAATCTCGGCGCACATCATAATCCAGCTTGGTTTCCACAGAAAACTCATATACACCAGGCTCTTTTTCGCCATAGCAAATCACTTCTTTCATGTGGGGCATGCTGGAGAGAGCATGGGTCACTTCGTTTTCGGGGCCTGCCACTCGGATAATCAAACGGTGATCGTTGGAAAGGTCATGTGCCAGCCGGTCGGTTGCACCATCGGCTACCAATTTGCCGTTGTTGATGATGATAACCCGCTCACAAACAGCCTGTACTTCCGGCAGAATATGGGAGCTGAGGATAACCGTATGATGACGGCCCAAGTCCTTAATCAGTTTGCGGATTTCAATAATCTGTTTGGGGTCCAGACCGACAGTCGGTTCGTCCAAAATAAGTACGGGGGGGTTCCCCAGAAGAGCCTGGGCAATGCCTACACGCTGCTTATAACCTTTAGACAGGTTGCCGATAAGACGCTTATACACATTCTGGATTTTTACCAGACGGCAGATTTCCTGAATATGCTTTTCCCGGGGAAGAGTGACCTTTTTCAGTTCATACATGAAATTCAGGTACTCTTTTACGGTCATATCCATATACAGAGGCGGAATTTCCGGCAAATAACCAATGAGCTTTTTGACCTCGTTGGGGTTTTCGAGAATATCATAGCCGCCTACGGTAACAGTGCCCTCTGTAGAAGACAGATAGCCGGTGATAATATTCATGGTTGTGGATTTGCCGGCACCGTTTGGTCCCAGAAATCCCAAAATTTTTCCTTCTTCAACCGAGAAGCTAACATGGTCAAGTGCTACATTATTTCCGTAGCGCTTGGTGAGGTTTTTGACCTCTATCATCTCGTGTCCCTCCTGTTTAGTATATTCTGTTGAAACACATACCCCAATATCATATCGCATTTATCTATTTTTTGCAAGTTGTTTCCAAAAAAAGAACATTTCGCAATAATCCTTTTCCATTGAGAAATACAAAAAACGCTGCCTAAGAAAGATATTGCAGGCTGGTCTCCTATTATAAAGGCCTTATGTGATAGCAAGGTGAACAAATAACAATTTGATAGAGATTTTGCGACAGTGTTTTTGTACAAAACTTATAAAAACATGTAAAAAAACACTGTCTTCCCAATGGGTATTGGAAAGACAGTGTAAAATAATATAAGTTTTGTCAATGGTTATTCAGCGAAAGTTACTTTTCCATTAGAAATAGAAGAAATAACAGCCAGCGATTCTACACGGATTCCCTGCGACCGAATGAGTTTTCCCCCATCCTGAAATCCTTTTTCAATGACAATGCCGCATCCTGCCAGTTTGGCGCCGGATGCCCGCACAATTTTTAACAAACCTTGCAGTGCCTGCCCTTTTGCCAGAAAATCGTCCAGAATCAATACACAGTCGTCGGGGCCAATAAACTTTTGAGACACCTGGATGTCATAAACAGTCCCTTTGGTGAAAGACTGTACCTGTGCGGTATAAAGAGCGCCGTCCAAGTTTCGGGATTTGGTCTTTTTGGCAAATACCACCGGTACATTACCAAAATGCTGCGCAGCAATGGCAGCAATTCCAATACCGGAAGCTTCGATTGTCAAAATTTTGGTAACCGGTACTCCCTCAAAACGGCGGCGGAATTCCTTTCCGATTTCATTCAGGAGCGAAATATCCATCTGATGGTTTAAAAAGCTATCTACCTTCAGAACATCGTCCTCTGTGGCATGGCCGTCCTGTAAAATTCGCTGTTTCAAAAGTTCCATAGTATGTCCCTCGTTCCCGTTTTTTTGTGCCTCTCAGGCAAAGCGTAGCTATTTATCCTTTATTATACCATGGATAGCAGGGCTTGTCACAAAAAATCGAAAACTTGGGAATTTTCTATAAAAACCCGTTTCAGGCCGTGGTAAGATGCACCAGATGGGCAATTCCGGGAATACTTTCTCCCTGTTGGCTGGAGGTGGGAGACATGAGTGCGCCGGTAGCGGTAAACAAAACATTTCGTAATTTTCCGGCGGCAAGCTGCGGAAGAATATAGCTGCAAAGTACGCTGGCCGAGCAGCCGCAGCCAGAAGCGCCGGCATGGACATCCTGTTTTTCCCGGTCAAATAACAGAAGGCCGCAATCCTGATGGGCAGAAGAAATAGAAATCCCTTCTTTTTCCATCAGCTGGCATAAAAGGCGGCTGCCCACCAGCCCTAAGTCTCCGGTATAAATACCGTCATATTGGTATGGAAGGGTATTGGTATCCCGAAAATACGACAAAAGTGTTTCGGCTGCTGCCGGAGCCATGGCTGCCCCCATGTTGGCAGAATCGGTAACCCCTAAATCCGTAATCCGTCCAAAGGTAACATGACGGACGGCGACGGTTCCTTCCTGGCTGACAATGACACAGCCGGAGGCCGTGGCCGTCCACTGAGCGGTGGGTGCTCGCTGTCCGCCATATTCCAGTGGCAGGCGGAACTGCCGTTCTGCCGAGCAGAAGTGAGAAGAGGTGACGGCTGCTGCCCGGCGGGCTGCGCCACTCTCAATCAGGACGGAAGAAAGGCCCAGTGTCAGTGCCATGGTGGAACAGGCGCCATACTGTCCCAAAAAAGGGATTCCAAAGGAGCGAAGGCCAAAAGTGGAAGAAATGCACTGGTTCAGCAAGTCTCCGGCCAGAATGAAATCAATGGATTTGGTTGGAAGTGCTGCTTTTCCCAATGCCAGTTCCAGCGCCTTTTTTTGTAAAAAAGCTTCTGCTTTCTCCCAACTGTCCTGCCCCATGGAGTTGTCAGAATAGGTCTCGTCAAAATAGTTTCCCAGAGGCCCTTGGGCTTCCTTTTTTCCTCCGGTTGCGGCCCAGGCAGACAGCCGGGTGTTTTCAAGTTCCAGGGTGTCCTGTCCGATACGATGAATCATAGACGAATTCCTCCCGAAAAATTACTGGCAGAATGTGGGGAGAGAAGAGAGAAAAACGAAAAAATTTTCTGCAAGTGACTGCACCTCCACCAAACAAACGAAATTTCTGTTTGTTAGTGTGTGTATAAAAAGAAAATTTATGCTCGTTTTCGTTGAGCCGCTCCCAATGCCATGATATACTCATTTTATCGGGAATTTCGAAAAGAAAAAGGAGATGAAAAAATGGAAAAAGCAGAACGCCTTTCAACGGAAGAGTTAGAAATGCTCAACGGTATCTGGTTTCATGTGCAAGTACGTTTCGGAGAAGAGCCGGAAAAAGAGTCTGCCCATAAACAAAAAAGAATATGCCAGTGGATACGGCGAACCTATGGCGAAACTATTGGGCAAATGTCGGAGAAAGTATCAGAATATTTTCTGCCTGAGAAGAATGGTGAAGAGACCCTGCATTTTCTTAAAGAGTGCAGCTTGCAAGCGGAAAATTTGGAGAAGGAATATTCTCGGCAGATAGAAAAACTCACATCCGCTTTTACACCGGAAACAGCAGAAGCTTTGCAGGAAATCGTATTGTCTCCTTTTTGGCAGGGAGTTTCCCGAAAAGGGGACAAAGTGGAATTTATAGTCGGAGAAGAAGCGGCTATCCTTCGCCGGTTGACGCTGTATGATGCTGAGGGCATGATACCGGATAGCAATCAATTCCTGTATGGAAGTGTGGAGCTGTCGAAAGAAGGCGGACGATTTTGGCTGCGGGGCGAAGTACAAAATGCAGAATCGGAAAGCGCAAAGGTAGAACTGTCTTTTTTGAGGGCAGATGTCCAGGTAGAAAGCTGCCGAATTGCAGCGGAATGGGGCTGTTTTGAAACACCTTGGAGTTGCCTACAGGGTTTGGGCGCTTTGTTGATGGAAAAAGACAGAATAGCAGGCTATGCCTGTAATCAGGAAGAAAAGGCTCTGTTACCGCTGATAAGGGAAGTTGTGAGCCTTGATCCCCTGCTGGAAGGAAATGACAGGGTTGAAACGTTTCCAAAACTGAAAAAAATTGCCCGGGAACATGGGAAAAAGAATGTGGTGGAGTTGCTGGATAAAATAGAAAAAACGCTTCCCGGCAATTCTTCTTATCAGAAGCTTTTGGACAAGCTACTTTTCTTCCTGAATGCAATTGAATGTGAACCGTTGTGGCGGGAAATTTTTAATCGGATAGAGCGGTCGCAAAACACCTATCCCGACAAAGTAGACGTTTTGTGCCCACCGGAACTTTTGCAAAAATGCCGGGAGGATGTACAGAGGCAGATGGAAACTTTGGGGTATACCGGGAAATATCCCGATTTTTATCGAGAGGGTTCGATACGAGGGAGTCGTCTGAAACGTTCCGGTGGAAAAATACCTTGGATTGGCCCCAAAAAGAAGGCAGCCTTTTTGATTCATTGCCAGGAAAATGTAGATAGAGGGGAGTTTTCCATACAGTTCCTGTGCGGGACGGCAATGTTGGAAAAGGAAGAGACAAAGCCAGATATCTGGGGATGCATATTCCATCATAATGGGAAAAGGCTATTTCATCAGCTGTACTGGACGTTTTCCATGGAGGAATTACAAAATTGGGAAGGACCCGGAGAATGTGCGCAAGCGGCGGTAAAACAGGTAGAGCTGCAGCGTTTGAGCCGAAAAGAAAAAAGTCGATATACGTTTTATGCGGGCTGGAGAGCGGGTGATGTACTGCTTTATGGAATACTGATAGGGCTTTTATTCAGTGTTGTGCTGAATGCGGGACTGATGCTGTTGGGAACCGTAATCATTCTATTGGCAGGGCAAGGAGCAAATTTTGGAAATATATTTTGGGGAATTCCCTGGTGGTTCCTGTTTTTACTTGCTTGGTTTGGCTTTGGAATTGCTATGGCAGTTTATACATGGATTTCGCAAAATAGGCATTCATAAACAAACCCGCCTGCCGCTTCAAAAAACGGCAGGCGGGTTTTCTATATCATCATAGTAACGAGCCAGAAAAAGATTCCATAAAGTACGGAAGCGGAAATGCCAAATACCAATACCGGGCCGGCAATGGTAAAAGTTTTTACGCCCATACCGGTGATAATGCCTTCGCTTTTGAATTCCATAGCAGGTGAAACTACAGCGTTGGCAAATCCCGTGATGGGAACCAGTGTGCCGGCACCAGCAAACCGGGCAATGTTGTCAAAGCATCCCAACCCGGTCAAAAGTGCTGACAGAAAGATCAGAGAGATGGAAACGCCGGCTCGGGCCATGAGAAGACTGAGTCCCCATTGCTGATATAAATTACACAGAAATTGTCCCAATACACAGATTCCTCCGCCGGTGATATAGGCCAGCAGACAATTCTTTCCGGTGGGAGAAGAAGGAGAGGCCTTTTGAGCCATTTTGGCATATTCTTTTTGACTGATTGGTTTCATAACAGCCTCCTGCATGTTTTCTTAGGAATAGTATGGAGAAAAGCAGAAGGCTTTATACACAAGATACTTATTGAAAATGATAGTCGCCCGCAGGTAAAATTCCTTTGACGAGCTCTCCATCCTGCTGTAATGAAAGATTGCTTTTAAATGCTGGTATACCGTTTACAGTAAGTGTATCCAAAGTACCCATCAGACAAAGTTCACCCTCACAATTGAAGGGAATGGAAAAATCATAAGAGAAACCCGTATCTTCACGCCACTTCCAGCCACTCTGATAACGGCCGGCAGGTGAGTCAACGGTTGCACAAGCATATCCCATACGTTTGTCCGGCTTGGGTGCCAGTGTGATTCGCTGAAATCCCGGGGCGTCTTCACATGGATTAATGCCGCACATGTCTCGGTACATCCATTCCACAATAGAGCCATAGGCATAATGGTTCATGGAGTTCATACCGGTACCGCTGATTTTTCCATCCGGCAAAAGGGCATTCCAACGCTCCCAAATGGTTGTGGCCCCCATATTGATTTCATATAGCCAACTGGGAAAGTCTTCTTGCAGCAGCAAGGTATAGGCAGAATCATTGTCTCCATATTGGGAAAGGGCACGACATAAAACCGGTGTTCCCAGGAAACCGGTTCTTAGGTGCATTTGGGAGTCGTGCAGCATGGATTGCAGCGCTTCCAGATTCTTTTTTTCAAAGCCGGAAGGTACAAGACCATATTTCAGAGCCAGTACCAGACCGGTTTGGGTAGCGGCAGCACAGCGGCCCGTGGGAGTAAAGTATTCCCGGTGAATGGCTGTGCGGATTTCTTCTGCTAATTCGGCATATTCTTTCTGTTCGGCTTCCATGCCCAGTACACCGGCTGCCTTCGAAACGATTTGCGCACAGCGGTAATAATATACCGAGCATAAAAACGTTACATCCGTACCGCCCAGAACCGCTTCCGCATCTAACCCGTATCGGGGGCCGTCCAGTGCCAACCAGTCTCCGTAGTGGAATTTCTTTGCCAGCCACAAGTGAGTGTTCCCAGTGGAAGCGTCTTCCTGCCGAACCCAATCTATCCAGGCTTTCATTCCCGGAAAATGCTCCCGCAGCTTTTCTTTTCCGCCGTTATAGACATACGTGTTCCAAGGGACAATGACCGCAGCATCTGCCCAGCCGCATCCCCCTTTATCGCCGTCTCCAAAATCAGACAGGTATGGAGCCACATGGGTGTTGCAGCCTCCACGGATTTCCTGCTCCTTCCACATATCCCGGCAATATTTATCATAAAAAGCGGCGCAGTCCATCAGGAAACAAGCAGTAGAACTGAAAATCTGGGCATCGCCTGTCCACCCCATCCGCTCGTCCCGCTGGGGACAATCGGTAGGAACATCCACAAAGTTGTCTTTTTGGCTCCACTTGGCATTGAGAATTAAACGGTTGACTTTTGGGTGCCCTGTCTCTAAGGTGCCGATTTCCTCCAAGTCGGAATACAGGCTATATCCAGTAAAAGCAGTTTCATCGGGTTTTCCCCCGGGCCAGCCTTCTACTTTTATATAACGGTATCCATAAAAGGTAAAGAAAGGATGGATCACCTCGGGAAGGCCATCAGAAAGATAACGGTACTCACATAGAGCGGTACGCATATTGTCCCGATAGAAACAGCCATCCTGTAATAATTCTCCGAATTGAAGCCGAAGGGTGGTCCCTTTTGGCAAATGGGAGTCCAGCAGAAAGCCGCCGGTAATCTCTTGCCCCATATCCAGTACCCATTCGCCTTTTTCTGTGTGCAGCAAGCTGGGGTGGAAGGTTTCGTGTCGTTTTACCGGCAGGCTCAGGCGGGCAGATGGTTTGGCAACCAGGCGGTCCAAAATAGCAGCCTGCACCGGATGCCATGGAAAATTATCGGCCTCAGGCGTATCCCACCCGGGAATCTCTTTTGCCTGTTCATATCGTTCACCGTCATAAATACCGCTGAAAGTAATGGGGGATGGCGCCCACTGCCAGTTGTCATCCGTCCCTAAAATAATTTCCTGTCCGTCAGCCAGTGTCACATGAAGCTCCAGCAAAAACAGGAACTGGTCGGAAAACAAATGACAGGGAGTTCCCAAATCTCCCGTTTCATAGTTTCCAGCATAGCCGCCCAATCCAAACCGTCCAATCGCCCAGCCATTTCCCATCATGGCTCCCAGCGTGTTTTGGCCTTTGTGAAGCATAGCAGTGACATCGTATGTTTGATATTGCAGACACTTATCATAGGCGGTACAGCCGGGCGCCAGATATTCGTCTCCGGCTTTTTGTCCGTTGACGGAAAGCTCATACAGTCCCAGGCCTGTTGCGTAGATACGGGCACACTGAGGTTCTTCCTTCAGCGTGAAGCTGCGCCGGAAAAGAGGATGAATGTGGCTGTCCTGTCCGGTAGTTATCCATTTTCCCTGCCAGAGCTCTTCCTGTTTGCCCGTTTCAAACCAGGCCGGTTCACTGGATGCAGTGTCACCAGTATCTCCGCAGACAGTAACCCGCCACCAATATCGAGTGCGGGGGTGAGTTTTTATCCGTAATGGACAGTCTACGGATGAAATGGTAGAATCTTCGCCGGAATCCCAAAGAATATTGGAAAAATCGGGATTGTCAGAGACTTGTACACGGGCCCATTTTTGTTTTTGAGATGGAGTATCTGATGTGACCCAGGAAAGCGAGATACTTTGCAGCTCAAAGCCCAGAGGGTTTGTAATGCGATTGGTTTTTAGATGTGTAATTTTCAAGACACATTCCTCCCCGAAGTAAAAGACTTCATTATCATTCTTAATAAGAAAAACAGCCATTCTGCTTTTCCAAGTTCTGATGGTATTATAATACTTTTTACACGAAAATCAACGAGTTATTATCTTAAAATTAGATGGATTCTTGTAGAAATCCTGTATATGGGAAAGATTTCTTTTACAGATGGGAGGAACTGTGTTATGATGGGGGTGGAAAGCACGGAAAAGCATGGGAGGAATGTATATGCCGCCAATCCATCTGTTAGTGAAACCATCATCGGGCGCCTGCAATCTGAGGTGTAGGTATTGCTTTTATCACGATGAGATGCAGAAAAGGCAGCAGGCTTCCTATGGATTTATGACGGAAAAAACACTGGAAAATGTGATTTCAAAAGCCATGGAGCGGGCAGAGGGGCAGTGTACCATTGCATTTCAGGGGGGAGAGCCTACACTGATTGGATTGGATTTTTTTCAGAAAGTGGTAGAGCTCCAGAAAAAATACGCCCGGAAGGGAGTAAAGGTTGTAAATGCCATTCAGACCAACGGGTATTGTATAAATGAAGAGTGGGCCCGTTTCTTTTGTGAAAATCAGTTTCTGGTAGGGTTGTCTCTGGATGGAACCCGGGAAACCCATGACCGATTTCGGGTAACCCCAGAAGGGGAAGGAACTTTTGGGAAAATTTTAAAGACGGCGGAACTGTTCCGGAAATTCGGAGTGGAGTATAACATTCTGACAGTCGTCAATGCTCAGACTGCGAAAAAAATTCAGAGCATTTATTCTTATTATAAAAAGAATGGCTTCCGATATTTGCAATTCATTCCTTGTTTGGACCCACTGGGAGAAGAGCCAGGCCAAAGAGAGTATTCTTTGACGCCAAAGGCTTATGGAGAATTTTTGTGCCGGCTGTTTGACTTATGGTATCGGGATTTGATGAGCGGGGAGGAAATTTCTATCCGGCAGTTTGATAATTATATTCAAATGCTGCTTGGATATCCGCCAGAATCCTGTGGAATGAGCGGAGTGTGTTCGTTCCAGAATGTAATAGAAGCGAATGGCAGTGTGTATCCCTGTGACTTTTATGTTCTGGATGATTATTGCCTGGGAAATCTTAATGATTGCAGTTTTGAACAGATAGAAGAAAAGCGCCGCGCCATTGGCTTTGTGGAGGAATCCAGACAGGTTGATGATGACTGTAAAAACTGTAAATGGATGCCGATTTGTCGGGGAGGATGTAAAAGGTATCGAGAGCCGAGAGACTTGCAGGGGAATTTGAGGAAAAACTGTTTTTGTCAGTCCTATAAAACGTTTTTTGCCTATTCTATTGGCAGAATGGAGGAAATTGCCACAAAAATCCGGTATCGGGGGAGTGTGCGATAATCGGTGATTTACAGCGGTGGATGGCTGTGCTATAATACCCTGTAAATTCTGGAAAAGCAGCCGAGTTCGTTCCTGTGTGAGTACTTTTGACATAAGGTGGAGGGATGAGCATGACAAGAAAGCGTGTAAGAAGAAAACAGAAGACATCTGCGGTGATAGCCGCTCTTTTGATTGTGGTATGCTGTGGAGCCCTTTTTTATGGAGCGATGCATTTTCTCTCAGGGGAAAGATATGTTTCACAAACCTCCTCTTCTGGCGTGGAAGAAAAGTCAATGGCTACGGTAAGTGCCGAAATTACCACTCACTCGCAAGTGGAGATCTCGGATGAAAGCGGAAGCACGGTATATGGACAAATTTCAAAAGTATCCCTGCCTAAAGCAGAGGGCTATAATGCTATATCTATGGAGCAGGGGAAGGAATCACTGGATAATAGTGCTTTGAAAGAACTGTATGAGGAAATGGAAAAATCCGTTTACCATGTTTCGGAGGAGCAGAATGAGAACCTTTTATATCCGGTTGAGCGAATCACTGTTCGAGGAGCGGATTTGACCGGAGTGGAGGTGGTCCGGGTTTTGTCTGCTTTTTTGCATGACCATCCGGATGTGTTCTGGATTTCCAGCCAATATGGCTATGCCTCGGGAATGGGAAGAACGGTAGTACAGCTTTATTCCATGGCGCCGCCTTCGGATTGTCAGAAATTTTCCAAACAGATGATTTCGGAAATTGAACAGATTTTGCAGGGGATTCCTGAAAATGCAGATGCTTTGGATAGGGAAATCTATTTGTATGATACTATAATAGAAAGATGCCTGTATGACGATGAAGCTGCTGCTTCCAATGATGATTGGCGGGCTCATACCATTTTAGGTGTACTGTTGGATGGAGAAGCAGTTTGTGAAGGATATGCACGGACTTTACAGCTTCTTTTGAACCAGTCTGGGATTCCCAGCATGTTGGTAACCGGTACTGCCAGTGGCGCCCATATGTGGAATTTGGTCCGTATTGACGGACAATGGTATCATGCAGATGCTACCTGGGATGATAATGGGGATATGGCAATTCATAAATATCTCAATCTTTCCGATGAGATGATACAGGCGGACCATACCTTATATCCGATAGCGGGTGCGACAGCGAATCAGAGTGCCGACCAGATATATAATTTACCGCTTCCTTCGTGTACGGCGGTAAAAGCCAATTATTTTCGTGCGAAGGGTGTACAGGTCACTTCGGAAAACTGTGAGAATACTATAAAGAATGCAATTGTAAAGGCTGCGAAAAATAAGGAGCCCAGTGTCTCGGTATTTATTGGAGAATCATTGGATTATGACGGAGTATTACAGAAACTTTTCCAGCAATCCCCTTATTTGCTGATGAATGCAGTGGATGGTGCTAATGCCGAACTGGAGGAAAATCAGGTAGATTATAACCAGTGCAGCTATATTGAAGCAAGAGAAAGCAGGGGCGTTGTGATTCTGTTGAAGTATGAATAAAAGCAGGAGGTTTTGGATGAATCAAATCTTTTGTGCGGGAATGCATCGATTCCCTTTGAGAAAACGTACCTATATTATGGGAATCCTCAATGTTACTCCCGACTCCTTCTCAGATGGAGGAAAATATTTTGAACCGGAACAAGCAGCAGCTCATGCACTGGAAATGGAAGCTATGGGAGCTGATATTATTGATATTGGCGGACAATCTACCCGTCCGGGATATACGGCAATTTCCTGGGAGGAAGAGTGGGAGCGAATTGAACCGGTATTGGCAGCGTTACAGGGAAAGCTTCGGGCGGCCATTTCGGTGGATACGTTTTATCCGGAAGTCGCTTGTCGGGCATTGAAGGCTGGAGTGGATATCATCAATGACGTGACCGGGTTTTCCGAGAAGATGTGGCAGGTGGCAGCAGAGAATGAAAACTGTGGCTGTATTGTCATGCATGATCGTGAAATACCGATAGAAGAAGACACTGCGGAAGCGGTGCATAAATTTTTTGAAGCAAAGGTACAAGAAGCAGCCGGTTTTGGAATTTCTCCGGACCGGCTTTGCATGGACCCGGGAATTGGATTTGGAAAAACCTATGAGCAGAATTTACAGCTGTTAGCACAGGTGCCCCGGGAAAAGATACAGAATATTGCGTTTTTGATGGCCGCTTCCCGTAAGAGGGTGATTGGCACACCTTGCGGGAATCCACCGTTTGAAGAACGATTGGCAGGTACATTGGCGGCCCATACGTTGGCAGTGGCTGGAGGAGCTGATATTCTGCGAGTACATGATATAAAAGAGGCGGTGCAGGCTGCAAAGGTAGCAGATGCTGTTTTACATGTTTCCCTGTAAGTGAATTTTATAAAAAAGAAAGGAGGGAAAACAGTGGATAAGATTCAAATTAGAGGATTGAAAGTATTTGCCTGGCATGGAGTGGGATTGGAAGAAAAGAAAAAGGGACAGTGGTTCGTTCTGGATGTGGATATGGAATGTGACTTGAAAAAAGCAGGGAGTACGGATTCTTTGGAGGATACCGTTAATTATGCAGCCGTAGTAGAAAAGATTTCCCAGGTTATGCGAAAACAATCGGATGATTTGATTGAAAGAGCGGCTTCCCGTGTGGCGGAAGCCGTGATGAACATGGACGAAAGAATTTGCACGGTACGGGTGCTTCTGAAAAAACCAGAAGCACCAATTCAAGCAGACTTTGCGTATGTGGCTGTGGAGATTCTTAGAGAAAGGAAAGATTTTGAATGAAGAAAGTAATCATTGCCTTAGGAACCAACTTAGGGAATCGGTGGGAGAATTTGTCTAAAGCAATTCGTGCGCTGGAACTCCTCCCGGGTGCAACTACAGTGGTTGCAAGCTCCCATATCTATGAAACAGAGCCTTTTGAAACACCGGACCATCAGAATAAGTATTTGAATATGTGCCTCATTGTGATGACAGAGCTTTCTCCTAAAGCACTGTTGGGCGCATGTTTGGGAATCGAAGCGGCTATGGGCAGAACACGTACAGTTAAAAATGCTGCCCGCATTATTGATATCGATATTTTATTATATGAAGGATATGAAAACCGGGACAGCGAATTAACAGTTCCTCATCCTGAAATTAGAAATCGGGCTTTTGTCATGGTTCCTCTAGCGGAATTGTTCCCGGATAAAAAGGTTTTGGATTATGATTTTGCTACAGCATGGCAGCGTGTTGATAAGAGCGGAGTCGAAAGATTGGGATAATATAGGCGTTTTCAGTTGCCGCACCTGCTTTTAGGTGCGGCAATTTTACTTATGGAAAAAGATGGATAAACGTAAAAACAGTGCGAAATTCACAAACCGAGCAAAAAGGCGAAAAAAAGCGAAAAAAGGCGTTGACAGGAGAGAAAAAGCGTGGTAGAATAGTCAAGCGCTCAACGGAGCGGAAAAAAATCTTGACAAACCTTGAC
>JAHZDE010000008.1 GCA_019422525.1 Clostridiales bacterium
TTTTTTCCGGGTGGGGCGGTTTTTGATTATAGAACGTATCGTCTTATGATAAAGACTGCTTAGAGGACATCCGGGTACTGTTCCCAAAGGCACAGCAGGAGCTGGTCAACTGTGCCACCAATGTCCGAATCCGGGACGTGGAGGTGCTGACGGTATATCTGGATTTGCAGCCGGTTCCCTTTAATAAGGGCTTTTATTCCGTAGACATGACCTTCTTCTTTGATGTGTCCCTGGACTTGTTCCGGGCTCCGGCGTCGGGCCCCGTTGCAGTACATGGCATTTCCATTTTCAGCAAAAAGGTCATTCTGTACGGCAGCGAAGGGAATGTCAAAATGTTCACTTCGGACGGCAACGGGGAAGAAATCGACAACACCGGCTGCAAGGTACTTCCCAAAGCCACTGTGCAGGTGGCTCAGCCGGTTGCCCTGTCGGCGCGGATTTGCGAGGGAGGGCATCACTGCTGTGAGCCCTGCTGCCGGATTCCCGAGTGCATCTGCAAGCGGTATGGGGGAGAGTTTGAAACGGACGGCTGCGGCCGGGTGGTATATGCGACCATTGGCCTGTTTATCATTGTGCAGATTGTGCGCAATGTGCAGATGCTGATTCCGGCCTATGACTTCTGTGTGCCTGAGAAGGAATGTGAAGCTTCGTCTGACAACCCCTGTGAGCTGTTCCGGCGGATTGAATTCCCCACCGATGAATTTTTCCCGCCCAAGGCTGGAGACTGCGGATGTGGCTGTGGGGAACGGGGATAACCGGAAATTCTGGTAAACAACAAAAAGCCCTCGGAGTGATTTCCGGGGGCTTTTTACAAGCTTAAAATTAGCACTCAAACTCAAAGAGTGCTAAAATTTACAATTTATAGGTAGTTTATTCATAATTTAGTCATAATCTTTCGGTATCATACAGACAGTTCCGAACCACTTTAAAGGAGGGGTTATCATGAACGCTCAGAAATTTACGCAAAAATCTTTGGAGGCGATCCAGTCGGCACAACAGCTGACCATTGAACGCCAAAATATGCAGCTGGAAGAAGAGCACCTTTTTTATGCTCTGCTTACGCAGGAAGAGGGTCTGATTCCCCAGCTGCTAATGAAGATGAACTGTAATATACAGGCTTTGACCAAAGAAGCCGAAAAACTGCTGGACAAGTTCCCCCATGTTTCCGGTCCCGGCCGGGAGGCAGGGAAGATTTATGTTTCGGCTGATGTGGACCAGGTACTGAATGCCGCCGAAAAGACCGCCGACACCATGAAAGACGATTATGTTTCGGTGGAGCATCTGTTCCTTTCTTTGCTGGAGCATCCCAATCAGAATTTGAGCCAGCTGTTTAAGACCTTTAACATTGATAAAAACAGCTTTTTGAACGTGTTGGTTTCGGTGCGTGGCAACACCCGCGTCACCAGCGACACGCCCGAGGCCACCTATGACGCTCTGAAACGCTATGGCACCGATTTGGTGGAGCGGGCCAGAAGCAAAAAGATGGACCCGGTCATCGGCCGTGACGACGAGATCCGTAACGTTATCCGAATCCTTTCCCGTAAAACCAAGAACAACCCTGTATTGATTGGTGAACCCGGCGTTGGTAAAACCGCCATTGCCGAAGGGTTGGCACAGCGTATCGTTCGCGGCGATGTGCCCCATTCCTTGCAGGACAAGACCATTTTCTCTCTGGATATGGGCGCACTGATTGCAGGCGCTAAGTTCCGGGGCGAATTTGAGGAAAGACTGAAGTCCGTCCTCAACGAGGTAAAGAAGAGCGAAGGCAAAATCATCCTCTTTATCGATGAGCTGCACACTATTGTGGGCGCGGGCAAAACCGAAGGCTCCATGGATGCCGGTAACCTGCTGAAGCCTATGCTGGCAAGAGGCGAGCTGCACTGTATCGGCGCCACCACGTTGGACGAGTACCGCCAGTACATCGAAAAGGACGCGGCTCTTGAGCGTCGTTTCCAGCCTGTTATGGTGAACGAGCCCAGTGTGGAAGATACCATCGCCATTCTGCGTGGCCTGAAAGAGCGGTATGAGGTATATCACGGTGTCAAAATCACCGATAACGCCATTATCGCCGCTGCCACTTTGTCTGACCGGTATATTTCCGACCGTTTCCTGCCGGATAAGGCCATCGACCTGGTGGATGAAGCCTGTGCTACCATCCGTACCGAAATCGACTCCATGCCTACCGAACTGGATGTGATTCAGAGAAAGATTATTCAGCACGAGATTGAGGAAGCTGCCCTGAAAAAGGAAAGCGACACCCTGTCTCAGGAGCATTTGGCCGAAATCCAGAAGGAACTGGCCGAAATGCGGGCAGAGTTTAACTCTCTGAAAGCCAAGTGGGAGAACGAAAAGAACTCCATCGGCAAAGTGCAAAAGCTCCGTGAAGAGCTGGAAGCATTGAACACCGAGATTGAGAAGGCTCAGGAGCAGTATGATTTGAATAAGGCCGCCGAGCTGAAATATGGCCGTCTGCCTCAGCTGAAAAAGGAACTGGCCGAGGAAGAAGCCAAAGCCGAAAACGGCCAGCATCAGACCAGCCTGCTCCGGGATAAGGTAACGGACGAAGAAATCGCCCGGATTGTGGAGCGCTGGACCGGTATTCCTGTTGCCCGTCTGATGGAAGGCGAGCGGGAAAAGCTGCTGCATCTGGAAGACATCCTCCACAAGCGGGTCATTGGCCAGGATGAGGCTGTCACCAAGGTAACGGAGGCTATTCTCCGCAGCCGTGCCGGTATCCAGAACCCCAACCGTCCTATCGGTTCCTTCCTGTTCCTTGGTCCCACGGGTGTTGGTAAAACAGAGCTGGCAAAGGCTCTGGCCGCCAACCTGTTCGACGACGAGAAGAACATTGTGCGTATCGATATGACGGAATATATGGAGAAATTCTCCGTGTCCCGTTTGATTGGCGCACCTCCCGGATATGTGGGGTATGAAGAGGGCGGCCAGCTGACTGAAGCCGTTCGCCGCAAGCCCTACTCTGTGGTGCTGTTCGATGAGGTGGAAAAGGCTCATCCCGATGTGTTCAACATTCTGCTTCAGGTGTTGGACGATGGCCGGATTACCGACTCTCAGGGCCGCACGGTGGACTTTAAGAACACGATTATTATTCTGACCTCTAACTTGGGCTCTCAGTATTTGCTGGAAGGCATTGACCAGAACGGCAACATTACCGAAGAGGCCCGGAATCAGGTGGAAGAGCTGTTGAAGCGCAGTTTCCGTCCCGAATTCCTGAACCGTCTGGATGAGATTGTGTTCTATAAGCCTTTGACCCGCGACAATATTACCCATATTGCCGACCTGCAGATTGAAGATCTGAACCGCCGTCTGGAAGACAAGCAGCTCTCCTGCGAGGTAAGCCCGGCTGCGATGGATTACATTATCGACAATGGCTACGACCCGGTTTACGGTGCACGTCCTTTGAAGCGGTTTATCCAGCGTACCGTGGAGACCCTCATTGCCAAGACGATTTTGAGCAGCGACCTGCTGCCCGGGACCGTGCTGACGGTGGATATGGAAAACGGCGAACTGAAGGTAGGATACCGCCTGCCCTTAAAGAAAACCGAATAAATAACCAAGCGAAAGGCAGCCCTGATTTTTCAGGCGCTGCCTTTTTTGTATTATGTTATAGAAATGAATGTCCCTGTCCGCTTTTCCAAATTGGCCAGTTGAGTGACGAACGCAAAGCTTTTTTATAGTTCTCTATGTACAGCCTCAATGATTGACCAAGATTCTATCAAGTGCTATAATATATGAAAAAATGTAGAGTGGTATAGCTAAAAGGGGAAAAAGAGAGTATGAAGGTATGTCAATTTTGTGGAATGGAGAACGAAGATTCTGTGACACTATGTTCTTCCTGTGGTGGGAATGAATTCAAGTATAAATGCGGCAATTGTGGTACTGTGTTTGAAGGAGGCAATTTTTGCCCACAGTGTGGCGTGAAAGTCGGTTCCGAAGCGAAAAAGTGCCCTAACTGTGGGACAGAATATTACTCGCTTGCTTGCCCGAACTGTGGATATACAAGTAACCATCATAACAGTTATCAAAGTCATCCCTCTTTTGAAGAATATACAAACATGCCTGTAAGACAGCCCCAGCCATTTGTGCCTGCTCAGCCGGAGAAAAAAAGGAAAACGTGGCTTTGGGTTTTAGGCTGGATTTTCATATTTCCGGTTCCGCTTACTATTTTGATGCTCCGTAACAAAACGATGAATCAAGGGGTTAAGATTGGAATTATTGTGGTTGCCTGGCTTGTTTATCTTTTCATAGGGCTTGGCAATTCTACGTCGTCCGACGGAAAAGAAGATGCGCCCAAAAGTGCAAGTATCCAAATGAGTCAACAGGATGGCAGCAACGCGGCCAATGTGGGACTCCTGACAGGCTCTGCTATATTTGTGAGTGTTGAATGAGGGCAGAAAGTCTGAAAAATAGAAAGCCTTACCGATTTTTACAAGTCGGCAAGGCTTTTTTAGTTTCTTTCTTATCCCAAGGTGAGGATTATCGGATACTCAGAAAGTGGCAGTCCTGTGCTTTTACTGGATTTCCTGCTCCAAAGCGTCAAATTCCGGGGTAGAGAAAAACTCTCCCAGAGTGATTTCCAGCCCGTCGCAGATTTTCTTGATTGTATTGATAAGAGGGTTCATGCTTCTTCCATACAAAATATTTTTGATACTGGAAGGAGGTAAGCCGCACAAATCAGCCAAATGATTGATACTGATTTTTCTTTCCTCGCATAATTGCAAAATTCGATTGCGTACCGCAGTAATGGTATCCATATACTTTTCCCTCGCTCAAAACTTCTAATAAAACCAGTATACAGAAATTTCAAAGCGAATATAGGCTACACATAATACTTTACACACAATATCACTCATTTAGTTTTATCGGATTTCCTGCTCCAATGCATCAAACTCCGGTGTGGAGAAAAATTCCCCCAGGGTGATTTCCAATCCGTCACAGAGCTTTTTAATCGTGGTGATGGAGATATTCTGCCGCCGGGAATCCAGCATACTGTATACCGTGGAGGGCGTGACCCCCGATAACACCGCCAGCTCGTTGGGGCGGATGTTCCGGGCGCTGCACAATTGGAGAAAACGGTTTACAACCGCGTCTTTTACCGTCATACTGTTCACCTCAGTATGATAGTATCGTTTTCCCCAAACCCAGGTATACGCGCTTGCGTATATTAAAAAAAGAGCGTATACTAAAAATATACAGAAAGTCTCTCGTGAGAAGCCCTATCGGATTTCCTGCTCCAAAGCGTCAAACTCCGGTGTGGAGAAAAATTCCCCCAGGGTGATTTCCAGCCCGTCACAGAGCTTTTTAATCGTCACAACGCCCGGGTTCCGGCTTTCTCCGTTTAAAATGCTTTTAATGGTGGCCTGCGGCACAGCTGCCAGATTGCTCAGGCCATTGGGCGTAAGGCCGCGTTCTTTGCACAGCTGCCGGATACGACAGGCCGTTGCTTGTTGTGTGTTCATATTGGGATACTCCTCTAAATGATTGTTACTACAAATCATAGAATATCCAAATTTCTTGCATTAGTGATATTTCACTAATGAGCAAAGAATGATATACTATCATTGTATAATAGGGAAGGGAAAAGGAGAGGTATCATGAGTCAAAAAATTTGCTGCTTTACGGGGCATCGGGAAATTCCCCATGAAGAATATGAACCTTTAGCAGAATTGCTGGAAGAAACGGTTCGCAAATTGGCCCAAAAGGGCGTGACGGAATACCGCGCCGGAGGGGCAAGGGGATTTGATATGTTGGCGGCCCAAACGGTTTTACGCTTAAAAAAGGAAATGCCCGCGCTGCGGTTGGTGCTAAAGCTGCCCTATAAGCAGAAAGGCCGGAGCTGGAGCGCCGAGGAAAGGGCGATTTATGAGGAAATCTGCGCGCAGGCCGAAAGCACAAGCTATATTGCAGAGCATTACACCCGGGGCTGTATGCAGCGGCGCAACCGTCAGCTGGTGGAAGGCAGCGGGTATTGTGTTTCCTATTGTACCCGGGATACCGGCGGAACGGCTTATACGGTGGCTTATGCTCGGAAAAACGGTCTGGAAATTATCAATTTGGCCGACTGGCTGCTGTAAGAGGCTTGGTTTGACAGCGGCCACAGAACCCCTTTACTTTGCCGGAGGTTTAGGATACAATTATGAGTTGGTTCTATAAAAGGTTCGGAGGAAAGATATGAAACAACTCGGAAAATTGACAGACAGAAAAAATGTATTCCTGCTGGCCATGCTCAGCTGCTTTTTGTGGGGAAGCGCAACGCCGGCCATCAAAATCGGCTATCAGCTTTTTGATATTGACGGCACCGATACCGCCAGTATCATCCTTTTTGCCGGTACCCGCTTTTTCTTGGCCGGTGTGCTGGTCATTTTGTTTCAAAGCGTCATGCGCCGCCGGTTTTTAAAGCCCCAAAAAGAGGCCATGCCCGCAGTATTTGCCCTATCACTGGCCCAAACTGCCGTGCAATACCTGTTTTTCTATATCGGCCTTGCCCATACCAGCGGGGTTCACGGTACCATTATTTCCGGCACCGGCGGTTTTATTTCCATTTTAATGGCCAGCCTGCTGTTCCATTATGAATCCCTCACCGCGGCCAAAGTGGTGGGGTGCGTGGCAGGGTTTGGGGGAATCCTGATTATGAATCTTTCCGGGCAGACAGCGGGAAGCCTGTTGGATGTATCCTTTTTGGGGGAAGGGTTCGTGTTTTTGTCCCAGATGTCCTATGCAGTATCGGGAATCCTCATCAAAAAGTTTTCGGCAAGGTTCGACGTGGTCATGCTCAGCGGCTGGCAGTTCGCGGTGGGCGGCCTGCTGATGATAGCTGTGGGGCTTTTCACAGGTGGCAAGATTTCGCCGGTAAACGTGCCCCAGGCAGTTTTGCTTTTGCTGTATCTGGCTTTGGTTTCGGCGGTGGCCTATTCGGTATGGGGCGTGCTGCTCAAACACAATCCCATTAGCCGGGTGAGCATTTATACTTTTTTAACGCCTCTTTTCGGGGTGCTGTTGTCCGCGGTGCTTTTGGGGGAATGGGAACAGGCGTTTTCTTTCAAAACACTGGCGGCACTGGTGCTGGTGTGCGGCGGAATTTATGTGGTAAACCGGAAATCGGAATAACCCTCTAACGGCTCCTGCTCTTTTTGCCGGATGTGAATTTATAGCTTTACTATTGTGGCGGTTTCCGGTATAATGTGAGTAAAAGTTTATGGGCATAGTAGCCAATTATAAACGGAGGAGTTGTGATACTTATGGAAAGATTAGTCGGTACTGTTTCCCGCGGAATCCGTGCCCCGATTATCCGTGAAGGGGACAACCTCAGTGAAATTGTAGTGGATTCTGTTCTGGACGCTTCTAAAAACGCAGGCTTTGAAATTCAGGACCGGGACATTGTCGCCGTTACCGAAGCGGTGGTTGCCAGAGCCCAGGGCAATTATGTCCATGTAGATGCCATTGCCGCCGATATTCGGGCAAAGTTTGGCGACGATACCATCGGTGTGATTTTCCCCATTCTCAGCCGCAACCGCTTTGCTATCTGCCTGCGGGGCATTGCCAAGGGCGCAAAGAAAATTGTCCTCATGCTCAGCTACCCTGCCGATGAAGTGGGAAATCATTTGGTTGATTTGGACATGCTGGACGAAAAAGGCATCAATCCTTGGAGCGACGTGCTCACGGAAGCAAAATTCCGGGAACTGTTTGGCTATCAAAAGCATACCTTTACCGGCGTGGACTATATCGAGTATTATAAGCAGCTGATTACCGACTGCGGCGCTGAGGTGGAAGTGATTCTGGCCAATAACTGCAAAACCATTCTGGATTATACGAAAAGCGTTCTGTGCTGCGATATCCACACCCGTGCCCGTACCAAACGTTTGCTGAAAGCAGCCGGTGCCGAAAAGGTGTATGGCCTGGACGAGATTATGACTGCACCCATCGACGGAAGCGGTTTTAATGCGGATTATGGCCTGCTGGGTTCCAACAAGGCGACAGAGGATACGGTGAAGCTGTTCCCCCGGAATTGTCAGGAATTTGTGGACGACGTACACGCAAAGCTTTTGGAGAAAACGGGCAAGAACGTGGAAGTCATGGTCTATGGCGACGGCGCGTTTAAAGACCCGGTGGGCAAAATCTGGGAACTGGCCGACCCGGTGGTTTCCCCAGCCTTTACCGAGGGCCTGGTGGGCACCCCCAACGAGGTAAAGCTCAAATATCTGGCCGACAATGATTTTGCCGATTTGAAAGGCGACGAACTGAAAGCCGCCATTTCGGAGTACATCCGCCACAAGGACGATAATTTGAAGGGCAGCATGGTGTCCCAAGGCACCACCCCCAGACGTCTGACCGATTTGATTGGCTCTCTGGCCGATTTGACCTCCGGCAGCGGCGACAAGGGTACCCCCATTATCTATATTCAGGGGTACTTTGATAATTATACAAAATAACGGCCTTTTGTAACGAGAGAGGCTTCAAAACTGGCGGTGTCCCGCTTTTTCGCGCCGTCAGTTTTGTTGTGTCCGGTTTGTGTACAAACTCAAAATAATTTGACGGAATTTCGGAAAAAGGCATATTCCGCTTTACTTTATGCGGCGGGTATTGTAAAATGATAGAAAATAAGTCGGGAGGTTTTTCTCTGTGGAACCGAAATATAAACGTATCCTTTTAAAACTCAGCGGCGAGTCTCTGGCCGGTAATCAGAAGCACGGCATCGATTTTGATACGGTGCTGAAAATCTGTAAGCCCATTAAAGAAATCGCCGATATGGGCGTGGAAATCGGCATTGTCGTTGGCGGCGGTAACTTCTGGCGTGGCCGCAGCAGCGGCGATATGGACCGTACCCGTGCCGACCATATGGGAATGTTGGCAACGGTCATCAACGCCTTGGGCGTGGCTGACGGGCTGGAGCAGCTGGGCCTGCAGGTGCGGGTGCAGACCGCTATCAGTATGCAGCAGTTGGCAGAGCCCTATATCCGTAACCGGGCTGTGCGCCATCTGGAAAAGGGGAGAGTGGTCATTTTTGGCTGCGGAACCGGTAACCCCTTCTTCTCCACCGATACGGCTGCCGCCCTGCGTGCTGCCGAAATTGACGCCGATATTATTTTAAAGGCCACGATGGTGGACGGCGTGTATGACAGCGACCCGAAGAAAAATCCCAATGCCGTCAAATATGATACTCTTACTTTCAGCGACGTGCTCAATCAGAATTTGCAGGTCATGGACAGTACGGCTGCTTCCCTGTGCCGGGATAACCATTTGCCGATTCTGGTGTTCAGCATTGAGGACCCTCAGAATATCGTTCGCGCCATGACAGAGGATGGTGTGGGTACGCTGGTAACAGACTGATTCCCTATTTGGGATGAAAAAATTTCTGTCCTGCAGCCACGGGGCAGGCAGAGGGATAAGAGAAAAAATCTGCCGTGGAGGAAAGGTGTTTTTGATGAAAGAGGTATTAGCAAAAGCTGAAAGCAAAATGAATAAATCCATTTCCGTGCTCACTGCCGATTATGCTGCTATTCGTGCCGGCCGTGCCAATCCGGCAGTTTTGGATAAAGTTATGGTGGACTATTACGGCGCACCTACCGCTATCAATCAGCTGGCTGCCATATCGGTTACCGAGGCCCGTGTGCTGACCATTCAGCCTTGGGATTCTTCCGTATGCCGCGCCATCGAAAAGGCTATCCAGACCTCTGATTTGGGCATGAATCCCCAGAGCGACGGCAAGACGATTCGCCTGATTTTCCCCCAGCTGACCGAGGAGCGCCGCCGTGCTCTTGCAAAAGATGTGAGCAAGATGGCAGAGGAATGCAAAGTAGCCATTCGCTCCATTCGTCGGGACGCTATCGACAAGCTGAAGCAGATGAAGAAAAACGGTGAACTGACCGAAGATGACCTGAAAGATGCCGAAAAGAAGGCACAGAACCTGACGGATAAATACTGCAAGGAAGTAGAGTCTGTGCAGGCCAAAAAAGAAAAGGAAATTATGGAAATTTAATCAGGCACAAAAGGGGACGGGGACAGGGAAAACACAGCCTTGTCTCTGTTCCCGTTTGCCTGTTTGGGAGCGATGACCGTGTTTTTTTCAAAACAGAACCCTGAAAAAACTGCCCCCCGGGTTTTACCCCGTCATTTGGGCATTATTATGGACGGCAATGGCCGCTGGGCCAAAAAGCGGGGCTTGCCCCGGAGTGCCGGACATACGGTTGGGGCTGCCAATTTTAAAACCATCACCCGGTATTGCGCCTCCATTGGCATTGAATATCTGACGGTCTATGCTTTTTCCACGGAAAACTGGAAGAGGCCGGCCGAGGAGGTTTCCGCTTTGATGAAGCTGTTCCGCCAGTATCTGGAAGAGGCGCTGCGGGATTTTCTGGATGAGAATATTAAGGTGCGTTTTATTGGGGACACCACGGCGTTTCCCGAAGAGCTGCAAAAGCTGATTCGGGAGACGGAGGAAGTGTCGAAAAACCGGACCGGGATGGTTTTGAATATTGCCATGAACTATGGCGGGCGGGACGAAATAGCCCGTGCGGCACGGCTTTTGGCGGAAAAGGTACAGCGGGGCGAAATGCGGCCGGAGGACATTGATGAGGATGCCATTTCGGGACAGCTGTATACTGCCGGCCAGCCGGACCCGGATTTGATTATTCGGCCCAGCGGAGAGCAGCGAATTTCCAATTTTCTTTTATGGCAGTCGGCCTATGCGGAGTATATTATCCGGGATATTTTGTGGCCGGACTTTAAGCCTCAGGATTTGGAGGAAGCGCTGGACGAGTTTTCCCGGCGGCAGCGCCGTTTTGGCGGCGTATAAACGGGTGGAGGGTATTTGCAGCCCGTTTTACTTTTGTTATCGAAATCAGCAGAAAGCGGTGTGATGAACCTGTGAAACAGCGGATCATTTCCGGCGCTACACTGGTGGCATTTGTAGCGGCGATTGTTATTTTTAACAGCTCGTTTCCATACGCGCTGAATATTGTCCTTGCACTGGTCAGCGCCTTCGGCGTGTGGGAGCTGATAACCGCCCTCGGTATCCAGCAGCGGCATTTTTTGGCCTGGCCCAGCGTGGCCATGGCGGTGGCCGTTCCTTTCTGCCCGGACTTTTTCTATTTTCAGTTAGCCTTTTACATCTATACCCTGCTGATTTTCACGGGGCTTCTTTTTCACCATCAGGAGGTCAGTTTCCGGGAACTGGGAATCATCTACAGCATGTCCCTGCTGATCCCCTGGGGGCTGAGTAAGCTCGTCAGTATCCGGGACCTGGTCAGCGGAGAACATGAGATGTTTTATGTCATTCTGACCATCGCAGCGGCATGGGTGGCTGATGCGGGCGCTTATTTTGTGGGGAGCTTTTTTGGTAAGCATAAAATGTGTCCCAACATCAGCCCGAAAAAAACTATTGAAGGTGCGATTGGCGGCTTTGTGGTCAATATTCTTCTGCTGCTCTTAATAGGATTCGTGTTTGAAGCCTATTATCAGGGCGAAGTAGAGGTGAATTATTGGGTGTTGGCAGTGATTGGCGCAGTGGGAACTTTGATTTCCATTTTGGGGGATTTAAGTTTCTCTCTGATTAAGCGCAGCTGCCATATCAAGGACTTTGGACAGGTGATTCCGGGACATGGAGGCATTCTGGACAGATTCGACAGTGTTATTTTTGTAGCGCCTTTTGTCTATCTGTTCCTGTCGGTGTGCCCTGCGATTGCATTATAATTTTGAAAAAGAGGGACCGCATGTTTTGACTGCGGTCTTTCATATACTATTCAGAAGTAGTCGTAAACGGAAGGGGATTGGATATCCTATAGAGAGGACCGGTTCCCGGCGGCGAAAAGCAGGTGAAATCATGAAACAAATTTCCATATTAGGCTCTACCGGTTCCATCGGTACCCAGGCGCTGGATGTGGTGCGGGGGCTGAAGGGGGAACTGAAAGTTGCGGCAGTGGCGGCCCATTCCAATGTGAAACGCCTGGAAGAGCAGATTCGGGAGTTTTCCCCGAAGTTTGCCGTATGCTTTGACGAGGAAGCAGCCAAGGCACTCAAAACCGCCGTGGCAGACTGTCCGGTACGCGTTGGGGCAGGCATGGAAGGCTTATGTGAAGCTGCTGCCCTGATGGAAGCGGACATAGTGCTCAATTCGGTGGTGGGGATGATTGGCCTTCGTCCCACACTGGAAGCGGTGCAGGCAGGAAAGGATATTGCCCTCGCCAACAAGGAGACCCTGGTAGCCGGGGGCGCACTGGTGATGGCAGCGGCAAAAGAAAAGGGCGTGAAGATTCTGCCGGTAGATAGTGAGCACTCGGCGATTTTCCAGTGTTTGCAGGGAAGGCCGCCTAAGGAAGCAGACCCTCAGGGAAATGCCCTGGCTCGGCTGATTTTGACGGCCTCTGGAGGGCCGTTCTTCGGAAAGAGCCGGGAAGAGCTTTCACAGGTGACGCCGGAGCAGGCGCTGCATCATCCCAATTGGAACATGGGGGCAAAAGTGACCATCGATTCTGCTACCATGATGAACAAGGGGCTGGAAATTATCGAGGCTGCCTGGCTTTTCCACATGCCGGCGGATAAAATTGATGTGGTGGTGCATCGGGAAAGTGTGGTACATTCCCTGATTGAATACTGCGATAATTCGGTGATTGCCCAGCTGGGTGTGCCGGATATGCGGGTGCCTATCCAGTACGCTCTCACCTGGCCGGGAAGGGTGCCGTCTCCGGTAAGGAGGCTGTCGCTGACGGACTATGGCGCACTGCATTTTGCCCTGCCGGATGAGGATACTTTCCGGTGTTTGGCGGCGTGCAAAAAGGCGCTGCGTCGAGGTGGGCTGGCTCCTGCAGCGGCGAACGGGGCCAACGAAGAGGCGGTTAAGCAGTTTTTAGCTGGAAAGCTCCCATTCCTTGGCATCGGCGATGTGGTAACAGAAGCCATGGAGCGGCAGGAGGACGCGGTGTGCGGCTCTCTGAAAGCCATTCTGGAAGCGGACGCTGCGGCGAGGGATTTTGTTCGCAGTCGATGCTAACTTTTTCCGCAAAGTCATAATTTGCAATTTTCTTTTTTTGAAATGAGGTGTTTCCCATTCTCATCAACATTTTATTGGGTATCATTGCGGTACTGCTCTTTGGACTTGTGATTTTTCTCCACGAGCTGGGGCATTTTGTCACGGCAAAGCTGTCGGGCATCCGCGTCAACGAGTTTGCGCTGGGCATGGGCCCCACTCTCTTCCGTTTTCAGCGTGGAGAAACCAAATATGCCCTGCGGTTATTTCCCATCGGCGGCTTCTGCGCCATGGAGGGCGAGGATGAAGAAAGCGATGACGAGCGTGCTTTTGGCAATAAGCCTGTTTGGAAGCGGTTTATTGTGGTGGCGGCCGGCGCTATTATGAATATGGTGCTGGGACTTTTGCTCATGGCCATCATTGTGGTGCAGCAGCCTACTTATGCCAGCACGACCATTTCCAAATTCGTGGATAACTCCGCTTTGCAGGCTGCCGGATTGGAAGTAGGCGACCGGTTTGTCTCCATCGACGGGTATTCTATCGGCGGTGACCGGGATTTGAGCTTTGCTTTGGGTCTTGCCGACCCGTCCTCGGTGGACATTGTAGTGGATAGAGACGGTGAGCGCATTACCTTTGACGACGTGAAGTTTAATACGGTGGAGCAAAACGGACAGCAGGTACTGTCCATGGATTTTTATGTGGCTCCCATTCAGCGGAGTTTTGGCAGTGTCATTCAAAAGACCTTTGCCGATACTTGGTCCATGGTGAAAATGGTGTGGGTGAGCTTGGCCGGGCTTGTGACCGGACGGTTTGGCCTGAATGAAGTGGCCGGGCCCGTAGGCGTGGCGCAGGCCATTACCCAGGCGGCGGCTGTGGGACTGGAAACCAGTTTCTGGGCGGCGCTGAACAATATTTTGCTGATGATGGTGGTCATCACTGTCAACTTGGGCATTGTGAACCTGCTGCCCTTGCCGGCACTGGACGGCGGACGGCTTGTTTTCCTGATTATTGAAGGAATCCGCCGCAAACCCATTAACCCCAAATATGAGGGTTGGGTCCATGCAGCAGGATTTGTGCTGCTGATTGGCATCATGATTTTGGTAGCCTTTAACGATATTGTCAGGCTCTTTAACGGGCAGGGGCTTGGCGGATAGGACTTGGACAAAAATGGAGGGAATGGAAATGGAAAGACGTTTGACAAAACAGGTCATGGCGGGGAAAATAGCCATTGGCGGTACAGCCCCCGTCAGCATCCAGTCCATGCTGAATGTCCCGTCTACCGATATTCCGGGAAGTGTGGCGCAGGCTGTCCGGCTGGAAAAGGCCGGGTGCCAGATTATCCGGGCCGCCATCCCCAACCGGGAGGCAGTGGCACTGATTCCCGCTCTCAAAAAAGCGGTTTCCGTGCCGTTGGTGGCGGATATTCATTTTGACTACAAGCTGGCATTGGAATCGGCAGCGGCGGGCATTGATAAAATCCGCATCAATCCCGGCAACATTGGCAGCGACGACCATGTGAAAGCGGTGGCCGACGAATGCCGCCGCCGGAATATTCCCATTCGGATTGGGGTGAACTCCGGCTCCCTGGAAAAGGAAATTTTGGCTAAATATGGAAGCCCCACGCCGGAAGCCCTGTGTGAAAGCGCCCTGTATCATGCGTCGCTCCTCGAAAGGTTTGACTTTGACGACATTGTGATTTCCATTAAATCCTCCAATGTGGACACCATGATTCGCGCCTATGAGCTGGCGGCAGAGGCCTGCCGCTATCCTTTGCACTTGGGCGTTACCGAAGCGGGCACCGCCCGGATGGGGCTGATTAAATCAGCCATCGGCATTGGAAGCCTGCTCCAGCGGGGCATTGGCGACACCATCCGGGTGTCCTTAACGGCCGACCCGGTGGAGGAAGTGTATGCGGCAAAGGACATCCTAAAAGGCCTTGGCATGGGACACGGGCCGAGGATGGTTTCGTGCCCCACCTGCGGAAGGACGAGAATCGATTTGATTTCCATTGCCGCAGAGGTGGAAAAGCGGCTGCAAAGCTGTGAGAAGGATATTACCGTGGCGGTGATGGGCTGTGCAGTAAACGGCCCAGGCGAAGCCAGGGAGGCGGACATCGGCATTGCCGGCGGCATGGGAGAGGGGCTGCTCTTTAAAAAGGGCGAAATCCTCTATAAAGTGCCGGAAGAAAAACTGGTGGATGCTTTGATGGATGAAATCGAAAAGATGTAACACAGCGCCGCCCCGGATTGATAGGTTTGTGTCAGCCGGTGGCGGCGTGTTTGTGTTTTGCTATAGAATTGTGAAAAGGAAGGTCGGCCCGTGAAGAGCTTTGAAGGATTATTTGAAAGACAAATTGACTGCGCTTCTCTGCCGGATGCAGTGCGGAAAGGGGAAGTGCGCGCCATTTCGGTGGAAAAAGAGCAGCGTTTTTTGGAAATCACCGTGTTTTTTCCCAAGCCCATAGAGCGGGAAGCCCTGTTTCAGGCGGAAAAGCTGCTGGAAAACTCCCCTTTGCAGGTGGGGCGTGCGGTCATCCGTCCCCGCTATCCCGAAGAGAGCTTTTCGGCGGACTATTTTCCCAGCCTGGTAGCGGAACTAAAGCGCCGGGATGCCAGCGTCAACGGCAGCTTTCAGGGAGCCACGGCCCGGTTACAGGAGCATACCTTTTTTGTGTCCCTGACCCACGGCGGCCACGAAATGCTCCTGGCACGAAAACTGGACAAGGCGCTGTCCGCACTGATTCGGGAGGAGTTCGGCCTTTTGCTGGATGTGCAGTTTGAGGGGAAGCTGTCGCTGGAACCGGAGGACGCGGTACATATTGAGGCCATTAAAAAAGAAGAAGAAACCCGTCGCCGGGAAGCTGCTGTGGAGGAAGTGGAGCAGTATGAAGCCATGATGCAGGAGCGCCCCAAAAAAGGGAAAAAGCCTTCTATACCAAAAACCATCAGTATCCGCACAGAGGAGACTCTGTATCCTTCCATTTTGCCCGAAACAGCGCAGGACATTTTGGGCAGAATGGGAAAAGCCCAGCCGGTACCTATTGAGCGGGTGACGCCGGATATTGGCAGTACCTGCGTCTGGGGCGAAATTTTCGCCATCGAAAGCAAGGAAACAAGAGATAAGAGCCGGAAAATCTATTCCATCAGCATTACCGACTATACCAGCTCCATTACCCTGAAAATCATTCAGGATATAAAACAGTGTAAGCTCTTGGACACCCTGAAAAAGGGCATGTCCGTGCTGGCAAAGGGGCAGGTGGAATATGACAAATATGACCATGAGGACGTGATGCGGCCCCGGTGTCTGGCCACGGTGGAGCAGCGGAAAGTGGTGGACGATGCCGAGGAAAAGCGGGTGGAGCTGCACCTGCATACCAACATGTCCAGCATGGACGGCATGACCCCGGCCGGGGATTTAATCAAACGGGTGTTCAAATGGGGCCATAAAGCCATTGCCATTACCGACCACGGCGTTGCCCAGGCATTCCCCGACGCTATGAACGCGGTGGAAGCCATCCGCAAGGACGGGGGAGAGATGAAGGTCATTTATGGCGTGGAATCCTACTTTGTCAACGACATGGTGCCCGCCGTTTCCGGCCACACAGACATGCCGCTGGACGGGGAATACATCGTTTTCGACATTGAGACCACCGGCCTCAGCGCTGGCAACGACCGTATGACGGAAATCGGCGCAGTGCGCATGAAGAACGGGGAGATTCTCGACAGCTTCGATACCTTTGTCAATCCCGAGCGGCCTATCCCGGCCAAAATTACCGAGCTGACCGGCATTAACGACGATATGGTCAAGGATGCCCCCAGTGAAAAAGAAGCGCTGGAAGCCTTTTATACTTTCTGCGGGGAAGGTTCCCCGGTGCTGGTGGCCCATAACGCCGAATTTGATACCTCCTTTATGAGGACGGCCGCCGGGCGCTGTGGTATGGAATTTTCTTTCCCCTATATCGACACGGTGCCCATGTGCCGCTCCCTGCTCAAAGGGATTAAAAACTGCAAACTGGACACCGTGGCAAATTATCTCAAGCTGCCGCCCTTCAACCATCACCGGGCCTGTGACGATGCGGCGGTGCTGGCACAGATTTTGCAGCAGCTGCTGATTCGCCTGAAAGAGGATACCGGCGCCAAAAATGTGACGGATATTAACACCTCTCTGGCAGGGGGCGACCCGAAAAAGCTGCCCACCTATCACCAGATTATTCTGGTCAAAAATAAAGCGGGACTGCGCAATCTCTACAAGCTGATTTCCTATGCCCATCTGGACTATTTCTATAAAAAGCCCCGAATTCCCAAAAGCGTACTGATAGAGCACCGGGAGGGGTTGATTCTGGGCAGCGCCTGTGAGGCGGGCGAGCTATTCCGGGCCATTTTGCGCCATGAGCCCTGGGAAAAGCTGTGTGAAATCGCTTCGTTCTATGATTACTTGGAAATCCAGCCTTTGGGCAACAACGCCTTTATGCTGCGAAACGGGACTGCAAACAGCGAAGAGGATTTGAAGGAATTTAACCGCACCGTTGTCCGTTTGGGGGAATATCTGCATAAGCCTGTAGTTGCCACCGGCGACGTTCATTTTATGGACCCCAAAGATGCCAAATACCGGGAAATCCTCATGGCTGGGCAGGGATTCAGCGATGCTGCGGAGCAGGCGCCGTTGTATCTGCGCACCACCGGCGAGATGCTGCAAGAATTCAGCTATTTAGGCGAAGAAAAGGCCTATGAAGTAGTCGTAACCAACCCCAATAAAATCGCCGATAGTGTTGACATTGTGCGTCCTATTCCCGAGGGTGTGTTCCCGCCCTTCATTGACGGGGCCGAAGAGCAGCTGAACTCTATTTGCTGGAAGCGGGCCAAGGAAAAGTACGGCGACCCCCTGCCGGAAATCGTGGAGAAGCGCCTCAAGCGGGAACTGGACTCTATCAACAAACACGGATTCTCCGTGCTGTATATGACTGCCCAAAAGCTGGTGGCCGATTCCGAAGCTCACGGCTATCTGGTAGGCTCCCGTGGTTCCGTTGGCTCTTCCTTTGTGGCCAGTATGTCCGGTATTTCCGAGGTAAACCCGCTGGAACCCCACTATATCTGCCCCAACTGTAAAAACAGCGAATTTATCACCGACGGCAGCTATGGTTCCGGTTTTGACCTGCCACCCAAAAAGTGCCCCAAATGCGGCACCGACTACAACCGGGACGGCCACACCATCCCCTTTGAAACCTTTTTGGGATTTGACGGCGATAAGACCCCCGATATTGATTTGAACTTCTCCGGCGAATACCAGTCCAGCGCCCACCGCTACACGGAAACCCTGTTCGGAAAGGACAACGTGTTTAAAGCCGGTACCATCGCCACCGTGGCGGATAAAACAGCTTTGGGCTTTGTGAAAAAGTATGCCGAAGAGCGGGGCATTCCCCTGCGCCGTGCAGAAGAGCAGCGGCTGGCCATCGGATGTACAGGCATCAAGCGTACCACCGGCCAACATCCCGGCGGCATGGTGGTGGTGCCAAAGGGCCACGACGTGTATGAGTTCTGTCCCGTGCAGCACCCGGCCAACGACCAGAAATCCGACAACATCACCACCCACTTCGACTTCCATTCCATCCACGACACCATTTGTAAGCTGGATGAGCTGGGACACGATGTTCCCACCATTTATCACTATCTGGAGGAGTACACCGGCATCCCCGTGATGAATGTTTCCATGAGTGATCCGGAAGTCATGTCCTTGTTCCACTCCACCAAGGCCCTGGGGGTAAAGCCGGAGGACATCGATTCCGTCACCGGTACCTTCTCCCTGCCGGAGCTGGGCACGCCCTTTGTGCGCCAGATGTTGGTGGACTCCAAGCCGAAAACCTTTTCCGACCTGTTGCAGGTTTCCGGCCTGTCCCATGGTACCGACGTGTGGTTGGGCAACGCACAGGAACTGATTAAAAACGGCACCTGCACCATTTCGGAAGTAATCGGTACCCGTGACAGCATTATGACCTATCTGATGCTGAAAGGGTTAGAGCCGAAAATGGCCTTTAAGATTATGGAAATTGTCCGTAAGGGCAAAGCGCCCAAGCTCCTCACCGACGAGCACAAAAAGGCCATGAAGGAGCACAATGTCCCCGATTGGTATATTGAATCCTGTTTGAAAATCAAGTATATGTTCCCAAAAGCCCACGCTGCCGCCTATATGATTGCAGCATTGCGGCTGGGCTGGTACAAGGTGCACAAGCCTGTGGAATACTATGCGGCCTATTTCTCTGTCCGCGGCGAAGACTTTGAGGGGGCAGTGGTCACCAAAGGCCGTGCCGCCGTGCGCCAGCGCATGAACGAAATCAACATGAAGGGCAAGGAAGCTTCCGCAAAAGAAGAGGCTGCCTATGCCACCTATCAGATTGTCAATGAAATGCTGGCCCGGGGGATTGAAGTGCTCCCCGTTGATTTGTACAAGTCCGCGGCCAAAAAGTTTCTGGTGGAAGATGGGAAAATCCGTCTGCCCTTCTCGTCTTTGTCCGGTGTAGGCGAAGCGGCTGCCATCAGCCTGGAAGAAGCCAGAGGAAGCGGCGGCCCCTATATTTCCATTGACGATTTACAGGCCCGCTCCAAGGTTACGAAGTCGGTTATTGAAACTTTGAAAGAGGCGGGAGCCCTTGTGGGACTGCCGGACAGCAGCCAGATGAGCCTGTTTTGACGGAAAATAGGGATTGACAGAAAAGATACTGCTGTGCTATCATAGTAGCACGCTAAAGCGACAGGCGATGTGGATATGGGTATTTTGCCAATAGCCTGATTCTCTGTGAATCATAGATTTTTTAGTTTACCCCCTATTGAGGAAGGATGTTACCATGAAAGTTTACAATAAAATTACCCCCGAAGGCACCCGGGACCTTCTCTTTGAGGAATGTGCCGCCCGCCGTTTGGCGGAAAGCCGCCTGAAACAGGTGTTTGTCTCCCATGGCTATCAGGAAGCGGTTACGCCAGGCATCGAATTTTATGATGTGTTCGAGCCTGCCTACTCTGGTATTCCCCAGGAAATCATGTATAAAATGAGCGACCAGAAAGGCCGTCTCATGGTGCTCCGGCCGGATACTACCACCCCCATTGCCCGGCTGGCCGCTACCCGTTTACAGAATATGGAGCGCCCCATGCGCTTTTATTATAACCAGCCCATCTACCGCAGCAACCCCGGCCTCACCGGACGCAGCAACGAGACCGTCGAATCCGGCGTAGAACTGCTGGGCGCCGGCGGAAAGCGTGCGGATGTGGAGGCTATCGCCATCGCAGCACAGGCCATGGAAAGCTGCCTGCCCGGCTTCCGTATGGAAATCGGCCATGCGGGATTTTTCCGCGCATTAGCTTCCGAACTGCCCATTGGCGAAGAAGAGCGGGAAGAAATCCGCAGCACCATTGAGTCCAAAAACTATGCGGCCCTGAATACCATTCTTGAAAAATTGCCGGACAGCCCAGCGGTTCGGGCTATGGCCAGATTGCCCCGGCTGTTTGGCGGCAAAGAGGTGTTCGAGGAAGCGTTCTCTCTGTGCAGCAGCCCCGAAGCCGTGGAAACTCTCCGCTATTTGCAGGAACTGTATGAATCCCTGTCTGGCTTGGGCCTTGGCAGCCGCATGATGGTGGATTTGGGACTGGTACAGCGCAACGATTACTACACCGGCGTAGTATTCAGCGCCTATGTGGAAGAGTGGGGAGACGCAGTGCTATTGGGCGGCCGGTATGATAACCTGTTGGCCCGGTTTGATTCTCCCATGCCCGCCGTAGGCTTTTCTGTCATTGTGGACGCTGTGGCACAGGCCATGATAAAGCGGGGGCAGGGAGCAGAAGTGAAAAAGCCCGATGTGCTGATTTTTGCCGAAGAGGGTATGGAATTGGCAGGTATTCAATATGCCCAGCGGCTGACAAAAGAGGAAGGGCTGATTTGTGAAAATGCCCTGTGTGATACGCTGGAAGAAGCGAAAGCGTTGGCTGAGAAAAAAGGCATTGCCCGGGTGGATATTGTTGGGAAAACAGAAATCGTGAAAGGGGGCGAGTGCCAGTGAAACCGCTTCGCATAGCACTGACCAAGGGCCGTTTGGAAAAAGATACCGTGGCCCTGTTTGAAAAGCTGGGAATGGACTGCACCGCCGTTCATAATAAAGGCCGTCAGCTGATTCTGCCCATCGGTGACGGCAGCATCGAAGTGGTGCTTGCCAAGGCCGCCGATGTGATCACCTATGTAGAGCACGGCGTATGTGACATGGGTGTGGTGGGTAAGGATACCATCATGGAAAACGGCAGCCGGTTCTATGAGGTGCTGGATTTGGGCTTTGGCAAATGCCGATTTGCTCTGGCCGGGCCCAAGGGTAAGGATTTTTACGAGGGCTTTTCCGAAAAGACGGTGGCCTCCAAATATCCCAACGTGACCCGTGCTTTTTTTGAAAGCAAGGCCATGGACGTGCGGGTTATCAAAATCGAGGGCTCCGTGGAGCTTGCGCCTCTGCTGGGCCTTTCCGACGCCATCGTGGATATTGTAGAGACAGGCTCCACCTTAAAGGAAAACGGGCTGGAAGTCAAGGAGACAGTGGCTGACATTTCCGCCCGGCTCATCGTCAACACCGCCAGCATGAAACTTCATAAACAGGAAATTGAAGCCCTTTCTGCAAGAATGGAAGAGGCAATTAAAACGAACTAAACTTAGCATAAAAGTTTACAATGAGGAGGAATTCCTGTGATTCAGACCGTAACCGGCAGCGCAGATGTCTGCCGTGGATTTATTGAAAAACTGAAAGAACGTATTGGAGAAAACGACCGCAAGGTAGACGGCATCGTAGCTGAAATTATCGAGACGGTGCGGAAAAACGGCGATGCAGCGGTGCGCGCCTATACCGAAAAGTTTGACGGCGCGGCCCCGGAAAAAACGGAGATTTCCAAAGAAGAGCTGAAGGAGCTGGCTGCCCAATGCGACCCCAAGTTCCTTTCTGCACTGGAAAAAGCCGCCGCCAATATCCGGGACTTCCACCAGCGGCAAAAGCAGCAGAGCTGGCTCACCACCAAGGAAAACGGCGTCATGATGGGCCAGCGGGTGCGCGGCCTGCATCGGGTGGGTATCTATGTGCCCGGTGGTACGGCGGCCTATCCGTCCTCGGTGCTGATGAACGCCATCCCCGCCAAAATCGCCGAGGTGGGGGAGATTATCATGGTGACGCCTCCCGCCAAAAACGGCAAGCCTAACCCTGATATTATGGCAGCCGCGCTGGTGGCTGGTGTTGACCGGGTATTTCTCATGGGCGGCGCGCAGGCAGTGGCGGCGCTGGCATTCGGAACCGAGACGGTTCCCAAGGTGGACAAGATTGTGGGCCCGGGTAATATCTTTGTGGCTACGGCGAAAAAGCAGCTGTACGGCACGGTGGACATCGACATGATTGCCGGCCCCAGCGAAATCCTGATTGTAGCAGACGAAACGGCAAAGCCCGCCTATCTGGCGGCAGATTTGATGTCTCAGGCAGAACATGACCGCATGGCTTCCTCTATTCTCATCACCACCAGCGAAAAGCTGGCGGCGGAAACGGTAGAGGAGCTTACAAAGCAAATGGCGCTTCTTTCCCGAAAGGACATTATCGAGGAAGCTCTGACCAATTTCGGTGGGATTATTGTCTGCGAAACCATGGACGAAGCGGTGGAGTTTGCAAACGACCTTGCCCCGGAGCATTTGGAAGTTTGCTGCGAGAACCCCATGGAGTATGTGGGCCGGATGGACAACGCCGGTTCGGTGTTCTTGGGCAATTATTCTCCCGAACCCTTAGGCGACTATTTTGCAGGGCCGAACCATGTGCTCCCTACCAGCGGCACAGCAAGATTCTTCTCCCCCCTGTCGGTGGATAGCTTTATTAAGAAGTCCAGCTTTATTTATTACACCAAACCGGCGCTGAAAGAAGCCGCAGAGGAGATTATCTGCTTGGCAGAGACCGAGGGACTGACTGCCCACGCCAATTCCATTCAGGTGCGAAAACAGGATTTTTAAAATAGTGGAAAGCTCTTTGCTTTTTCACATGCAGTTTTTAGAAAAATGAGAGTTTATTGACTCAGTAATACCATAGAAATGAGGGAAGACCATGTACCAGCTCAATGAGAAAATCCGCAATCTAAAGCCCTATGACCCCATTTCCGGGGAGTATGCCATCCGGCTGGATGCCAACGAATCGTTTTTTGGCCTGCCGGAGGATCTTCGGCAGGAGTTTGCCCATATTGCCTCTGAGCTGGCGCTGAACCGTTATCCCGACCCCCTTTCCACTCAGGTGTGCAAAGCCTTTGCCGACTACTATCAGGTCCCCGTGGAGAATGTCACCGCTGGGAACGGCTCCGACGAGCTCATCTCGATTATCTGCAATTCTTTTCTGGAAAAGGGGGATGCGTTCCTTACCTTGGAGCCGGATTTCTCCATGTACCGCTTTTATGGCGTCATTGCCGAAGGGGTACCGGTCACATTGCAAAAGCCGGAAAATCTGCGGATTGATGTGGACGAAGTCATCAGTGTGTGCCGGGAAAAGAATATCAAGCTGCTGATTTTCTCGAACCCCTGTAATCCCACCTCTTTGGGGTTGGGACGGGAAGAAGTGCGGCGGCTGATTACATCGGTGGATGCGCTGGTGGTGCTGGACGAAGCTTATATGGATTTCTGGAATCAGAGCCTACTGCCCGAGTTTGACAAATATGATAATTTGTTGATTCTCCGCACCTGTTCCAAGGCATTTGGCGGCGCTGCTTTGCGGTTGGGGTTTGCCGTTGGCGTGATGCCTCTTACCAACGCATTGAAAGCGGTAAAGTCTCCCTATAACCTCAATTCCTTTACACAAGCAGCCGGGGCGGCCCTTCTTCGCCGGAAAGAAGAAGCGAAAGCGGCACTGGCCGAAATCCTCATTTCCAAAGCCGAGCTGCTGGACGGCGTGAAGGCGCTGGCCCAAAGGTTCCCCGGCGAGATGGAAGTTTTTGAAAGCGACACCAATTTCGTATTTATCCGCACAGAAAGATATTTGGAAATCTTCCAGTACATGTTGGAAAAAGGGATTGCCATTCGGAAGTTTACCGGGTATCTGCGCATTACTGCCGGCAGCCGGGAAGAAAATCGGGCGGTGCTGAACGTGCTGGAAGAATTTTTCACCAAATAACAGGGAGGGGCCACTATGGAGATGGAACGTACTGCACAGGTTGCGAGAAAATCAAAGGAAACGGATATTGCCGTCACGGTTTCGCTGGACGGCGGGCCGGTGGAAATTGAAACCGGCATCGGATTTTTTGACCATATGCTCACGGCGTTGGCGGTTCACGGCGGTTTTGGAATGAAAGTCCACGCGGAGGGCGATTTGTATGTGGATTGCCACCATACTATTGAGGACACCGGCATTGTGCTGGGACAGGCCTTCGGAAAAGCGCTGGGGGATAAGGGCGGCATCTGCCGGTTTGGCAGCTTTTTTGTGCCCATGGATGAAGCGCTGGCCTTTGCTTCGGTAGACATCAGCGGACGGCCGTTTCTGGTGTTCCAGGGGGAATTCCCGGAAGAGCGGGTGGGGGATTTTGACACCTGCATGACCGAGGAGTTTTTCCGGGCACTGGCCTTTAACGCCGGCATGACGCTGCACCTGCGGGTGGAATATGGCAAAAACTCCCATCACATGATTGAAGCCCTTTTCAAGGCGGCAGCCCATGCGTTGCGGGAAGCTACAGCGCCCAGCGGCGGCGGGGTACTTTCCACCAAGGGAATTTTGTGATATACTGGAAGTGTACATCCATATGATTTCAATACAGAGTTGAGACTTTAAGAAGGAAGAGAAGAAGATTTGTGAATCCCGCACGGCGGGAAACGGATTCGGCGGCTGGACCGCCGGGAAAGGATAAATGTATGGTTATATTACCTGCGATTGACCTTCATGAAGGACAGTGTGTCCGCCTGTATCAGGGAGATTATGCCACTGCTGAAAAAGTGGCGGAAAACCCCCTGAAAACCGTAAACGCTTTTGAGGAAGCCGGGGCTCGCTGGCTGCATGTGGTGGATTTGGACGGCGCTAAAGCCGCAAAACCGCAAAACGACAGCACCATTCTTGATATTGTCAAGAATACCAGTATGCATGTGGAAGTAGGCGGCGGTATCCGGGATATGAATACCGTGGAGTACTACCTGCAAAACGGTGTGTCGAGAATCATTCTGGGCTCGGCGGCCCTGAGAAGCCCCGAATTTGTCAAGGAAGCGGTTCAGAAATACGGCAAAAAAATTGCCGTGGGCATCGACGCCCGGGACGGCAAAGTGGCCGCAGAGGGCTGGATGGAAACCTCTGATGTGGACTATCTGGATATGGCAAAGCGCATGGAGGAAATCGGCGTTCGCTATCTGATTGTCACGGATATTTCCCGGGATGGTATGCTCAATGGCCCGAACCTTGTCATGCTGGATAAAATCAACAATGCCGTTTCCTGCAATATTATCGCCAGTGGCGGTGTGAGCAACCTGAAGGATATTATCGATTTGCATGAATTGAACCTGTATGGCGCTATTTGCGGAAAATCTCTGTATGCTGGCGCTTTGGACTTAAAAGCCGCTATTTTGGCAGCTCATCGGATTTCCGGTAAACATATGCATTCCGAAGAGGCCATGGACGATTTTGTCGAGCAGTATTTCCAGAAGGGGGATTTGATTCCCGCCATTGTGCAGGAGGCTGCCACCGGCGAAATTCTCATGCTGGCCTATATGAATCGGGAATCCCTGAAACGAACCTTCTCTACCGGGTACACCTGGTTTTTCAGCCGCAGCCGTCAAACCCTTTGGAACAAAGGAGCGACTTCCGGCCATGTGCAGAAGGTAGTTTCCATTTCTGCCGACTGTGACGATGACGCCCTGCTGGTCAAGGTCATCCAGACGGGAAATGCCTGTCACACCGGCTCTCACAGCTGCTTCTTTAAGAATATCTGGAATGGATAAGGAGAATATCATATGAACGAGACATTGCAGGCGCTGTATCAAACCGTTGTCAGCCGCAGAGAAGAAAAGAAGGAAGGCTCCTATACTTGCTATCTTTTTGAAAAAGGGCTGGATAAAATCCTGAAAAAGTGTGGGGAAGAGTGCAGCGAAGTGATTATTGCCGCTAAAAACGGGGATAACAAGGAAACGGTACTGGAAATTTCCGATTTGCTGTATCATCTGATGGTGCTGATGGTTAACGAGGGTATCGCGCTGGAGGATGTAGAGGCAGAACTTGCCAAACGCAGCCAAAAAACGGGGAATCTGAAAACCTTCCATCAGGTGGACAAAAATTCCTAAATTCTTTTATTAAAACAAAACCGGAGCTTTCCCAAAAAGGGGAGCTCCGGTTTTTTATGGTTGAATCAACAGCTGTCTTAGTCTTCCTCTCGGGCGGCCAGTTGTGCGGCGTCCATTTTTTTGCGCCCAAAGGCCAAAATGAAAAACCCAACACCGAACAATACCACCAAGCTCAATACACCAATGGAGTCGTGGCCTGTCAGACTGGAGAATACCGCCACAAACAGCGGCCCCATAACGGCGGCAAACTTGCCGAAAATATCATAAAACCCGAAATATTCCGTAGCACGCTTCGGCGGTACCAGCTTGCCAAAATAAGAGCGGGAAATGGCCTGGATGCCACCCTGTACGGTTCCTACCATAAAGGCCATAATCCAGAAAAGAATTTGGGAAAGTGCAATGGCTTCCTCGCTTCCTTCATTGGCTTCAATATTCCAGCCCATATAAAAGCCTACCAGACATACCACAAAGTAGACGGCAATGGCAATGCGGATCATCCTTAAAGACCCCATACGCTCCGAAAGGCGGCCAAAGAGAATGGAGCAAGGAACCGCTACAATTTGCGTTACCAGTAATGCCAAAATCATGCCGGTGGTGTCCAGCCCCAGCTTGGTGCCATAGGAAGAAGACAAATTGATAACCGTATTCACTCCGTCAATGTAGCAGAAATAAGCCAGCATAAACAGAAAGATGCCTCTGCTTTTGACAATGCTGCGGAAGGTTTGGGCGATGTTGGAGAGGGCATTTTTGGCAAGACGGGACGGCGGGATTTCTACATAGTGTTCCTGCTTTACGTTACGGAGCATGGGGATACTGAATATAGCCCACCAAAGGGAGGTGAGAACAATTACAATTTTGACGGCTGTGGGGTTGTCCATACCCATAACCAGCAAAATGCCAATAGAAACCAGGAAGGGGATGGTACTGCCGCCAATATAGCCCATGGCATAGCCCCATGCGGAAACCTTATCCATTCTTTCCCGCGTGGTCACGTCGGTCAAAAAAGAGTCGTACATAAGGCAGGAGCCCAAAAAACCGATATAGGAAAGCACATAGCCCACCAGCAGCATTTGCCAGGAGTTAAACAAGGCTGTGGAGAAAGTGACAACAATGCCCAAAGCGGCAAAAATGGTAAAAAGCTTTTTCTTCATGCCCTTATAATCACCGATAGCGCCCAAAAAAGGAGCCAGAATAGCAATGGTAAAGGTGGCAATCGAGGTGCCATAGGACCAAGGGACCACATTGTCCACGCCGGCGCTTTTACAGACACTGCCAAAATAAATGGGGAAAATAGCGGCCATCATATTGGTGGCAAACACCGAATTGGCCCAGTCGTAGAGAATCCAGCTTTTTTCTGTTTTGGTAAATCGTATCCTTTGTTTCATCGGGCATCGTTCCTTCCAGTAGAATATATACTCATGATAACACAAAACGGAGAAAAGGAACAGGGAGCTATCGGAAAAAATATTATTTTTCGAAACAATTTTGTCAGAATTTTGTAAAAAATAGGTAAAACCTTGCCGTTTATATATACAGGTTCAGGAACTGGCTATGGAAGTTTACAAAGTCCCCATGCAAAAGTCTCCGGCACAGCTTTCCAGATGAACGGGAAGAATTTTTCCCGAAAGATTTTCCCGGCTGGCCATGTGTACCGGCGTATAATTGGCGGTATAGCCTTCCCACACATTTTTGGCGGCTTCCTGTTCAAACAATACCGGCTCGGTTCTTCCCAGCTGCTGCTGCAAAAAGGCCCGGCGGGTTTCCTCGGTGGCGGCAATCAGGGCACGGCTGCGCTCTTCCTTCACGGCATTGGTCACCTGTCCCGGCATGTTATAGGCAACGGTTCCCGGACGGCGGGAGTAGGCAAACACATGCACTTTCGCAAAGGCGATTTCTTTGGCAAACGCCAGGGATTTTGCAAATTCTTCTTCGGTTTCCCCGGCAAATCCCACCATCATATCGGTGGTAATGGCGGCGTTGGGGAACACCGAGCGCAAGGTATTGACAATCCGGCGATATTCGGCGGTATCATAGTGGCGGTTCATACGGCGAAGGGTTTCGTCACAGCCGCTCTGCAAAGACAGGTGAAACTGCGGGCAGAGCTTTTCCTGTTTGGCAAGACGGGCAATCACATCATCCTGTAGCTGTTCCGGCTCCAGCGAACCCAGCCGCACCCGTGCGATTTCCGGAACAGCACAGGCGGCTTCCACTGCATCGCACAAATGCAGCCCAATTTCCTGCCCATAGGCGGACAGGTTAATGCCAGTGAGCACCACTTCCCGGTAGCCGTTTTCGCCCAGCCGGGCCAGTTCCTGCTTCAGCTCGTCCAAGGGCTTGGAGCGGATACGGCCGCGGGCATAGGGGATAATACAGTAGGAGCAGAACCGGTTGCAGCCGTCCTGAATTTTGACAAAGGCCCGGGTGCGCTCATAAAAGCTCTCCACCTTCATGGATTCAAAGGTTTCGCCGGTTTCGTGGGGGACAATATCAATGACCCGCTGGCGGGAAGAAAGATACTGAAGAATATCCGGCACCAGAGAAGCCCGGTTAGAGTTACCCAGTACCACGTCGGCATCTTCCAGAGCCTGCGCCGCCTCTGGGAAGGCTTGGGGCATACAGCCGGTGAGGACAATCACAGCGTTGGGGTTCTGTTTTCTGGCCCGGTGAATGGTCTGCCGGACCTTATGGTCGCTGGCAGCAGTCACGGTGCAGGAGTTAATCAGTACCACATCGGCTTCCTCCCCGGCAGGGCACGGGGTAAAGCCGGCGGCGGAGAGCTTTCCCAGCATGGCCTGAGTCTCATACTGGTTTACCTTACAACCAAGAGTAATAGCAGAAACTTTCATGGAAAGAACATCCTTTCTAAAGGGAAAATGTGTAATGGATGGCAAAAGAGGAAAGGGAAATCCGTTGCCAAAACAGGCGATTTTTAGATAATTTGAAAAATATTGCCGAGAAATGTCCCAGGAGAATCTGGTCATATTTCATATTGACCAATGAGAAGGGGTGCGGTATCATAAAGGAAGTCCATTTGTGTTTTTGGTCAGAAAAGGACTCAACTATCCAATGAACAGGAGGAATCATGACTATGCAAACACTTCGGATTGTTCTTACCACCATTGATGACGTAAAGCGTTTTGTAACGCTCACAAACAAGTATAGCTTCTCTATCGATCTTTCCAACGGGAAATATAAGATTGATGCTAAGTCCATCATGGGCGTATTCAGCCTGGGAACCTCCCAGCCGGTGACTATGGAAATCGACAGCAACGCTTCTCAGAGCAGAGAGGTGGAAGAATTCATCGAAGCTGTACAGGAATTTGTTGTAAAATAAAAGACGCTGTACCAGCAAGACAGGCGGCCTGCTTCCCTATGGGAGCGGGCCGCTTTTTGTTTGGAAACTCCCCTTCTTTTAGAAAAACAGAGGGATCGATTCCCCAAAACATGGTGGGATTAGCTTTGCTCTGCTTCCAGAGCCTCGATTTTTTCCGACAGCTCCTCCCATTCCAGCAACAGAGCTTCGTTGCGGCTGTTCAGCTTGTCCAGCTCGGCGGAAATCTCCATGGTCTTTTCAAAATCACTGGCAGTTTCCGGCTCCTCCAGCTGCCGGGAAAGGTCGGTGATTTTTCCGTCATTTTCCTCTGTCTCTTTTTCAACCCGTGCAAGGGCTGCTTTGGCTTTCCGAAGCTCCGAGGCCCGCTCTTTCCGCAGCTTGTAGTCATTGGCCTTCGGTGACTGGGGCTGTGCTTTTTCAGCTTCCGCTGCCTTTTCTTTTCTGTGGGCCAAATAATCGTCATAGTTACCAATGGTCTCGGTAACGCCGCCGTCTTCCAGAGAATAAATCCGGTCGGCCAGCTTGTTAATCAAGTAACGGTCATGGGAAACCACAAACAGAGTGCCGTCATAGTGCATCAGCGCGTCTTCCAGGGCTTCACAGGACTGGATGTCCAGATGGTTGGTAGGTTCGTCCAGCAGAAGGAAGTTGGCTTTGGAAAGCATCAGCCGCAAAAGCAGCAGTCTTGCCCGCTCGCCGCCGCTGAGAGAGGAAACCATTTTGTATACGTCCTCGCCCCGGAACAGGAAGATGGCCAGCGCATTTCGGATTTCCGTCTCGGTCATTCGGGGATGGCGGTCCCAGATTTCGTCCAAAACCGTTTTCGAGTCGTCCAGGCCGCTTTGCAGCTGGTCATAATAACCCACATCAATGCCTGCGCCAAACCGCACACTGCCTTCGTCCGCCTGATATTGCCCCATGAGGATTTTGAGCAAAGAGGTTTTGCCGCAGCCATTTGGGCCGATAAGGAAAATTCTTTCCTGCCGGTGGACTTCCATGTCCACATGAGAAAACAGGGATTTCCCGTCGAAGGAAAGGGCCAGGTTTTCCACATACATCACGTCGTTGCCGCCCCGCTGGCTGGCGCCAAAACCAAAATGAATGGAAGGCAGGGCAGAATCGGGCTTCACCAGCGTTTGCTCCAGCCGAGCGATGACCTTCAGCTTGCTTTCGGCGGTACGGATATTCTTTTCCCGGTTCCACTGGCGCTGCTGGGCCACAATACCTTCCAGCCGCTTGATTTCCCGCATGGTGTTTTCATACTTGCGCTGGATGGACAGGGCATTTTCTTCCTTTTGCTCCAAATGGCGGGTATAATTTCCTTTATAAAGGGTCAGGCGCTGGTGCTCCATTTCAAAGGTGCGCTCGGTCACATTGTCCAAAAAGAAACGATCATGGGAAATCACCAGATAAGCTCCCGGAAAGCCCTTGAGGAAATCTTCCAGCCATTCCACCGACTGGATGTCCAGATGGTTGGTGGGCTCGTCCAGCAGCAACAGGTTTGCGCCGCTGAGCAGCATTTTGGCAAGCTGTAATTTGGCTTTCTGTCCGCCGCTGAGAATCCCGATGGGCATTCCCATTTGTTCGTCGGAAAATCCCAGCCCCATCAGGGTGCTGCGGGCTCTTGCCCGGCAGGTAAGCCCGCCCAAAGCGGCATACCGGTCGTTCAGTTCCATCTGGCGTTCAATCAACCGGTCGTCAGGATGTACCAGAAGGCGCTGTCCGATTTCGTCCAGCTCCTTCTCCATTTCGGTCAGGTGGGAGAATACCGTCATCACTTCGTTATAAGCGCTGCGCTCCAAATCTTTGCACACGTGCTGTTCCATATATCCGATGCGACATTCTTTTGACTGATAAATCTCACCGCTGTCGGCGGATAATTCACCGGTAAGGATTTTAAATAAAGTAGTCTTGCCGGAACCGTTGGCTCCCACCAGCCCGATATGGTCCCGGTCCTGTATTTCAAACGAAGCCCCTGTAAAAATCAAATCGGTACCAAAGGATTTTTGCAGTTGGCTGATACTGAGCAATGCCATGGAATTTCTTCTCCTTCTCCATAATCTTTGCACATTCTTTTATTATACAAAATCCTCCTGATGGAATCAAGACGGGAAGGAGAAGAAACCGGTTGATACTCATGCCCGAAGGTATTGTTTAAGATGGTTCAGATGGAGCTGTTCGCCGTGGAGGAAGTCCTCGGCCAGTTTTCGGGCGGCGGGATCGGCGTTTTGGGCGCTGTTGAGCTGTCGAGTCATTTCCACGATGCCCATGTTGGTGCCGTTAATCATCATTTCGGCCATGTGGCTGGTAGAAGCGTCGGCAAGGGTGTTGAGCTGGATGGCGCCCCACATGACGGCTTTTTGCAGGGTAGGATTTTTTTCAGGCAGGGCGTCGGATTTTTGCAGCTGTTTTTCGCAGCGGGCAATCAGCTCCTGATAGCAGACGCCCTGATGCTCGATGTCCTTTTTCAGCTGGGGCTTTTTAATTTTGGGCAGGACGGTTTCAATGGCTTCCAGCCCGGAAGAAGCGGCTTTATGGACTTCTTTAATCAGGGTTTCGGATTCGCTATTCATAGAAGATACCTCCCATATTATAAAAATGCGGCAAGGATAGTTTTCCAGCAGGCGGGGAAGATATACGCGAAAAAAACACTTTTGCTTCCCATCCGAATATGATATGATAAAAAGAAAACCTGCTCGCGACAGTAAATATGTATGCAAAACATTTCCACAATCGAAAGAAAGGACGCTGGTTGCTCATGCATTTGGGAATCTCCACTGCGTGCCTGTATCCCATGGCCACAGAGGAATCACTTAGCCGGCTGCTTGGCCGGGGATTCCGGCTGTTTGAAATATTCATCAACACCGCCTCCGAGCTGGAGGAAGGATACTATCAAAAAGAACTTTGCTCCCGTCTGAAACAGGCCGGGGCGCTTGTGACTTCTATTCACCCGTTTACTTCGGCTTTTGAAAACATGCTGCTTTTTTCTGACTATCCCCGCCGAACCGAGGACGGGCTGGCCTTTTACCGCCGGTATTTTGAGATGGCACAGCAGCTGGGAGCCCGGTATCTGGTACTGCACGGACAGCGGAATTATCAAAAAAGCCGGATACCCGAAGAAGAATACTTTGCCCGATATGCCCGGCTTTTTCGGCTGGGAAAGGAAGAATATGGGGTTATCACAGCACAGGAAAACGTGGCGGCGTTCCGCAGCGAAAAAGCGGCGTTTATTCGCAAAATGCGGGAAACCCTGGGAGAAGATTGTGCCTTTGTTCTGGATATTAAGCAGGCAGTGCGCGCTGGGGAAGACCCGGAAGAAATGCGTCTTGCCATGGGGAAAAACTTGGTGCATGTCCACCTGAACGACCACACGCCCGGGAAAGATTGCCTGCTGCCCGGAAAAGGAACCTTTTGCTTTGAAAGCTTTTTTAGAAAGCTGCGGGACTGTGGGTATCAGGGCGACGGCGTTATTGAAGTATATAGAGGGGATTTCGGTCCGGAAGAGCAGCTGAACGATGCGATGGATTACCTGCAAGCCGTTGGAAAAGGGCTGCTGTAAAAGACAGATTTGTGCGGTGAAAAAAATCTTTTTTTGGCAGATTTGCTTGTCAAAATTATGGTAAATATGGTATAATAATATATCTTAAAAATGCCTGCTGTATCCCGCGCTGATGTAGGAAAAGCGGCAGGAAACCCTTTCAGCCATTCACGCGGACAGGAGGCGCACAAAATCATGAAATGTCCATATTGCAGCTATGATGAAAGTAAAGTTATCGATTCCCGCCCCACTGATGAGGGAGAGCGCATCCGCCGCCGCAGGGAATGTTTGCGTTGCGGAAAACGCTTTACCACCTATGAGATTATTGAAACCGTTCCCGTCATCGTTATTAAAAAGGATAAGTCCCGGGAACCTTTTGATCGGAATAAGCTGCTCAACGGCCTGCTTCGCGCCTGCGAAAAGCGTCCGGTTCCGCTGGCCGTGCTGGAGGGGCTGGTGGACGAGATTGAAACCATGCTGCAAAATTCCCTGGATCGAGAGGTCCCGTCCAGCCAGATTGGCGCGTATGCCATGGAGAAGCTGAGGGATATTGACGAGGTGGCCTATGTACGGTTTGCCTCGGTGTACCGGGAGTTTAAGGATATCAACTCCTTTATGGAGGAACTGAGCCGCATTAAGAGCGCAAAAGAAACAAAAGAAAAAAGTGCCGCGGCAGACGCACAGTAAAACACACTTCTACTACTATATCAGTCAGGCAGCGCAGAAGCCCGTAATAGTGGCTGCGCTGCCTGTTTGTATTTGCCGGGAGAGAAGGGGCTGAAAGATGAACCTAAATTTACAGTTGGAATCTTCTGAAAAGTATCATTCAAAGTCGCAGATTGCCAGAGTGGTAACGGAATCTTGGGTTTCTGAAAATCTATATTGCCCACGGTGTGGATATGAAAAAATTGAAAAATTCCCCAATAATAGGCCAGCTGCTGATTTCTTTTGCCCCATGTGTGGTTGCCAATACGAACTAAAAAGTAAAAGAGGTAAATGGGGAGCAAAAGTAAACGATGGTGCTTATGATACCATGATTCAACGTATTAACAGCAATCAGAATCCGGATTTTTTCTTTATGAATTATTATCAAAATGCAGTACAGGATTTCTTTATGATTTCCAAATATTTTTTTGTGCCGGAAGTAATTGAAAAACGGAAGCCCTTGGCCGAAACAGCCCGCCGTGCCGGATGGGTTGGATGCAACATTCTTTTGACAAAAATTCCTGAGCAGGGAAAGATTTATCTTCTAAAAAATGGGATTCCGGTCGAGATGGAGTGTGTTATCGCACAGGTGCAAAAAAGCGCAGGCCTGGAAACAAGGAATCTTGCAGCGCGTGGATGGCTTCTGGATATACTGAATATTATCAATGGTATTTCAGAAAGAGAGTTTTCTTTAGGACAGGTTTATACTTTTGAAAAGCAATTGTCGGAAAAGCATCCCCTAAACTATCATATCAGGCCAAAAATCCGCCAGCAGATGCAGGTCCTTCGGGACAAAGGTGTTATTGAATTTTTAGGGAACGGAATGTACAGGAAGGTTTGGTAAAAATGAAACGATTCGTCATAGCCGTTGAAGAAACCATTACCCAGGAATTTGAAATATATGCTGACAATGAACAGGAAGCATTGTATCTTATGAAAGAGGGCTACGAAAAAGGAGAAATTGTGGTAAATGGGGGAGAGGTGCAATCTCATCAGCTTGCCGTTATAGAGCCTGTAGGGAACAGCCCTGAATGGATAAAATTTTAAAAACGACACCCCCTTCCGAGTGATTGTCCGGAAGGGGGTGTTTTCGCAAACAAAGGATCATGATAGCTTGTTACTCAATGGTTTTTCTTATCTCTTTTTCCCTTCCGAAAGAGCTTTCTTCGGAAAAGGTCCAGCAGCCGAGACTGTCGCCGGACTTCCATAGAAATTTTGTCCAGACGGGGAATCAGGATGTAATCAATCAGATGCAGGAACAGGGACATGCTGCAAAACGCAAACAATAGCATCATCATGAGTACCAGAACCATGGGAAGGTTCAGCGGGGAGATACTGAAAAACTTCCCCATCAAAATCAGTGCCAACACGAATGCCGCCGTCATTACCAGTGCCAAGGCGCCTCGCAGAAAATTAAAGGGAGCACACACCTTATATAACATCAAAAGGCCGGTGCATCCGGTAAGAATAACAGCCAATGTGGAATACTGTTCGTCCGAAAACCCCATGTACCCGTTAATGGCCGTCAAAAGCAGAATGTTCAGCACAATGGTCAGGGCGGCAGGGAGAGATTTCTGAATTACATTGACAATAAATTTTCCCCGAAGCCGCTCCCGGTTAGGCTCCAGCGCCAGAATGAAGGAAGGGGCGCCGATGGTCAAAGCGCTGATGAGGGTCATCTGAATAGGCTCAAAGGGGTAGTCGGTGGGAATAAAAATAAAGCAGAAAGCCAAAATGGCGGAAAAAATAGACTTGACCAGAAACAGAGAGGCCGACCGTTGTAGATTGTTAATGGAACGTCTTCCTTCCTGCACCACTCGGGGCATAGAAGCAAAGTTGGAATCCAGCAAAACCAGCTGGGAGACTGTGCGCGCAGCGTCACTTCCCGATGCCATGGCTACACTGCAATCGGCTTCTTTTAGAGCCAGCACATCATTCACGCCGTCGCCGGTCATGGCAACCGTGTGGCCGTCGGCTTTGAGCGCCTTTACTAATGAAAGCTTTTGCTGAGGGGTCACCCGTCCGAACACGGAATAGGTGCGGGCTGCCTTGCGAATATCCTCCTCCGTTTTCAGGGTGGTGGCGTCTACATAGCGTCCAGCGTTATCCATACCGGCTTTTTGGGCAATGTTGGAAACCGTCACTGCATTGTCGCCGGAAATAACTTTTAAATCCACCCCTTGGTCGGCAAAATACCGCAGGGTTTTGGGGGCTTCTTCCCGGATTTTGTCACTGAGCAGCAGAAGCGCCATAGGTTTCAGGCCTGAGGGAAGTTCCTTTCCCGGGAAATTGTTTGCCGAATAAGCCAGCAGCAGAACACGCTGCCCTTTTCGAGAATACTGCTCGGCCTGTTCCCGAAAGGGCTCGAAGTTTTCTTTCAGAATGAATTCTCCCGCTCCCATGACAAAAGCGCCAATACCGGCAAAATAAGCGCCGCTCCATTTTCGCGCCGAAGAGAAGGGGCGGGTTTCTTCGCAAGGCCAGCCCGGGTCCAAAGAGAAACGGCTTTGTACGGCCAGAAATGTGGGATTGCTGTCGTTCAGATTGGCACCCAGAGCTGCGAGAGCTTGCTCCAGATATTTGCCGTCAATTTTGGCCAGGGGAATCACTTCGTCCACCTGCATACAGCCTTCGGTGATGGTGCCCGTTTTATCCAAACACAGAGTATCCACCCGGGCAAGGGTTTCAATACAAAACAGCTCCTGTACCAGTGTTTTGTGGGCGGACAGCCGAATCACACTGACTGCCAGCACCACGCTTGTAAGAAGTACCAGCCCTTCGGGAATCATACCCACCAAGGCGGCCACAGTGCTGACCACCGAGTCCTGTATGCCGCTGTCGGTGAGAAAATATTGTTTGCAGAACAATAAGACACCGATGGGCAAAATAGCGAAGCCGACCCATTTAATAATCCGGTTAATCCAGAAAAGAATTTCGGAATTGGGCTTTTTGACATATTTGGCGCTGTTGGTAATCTGGTTTGCATAGTTGTCTGCGCCCACATGCTCGGCTCTAGCCCGGCAGGCACCGCTGACCACAAAACTGCCCGAAAGAAGCATGTCCCCGGGCTTTTTTACAATCGGGTCGGATTCACCGGTGAGCAGGGATTCGTTCACTTCACATTCCCCGTCCAGCAGCACGCAGTCGGCACAAACCTGTCCTCCGGCAGAGAGAAGCAGAACATCGTCCAGTACAATTCGCTCCACGGCAATTTCTGTGATTTGGCCTCCCCGAATCACATGGGCTTTTGGGGCGGCAATCAGGGAAAGTTTGTCAATGGTGCGCTTGGCCCGGATTTCCTGCACACTGCCGATGAGGATATTACTGAAAATAACCCCCATAAACAGGATGTTTTTCAAGGAGCCTACTGCCAGAATCATGCCGGCCAGGATGAAGTTCAGAATGTTAAAAGGGGTGATAATGTTTTTCAGAATAATTTGCTTTTCGCTTTGGGTTTTAATAGCGCCGCTGGCATTGGAAAGTCCCTGACGGTATCGTTCTTCCACCTGAGCTTCTGAAAGGCCTGTTGACGGGTCTGGAGAAAAACGTTGTATTTTGGCCTCGTTTGCATCGTTCATAAGGTTCCCACCTTCTGGCATAGAGATAGTAGTAGTATACAGGATTTTCGTGAAGAGTTCGTGAATAAAATGCAGTTTGTATATTTGTTAAAAAAATCGTAAGAATCTTTGTGAGTTTGCCCAAATTCGGAAGGGCAGTGTTCAGAAAAAGCTATGGACTTTTGGCCTTGTTTTCTAACAAAAAAATGATTATAATAGTTATCCAGTATAAGAAATCAATGTAAAATCCATGTGGTGCGCATGTATATCAATAAAAACATGTGGCGTTTCATTTGCTGAAACAGAGAGCTGCGGAAGGAGGTTTGTTCCTTGACGGATTCGATCAATCAACAGACAAACATTGAAAAAAAGCAGAAGATGTTAGCTTTCAGCGTAGTAGTTTCTATTTTTATGCCTTATTATATTACCGGTGTGGTGCTGGTAGCGGCGGGAATTTATGTACTGGCAGGCCGGGAAAGAAGAGCATATGCTTTTGCTGAACCATTCAGCCGGATGATTGTGGTGGCGGTGACAGCGTGGGCCATGGTTTCCCTGCTGTATCAGAATTTTTATGGAGTGGGAATTTCTCTTTTGCTGGCTGCCGCATTGCTCACGATGTTTTATCTCCGCTCATTTATGACCCAGCGGCTATTTAATACATTGATGGATGTGGCGTGCCTGTGCAGTTTGTCCACCACCATGGTCGCCATTGGCCAGATGATTTATTATGAAGGATTGGGTCTGGTCCAGCGTGCGGAATCCCTTTGTTTTAACCCCAATTATTACGGGATGCTCATGGAGTTTGTGGCGATTATTGCTTTGTACCGCGGGTTCGGAAACCCGAAGCACCGGGCTTTTTATGGCACGGTATTGGTCAGCTGCATGATTGGTATTTATTTGTGCGCCAGCATTTCGGCTGCTGCTGCGGTATGTGCCGGTATCCTGCTGTTCTTCCTGCTGCGGGGCCGTTACAAGTATTTTTGGGCTTTTGCCGCGTTGGGCGTTCTGGCTGCCATTGCCGCATTGACGGTGCTGCCTGTTATCTTCCCCCGTGCCGGAGATGCCGACCATTCCATGGACCAGCGTCTTTCCATCTGGATGACGGCATTTAAGGGGATTCAGCAGCATTTCCTTTTTGGACAGGGTCCCATGACTTATGAAATGATTTATACCCAGTTCAGCGGATATGCTACCCATCATGCACATAACCTGTTTATCGACACCGTTTTGAATTATGGCGTGGTTGGTGCAGGTATCATTGGTTTCTTTGCCGTTTATCAGATTCGTCAGGTACTGTCCCGTATCCGTCATGGAATCGCATCTTCCAGCGGTGTGCTGTTGTTGGTACTTACTTTTGTAACAGCGATTCACGGTATGACAGATGTAACGGTTCTATGGATTCAGACAGGCGCCCTGTTCCTGCTGGTATATTCCTCCATTGGAATCCGTTCCGAGACAGCGGTTCCGGTGCTGGACTTCGAAGGTGCTGCATTGGCAGCCCGTCACAGCCACATTGGATGAAACAAAGTGTAAAATCGGATTGTTTCAGCGTATGATTTCTGTAAATGCAAAATCCCCCGTTCTCGGTTCCTTCACAAAGGAGGCCAGAGCGGGGGATTTTTTCATGCCGGCTTTACCGACGCAAATACAGCTGGTGGATGACGCGCTCCATGTCTTCTTCCGTTTGGATTTCATTTACATGGTCTTCAATACCGCTGCGGATATCCGGGGAAAGCTCCCTATTGGCTCCAGGCTCAATGGCGGGAACAAAAATATTAAAATCCCCTCCTGGCCCGGGATAATTCAAACTGCCAAACATAAGGGCTCACCTCCTGTTACGGAACTTGCCGGAAATAACCCGGCAAGGAATATTGTGCCGTATGGAAACTGAAAAATAACAGAAAATATCTGGAAACCGCCCGGATAAGCAGAGTTTCCAGATGGTTGCAGGAAATGACAGGAAGTGTTATACTGGACAAGGAAAAAATTTTTTAAAAAAATATAGAAAGGCCTGCAATAAAACAGCCGCCTCATGCATTATATAGACGAAAGGATAAAAATCATGTTTTTCTTTTGTTTGACGTCAACACTGGAAAACCCCAAAAAGGACAAACCCCCGGTTCACGAACTGCGGGAACTCATCCGACGGATTGGCTTGGGTGAAGAGGAAGCACTGGCTTCCCTTTACGAACAAACCAAAAGCGCCGTATACGGTTTTGCCCTTTCGATTGTAAAAAATCATGCAGATGCGGAAGAGATTATGCAGGATACGTTTCTGGCTGTTGATGCCAATGCGGCCCGCTATGAGCCTGTGGGAAGCCCCATGGGTTGGATTCTAACCATTACCCGGAATCTGGCGTATGGAAGGATTCGGAAAGGAAAGTGGGAAGCCGCAATGGATGACCTTCCCGAAGAAGCAGAAACGGCCGCGCCCACGGAACAAACGGAAAACAGGATGGTGCTGGAGGCAGCATTACAGATTCTTGGAGAGGAGGAGCGTCAGATTGTGATGCTTCATGCAGTCTCCGGCCTTCGCCATAAAGAGGTGGCAAAGATTTTAAACCTCACCCTGACCGGTACCCTTTCCAAATATCACCGGGCGCTGGCAAAGCTTCGAAAGCAGTTAGGAGGGACGATATAATGGCATATGGCAGAAAAGAGATAGAACGCCGGCTGTCTAAGGCCGTGCAGGAACAAACCCCCGATATCCTGCCTCAAATCCTCGCCGCACGAAAAACGGAGAGAGGAAAAGTGATTGACATGACGCAGGCTTTACAGAATCAGAAAAATAATAACAAAAAGAAGCATACCATTCGCAACCTCGCAATCGGCGCCGCTGCCGCACTGGTACTGGCAATTGGCGGATTTGCCGGATATCAATATCAGTTTGCCGTGGATACGGCTGTGAGCATCGACGTGAACCCCAGCATCGAGCTGGAAGTGAACCGGCAGGAAAAGGTCCTGAAAGCCAACCCCCTCAACGAGGATGCCAAAACTCTGCTGGACGGTATGGAGCTGGAAGGTACTAATTTGAAGACCGCCGTGAATGCCGTGATTGGCTCCATGGTGCAGAACGGATACCTGACTGCCGATGCCAATTCCATTTTGCTGACAGTGGATAATGATGATGAGGCCCGCCGGGAGGCTCTGCAGAAGGAACTGACCGAAGGGGTTAATGATAGCCTGAAGCAGTTGTCCCTTGATGGCACGGTGTTCAGCCAGTCCTTGCAGGGGAATGATGAATTGAAAGCTCTTGCGGCCCAGTATGGCATTTCCGAAGGCAAGGCCCGCTGGATTCAAATGCTGACACAGGCGGACGCTTCTCTGAAAGCGGATGTTTTGGCAGAGCTTTCCATCAATGATTTGGCCTTGCTGGCCGAAGCGAGAAACCTGAGCGGGGACTACGTGGGAACCGCTGACGAAACCGGTTATATTGGAACCGAGAAGGCCAAGGAAATTGCGATTGCCAAGGCAGGCGGCGGAGAGGTAACCTCGCTGGAGATGGATATTGACGATGGCCGGATGGTCTATGAAGGCGAACTGGTGAAAGACGGCGTGGAATATGACTTTGACATTGACGCGCTGGAAGGAACTGTTATCAAGTGGGAAAAAGACGGCGTAGCAGAAATCACTACTGCACCTGATGGGCTGATTAGCCAAGATAAGGCCAAGGAAATTGTGCTGAACAAGATTCCCGGCGCTACGATTACCAAGCTGGAATTGGATGAAGACGACGGCGTTTGGATTTATGATGGCGAAGCCAGATTGGGCCAGACATCCTATGATTTTGAAATCAAGGCAGCTGATGGTACGATTCTGGAATGGAAGAGCGAGAGTAAAAATGGTACGGCTTCTTCCGGCAACACCACCTCTTCTTCTTCGGGTTCTTCCTCGTCCGGATCTACGGGTTCTTCCGGTACAACGACTTCTAAACCTTCCACTTCCAAGCCTTCTTCCGGCACCTCTGCAATTACCAAAGAGCAGGCGAAATCTTTGGTTTTGAAGAAAATCCCCGGCGCCACCATCGTGGAACTTTCGGTGGATTATGATGATGGCCGTAAGGTTTATGAAGGCGAAGCCTATTTGAACACTTCGGAATATGAATTTGAAATCGACGCTTCCAACGGAAACTTCATCAAGTGGAAGGAAGAAAAGCACGAAAACACCGGCAATGCAAGCTCCCTGATTTCCGCAGAAAAAGCCAAGTCCATTGTGCTGGCAAAGGTTCCCGGCGCAACAGTGACTGACTTGGAGCTGGATGAAGATGACGGCGGCTATTATTATGAAGGCGAAGCCAGAAAGGGCTCCATGGAATATGAGTTCGTCATCAATGCGGTCAATGGCTCCATTGTGGAGTGGGAAGCAGACCGTGAAGATTAAATCATAAACCATAAAGAATAAAGTAAACCTATGCAAAGGGACGGCAGGTATCTGCTGTCCCTTTTGTTTTCTCCGCTATCCCATTTGTCCCGGGTAGGATTATTTTCTGTAGCTTTTGCTGAAAAAATCAAACCTCTACATGTTTTTATCAAAACTATTCTGTTTTTTTGCAAAATGAAAAGAAAAACAGGGCGAAAAATCAATTGGAGTTCAAAGAAATTTTTGCAATTTTAAAGGGAATCGAGTATAATAGGAAACAATATGATCTGTTGTGTAAATTCCGCTGAAGGCGGCTGCACAGACATGTGTAAAAAAGCAGGAGGGTTTACTTTGAGTCAGCAGGATTTTGTGATTATCACAGATGTTACCACCGATTTTACCCCTGATATGGCCAAAAAACTGGGCGTCGACATTATTCCCATGGAATTTATGATTGACGGTGTGAGTTATTTCCACTATCCTGATGGGCGCGAAATGTCCATGAATGCCTTTTATCAGCAGATTAAGGCTGGAAAAATGCCCACCACCACCCAAATCAATCAGGCTGCGTATCAAAAGCGTTTTACCCCCATTTTAAAAGAGGGGAAAGATATCCTGTATATTTGCTTTTCTTCCGGCCTGAGCAGCACTTGGCAGAGCTCTTGCCTGGCCGCCCGGGAGCTGGAAGAGGAATTCCCCGGACGCCGTGTGTGCAGTGTGGACTCCCGCTGTGCCAGCGCCGGAGAGGGATTGCTGGTGCTCTATGCCGTGCGGATGAAGGAACAGGGCGCATCTATGGACGAGATTGCCAAGTGGATTGAAGAAAACCGGGATAAGGTTTGCCATTGGGTGCTGGTGGATGACTTGAAGCATCTGCACCGTGGCGGAAGACTTCCCGCTGTGGCAGCCGTGGCAGGAATTGCGCTGGGAATTAAACCGATTATCCGTGTTACCGAAGAGGGGAAGCTGGAAGCCATCGGCAAGGTTCGCGGCCGGAAAAAGGGCGTGGACTATTTGCTGAAAAAGATTGAGGAAACCTGTCCCAATCCCCGGGAGAGCATTATTTGGGTAGTGCATACGGACTGTGAACCGGAAGCTAAGGATTTCTGCAAAACCATTAAATCCATGTACCACCCCAAGGAACTGTATCTTTCCGAAATCGGTCCTATTATCGGCGCGCATACTGGCCCCAATGTACTGGCTGTAGTGTTTTTGGGCACTCATAAATAAGGGGCCGAGGAGGAGAAGTTATGCCGTTGTTGTTTGAAAAAGAAAGTAAAATTGTTTGTATCGGCGACTCTATTACCGATTATGATCGGGCAAGACCGTATGGGGAAGGGCTTGCTGACGGGCTTGGAAAAAGCTATGTGGCGATTGTGGACGGTATGATTAAAGCCGCTACTCCCTGGCGCCACTTACGGATGATCAATATGGGAGTCAATGGAAATACGATTCGGGATTTGGCTGCCCGGTGGAAAACGGATGTGCTGGATTTGCACCCGGATTATGTTACCGTATTGATTGGGATTAACGATGTTTGGCGTCAGTTTGATTGTCCCGAGATGACGGAGGACCATGTGTACCCTATGGAGTATGAAGAGACATATTCCCGTCTGATTCGACAAACGCTGCCGCAGGTGAGCGGGATGGTGCTGATGACGCCCTATATGCTGGAAAGCAACCGGGTGGACGCTATGCGGGTGAGGATGGATGAATACGGCGCTATTGTCAAAAAGCTTGCGGAGCGGTATGGGCTGCCCTGTGTGGACTTGCAGAAAGCCTTTGACGAATATCTGGAAGAGTATCATTCCGCTTCGATTAACTGGGACCGGATTCACCCGAACATTGCCGGACATTGTATCATTGCACGGGCTTTGCTCAGCGGAATCGGATTCCAGTGGGATTCGGAAGAATAAAAACTGTATGAAAAGCCACCTGGCGGAGAGTGACGTCCGTCGGGTGGCTTTTTGGTTGACAGAAAGAAGAGGGTAGGGTATACTCAGCATAGAAGGTTAGAAAAAGCTAACAATTTTTGGTTTGGAAAGGAGAGAAGGGAATGGAAGGAATTTATGCAGCTGCCGTGGGAACACTGCTTCCGTTCTTGATGACAACGCTGGGAGCGGCGATGGTGTTTTTATTTCGGAAGGAAGTGGGAAGTGGAGTCCAGCGAATCTTTTTGGGATTTGCGGCGGGCGTTATGATAGCGGCGTCTATGTGGGGACTTCTGTCACCGGCTATTGAAGAGGCGGAAGCGGCAGGACAGCCAGGCTGGATACCAGCCGCAGGTGGATTTGCCCTTGGCGTGCTGTTTTTAATGGCAATGGATGTTATATTGCCCCATCTGCATCCGGGGTTTCAGGAGCCGGAAGGAATGAGTTCATCCATGCGGCGCAGCACATTGATGATGCTGGCGGTTACCTTGCACAATATCCCGGAAGGGATGGCCGTGGGGCTGGCGTTTGCTTTGGCTGTACAGCATGGGGGAGAAGGAAGCCTGACTATGGCCTCAGCGCTGGCGCTGTCGGTGGGCATTGGAATTCAGAACTTTCCCGAAGGCGCGGCGATTTCCCTGCCGCTGCGGAGAGAAGGACTTTCGGTGGGGAAATCCTTCCTGTATGGAAGCCTGTCGGGAATTGTAGAGCCGATTTTTGGAATTCTGGTAGTGCTGGTAGCTGGAAGTATCCAGCCGCTCATGCCGTGGCTGCTCAGTTTTGCGGCTGGTGCCATGATGTATGTGGTAGTGGAAGAGCTGATACCCGAGGCCCATTTGGGAGAGCACTCCAACGGCGGTACCATCGCGGTAATGGTGGGATTTTTGCTGATGATGGTGCTGGATATTGCTCTGGGATAATCAAAAACATAAACAAACAAACCCCTCCCGGCTTTCAAAAACCGGGAGGGGTTTTCTATGATTGATGGGGATGGTTTACCGGCTGAATTCTGCAAGTTCCAGTGTGGAGTTGTGCTCTTCTGCCCAGCGGATGCTCCACTCGTTGGCAAACAGCAACAGATAGCGGCCCTTCATGTCCTGCACCTTTCGGGTGTCCGAAGTCAGGTTCAAAGACTTCAGGTCGATTTCCTCGTTTTCAATCCACCGGATGTACTGATAAGGCAGGTTTTCCATGCGGATGTCCACGTTATATTCATTTTCCATGCGATATTTAAACACGTCAAATTGCAGCGTACCTACCACGCCCACAATCACTTCTTCCATACCGCTGTTGATGTCTTGGAAAATCTGGATGGCGCCTTCCTGGGCAATCTGGGTAGTACCTTTGACAAACTGCTTGCGCTTCATAGTGTCCACCTGATGGACGCGGCAGAACAGTTCGGGGGCAAAGGTGGGGATTCCCTCAAATTTTACCTTCATTCCGGGGGAACAGACCGTGTCGCCGATGGAGAAGATGCCCGGGTCAAACACGCCGATAATATCGCCGGCATAGGCTTCATCGATGATTTCGCGGCTCTGTGCCATCATCTGCTGGGGCTGGGAGAGCTTCATTTTCCGGCCGCCCTGCACATGCAGAACCTCCATGCCCTTCTCAAATTTGCCAGAGCAAATCCGCATAAAAGCAATACGGTCACGGTGCGCTTTGTTCATGTTGGCCTGGATTTTGAATACGAAAGCCGAGAAACCTTCGTCGAAGGGGTCCACCACACCGTTCTCCGTTTTACGGGGCAGGGGAGAGCTGGTCAGCTTCAAAAAGCTCTCCAGGAAGGGCTCCACGCCGAAGTTGGTGAGGGCAGAACCAAAGAACACCGGGGATAGCTTTCCGTGGCGCACCTGGTCGAGGTCAAATTCATAACCGGCCCCGTCCAACAGCTCCACATCGTCCTGCAAAGTCTGGTACAATTCCTCGCCCAGACGTTCTTTCATGGAAGCGTCGTCCAGTGTAGCCTCAGTCGCTTCCACTTCCCGCTGTCCATTGTTGGCGGTAAAGGCCAGGATTTCTTTCTTTTCCCGGTCATATACACCCTTGAACTCTTTTCCAGAACCGATAGGCCAGTTCATGGGATAGGTTTTAATGCCCAGCTCATATTCGATTTCGTCCAGCAAATCATAGGGGTTACGGGCGTCCCGGTCCATCTTGTTGATAAAGGTGAAAATAGGGATATCCCGCAGCAGGCAGACCTTAAACAGCTTTCGGGTCTGTGCCTCTACGCCCTTGGAAGCGTCAATCACCATCACGGCAGAGTCAGCCGCCATCAGGGTACGATAGGTGTCCTCAGAGAAGTCCTGGTGGCCGGGAGTATCCAGAATATTGATGCAGAAGCCCTCATACTGGAACTGCATCACAGAAGAGGTAACGGAAATACCGCGCTGTTTTTCAATTTCCATCCAGTCGGAAACCGCGTGGCGGCTATTCTTTTTTCCCTTGACCGCGCCGGCTAAGGTAATGGCGCCGCCATACAGCAGGAACTTTTCGGTCAGGGTCGTTTTACCCGCATCGGGGTGGGAGATAATCGCAAAAGTGCGTCTCCGGTTGATTTCATTTTGCATCGCAGGCGTCAGAGCCAAGGGGATTCCTCCATCCATATCGTAATAAAATCATAGTTCACACACAATTTAATAGTATACCATATTTTTCGCTGATTTTCCAGTCATGCCGGTAGATTTTCCCGGCGTCATCAAAGAAAAAGCCCGCTTTCCGTGGGAAAACGGGCATCATTCAAAACGTTCTTGGAAACATTCCGCAGCCGGCGCCAATGGTACCGCCGCTGAGAAGGAGCGCCTTCGCCTTCTTTTGCAGGCTGGTATGCTCGGGCAGGTCTTCATAGCGCACAGTTTCGGGCACCTGGAACAGCCATTCCAGAAATCCCAAATCGCCGGAATCCTCCCTTATATCCTGAAAACGGCTCTGAAAGGCCAGAATCCGGGAAGAGGAGGGCAGCAGGGTTTTCAATACCGGGGACAGCAGCCAGGAAGAACAGACATACCGGGTATACGGATAAGCCGGAAAGTACGTGCGGAAAAAGCCGTCTGCCTGTTTCAGCGAAGCGTCTACCGATGATTGGGAAAGGTCTGCGTCTGAAGGAATGTGCAGACAGATGGTCTTTTCTCCCTGGAAGGTAAGAAATTCATATTCCAGCGCGCCAATGCGGAATAGGGAAAGGCTCAGCTGTCGCCAAGCCCACCAGCCTCTATCAAAGGCAAGGTCCCCGGTCTTTTCCAAACACTCCCCAATAAATCGGGAAAAGCATTTCATGGTATCCACAAAAACTTTATCGGGAATCCCTAATTCCCGATATTTTTCCAGGGTGTGACAGGCGCAAAGCAGCTGGCAATACAGCATTTTCACGCCGTCCTTATCTTCTCCCAAAGCATCCCGAAGCTGATGATAGGCATCTTCGGCAGTTTCCCGCTCCAAAAGCTGTTGAAAGAGACCTTCCAGCGATACCGTCTCTATCTCACACACGTTTTTTTCCAGCTTCTTTACCATTTCAGGCTGTAACTCAATCAGCCTGCACAAGGTTTCAAACTCCATATACTCCTCCATTATGTGCTGTCTGTCTTATTCCTTGCCGTCCCAGCAATAGGTGCACAGCTTGCAGCGGTCAATGCCCACAGACTCCATCAAGTCGTCCAGGCGATGATACCGCAGAGAAGTAAAGTGCAGCTTCTGGCGGATTCTCTCCAGCATTTCCTTATATTCCTGGCTCTCCGGGTCGGCATAGGGGGTAAGATCTACATTTTCGCTGCCGGTCATTTCCTTAATCACACGGCGGGTAATCAAATCCATTTCGGAAGTGGAGCGGGAGAAGTTCAGATATTTACAGCCATACAGCAGCGGCGGGCAGGCAGGACGCACATGCACTTCTTTTGCACCGCTGTTATACAGGAACTGAGTGGTTTCGCCCAGCTGGGTACCGCGGACAATGGAGTCGTCAATGAGCAGCAGGCTTTTGCCGTCAATCAGTTCGTGTACGGGGATCAGCTTCATTTTGGCAATCAAATCCCGGCGGCTCTGCACGGTGGGCATAAAGGAGCGGGGCCAAGTGGGCGTGTATTTGATAAACGGACGGGTGAAAGGAATCCCGGAAGCGTTGGAATAACCAACTGCATGGGCAATACCGGAATCAGGCACACCGGCAACCGTATCGGGGTGAGCGTCGTCCCGCTTAGCCAGCAGTGCGCCACAATTATACCGCATTTGTTCCACGCTGACACCCTCATAAGAGGAGGACGGATACCCATAGTAGACCCACAGGAAGGTGCAGATTTTCATATCCTTGCCGGGCTGTACCAGTGTGACTACGCCTTCGGGGGTAATCATATCAATTTCACCGGGGCCAAGCTCTTTTTCGTGGGTATATTCCAGGTTCAGATAGGCAAAGTTTTCAAAAGAAACACAGTAGCTGCCCTCTTTTTTGCCCACGCATACCGGGGTACGGCCCAGTTTGTCACGGGCGGCCAGAATTCCCTTGGGGGTAAGCAGCAGCATGGTCATGGAGCCGTCAATAATCTCCTGGGCATACTGGATGCCTTCAATCAAATTTTCCTTTTGATTGATAATAGCAGCTACCAGCTCGGTAGTATTGATATCTCCGCCGCTCATTTCGAGGAAATGGGCATGTCCGGTGGTGAAAATCTGCTGGACGATTTCATCCAGATTGTTGATTTTACCGACAGTGGAGATGGCATAGGTGCCGTGGTGGGAACGAACAATCAAGGGCTGAGGCTCATAGTCAGAGATACAGCCGATGCCCAAGTTGCCGTGCATTTCGCTGAAGTCCTTGTCGAACTTGGTGCGGAAGGGGGCGTTCTCGATATTATGTATCGCCCGGTTGAAGCCCTCCTCCCTGCTGTATACTGCCATACCGGCCCGGCGGGTTCCCAGATGGGAATGATAGTCGGTGCCGAAGAACAGGTCAAACATGCAGTCGTTTTTCGAAGCTACTCCAAAGTATCCGCTCATAGATTCCTCCGTTTTTGTCCCGGCCGTTTTTCAGCGGCCTTGTTTTCTTTTCTTTCTATCAATCATAAACAGCAAAAAGCCGTTTATCAGCATGGAATGTAACAAAAAGCATCTTAGCGTTTGATTCTAACATAATACTTATCTGAATCTTCGTGGTGGATCGTTCCACCGTTTTTCAGCATCACACGCAAAGAAGCAGGATTATCCTTGTTGACGCACAAATAAACTTCCTCTTCTGGAATGATTTCTGCGGCCTTTTGCAGAAGAAGGCGAAGTCCGGTTGTAGCATAGCCTTTTCCGCGAAATCCTTCCCGAATACTGTAGCCGATATGGCCAGCGCCGTTCACTAAAGAGGGGCAAAGGTAATGACGGAGCCGGAACCACCCTACAATGATATCATCGTCCCAAAGCAGGTAGTGGGTCTGCGGTACATATCCTTCCGGCAAATCTATTCCCTGTCCCTGACAAATCAGCGGTTGTAAAACGGCTGTCTCAAAGTTTTCGCGAGGAGCGTCATAATAGTCGTTTAAAAAACCATTTTCATCTGCGGGTACAGAAACGATATATTGATATTCTTTCTCTGCATCCTGCAAATTGAGTTCTTTCAAAAAAACCATATCAGGCTTTCTCCTGATACCGCTTGACAATCAGGTTGGCGCACTTGTAAATATCGCCGCCGCCAAGGGTCAGAATCAAATCGCCAGGCTGTGCTTTTTCCATCACATAGTCTGCAATCTTTTCAAAAGAATCGAACCAGCAGCTGCCCGGTACCTTTGCCGCCAAATCGCTGGTGTGGATGCCATAGATGTTCTCTTCCCGAACCGGCAGGATTTCGGTCATCACCACATGGTCGGGAATGGAGAGGGCTTTTGCAAAATCGTCCAGCAAGAGATAGGTGCGGGAGAAGGTGTGAGGCTGGAACACCGCCCAAACCTCGTGAAATCCCATGTTCATAGCCGCGGTAAGGGTAGCGGTCAGCTCGGTGGGATGGTGGGCAAAATCGTCAGCAACGGTCACGCCGTTAAAGTGGCCCAGCACCTCGAACCGGCGGTGTACACCGGTAAAAGCGTGGAGACCCTTGGCAATTTCTTCTGCCGGTACGCCCATTTGGTCGGCCACTGCGGCAGCGGCCAGGGCGTTGAAAATATTGTGGCGGCCAGGTACCGAAAGCTCAACACGGCACAGGGGCTGCCCCTTCTTCATCAGGGTAAACTCTTCTCTTGCACCCTTGGTGTCGGCAATTTCAGCAGCGGAATAATCATTGCTGCTCTCAAAGCCGAAAGTGATGATTTTTGCATGGGTAAGGCCTTCCACCGCTTTCAGACTGTTGGCGTCGTCGCCGTTGACAATCAGCAGACGGCTGGTCTGGCGGGCAAACTGGCGGAAGGATTTGATGATATTTTCCACATTTTTGAAGTAATCCAGATGGTCGGCATCAATATTCAAAATGACGGAAATCGCCGGATGCAGCTGCAAAAAGGTATCCACATATTCGCAGGCTTCGCAGACCATAATATCCGATTTACCTGCCCGGCCATTGCTGCCGATCAGGGGAAGTTTGCCGCCGATTACGGCACTGGGGTTCCGGCCGGCACTGAGAAGCAGCTGGGTAATCATGCCGGTGGTGGTGGTTTTGCCGTGGGTACCGGAAATGGCAATGGAATCATCATACCGGTCAGTTACCATTCCCAGCATGACAGAACGCTCCACAGTAGGAATTCCCTGCTCTCTGGCGGCGACCAGTTCAGGGTTGTCCTGCTTGACAGCAGCGGTATAAACCACCAGCTCGGCGCCCTGAATATTTTCGGCGCGATGGCCCATGTGAACGGGAATTCCATAGCCGCGCACACGCTCCAAAGTATCCGATTCATTCATGTCGGAGCCGGTAATGACAAAACCCTTGTGGAAAAGGATTTCCGCAAGGGGGCACATACCGGAGCCGCCGATTCCGACAAAATGGATATGCTTTACGGAATCCAGCAAACGAGAAGTATCCATAGCTTCCAACTCCTTTTATATAGGGGACCCCGATAGAGGGGTTCCTGCAATTTACATTGACAGGCGGGAGAAAGCTCCCGATAAAAACACACTATCTCTATTATATTGCGTAAAGCTGTCAAAATAAACACCTAAATTGATTTTTGGCAAAAACCGCTATTTTTTTCACCTTTTTCGGGAATGTACTTCACACTCCGAAACCACTTTCCATATTATGAGAGAGAACGGGAGCAGGTGTTTCCAAAACAGGGGGCCTTTTCCGCGCAAGGGTTCCCGCTGCTTCCGGCTGCGCGGAGAAACGGCGGCGATTTATGATGATTCAGGAAGAGAAAGTGTTCGGTGTGGCTGGCGGGGACAGCCGTCAGGTATGGCTTACCCGCTCCCTTTTGGAAGACGGGCACACCGTATACACCACCGGGCTGGAAAAAGCGCCTTTAGACAAACGGGCACGGCAGGTATCCTTTTCGGAACTGGCAGAAATTTGCGATGTGGTGATTTTTCCCCTTCCGGTTACGGCAGACGGCGTACATCTCAACGCACCGTTCAGCCAGGCCCCCCTGCTGCTTGGAGAGGGCATTGCTTCGCTTTTGGAAGGAAAACGGGTGTATGGCGGCATGGTAAACCGGCTGTATGCCACCGGAGAAGCATGGGAAAGGGTCAGTGTGTTCGATTACCTTCGGCAGGAAGAGCTGGCCGTTAGGAATGCGGTTCCCACAGCAGAAGGGGCAATCCAACTGGCGATGGAGAAATCCCCCGATACCCTTAGCGGTTCCAGGTGTCTGGTCACCGGATTTGGAAGAATCGGAAAGGTGCTTTCGAGTATGCTGCGGGGGCTGGGCGCCCGGGTAACGGTGAGCGCCAGAAAACCGGAGGACCTTGCCTGGATACGGCTTTCCGGCTATGAAGCCGTACACACCCGGCATCCCGGCAGTGGGTACGATTTTATTTTTAACACAGTCCCGGCGCTGGTGTTTACCCGGGAAGTCCTTTCCCGGTTGGAGCCGGGGACATTGCTCATCGATTTGGCTTCGGCACCTGGCGGAGTGGATTGGGAATCGGCGGAGGCGTTGGGGGTTCCGGTCATTTCGGCCCTGTCGCTGCCGGGCAAGGTGGCGCCAAAAGCGGCGGGGGAGATTATCAAGGAGACCATTTATCACATGATGGAGGAGTGAGAGACTTTGGAGAAAAAGAAGATTGGATTTGCCATGTGCGGTTCGTTCTGCACGTTCCGGCCTGCGCTGGAGCAGATGCACCGTCTGGCGGACGAGGGTCACAGCCTGCTGCCGATTATGTCCTATAATGCCGCTTCCACCGACACCCGTTTTGGCAGGGCGTCGGATTTCATTTGGGAGCTGGAGGACACCTGCGGCAGAAAAATCATCAAAACCATCCCCGATGCAGAGCCCATCGGCCCCAAGCATATGGTGGACTTGATGGTTGTGGCGCCCTGTACCGGCAATACCCTTGCAAAGCTTTCCTGCGGCATCACCGACACCCCGGTCACTATGGCGGTAAAATCCAGCCTGCGAATCGGCCTTCCGGTAGTGCTGGCGCTGGCTACTAATGATGCGCTGGCGGCTTCGGCCCAGAATCTTGGAAAGCTGCTCAATGTGAAAAACGTGTATTTTGTCCCCCTGCGGCAGGATGACCCGGAGAAAAAGCCGGTTTCCCTGGTATGCGACTTTTCCAAATTGCTGCCCACCTGCGAGGCGGCGCTGAAGGGGAAACAGCTTCAGCCGGTTTTTCTGTAAAGGCTGGAAATCTCCATAAAATCTGCTATAATAAGGCGGGGAAATGTTTTCAACCCCAAAACTTCTGCTGGTAGGGCTCCCACTCTGAAAGGGAATGTCCGTAAAAGCTGGCTGAGGGGGGGTCCCATAGGAACGTCTCTACGACTTATGCAGGAATTTGCAATTTTGAATATACAAGAAATGAGGAAATTATGGCAAAAAAATATTACGCCGTCCGCGCAGGACGAAAAACCGGCGTGTTTGAAACCTGGGACGAGTGCAAAGCCCAGGTCACAGGCTTTTCCGGGGCCTCCTACAAGGGTTTTCCCACCCGGCAGGAGGCCGAAGCCTTTGTGCAGGGTACATCCATAACCGCACAGACTCAAAAAAACGATGCCGAACCGGCTTTGCAGCCAGACGGTTCCCGGGCAGTTGCCTATGTGGACGGCAGCTATCACGTGGGGACAAAAGAGTTTTCCTGCGGTGCGGTGCTGTTCTGGCAGGGGGAAACTATCCCCTTTTCCCAAAAGTTCACCGACGCTTCTCTGGCAGAAATGCGCAATGTTGCCGGGGAAATTAAAGGGGCGGAAACCGTCATCCGCTGGTGCCTGGAGCACAAAGTCCCGGTGCTGGACATTTACCACGATTATGAAGGCGTTGCCAAATGGTGTACCGGCGAATGGAAGGCGAACAAAGAGGGCACAAAAGCTTATCAGGCTTTTTACCGGCAGGCCGCCGCAAAAATGGACATCCGGTTTATCAAAGTAAAAGGACATTCCGGCGATACCTATAACGATATGGCCGACCGTCTGGCAAAACAGGCGCTGGGAATGGCATAAAACAGGAGGTAACAAATAGTATGAGCTACAAAATGGATGCAGAATCGATTATTTTTCAGACCGTATTCGGGGAGCATTCCGCCAACAGCTGCTGGTTTATGATGAATTGGGCACTTTTGCGGGAAAGCGGCGCAGTCGCACTGGATACAGTCGTGGAGCAGACACAGGCCGTGATTTCGGCAGTTGCTCTTAAGCGGATTCTGGCGGAATTTTACAACCGTATGACAGAGTGCGGCAACGACATCGGCAGTTTGGACGTGATTTCCGCCCTGGACGAGCTGGGCATCGGAGAGGAAGCCGTGTGGTTTTTGGCTGGACAGGGCAGCTTGGAAGACCGGGAGCTGCTGGACATTGTGAACAGCCGGGACGATATTCACGATATGCTGGACTATTTGGTGCGCCGGGAAGGAAGAGCGGTTGCACACTTGATGATGGAGACGTTTGACACGCCGGTACTGTTTGCCCAGATGCTGGCTACCGCTGTGCGGCCGGACGGGGAAGAGCTGGACGATTACAACACCCCGGAAGAATACCGGGAAGCGGTGGAAGCCTGCTTTGCAGAGCTGAATAACTTTTCCATTGACTATGCTGTCTGCTATGAGTGGATTGACAACGGCATGGAGCTGTAAGCCTCTTTCCTGAAAATAAAATAATTCGTTGCGGCGCTAACTGTCTATAAACTTACGGATTCCAAAGGGGCTTAGTCCCTTTGGCGCAGGTCCAGGGGCGCGGAGCCCCTGGCCGCTCTCCGCAGAGAGCGGAATACTCTATTCTGAAAGGCGCATTTTTGAAAAGTGAATTTGAAAGCTTCCGGTGGAAGTTTTCAAAGAGAAAAACTTTTTGCAAGAAAAAAAGTTTTTCTTTACCCTGTCTGATGCTGTTTTCCTCTGTTTCCCCAGCGGGGGAATCAGATTGTCAGAATATTCCCCTGGCAGGTTGGTTCTTGCAGGATTCCCTTTGCCAAATTGCAATTTGGTTGCTTTTTTATAGCGGCTGTGCTATGATATTTGAAGTTAACTTTATAGAGGAAAGAAAGGCAGGAACCTTTATGTTATATTGCCCCAAATGTAAATCCCTGTGTGAGGACTCGGCGGTTCGTTGCCCTGAATGTGGAAAACGGAAATTGCGTCAGCCTACTCCGCTCGATAAGGTCCTGCTGGTTACCGTCTCGGAGATGGAAGCTCAGCGGCTGGAGCCTGTCATGAAGGAAAGCGGCATCCCCTTTGAGATGCACCCATCCGGGATTGACGGGATTCCTTCCATATATAACAGCGACGCGATTCTATCCAATCAGAGCTTTTATGTGCTTCTTCCCCAATTGGAGGAGGCCGAAAAGGTAGTGGCCGATTTTCGACAGAAAGAAGCCGACGCTGCCAAAGCTGCTGGACAGAACGTTCCCGAAGAGCCGGAAATGCCCCGTGGCAAGCGAGTTTTGGTGCAGATTGTATCTGTACTGGCCTTTATCCTGCTGATTTGGCTGGTTGTAATGGGGACTGACTGGATTGCCAATAACCTTTGGGCTTGGGTACAAAATCAGGGGCTTTAAGTTGTATGTATCGGAGACGCTTGTTCTCCGGCAGAAATAGATTTTTCATAGTAAGGAATGGTGAACATGAGCGAATACCGCATTGATACCAAATGCATTCAGGAAGGCTATCAGCCTGGCAATGGGGAACCCCGCGTGATGCCCATTGTGCAGAGCACGACTTATAAATATGACAGCTCTCAGGCCATGGGCGATTTGTTTGATTTGAAGGCGGACGGATTTTTCTACACCCGGCTGGCCAACCCCACGCTGGATGCTGTGGAAAAGAAAATTGCCGCGCTGGAAGGCGGTGTGGGCGCTATGCTTACCTCTTCCGGTCAGGCAGCTTCCCTGATTTCCATGCTGAATATCTGCCATGCCGGCAGCCATGTGGTGGCTTCCAGTGCGATTTATGGCGGAACCTTTAACCTGATTTATAAGACCATGCAGGAAATGGGCATTGAGTCCACTTTTGTCGCCCCCGGATGCAGCCGGGAGGAATTAGAGGCAGCTTTCCGTCCCAACACCCGCTGCGTTTTTGCCGAGACTCTGTCCAACCCCTCTTTGGTGGTCACGGACATTGAGATGTTCGCCGAAGAAGCCCACGCTCATGGCGTTCCGCTGATTGTGGACAACACCTTCCCGACCCCCATCAACTGCCGCCCCTTCGAGTTCGGCGCGGATATCGTTACCCATTCCACCACCAAATATATGGACGGCCATGCCGTACAGCTGGGCGGCGTGATTGTGGACGGCGGCAAGTTCGACTGGAACAACGGGAAATTCCCCATGCTCACCCAGCCGGACGAGTCCTATCACGGCATTGTGTATACTGAGAAGTTTGGCAATGCTGCTTACATCGTCAAGGCCCGTACCCACCTGATGCGTGATTTGGGCGCACAGGCCAGCCCTCAAAATGCTTTCCTGCTGAACCTGGGGCTGGAAACACTGGCACTGCGCATGGAGCGCCATTGCAGCAACGCTATGAAGGTGGCAAAGTTCCTGGAGAACCACGAGAAGGTCAGCTGGGTCAATTATCCCGGCCTGGAGTCCAGCCCCTACCATGCACTGGCTCAGAAGTATATGCCGAATGGCACCTGTGGCGTGGTTTCCTTTGGCGTAAAGGGCGGAAGAGAAGCCGCTACCCGGTTTATGGACAGCCTGAAGATGGCTTCCATTGTCACCCATGTGGCTGACCTTCGCACCTGCGTGCTGCATCCCGCCAGCACCACCCATCGTCAGATGACTGACGAGCAGTTGGCAGAAGCCGGTGTAACCCCCGATTTGATTCGTTTCTCCGTGGGCATCGAGAACCCCGAGGACATCATCGAGGACGTGGCACAGGCACTGGAAAAGGCATAACTTAAAATTTAATAAAGAAGATATATAACATAACAAAAACCTTCCCAGCGCCGGTTTGGTGTTGGGAAGGCTTTTTGTTGTGATAAACTCTGTTTTTTGACTTCGGAAAATAAATTATCAAAGGCACCTTCTGTTGTACTTTTCGATTACAACAAGAGGTGCCTTTGTTTGCAATTGTATGATGTATTACATATGCACATCGGAAATGCGATAACACAGCGTCATGAGACTGTCGTTCAAGTGGACGTTTTCCACAATGGCGTCATGGTGCTTCATAGCGATGTCATAATGGCTGAAGTTCCAGAAATTTTTAATCCCCATGGCATACAGCTGGTCGGAAAGCTGTTCTACCGCCACTCGGGGGATGCACAGCACCGCCATCACCGGTTGCTGCTCCCGGCAAAAGATCTCCAGATTCTGAATGCTCTGAATGGGGAGGCCGCTGAGAGTATGGCCAATCTTCCGGGGATCATTGTCAAAAATACCGATAAGGCGGAAGCCTTGGGCCTCGAAGGAAAGGTGGGAGGCAATGGCCTGCCCCAGGTTTCCCGCGCCAATGAGGATGCATTTATAACCGTTGGAGACCCCGAGAATATTCCCGATTTCATCACAGAGCTGGTCCACCATATAGCCATAGCCCTGCTGTCCGAAGCCGCCGAAGCAGTTTAAATCCTGGCGGATCTGGGAAGCAGTAAAGCCCATTTTGGCCGAAAGCTCTTTGGAAGAAATGCGGCTGACTCCCTTGGCCTTGAGGTGATTTAAAAAGCGGTAATACCGGGGCAGCCGGCGAATCACCGACATGGAAATGTTTTCGCGTTTTGCCATAAACGAATACCATCCTTGAAAGCTTGTCCGGCTTCGAGGAACAGACCCCGAAGCCGCACAAAAATCAATATAATAAAGCCAAAAGGTTACAGAAGCTTGCGCAGGCGCTCGTCAATTGCGTGGAGGAAAGCCTCGGTATCCACGGTCTGCTTTTCGGGCAGGGTGGAGAGGGCAGCCAAATCGCCGGTCATTACGCCGTCTTCAATGGTCTGAATGGTGGCTTTTTCCAGCTTGTCGGCAAAGGCACACAGATCATCAGTATGGTCCAGCTCGCCGCGCTTACGCAGGGCGCCGGTCCAGGCAAACAGGGTTGCCACCGAGTTGGTGGAAGTCTTTTCACCCTTCAGGTGACGGTAGTAGTGGCGCTGTACGGTGCCGTGGGCAGCTTCATACTCATAAATGCCGTCGGGGGAAACCAGCACGGAGGTCATCATGGCCAGACTGCCGAAAGCGGTGGCTACCATATCGCTCATGACATCGCCGTCATAGTTTTTGCAGGCCCAGATATAGCCGCCTTCGGAGCGCACCACACGGGCAACAGCGTCGTCGATCAGGGTGTAGAAATATTCGATACCGGCCTCTTCAAAGCGCTCTTTGTATTCAGCAGCAAAGATTTCGTTGAAAATGTCCTTGAAGCGGTGGTCATATTTTTTGGAGATGGTGTCTTTGGTGGCGAACCACAGATCTTCCTTCCGGTCCAGAGCGAAGTTAAAGCAGGCACGGGCAAAGCTCTTGATGCTGTCGTCCAGGTTGTGCATACCCTCGATGATGCCGGGGGTTTTGAAGTCGTGAATCAGCTGGCGCTCTTCGGTGCCATCGGCACGGGTGACTACCAGTTCGGCTTTTGCGCCGGCAGGAACCTGCATTTCCACATCGCGGTATACGTCGCCATAGGCATGACGGGCGATGGTAATGGGCTTTTTCCAAGTGGGGATAAAGGGGGTAATGCCCTTGACGATAATGGGGGTACGGAACACGGTACCGTCGAGAATGGCACGGATGGTACCATTGGGGGATTTCCACATTTCGGTCAGGTTATATTCCTTTACCCGGTCGGCATTGGGGGTAATAGTGGCGCATTTCACGGCGACGCCGTATTTTTTCGTAGCCATGGCAGAGTCAACCGTTACCTGGTCGCGGGTTTTTTCGCGGTTTTCCAGACCCAAATCGTAATACTCGGTATTCAGGTCAACATAGGGAGTAAGCAGGATGTCCTTAATCATTTTCCAAATGATGCGGGTCATCTCGTCTCCGTCCATTTCCACCAGGGGGGTGGGCATTTGGATTTTTTTAAAATTCTCCAAGGGAAAGGCCTCCTTTGAAACTATGTGAGGGCGGTTACAGAAAGGGGAAACTTCCTGCATGTTGAAAGCCGCCGACAGACATAATAAAGATAATACTTATTTATTATGGCCCATTTAAGACAAAATGTCAATGTAATAAGGGGGAAGAATGGAAGAGTTTTTATTTCTTTTACACGAAAAAGGGGGAAAGGTGCCTTAGTAGAGAATAGGATGGAGTCGTTTTTTGAAAAACATCGGAATATGAGATAAAATCACAAAACCATAGGAAAAAACAGTTTTTGCACATTCCGCCAAAGAAAAAGCCCTTGTGCACGGCGTTTTTATCCTTTATAATAGGAAAGCACTACCAGATGTATATGAAAATCCCCAATCCCCATGATATATGCGCAGAGAAATTCAAATTCCCCGGGTGTATACAAAATATTGTAATTTTTTTGTTGACAAACGGGAATGGTTCCTTTATAATAGTTCCTGATGTTTTTCATCAAATGCTGTTTTGGAGTTGTGGCTATGCTGCTGGATTTGAGAAAAGTTTTCGTAGAAGAGGTAAAGGAACTTCCTTTTTCCGGGACTTTTGATATGTCGGATACAGACATTGCCGGTAGCCATCCTTTTGTCTCTGCCATATCTTTTTCTGGTGTGGTAAAGCCCTTTGCGGATGAAGCACAGATGGAAGTGGATGTTTCCTTCCGTTTCGAGATCCCCTGTGACCGCTGCACGGAGATGATTTCCCGGGAATACCGGTATCACTTCTCTCACATGCTGGTGCGAAAGCTGAATCAGGAGGAGAACGACGACGACTATATTCTGGTGGAGGATGAAAAACTCGATGTGGACGAGCTTTTGCGGACGGATGTCCTGCTGGAGCTTCCCACGAAGTTCCTTTGCAAGCCCGATTGTAAAGGATTGTGCAGCCAGTGCGGCCAGAACTTGAATCTGGGAGACTGCGGCTGCAATAAACGTCGGATAGATCCTCGTTTGGAGGTTCTTCAACAGTTTTTTAATAACTGATACACAGCCTGAATTCACATAAGGAGGTGCTGATCATGGCGGTACCCAAGAGAAAAGTGTCCAGCGCAAGACAGAACAAGAGACGTTCCAATGTTTGGAAACTGAGCGCTCCGGCTCTGGCAAAGTGCCCCAAGTGCGGGGAGTACACCACGCCTCACAGAGTCTGCAGCAACTGCGGATTCTACAATGGACGGGACGTTCTGAAGAAAGAGGCTTAATCAGCACCTTTCGCGGAGGGATAGAGAAGGAGGAATCCTTCTCTATTTTTTTGTATCGGGGAAGGCGCGGATAAATTTTAAAGGGAGAATCCTTCCTTTTCTTCGTTGACAGCAGAGTTCCCCATATCATTATGTATGTAACCATCAGAAAGGAGCGAAACCATGGCAGTTCTCATCCAACAGGTACACCCAAACGGCCCCGCAGATGTGGCCGGGATTCAGGCAGGGGAGACCCTTGTTTCGATAAACGGCAACACCATTATGGATGTGCTGGATTACCGGTTTTATGAGACCGATTCCCGCCTGACCGTGACCGTACAGAATCAGCAGGGGGAAGAGCGCTCGGTATTCATCCGCAAGGGACAGTATGAGTCTTTGGGATTGGAGTTTGAAACCTATCTTATGGACAAACAGCACTCCTGCCGGAATAAGTGTATTTTCTGCTTTATCGACCAGCTTCCCAAAGGGATGCGGGAAAGCCTGTATTTTAAGGACGACGACTCCCGGCTTTCCTTCCTTTTTGGAAATTATATCACCCTGACCAACCTCAGCGAACACGAGATTGATCGGATTATCAAAATGCATATCAGCCCTATCAATGTGTCCATCCACACCACCAATCCCGAGCTGCGGTGCAAAATGATGGGCAACCGCTTTGCCGGAAAAGCGCTGGGGCTGTTAAAACGCTTTGCCGATGCAGGCATCCATATCAATGGCCAGCTGGTGCTGTGCCCGGGCATTAACGACGGCCTCGAACTGGAGCGCACCCTGCATGATTTGTATGCCTTGGGGGAAAATGTCCAGAGTATTGCCTGTGTACCCGTGGGCGTCACCCGTTATCGGGAGGGCTTGTACCCGCTGACCACCTATACAAAAGAAACGGCCGAGTCCACCCTGCGCCAGATTGAAGCTTTTGGCGACAGGTTCCGGGCAGAGCGTGGAGCACGCACGGTGTATGCTTCTGATGAGTTCTATTTAATGGCAGGACGGGAGATTCCCGAGCCGGAATTCTATGAAGATTTTGCCCAGCTGGAAAATGGTGTGGGATTGCTTGCCAGCTTGCAGGATGAGTTCCGCTTTGCTTTGGGGGACTTTACGCCTCCCGAGACAAAACGCCGGGTCACCATGGCAACAGGGGAAGGTGCTTATGCATTTCTCAACAGAATGCTTGACGAACTTCGTGCAAAATGCGATACTATAGAATGTAATGTGGTTCCTGTTCACAACGATTTCTTTGGCGGAACGGTAAATGTTTCCGGCCTTCTTACAGGACAGGATTTGTTTGCCCAGCTGAAAGACCGTGACTTGGGGGATGCGGTGCTCATTCCCTGCGTCACCCTGCGGCAGCAGGAGGACGTATTTTTGGACGATATGTCGGTCAGTGAGCTTTCGGAAAAGCTGGGCGTGCCGGTGATTCCGGTCATTAACGAAGGCCAGCATCTGCTGGACGCTATTACAGGGAGGGATACCTGATGTCAAAACCGGTAGTTGCCGTTGTCGGCAGACCCAATGTGGGAAAATCTACCTTGTTTAATAAACTCATCGGTCAGCGCCTGTCTATTGTGGACGATACCCCCGGCGTGACCCGTGACCGAATTTATGGGGAATGTGAGTGGAAAAACCGGAAATTTTCGCTGGTGGATACCGGCGGTATTGAACCGGATTCTTCCGATGTGATTCTTTCTCAGATGCGTTTGCAGGCCCAGCTGGCTATTGACGCCGCCGATGTGATTATTCTGGTAACGGATGTCCGCACCGGCCTGGTGGCCACGGATTCGGACATTGCCGCCATGCTGCTGAAAAGTGGCCGGCCCGTCATCGTCTGTGTGAATAAGTGCGACTCTATCGGCGAGCCCCCGGCGGATTTTTATGAGTTCTATAATCTGGGCCTGGGCGACCCCATCCAGGTTTCTTCTGTCCACGGCCACGGTACCGGCGATTTGCTGGATGCTGTGGTAGACCTGCTTCCTCCCGAGGAGGGCGAGGACGAGGACGGCGAGACCATCCGGGTGGCCATTATCGGCAAGCCCAATGTGGGAAAATCTTCGCTGGTGAACCGGATTTCCGGGGAAAACCGCTGCATCGTTTCCGACATTGCCGGCACCACCCGTGACGCCATTGATACGGAAATCGAAAACGAGTTCGGCAAGTTCGTGCTCATCGATACCGCCGGCCTTCGCCGTAAAAACAAGGTGGAGGACGCCATTGAAAAATACAGCAACCTGCGCGCCCAGATGGCCATTGAGCGGGCCGATGTGTGCGCCATTCTCATTGATGCAGAAGTGGGCTTTACCGACCAGGATTCCAAGGTAGCGGGGCTGGCTCACGAGGCGGGCAAAGGCTGCGTGATCGTGGTGAACAAGTGGGACGCCATTGAAAAGGACCAGAACACCATGTCCGAGTTCCGCAAAAAGCTGGAAAAGGACTTTTCCTTTATGTCCTATGCGCCTTTTGTGTTTATTTCCGCCAAGACCGGCCAGCGCATTGACCGGTTGTTTGAGCTGATTAAGCATGTGGCCAGCAGCAACTCTATGCGGATTCCCACAGGCATGATTAACGATGTGTTGGCCCAGGCAGTGGCCAGAGTGCAGCCGCCTACGGATAAGGGCAAGCGGCTCAAGATTTACTATATGACCCAGGCCTCCACCCGTCCGCCCACATTTGTGTGCTTTGTCAATTCGGCAGAGCTGTTCCACTTCTCGTATCAGCGGTATCTGGAAAACCGTATCCGCGAGACCTTCGGCATGGAAGGTACCCCCATCCGATTTATCATCCGGGAGCGGGGAGATAAGAACTAAAAAACGAATATAGCTTCCGCTTGAAAAATTGTCCCCTCAGCAGTCCGCTATTATATTATTGAAGGAGAGATTGACCATGGATTTCAGTCATTTTGCAGACTTCATCCTGCCGGGAATCGGCGCAGGGGTCATCGCGTATCTTTTGGGAAGCCTGAGCTTCTCGATTATCCTCACCCGTATTTTTAAAAACCACGAGGACATCCGTTCCTATGGCAGCGGTAATGCCGGCGCTACCAATGTGCTGCGCTCGGTGGGCAAAAAAGCCGCCGCCCTTACTTTCTTACTGGACTTCCTCAAGTGTGTGGTGGCCGTGATTATCGGCAAGCTGATTTTCGGCTATGTGGCCACTCAGGTTGGCGTGGGGGATACGGCGGTTCAATATGGCGCATACATCGCGGGCTTTGCCTGCCTGCTGGGACATGTGTTCCCGGTATACTTTGGGTTCCGGGGCGGAAAAGGCGTTGTCACCAGCGCCGCTATGATGGCCCTCATCGACTGGCGCGTGTTCATTATCGTGCTGCTTACCTTTATTATCACCTTTGCCTTGAAAAAGATTGTGTCTCTGGGCTCGGTGATGGGGGCCTGTGTGTATCCGGTGGCAACCTTCCTGATTACCTTCTTCCTGGACTACAAAATGCAGTTCCTTTCGATGGTGACCAGTGCAAACCTTACTTATGTGGTCATTTCCACTGTGCTGTCGCTGCTGATTAGCCTGACAGTGATTATTCTCCACCGTGCCAACATCAAGCGGCTGCTGGCCGGGGAAGAAAAGCAGATTTCCTTTAGCGGACCGAAAGCATAAAAAATAAAATCTAAAAACGCAAAGCGCCGGAAACGGGAGAAAATTCCCGCCCGGCGCTTTTTGTTGTGGACATTTCTAAATCCTTTTTTGCAAGTGTAGGTTAAAATTCCAGCTTTATTTCAAATTCGTTTTTATGGTAATCGAGTAACCCCTCTTTTTTCATTTTTCCCAGCTCTTTTGACAAAGCGCTTCTATCCAGATTCAAATAGTCTGCAAGCTGCTGGCGGTCGAAGGGGATTTTGATTTTTCGGCTGCCCTGAATTAAAACCTGATAGGAAAAATAGGAGAGCAGCCGTCCCCGTATGGTTTTGGGGGAAGTGTGGAGCGTGCGTCTGGAAAACTGCAAATTTTTCTTGGCGCTGATCCTCACCAGGTTTTGAATCACCAGGTTTTGGCTTTTACAGGAGATGCAGGGCGTGAAGAGTTTGGGGACATTGATAAACAGAATCTCCGAATCCTCATTGGCCACCACGTCAATCATCATGGCTTCCCCCGGAACGCAGGCATACGCTTCGGCAAACACATCACCGGAACTCACCATGCCAAGAATACTCTTGTTTCCCCAAATGTCGTTGTGCTCCATTTGGACGCTGCCGGAAATGACCATTCCGATGTCGGTAATCAAACTGCCTTCGCGGATAATGATGTCACCTTTTTGATACTGTGCGGTTTTAAAATCCAGATGGCTGGCCATGACGCTGATATCTTCTTCCGGGCATCCCCAAAAAAGGGCGGTTTTGGAAATAAAATGAACATTCATAAAAACCTCATTTTCGTGGTTATAACCACATACTTTTTCAAAACAGTATAGTATACTGTAGGCACAAAGTCAATAGCGGCTGGCAACAGGCCGCATAAATGATGGATGCAAGAGGAATTATGAGTATGAAAAGAAAAATTATTAAAATCGATGAAGAAAAGTGCAACGGCTGCGGCGCTTGCGCCAATGCCTGCCATGAAGGCGCTATTGAAATGGTAAACGGGAAGGCCAAGCTGACTCGCGAGGATTACTGCGACGGGTTGGGGGATTGCCTGCCGGCCTGTCCCACCAATGCCATCACCTTTGAAGAGCGGGAAGCTCCTGCTTATGACGAGGCCGCTGTGATGGCAGCCAAGGCGAAAAAAAGCCAGCAGCAGGGAGGAGCTGCCCCAATTCATGCCGGATGTCCGGGTATGCAGATGCGTCAAATGGCGCACACTGAAAACGACCAGGTCCCGGCTGCACCGGCAGTTACCTCTCAGCTGGGGCAGTGGCCGTGCCAGATTAAGCTGGTACCCGTCAACGCGCCTTATTTTAACGGTGCAAAGCTGCTGGTTGCCGCCGATTGCACCGCCTATGCTTACGCTAACATTCACCGGGATTTCATGAAGGGCAAAATTACGCTGGTCGGCTGCCCCAAACTGGACTCGGTTGACTACAGCGAAAAGCTGACGGAGATTATCCGAAACAACGACATTCAAAGTGTGACCATCCTTCGCATGGAGGTTCCCTGCTGCGGAGGTCTGGAGATGGCTGCCAAGAAAGCCTTGCAGCAAAGCGGAAAGTTTATTCCGTGGAATGTGGTCACCATCTCGATTGAGGGAAAAATTTTAGAGTAAATTGCAGCTATTCTGTTACAAGGAGATGTTACAATGGAGAATCAGATGTTTTGTTTTCAGTGTGAGCAAACAGCCGGATGCACCGGATGTGTGGGAAGAGCGGGCGTCTGCGGCAAAAGTGCCGATGTGGCGAATCTTCAGGACCAATTGACCGGCGCCTTGATTGGCCTTGCCCATGCTGCCGACACCAACCCGCCGGCGGAATCTACCCATCGAGTGGTGATTGAGGGGCTGTTCACGACCCTTACCAATGTGAATTTTAACGAGGAGACCGTTCTTAAAAAAATCGAAGCAGTTCACCGGGAAAAGGCTGCTTTAACGCCCGGCTGCTGTGGCTGTGCTTCTCCCTGTGGCAGAACGGAAGATTATGATATGGAAAAGCTTTGGGGAGACAACGAGGACATCCGTTCCCTGAAGTCCCTGATTCTCTTCGGTATGAAGGGGATGGCGGCTTATGCTTATCACGCCATGGTACTGGGGTATTCGGACGAAGAAGTGAACCGTTTCTTCTATGAGGGGCTGTTTGCAGTCGGGGAAGACCTGAACATGGAACAGCTTCTGCCTATCGTGATGAAGCTGGGCGAAGTCAATCTCAAGTGCATGGCGCTGCTGGACAAAGCCAATACCGAAACCTATGGGAACCCTGCGCCCACCGCGGTGCCGCTTACGGTAGAGCCGGGCCCCTTTATCGTGATTTCCGGCCATGACCTGCGGGACCTCCAGCTGCTGTTGGAGCAGACCGAAGGCAAGGGCATCAACATTTATACCCACGGCGAAATGCTCCCCGCCCATGCGTATCCCCAGCTCAAGAAGTATTCCCATCTGAAAGGCCATTTTGGCACAGCTTGGCAGAACCAGCAGAAGGAATTCGCCAACCTGCCTGCACCGGTCCTCTTTACCACCAACTGCCTGATGCCCCCCAAGAGCAGCTATGCTGACCGGGTATTTACCACCGAAGTGGTTTCCTTCCCCGGCCTTACCCACATTGGGGAGGACAAGGACTTTACGCCGGTGATTGAAAAGGCTCTGGCCCTTGGCGGATATGCAGAGCCGCAGCATTTTACCGGTATTAACGGAGGTACTGCCGTTACCACCGGATTCGGCCATCATGCGGTGCTCTCTGTGGCGGATACCGTGGTGGAAGCGGTGAAGTCCGGCGCTCTCAAACACATTTTCCTGGTGGGAGGCTGTGACGGCGCCCGCACCGGCCGGAACTATTACACCGAGTTCGTCAAGCAGACCCCCGCTGATACGGCAGTGCTGACCTTGGCCTGCGGCAAGTTCCGCTTTAACGACATGGAGCTTGGCACCATTGGCGGCCTTCCCAGAATCATGGATATGGGACAGTGCAACGATGCCTACAGCGCCATCAAAGTGGCGGTGGCCCTGGCAGAAGCCTTTGGCTGCGGCGTGAACGACCTGCCTTTGACTTTGGTGCTGTCCTGGTATGAGCAGAAGGCGGTTTGTATCCTGCTGACCTTGCTCCACCTGGGCATCAAGAACATCTATCTTGGACCCACGCTGCCCGCTTTCCTTTCCCCCAATGTGCTGGACTATTTGGTGAAGAATTTCGATATTCACCCGATTTCCACCCCCGAGCAGGATTTGAAAGCCATTTTGGGTTAATGCGTAGAGGTGGCTCCTATGCACAATGAACTGTTCATGGAGATGGTCCGCTACTACAGCGGGTCTCCAAAACAAATTCAACATTTTACAAAAGTGTATGCCTATGCCAAGCTGATAGCCGAACTGGAAAAGCTGCCGGCGGACGAATTGTTTATTTTGGAAGCGGCTGCTATGGTCCATGACATCGGCATCAAAGCCAGCAAAGAAAAATATGGCGACTCCGCAGGCCCCCATCAGGAAGAGCTGGGGCCTGCCATTGCCGAAGACATGCTGCACAGGCTGGGGTACCGGCCGGAGGTCATCAGCCGGGTCAGTTATCTGGTGGGACATCACCACACGTACCATGACATAGACGGGCTTGATTATCAAATTCTGGTGGAAGCGGATTTTCTGGTCAATCTTTTTGAGGATGACTGTCAGAAGGACGCTGTGAGACAAGCCTATGAGAAGATTTTCAAAACGGATGCAGGCAAAAAGATTTGTGCAGCTATGTTTGCCATTTGATAAATAAATGGGAGGGACTACCATGTATAAGAATATTGAAAAGCAGGTAAGCTTACAGCTGAAAAACCTGGTCGAATATCAAAAGGGACAGGTTGTCAGCAAAACGCTGGTACAGAACGAAGCGGTCAGCATGACGATTTTCTCCTTTGACAAGGGCGAAGAAATCTCCACCCATGCAGCCGGCGGAGACGCCATGGTCACCGTGTTGGAAGGCACCGGCCGGTTTACCGTTGGCGGCGAAGTGTTTATTTTGAACGAGGGCGACACGCTTATTATGCCCAAAGATGTGCCCCATGCTGTGTATGGCGAAGAGCAGTTCAAAATGCAGCTCATCGTTTCTTTCTAAAATCTACCCAGTCAGTTAAAGAAAAAGGCTCCCAGCGACAAGTTTCCAATCGCTGCGGGGTCTTTTTCCAGTTTTCAAACAAAACCATGATTGGTTTGTGATATAATACCAGTGTGTGAAGATCGAGATAACGGTTCGGTTTCCTTTAATTCAACATAAACCGCCATCGGTGTTGTTCCGCCGTCCTCCTGATTTTGATAAGATAGAGCCATCAAATCAAGGAGGTAATAACCATGAACACCGATAAAATTTATGCAGAACAGCTTGCCAACGAGTACGCGCCGAAAGATCATTCCAAAGTCAAGGCTCTTCGGAAACTGGACGCCAGGGCAAAACTGCCGGCGACTATCTTTACCTATAGCTTTGGCATATTTTCTTCTCTGGTTGCCGGGACCGGTATGTGCTTGTCTATGGACGTTATCGGAAACGGCAGCGTGGCCATGCTGGTGCTGGGGGTTATCATTGGCATAATTGGCTTAACCGGTATGGGGATTAACTATCCCGTTTACAAAAAAATGCTGGCAAAAGGAAAGCAAAAATATGCCTTTGAAATTATGGAGTTAGCAAAAGAAATCAGCGGGGAATAAAAGAATGAAAAGAGCAAAGAGGATCATAAGGGAGCTTTTCTATCCGCCAAAATGGGTTTTATGTGTGGTCCCGGCGGCTTCATTTGCTGCACTTATTTTCATCTTTGCCTGTAAAAGGGAAAATACTGCCGCGGCCTATCCGGTGTTTTCCTTGTCAGCATACTCTCTGACGATCTTGCTTGCCGCCCTGCCAACTGTGGTAGGGCGGCTCAAGCGGATAAAGTCGAATGTATGGAACCACAGCAAGCTGATCCAAAAGATAACCTCTACAGCGTTTGGAGCCCGGTATAGGAACGACCCATTATTCCGAAGCAGCGTCAACATTTATCAAGGGATGATTGTCGGTTCCCTCTATATGCTTTTCTGCTTTTTTAACGCTTTGCAATATGCTTCCCTATGGTTCTTTTCCATGTCAGTTTACTATATGGTACTGTGCATAATGCGGGCATACCTACTATTGGGGTATCGCCGCAGGGAGGGAAAAGGGTTTCCGTATGAACTTCGATGTTACCGCCGGATCGGGATTATGCTTTTGGTACTCAATATCCCAATGGGCGGAATGATAATCCTGATGGTGCAAACCCCGTCTGGATTTCAGTATCCGGGATATTTGATTTATTTATCTGCGCTATATACCTTTTATATGATGGGGCTGTCTATCGTAAACCTTGTCAAATCCCGAAAAATGGGAAGCCCGATCCTGTCCGCTGCCAAAATATTGAATTTTGTATCCGCTATGATGTCCGTCCTCGGTTTGCAAACCGCCATGATTACACGTTTTTCCGCAAATGGAGAGGAGTACCGAAAAATTATGAACGCCATTACAGGCGGCGCTATATTCTTGATTGTGATGGCAACCGCTGCTGTAATGGCAATACGGCCGCCAAAAATCAAAAAGGGGGAGGGGTTCCATGAAAAAATCCGAAAGTAAATACTTCCATACCGCTCTCCGAATGGATCAAGCCTTTTTGGAACTGTTGGAAAAGAAAGACATGGAGTATATTACCATAAAGGAAATCTGTGAAGCGGCTGGCGTCAACCGCTCCACCTTCTATCTGCACTATGAAACCATTGGGGATTTGCTGGCAGAAAGTATACAGTACATGAACGACCAGTTTCTCGAACATATGAAGCGAGATGGAGAGGATTTTATTGGGAAAATCCGGGAATGTCCGTTGGACGAATTATATCTGGTCACACCTGAATATCTGGTACCATACCTAATGTATATCAAGCAAAACAAACGGCTGTTCCGAACAGCATTAAAAAATTCAGGTTCTCTTGGGCTTGATAAGACTTATAGCCAGATGATGCGTCATATTTTTATCCCGATTTTAGAACGCTTTCAAATTGCAGAGCCGGACCGGGAATATATGATGGCTTTTTATGTCCACGGCCTAATGGCGATTGTGCTGGAATGGCTGAAAAAAGATTGCACGGATTCCATCAGCCATGTTAGCGACGTGATGGAACAATGTGTCATGCGCAGCTGCGGCAAAAAGGGGAAAAGTCAATAAAAGCTGGAAAAAAGAAAAAGTGACCGATATCATATCGATCACTTTTTTGTCATAGTTGGCCGCTTTTACTGCCAGCTCCGGCGCGGGCGGCAAAGACCGTATAAAATAAAAAAGAGTCCGAACGCGAAATGCGTCCAGACTCAGTCTAGTGGTTGCGGAGGCTGGATTTGAACCAACGACCTTCGGGTTATGAGCCCGACGAGCTACCGGACTGCTCCACTCCGCGATATTTTGTTTCACCGGTAAGGTGCTCATCTATTATACCACACTCTCCGAGAAATGCAAGACCTTTTTTTAAATTTTTCCCAATTTTTTGAATTTTATTTTTAGCCGACAAACGAAAAAGCCCGGAAATCAGCTTCCGGGCTTTCCTTACATACAATAACGATTACTGGCGGCCGATGGTGTGCTTGACGCGGTCACGCTCTTCTGCACGCTTAGCGTTATTCCAGCGGTCGGTGGTGCCTACCAGATAGCCGGTGATGCGGCGGATGCGGTCGAATCCTACGCCCTCGCCAATAGCCTTTTCTTCGTTATGGTTTCTCATCTCAGTCATAGTCGTGTCCTCCTTGAAAAAGTCTTCATTCTATATCAAATTTCATTTTTTATGACGGTTAGCAATCGCAGTGGTACTGGGGAACATTGGGATATTTCTTCCGCAGTTCATCCAGTTTTTCACGGCTTACGGGCTCGCCTGCACGGCGGCCACAGCGGGGGCAAACTTCCCCGATAATGCCGTTATATCCGCACACCGGGTCACGGTCTACCGGATGGTTGACGGAGCCATAGCCAATGCCGGCTTCCTTCATGCAGCGGATAACGCTCTCAAAAGCTTCCAGGTTCTTGCAGGCGTCGCCGTCCATCTCCACATAGCTGATGTGTCCGGCGTTGGTCAATGCGTGATAGGGGGCTTCCAGCTGGATTTTCCGATAAGCGCTGATGGGATAGTATACCGGGATGTGGAAAGAGTTGGTATAATATTCCCGGTCGGTGATACCCGGAATCTTGCCGTATTTCTTGGCGTCAATCTTGACAAAGCGGCCGCTCAAGCCCTCAGCAGGGGTAGCCAGCAGGGTCCAGTTCAAATGGGTCTTCTGGGATTCGTCGTCCATGCGCTTTCTCATATGGCCGATAATTTCCAGACCCAGCTTCTGGCTTTCCTCGCTCTCGCCGTGATGCTTGCCGGTAAGGGCTTTCAGCGTTTCGGCCAGACCAATGAAACCGATGCTCAGGGTGCCGTGTTTCAGTACTTCGGCCACCGTGTCGTCTCTTCCCAGCTTTTCGGAATCAATCCACACGCCCTGTCCCATGAGGAAGGGGTAGTTGTAAACCTTTTTGCTGCACTGGATTTTAAACCGGTGAAGCAGCTGCTCAATGACCAAATCAATGCGGTCGTCCAGCATTTCATAGAACTTTTGAATATCCCCGTGAGCCTCAATGCCCAGACGAGGCAGGTTGATAGAAGTAAAGCTCAGGTTGCCGCGGCCACAGGTGACTTCCCGGCTGGGGTCATAGGTGTTGCCCATGACGCGGGTACGGCAGCCCATATAGGCTACTTCGCTGTCATAGTCGCCGGGCTTGTAGTACTGCAGGTTAAAGGGGGCATCCAAAAAGCTGAAGTTGGGGAAGAGACGTTTGGCGGAAACCCGGATGGCCAGCTTGAACAAATCATAGTTGGGGTCGCCGGGATTGTAGTTGACGCCTTCCTTCACCTTGAAAATCTGCACCGGGAAGATGGGGGTTTCCCCGTCGCCCAGACCGGCTTCGGTGGCCAGCAGCAGATTGCGGATTGCCATTCGAGCTTCGGGGCTGGTGTCGGTACCGTAATTCAAAGAGCTGAAAGGTACCTGTGCGCCTGCACGGGAATTCATGGTGTTCAGGTTGTGTACCAGAGCTTCCATGGCCTGATAGGTGGCGTTGTCGGTTTCGTCCCAGGCAGTCTGGCAGGCATAGCGGTGGGCGTTTGCGGCGGTTTCCCGGGAAATTTCCTGATAGCCGCCCTGCTGCTGATGTGCCGGCAGATAATCGGCCAGGCGTTTCCCATATTCTTCGCCGTTACGCAGGGTAATATCCGTTCCCAAATCATTTTTGACTGCCTGTACCAGTGCGGCGGCGTCAGAAGCGGAAAGGGACTCATGCAGCTGCAAATACTGGGCCAGGGCCTTAAAATACAGCTTACGGTAGGTTTTTGCCACGCCCGGCGCCATGCAGTAATCAAAGTTAGGAATACTTTGGCCGCCGTGCATTTCATTCTGGTTTGCCTGAATAGCAATACAGGCCAGTGCAGAGTAGCTGCGGATGTCGTTGGGCTCCCGCAGATAACCATGGCCGGTAGAGAAGCCGCCATGGAACAGTTTGAGCAGGTTAATCTGGCAGCAGGTTTCGGTCAAGGCATAAAAATCCTTGTCATGGATATGGATATCGCCGTTCAGATGAGCCTGTGCAATCTCCTTGGGGATGACGTATTCATCATAAAAAGCCTTGGCGCCCTCGGAACCATATTTGAGCATGGTGCCCATAGCGGTGTCGGCGTCGATGTTGGCGTTTTCGCGCTTCAAATCCACATCGGCGCTGGGGCGGAAGGTCAGGTGTTCATAAATCTTCATCAGGTTGGCGTCCATCTCGCGCATTTTCTGATGCTCGGCGCGGTAGAGGATATAAGCCTTGGCGGTTTTGGGAAGGTCGAACTCAATGAGTTTTTCCTCCACCGTATCCTGTACCTGTTCCACCGTAGGGGTAACGCCCGCTTCGTCATAGACGGCAACCACCAGCAGGGTGATTTCGTCCAGCTGTTTATCGGAGATTTTCTCCCCGGAGATATGGACGTTGGCCTTTAAAATCGCGTTGCGAATCTTATTGGAATCAAAAGGAACCTCGGTGCCGTTCCGCTTGATAATGGACTTTACGTGACGGTTTTTTTGCTGAACCAATTCCGGCAGCCTCCTTGCAATATACTCCAGATTCAGAAAAAGCGCCGGAAAAAACGGCTGGCTTTTTTTGAAAAAACCCCGAGCCCACAGACGAGGAAAACGGCTGGACTCGAGAACGACTCTAATTATAATACAATATATTGTGTATGTAAAGGGCTATTTTAACTAATTGTAGAGATTGCCGAATTTTCAAGGCGGCGGGAAGAAATCTCTGGCACGAGATTTTTGAATGTGGAGAAGTCGTTGAAAAATTCGATCGAAAGGTGGAAAAGGGGAAAACTTACGCAGCCATTTCCAGACACTGAGAAACAGTTTACCTCTTCTTGAGGAGAGATGCAATGGTTTAAAAGAATTATAAAAAATTTTTCAGGAACGCGCTCCCTTGTTTTGGAAAGGACCATCTTGGGGGAAGCGACCCTTTCTTTCCCTTTATTTTTAGAAAAAGAGAACTACTTCCTTTTTATGAAAAAAAAGGGTATAATAGCAGGGACAGAAAGGACGTGGAAGCATGGGTACGAAAGATAAAGTTCTACAGGCACTGAGAATGGCAGACGGTTTCCTTTCGGGAGAGGCCATCAGCGGAGAATTGGGCATTTCCCGGTCGGCGGTTTGGAAAGCCATCAACGGGCTGCGGGAGATGGGATATGAAATCGACTCTGTGACCAACCGCGGATACCGGCTGACGGGCACCCCGGACATTTTGACAGAAGAGTCCATCCGCAGCTTTCTAACAGGCAGCCTGATAAGCGAAGTCCACGCCCTGAAAACCGTGGATTCTACCAACAACGAAGCGAAACGCTGGGCGCAGCAAGGCGCACCCCATGGAAGCCTGTTTGTGGCCGACGAGCAGACCGGGGGAAAGGGCCGGCTGGGAAGAGTTTGGAAATCACCGGCCGGAACCGGGCTATGGTTTTCTGTGCTGCTGCGGCCCAAGGCAGCTCCGGAGCAGGTGACGGGGCTGACGCTGACGGCGGGGCTGTCGGTTGCCAAGGCCATTCAAAAGCTGACCGGCTGCAAGGCGCAGATTAAGTGGCCCAACGATGTGGTAATCGGGAGCCAGAAGGTGTGCGGCATATTGACCGAAATGGCGGCGGAGATGGAAAGCGTGGAATATGTGATTCCGGGGATTGGGGTCAATGTAAATACGGAGAGTTTCCCGGAAGAGATCGCCTTTAAAGCCACTTCGCTGTATTTGAGCACCGGAAAAAAATGGTCCCGTGCTGAGCTATTGGGCGCCATCCTGCAAGAAATGGAGTGTCTGCTGGACCGGCAGGAACAGGGCGGGGTACAGGCAATCCTGGAAGAATACCGGGAGAATTGTGTGACCATAGGCCGGAAGGTGAGCACCCAGCGGGGAAACATCCGGCTTTCGGGCATTGCGGAAGATGTGACAGAAGGCGGGGAACTGGTGGTACGCCAGTCAAACGGCAGCCAGCTGGTAATCAATTCCGGCGAAGTCTCCGTACAGGGCATTTATGAAAACGAAAGCAAAAACTAAGAAAAGCCGCTTCCACACAACTGGTGAAAGCGGCTTTTTTCTGTGTTGATGTCAGCTGATTCTCTCAAAGTTTTCGGCGCTTGCCTTGCACAGGGGGCAGACAAATCCTTCCGGCAAGGGGCCTTCGTGGATATACCCGCACACCTTGCAGCGCCACCGCTCTCCGGCAGCAGAGTCGGTCTTTTCAGCCGGAATATTTTCGGCTTCCCCCTTGTAGGAAGGGGCCGTTTTGGGGGTGCCGCCTTTCAGGACAGCGTGATAATAGGCATAGGTAAGGGGTTCTTCCGGCAGCAGCTTTTCCGCCTCGGTGACATTTCCGATAAACAGCAGATGGGTTCCCAAATCCACTACCTGTTCCACTTTGGCGCTGAATCTTGCCGCGGCATGGTCCAGCACATAGGGGACACCGGAATCATCCCGTTTCACGGTAAAGGAAGCAAACTTGTTCTCTTCGGCGCTGGAACGGAAGCCAAAAGTACCAATCAGCTCCATTCCGGCGGTTTTGGTCAGGGCCACGGCGGCAAACACGCCCGACTGCTGGATGACTTTGGCCGTCGTATTCTGTTTGTTTACTGCCACCGCCAGTTTCGGAGGCTGTGCCGTTACCTGTGTCACCGTGTTGACAACACAACCGGCGTCCTGTTCTCCCGTGCTGGAAGAGAGGAGATAGAGCCCATAAGTCAGTTTGTAAAAAGCGGTCAAGTCCATGATTTTCGCTCCTTTCAAGGTTTCCTGTTGGTTTTTATCGTGTTTCCTTTTTAAAGTGTAGGCATCGGCTTTGTGGAATCCATAAGTTTTTGGACAACTACCTTCGCGACAGATAGTTTCCCATTATAGAAAAGCTCACCCGCGAATTGGCCGCGAAGCCTCCCCGCCTAAAAATGGCTTCCGCCGCCGCCGTGGCTGGTACCGCTGCTGGAAGTGTGGGTGCTTCCGCCGCCACCACCGCCACCGTTTCCGCTGGAAAGGGTACGGGAGGTAACATGCTTGTGCAGGAAAACATCCTCCCGCCCAACAAGCTGGGTGTCGCTGTTTTTCATAAGCTCATATTGGTCGGCTTTGTAGCCGCGGGTGTATCGATGCCACACGATCCCCACCGCAATCGCGCCGCACGCTGCGCCAATAAAGAGGCATACCAGAACCATTCCCAAAATGTTGGGGTTTACTTCGCTTTCCACTTCGTTCAGAAACACCTGGGCGCCTTCTGCATATTCCCCATCTCCTAAACAGGAAGCCACCCGATCGGTGATTCCCTGAATTTCGTCATCGCTGAAAATCTGAATGGCGCGCCCTGTGGTGGACATATATGCCATCCGGTTGTCCATGTCAATCAGCAGCAGCACGCCGGAGTGGTCTTCTCCCACGCCAAAGCCGTTATAATCATAAAAATCATCGGCATAGTCCCGGGAGCTTTTGCCCTGGGCGTCGTCAATGGTTACAATCACAATGTCAAGGTTCGTGCTTTCCCGGTGCTCGGTCACACTTGTTTCCAGCTGCCGTTTTTCTGTTGGGGTGAACAGCCCCGCCATATCATACACCCGCTGGGAAGATGCGCTTTCGGCAAACACCCCCGCAAAGGACAAAAGTACACACAAAACCATGGCAGCGCACAGGCTGACGGCTATTTTCTTTTTCACAGGAAAATCCCTCCAATCACCCCGGCGATAATTGCCACCGCCGCCGTTACCCCGGCAAACAAAATCCCAAGCCTTGCCTTGCTCACGGGCAGCCGCCCGCACACCTTGCCGGTTTGGCCGTTTACCGCATAGTAATAGGTTTCCCCGTTATATTGATAGGTCATAACCCAGGCAGGCAGCAGCATGTATTCCCATTTTTCCTTTTCGATATGTACGCTTTGCTCCTCCACCTGCACGTGGTCATAGCCCCGGATGGTCGATTGCAGACAGGTCCGGGTGTATTCTTTAATTTTTTCCTCGGCTCGGGGCCGGACGTCCTTTTTCTCGGTCATGCGGCGTTCGGCTTGGAAACCGGAAAGATAGGCCATGGAAAAGTCCACCGCCTTGGTATAGTCGAAGGGGTAGACCCCTTGGGTCAAATCAATGTCCTTCCGGTTCATGGCCGTAAAGGTGATGTTGTCCAAATCCACGTCGCCTTCCCGCATTACCCGGTAAAAGCTGGTTTCGGTATATTCCGTGTTGCCGGTGCGCCAGGTACGAATTTTCTCTGCCCGGCCCCGAATATATCCATGGGTCACGCAGTCCAGTTTCCAATAGGGGTAGTACACCCCGTTCATTTTTTCAAGGCGTGCCTGTTGGGAAAATCCGGGCTTTAAAAACCATTTTCTCTTTTTCCAGCCGTCAAAGGCCTGGGCAGCCCTTTCCTTGTCCAGCACGAAGGGAATGACCTTGTCGGGCTTGAGGGAGTTGGAAAGCCGGGGCGAGAGTACCACCGGATTGTGGCAATAATAGCAGAAGGTGGCGGCAGTGGAAGCTTCCGCAATCACCTGTGCGCCGCAGCTGGGACAGGTGTATTCCACCACATTGTCATAAAATTCATCGGACTGCTGCGGCTCCGGCTGCTGCTCCGTTTTGGGAGCAGGGTCTTCGGTTTCTTCCTGCGGCTCCTGCCCCAGTTCTTCCCGGATAAAATAGCTGCCGCAATATTCACAGTGGAATTGTTGCGTATCCGGGTCAAACAGAAGCTCGCCGCCGCAGTTTTTGCATTTTAATGATACGACAGACATAATTTCGTTCCCCTTTTATGGCAGACAGACTGCTCCTTATTTGAAATCTTCCTCATTCACCGGGTCGCCACATTCGGGGCAGAACTTCATACCGGCGGTGTTGTCGGTTTCAAAGCCGCACTTGTTGCAGTGGAATTTTCCCGAAGCCGGGCGGGGTTTGCCGCAGTTCATACAGAACTTGCCGGTATTTTTGGTGCCACACTCAGAGCACACCCACTCACCGGGGGCTTCGGGCTTTTTATTTCCGCACTGGGGGCAGAATTTGGCGGCGTCGGGATTTTTTGCCCCACAGGAACACACCCATCCGGTGGCTTCCTGCTGGGATGCTTGCTGCTGGGCGGCCTGCTGTTGGGCCTGGATTTGCTGCTGGTTTGCCTGGGAAAAAGCCCCGGCCATACCGGAACCGGCGTTCATGCCCATGCCGATGCCCATAAATCCGGCAGCCGCGCCGTTTGCGTTGGAACCGGCAGCCTCAAAGCCCCGGGCCATGGCGCCCTGGACATAGCCTTCCCGGACGGCGGCATCGCCGAGCATAGCGCCCTGGTTGCGCATGTTGATGAGCTTTTTGGACTCCTCGTCATAGGAGATGCTGGCAAGGCCCACCGACTGGACTTCCATACCGCGGCTTTTCTTCCAGTCCTCGTCGAGGATGTCGGCCATATAGCGGCTGAGCTCCCGGCTTTTGGAGGCCACAAAGGAAATACGGATGCCGTCGGCGGACATCTGGTTGATGGCGGACTGGAGGGCGTCGAGGAATTCGGCCATATACTGCTCGTTAATGTCCTTAATATCCACGATTTCCTTGTTGCGCGGCACTGCTTCATAATAGAAACGCAGGGGGTCGGTAATGCGGATGGAATAGGTGCCGTGAGCCCGCAGGAACAGCTCGGCGTTATACATGTTATCAAAATAGTTGACGGGGTTGCGGGTGCCGAACTTAATGCCCTTGATTTCCTGCAAATTGATGTAGTACACTTTTTGGGCGGTAGGGGTGGCGCCGCCGAACTTGACGCGCTCGAAGAAATCCCGGACGGAATCGCCCAGAGAGCCGTTGAACAGGGACGGGGCCGAAGAATTATTTACCTGATAATAGCCTTCCTCGGCGGTATAGTCCACGATTTTGCCCCCGTCTATGAGCATCATAAACTGGTTGGGGTAGACATGGATAACGGAGCCGTCGGAAATCACATTCTGGCTTCCTTTGCGGTTGCCGTTGCGCTTGTCATCCCGGCGGACGGACACGCCGCAGGTCATCACGGTATTGTCGCCCATATCAAAGGGCTCTATGGTTTCCAGCCACTGGTCAGCGAGGGTGCCGCCCAGGGCGTTAAAAGCGGTCTTGATAATTCCCATTGTGGTAAAATCCTCCTTGTTTGTGGAAGTAGTTTTATCTATCATACCATATTTATTGGCGGGGGTACAACTATTTTTCGCTTCAAAACCAGCCATCATACCAAAAAACCACCCCAAAAGCTGGCGGGAATCCGTCAAAGGGGAAGATTTTCCGGGTAAATTGAAAAAAACACTTGCTTTTTCTTTCCAAATCTGATAGAATACCAATGTTGCATTTTAGATCGTTCCACATGAAGGAGGTGCAGACATGGCAAAGTGTGATATTTGCGGCAAGGACGTCGCTTTCGGCATTAAGGTTTCCCACTCCCATCGTCGTTCTAACAGAACTTGGAAACCCAATATCCGCCGCGTAAAAGCAGTTGTGAATGGTACTCCCAAGCGTATTTACGCCTGCACCCGCTGCTTGCGTTCCGGGAAAGTCACCCGCGCAATCTGAGTTGGAGTCACATAAGGGGCCTTCGGGTCCCTTTTTTCCTGCCATTTTCATGGTGAAAGCGTCCCTGACTGCTGGTCGGGGGCGCTTTTTTGTTTTAAACAGGTGAATGAAATATTTGTATATATGAAAGAAAAGCTTCTTTTATGCCAATGTTAGGGAGCGCCCAAAAGAGGGATTTGTTATAGTAAAGGCAGAAAAAATCCAAACATTCCAGGTGTACAGGACGCCTGGCTTTGGCTGAAGGAGGCATTGATATGTGGATACAGGTAGAGGATACCATTCGGGACCATGATAAGATTTTTAAGCTGTCGGATATTTTGGGCATTACAGACGCCCACGCCGTTGGATTGATGGTGTGCCTGTGGACCTGGGTGGCAGCCAACGCGCCGGACGGGGACTTGAGCGAATTCCCGCCCAGAGCCATTGCAGCGGCAGCCAAGTGGGAGAAGAGTGGGGCAAAGGCAGCGGCGCGGTTTTGTGATGCACTGCGGGAAGCGCGGTTTGTGGAACAGCTGGAGGATGGCCGGACAGTGGTTCGCAACTGGGACAAGCGGCAGGGAATGATTGTGGACTATTTGGAAAGGCAGCGGGAAAAAACCAAGGAGCGGGTGAGAAAATACCGGGAGCGCAAAAAAAAGGAAAAGTTAAGTGAAGGGATAATCAGCAACGAAAATTGTAACGTTACAGAAACGTTACCAAAAGGGAATGTAACGCCTATACCAAACCACACCTTACCAGACCAAACCCAACCAGACCATACCACACCTTCACAGCAGCCCGTCCCGGAGGCTTCGGAAAAAGGGGAGGCGGAGCTTTCGACGGCGGGCGACGGTCAAAAGGCTGCGCTGCGCCGTGTGTGTAAAGCGTTTTCTCAGGCAATCCATACTCCGGGAAGCAAGGAGCAGGCCCAGCTTCAGCTGATGCTGGAAAAATACAGTGAACCGGTTTTGCTGGCAGCGGTGGAGGATGCCCGGGGAAAGGGGAAAAGCGTTAGCTATGTGGGGACGATTTTGAAGCGATGGCAGCAGGAAGGAATCCCGGCCGGAAAGGAAGGCAAAGGTACCGGCGAAGCGGATCTCAGCTTTGATTTGGACGAGTATGAACGCATGACCGGATGGGGGACTGTGAGATGGCGTTTACCGGAAGCAGAAGAGAAAACTTCTGACAGAACCTTTGAGGGGGTGGCCTGAGGTAACAGACGAAAAAACCCCCGCAGACCATAGCCTGCGAGGGTCCAATGACGGACTGTATCCTGGGGGTTATCTGCTCCGGGAAGAATTCCGGCTCAGGCAAACAATTGCCAAAATGAAGCAAATCAAGCACCAGACACCCGAAATAGTCAAATTGGTGTAGGAAACACCCTGAGAAGCAAACGAAAGAATAGCGCCCAAACCGAACAGGATGATGAGCACAAAGCTGCTCCCATTTCCGCATTTGCCGCTGAACAGGGAAACAAGGCCGCCCAAAACCAGTAAAGCTGCCACCAGCACACCGGCGGCAAATTTGCCTTTCAGCCCCTCTGGCCCAATGACTTGCAGAGCGGTAAATATATTAGCTTCATAGGCCTGCATGGCCATAGCCGCGCCCAAAGCGATGGATAATATCCCGGAAATCCGCCTCCATCCTTTCATGTTATATCCTCCTTTTTACTGTTAACGCAAAAATATGCAGAAAAGCCTCTGCCTAAAAAGTATACTCATTCTCTTCCTTTTCGTCAATGGTAAGGAAACAAAACGTGTAAAAATATGACAAGATTTTGAAAATATATTTGCGTAAAGCTGTATTTTTCTTTACAAACCAGATGAATTCTGGTATAATATGACGAAGAAAAGGAGGGTATTTTTTATGAAAAAGATAGTAGCGTGGTTCTCAATTTTAGCATTGCTGTGCAGTGTGTTGGCCGGATGCTCCGGACAGCCCGAAGCAAACTCGTCTGAACAGGAAGAAATCAATGTATCTTCTGTGATAAAATCACTGCAGGATGCAGACCTGCCTATCCCTTATTACATCGTATATACAGAGGAAAATGATCCCAACGGCGGTGATAGTGCCTATACGGAAAAGGGGAACTTTGTCGATGAACGTGTGGAGGCGGAGTATTCCAAAGAGGAACCTCAAGGCGGTTCAGTGGAAATTTTTGAAACTCCGGAAGATGCTGAAAAACGCGCGGAATATCTGCAGGGATTCTCCAGTCTGGACTCACTGCAGTATCAGGTGATGTGGGATAATGTGCTGCTGCGCCTGAACAATGCCCTGACAGAAGAGCAGGTTTCTGAGTATGCCGATGTTTTTGACGGGGAAATCATAGCCCAGCCTTCCGACGCCGACCATCACCAGGCTTATTGCTATGGGGAGCGTTTTACTATCCATGCCAAGCAGCTGAAAGACGGTATGACGTTGGCAGAGGCATCTGAAATCATGGGATTTCAGCCGGAAACCGCTGGGAGCACCTGCATTTGGTCCGACGAATTCAGTTCCAGTGTGGCTTCTGCGGTTCTCGAAGACGATGTGTTGAAACAGGTAGTTTTCCTGGACCCCGATGCTGAGGAATCGGAAGAAGAGAAAGAAGATGAAACCGGGGAGCCTGTAGATTCAGAAAAGGAAGAGGAGGAATCTTCCACCCCCGCATCTACTAAGAAACCCAGTGCCACCCAAAAACCCAGCGTGACGACAAGCCAGAAAAACGCTTTGGAACAGGCCAAAAGTTATCTGCGTTTTTCCGCTTTCTCCCGAGAAGGACTGATTGGACAGCTGGAATTTGAAGAGTATTCCCATGAGGATGCTGTGTATGCGGTAGACCATTGCGGTGCCGACTGGAATGAGCAAGCGCTGCAAAAAGCCAAGGATTATCTGGAATATTCTGCTTTTTCCTATTCGGGATTGCAGGAGCAGCTGGAGTTTGAGGAGTTTACCAGTGACCAGGCAAAGTATGGCGTGGATAACTGCGGCGCCGACTGGAAGGAACAGGCTGTTAAAAAAGCAGAGCAATATTTATCCGTGATGTCTTTCTCCCGGGACGGGCTGATTGGGCAGCTGGAATTTGAGGGCTTCACCCATGAACAGGCCGTATACGGGGTAGAACAAAACGGGTTATAAATATTAAGTTTATTTATCAAAAGGAGCATATTCTTCATGAAAAAAGCAATTGGTTTAATGTTGGCATGTGTTTTGGTCGTGTTTGCTTTGTCGGGTTGTCAGAATCAGTCTGAGAATACATTCGAAGCACTGGGCGTTACGGTGGACGGCGAAAAAACCGTGGACATGATGATGAATCAGGAAGAAGTCCGAAAAGAAATGGAACAAGAGCCTGACGATGTAACAGACAGCGAGAATATGCTTTCAGACAGGTGGTCGTCGGACGTAAGCCTGTCGGTGGATTATCAAACGGAAGACCCCAACTCGGTTTCGGCCATTTTTGTATTATCGGGCAGCAAAGGGAAAGCGATCACCAGTTTTGGAATCGGTTTGGGCGACAGCGAGGATTCTCTAAAGGAAAAGCTGGGCGACCTTTGCTCTGTAAATGATTCCGATGATGGGGAAACGTCTTACCTTTATGCCTTCCGTTACCAGGACGGGAAGTATGAAATCGTAGACAGCAACAAAACCATCGGGGAGCTGACAGGGGATTCCGAAGACGTTGGTCTCTATTCGGTAACTTTTAACTGCAAGGACGATGAGGTGGTATCCTTTTATATGACAGATGTCCTTCGGTAATGTACTTAGAAAATATTGGATAAGGCACCCTTCGGGGTGCCTTTTTCTTTAGAATTTTGTGATGGGAGCTTTTTTCAAAACTTCCATAAAAACCAAGCACCATGAAACAAACTTTTCTTTATGGCGAGAACTTGTCAAATATGCTGCAAAAATACATTTACTATTTACAAATATCGGATATTATGATATGATGTAAATAAAGGAGTGTGATTTTATGAAAAAATGGCTTTGTGGTTTTCTGGCTGCCGTCATGGCATTGATGATGTTCTCCGCCTGTGCGTCGAACAGTACTCCTGAGATTGATGCGAAATTGTGCTACCCAGATGACTTGGAAACGGAATTGACGACCCCAGAAGAGGAAGCGGCTGAAAAACGTGGCCTTGTTTATGACGAAGAATATGGTAACTATACCCTGTCGGATGATGGCGATGGGCTTTCAATTATCGATGGTCATAAATTTGTGGCGGTGTTTGAATTTAACAGCGATAATCTTCTGTGTAAAATTTTCTATATGCCCTCTTCAAAAGATAATAATCCTCCTACTTTCGATGATATGAAGGAGTACCTGGATTCTGTTTATGGAGAATCAGAAGAGTATGTTGATGAAGCCCTTAAACAGGAAGGCCTGGCTTGGACAACAAAAACCTCTAAGGGAACCTATCAAATTGCACTTGTGGAAGATGATGATAGCTTTTTAATCTATGTCCAAGGGATTAGCGGGGATGTTCGCTCCGATTTTCTGAAAGATCTTGAGGAAGAGTAAGCTGCTCAATAAAATTTAATGGAAAAGCAAAACCCCGCCGGTACCGCTGAAAACAGCAGATACCATGCGGGGTTTTATTGTGAAAATAGGGGATGCAGTGCTGATGTTATGCGTTTTTGGGAGTCTTGATAAGGGATACCACAGCCAGAACCACACAAATCAGGCACCAAACTGCCCAGACATACAGGTCGGTATAGATTGTACCTGCCATGGTGAAACCGCAAATTGCGGCGATGCCAAACAGGACAATCACAGCGATGTTGCCGCCCTTGCTTCCCTTACGGGTTACGATGGATACAATGCCGCCTGCCAACATCAGGATGGCAACAATTGCACCGGCAGAACCACTGACCTCTCCGTTGTCGGCCAAAGTGTTGGCAATGCCTGCTGCGCAAGACTGGAACAGGACAACAAGGCACAACACAATGGACAGAATACCGGAAACCAGTTTCCAAGTTTTCATAATGACCCTTCTTCCATAAAAAATAATATTATTAAAACGCCCTTTGGCGAATTAACCCTATTCAATTTTTCTAATCAAGGAAATTCTCTTGAAGAATAGCCAAAAATCTGGTAGGAATATTATGGCTTTTTATAATCTTGTGTCTACGACAAAATAAATATGTTTTTGACATGAAAATCCTATATTCTAATTTTCTATTATACACAGCACTTAGTTTTTCGTCAACAAAAATATCTTATCTTCGACCAAAATCGTCAATCACATCCTTCTTGGTGACGGATAGAAAGTCCATGAGGAATCCAATTCAAAGACAATCAACGCCCGAACCCGGAAAAACAAAACCCCGCTGGTACCGCTGAAAACAGCAGATACCATGCGGGGTTTATTGGGAAATAGGGGATGCAATAAAACACTTTTTTCCAGTTGAAATAGACTCTAACGATTTTATTCTGTGCGGTCCATCTTTCTGCGAATATCCTGCAATAATTCAATTTCTGTTTCTTGGTTTTTAAAGTGGCAGGAAACGGTTGCTAACAACGCAGAAACAACGGCAAATCCAGCCCAAGTCCCTATCATTAAAGAAATATTAAAAGTTTTTTCTACAACGAAACTGGAGGTCATAAGTTCTTCCAAAGGAACCGTTTGGAAAATAGCACCCATAACAATTCCCAGTATTACACCAGCAACTAACACAAGAATCGCCATTTTCTTGAAAAAGGAGCTATATAAATATAGTACAGGCTCTGCATTTCTGCTGCTGTCGTTGTTCCAATTCTCTTTCATCAATATTTCCACATCCTTTATTTTTACAGTTGCCCATTCCCATTCGGCGGAATGAACTTTTTTATACCTTTGCGGGGTTGATCGGTTTATTTTTCCCTTTGATATTTTAAGATCCGAACATTTTTGTTGGGCCACAAATGATAGCCCCGTCGGTACTGACGGAATCGGGATCAATATCGGGAATCCATTCAAAATCCTGTGTTGAAAAGGCAACCGGCGTATCAGGCGTTAGGGGCTGCGGTAGTTGATCAATAATAACCGTCCGTAATTTCTGGGATTGGTCCTTGACGGGGATAACAATATATGCCTCCTCAACCGTGTCCTCTATATGGCTAAGGGCGCGCCCTTTGGCCGCGATATTCCCGTAATCGGTAGAAAACAGTTCTAATTCTGTAAATTCCCCATCCACAGGAATCACGTTGCTGGATTTACTATAATTGATATTGCATTTTGCAGCAGCACACTCTTCTTTGGTAACGTTTTTCCCCATAGAGGCATATAGCCCCGTGATAAGGTTTTCACAAATATAGGAACTTTCCCCGGGGTCGATAACGGTCGGATATGCGTAGATATAATTGACAACCCCCAAGAGTTTCCCATCGGGATCATTGACTTCAATAGAAATAGTATCCAGCGACAACTGGACGTCGCTGGTGTTTTTTATTTCCGAGAGGAATACCACATGGTCTTCGCTGGTTTCTGTGCTGTACTTTAACAGGTCATCCCCGTTGGAAGAAACAATTTCGATGGAGGGCTTTTCAGCCGCCGACGATGAAGGCTCCTCCGATTCAACCGATTCAACGGAGGAAGAACTGTTTTGGCTACTTTCTTCTTGGGAAGATGGGGTTTCCTTGTCAGAACATCCGCCAAAAACCAAAGACGCCATCAGAAAAAGACATATTGGAACCAGATAACGTTTTTTTCTCCGCATTCACAAATCCCTACTTTCCAAAAATTTACACTCGTTCCGGTATTTCCAAAACGATGAGATTCCATCATAAATCGCCGTTCGATTCATTTTAAAATATTATACACTCTTTAAAAAATTTAGTCAATAATAATACTGAAACTCGAAAAATAGAGGTTTCTAAGAGAAATTACCTGTTTTCGTCAGGGAAGCCGGAAAATGGCTGTTTTCTTCCTTCTTATATGATAATAACTTTATCGAAGAAAATATGAAAGAGTAAAATCGCACATGCGCAAATAAACCACGCTCGAGCCTGGGCGTGGTTTTGTTTTATCTGTATAATAGTGGACTTGTAAAGCGATTCCCCCATAATAGGAAGTTTACTATGAATTTTTGCGAAGACGTTGACTTCAATGTTGACAAAGTGTACAATATAAAGCAGAATATTGCAAATAAATATGTACAATAAAGGAAGCGTTTGCACGCAAATAAAACATAGGGGGAAAAGATATGGCATTATCGGAACTCATTAAATATGAAGGTGATAACTCCACCTTTATTTGGAAGTATCCCCATGAGGATTTTAATGATATGACGGAACTTGTTGTCCACGAAAGCCAGGAAGCCGTTTTCTTTGCAGACGGCCAGGCAGCGGATGTTTTCGGGCCCGGACGATATAAGCTGTATACAGAGAATATTCCGATTTTAACCAGTCTCATCAACAGGGTGTCCGGTGTGAGCGTTTTCCATTGTGAAGTGTATTTCATCAATAAAACGGTTCAGATGGCATTGAAATGGGGAACCGATTCTAAGGTCCGATTTAACGAACCCACACTGGGAGTCCCCATTGAGCTGGGAGCCTCCGGAGAAATGAATCTGGCAGTGTCGGACAGCAAAAAGATGCTGGTAAAATTGGTTGGCACCATGAAGGGGATTGCATGGGGAGAGGAAAAAGCTGGCTTTGCCAAATCCATTCAGACATCGTTTCGTCCCTTAATTTCCACGGCGGTGAAGTCGAATCTTTCGGCGGTAATCAAACAGCAACATATAGATATTGTCGAAATCGACGAGCATTTAACAGAACTATCTGATGCCCTTAAAGCCAAAATGATTCCTGCATTTGAGGAGTACGGCTTAACCATTCCACAGTTTTATGTCACAAATATAGTGCTGCCTGAGGACGACCCGAACTTTAAAAGACTGCGAGAATTACATACCGTCTCCCTGCAGAAGAGAATGGCGGAAGCGGAAGCCGAGGTTCGCGCTTCCAAAGCGAAAAGCAGGGCTTCTTACATGGCCGCTGAGGCGGAAGCAGAAGTTAAAATCAAAGCGGCACAGCGAGAATCGATTCTTGAGGACCAGACAACCGAGACAGAAATTGCAAGGCGTGAAGCGGAGAGAAAATTGATTCAGGCACAAGCGCAGGCTCAGGCCGCGCAAATGGCCGGTATGGCAGAAGCCGCGGTTATGCAGGCGCAAGGGTATAGCCGGAAGGACGTTCTGCAGGCAGAAGTACAGAAAGCATATGCAGAAGGTATTGGAAACATGGGTGCAGCCGGCACTTCCGCTGGTTCAGCCATGGGAGAGATGCTGGGCCTTGGCGTAGGCGTGGCCGCAATGGGAGCGATGGCGCCCCAGATTGGGGAGGTGATGAAGGGGCTCCAATCTGACGCTTCCAACAATAGTGGAGAAGCCCACCATCATGGTCAGACGGAACAAATTATACAGTGCCCCAAATGTGGCAGTCATCTTCCTGCGAACGCGAAATTCTGTGTTGAGTGTGGAGCAAAAATTGAAAGCCTTGCAGAAGATGAAATGATTTGTCCAGCGTGCGGCAAAAAAACGCATAAAGGAAAGTTCTGTATGGAGTGTGGGCAGCCTTTGGCCATTATATGTCCAAACTGCGGAGCCAAAGTGCCGCAGGGTGGGAAATTCTGCTTGGAGTGCGGTACTAAAATTGTGTAATGGTGGGAAGAATCCATAAAAGCACAAGCCTACAGAGAGAAAAGGCAGGGAAGGATCAATGACAGTTTTAAAATGCAAAATGTGCGGCGGCAATCTTGAAGTTCAAGAGGGCATGCATATCTGTGAGTGTGAATACTGCGGCTCTGTCCAAACGGTACCTGCGCTGGATAACGAGAAAAAAATCACACTTTTTGCCCGGGCCAACAGACTGCGAAGTGCCGGTGAATTTGACAAAGCCTCTGGCGTATACGAAAGTATCGTAACGGAATTCCCCGAAGAAGCAGAAGCATATTGGGGGCTGGTGCTGTGCAAATATGGCATTGAATACGTGGACGACCCTAAGACAGGAAAAAAGATTCCCACCTGTCACCGTTCTTCGTTTGAGAATGTGATGGATGATGGGAACTTTGAAATGGTTATGGAGTATTCCGACTCCGCAGCACGGGCGGTTTATCGCGAAGAGGCCAAGGCAATCGAAAGACTGCGAATGAACATTATAGAGGTTTCCTCAAAAGAAGAGCCCTATGATATTTTCATCTGCTATAAGGAAACGGATGCCAAGGGAGAGCGGACGATTGACAGTGTGATTGCCCAAGAAGTCTACGACGTTCTTACCGAAAAGGGGTATCGGGTATTCTTTGCCCGCATAACGCTGGAAGATAAACTGGGGCAGGAATATGAACCGTATATTTTTGCAGCCCTCCACTCAGCCAAAATTATGCTGGCTTTTGGTACGGATTATGAGTATTATAATGCCGTGTGGGTTAAGAATGAGTGGAGCCGGTTCCTGAGCTTAATCGAAAAGGGCGAGAAGAAAACCCTGATTCCCTGTTACAAGGGCATTGACGCGTATGATATGCCAAAAGAATTCGCCAGGTTACAGGCGCAGGACATGGGAAAAGTCGGAGCAATTCAGGATTTGGTTCGTGGGATTGGAAAGATTCTGGGGACAAAAAATGTCATAGCCGGAAATCATGTTTCAAAGGCTGGAACCGCGGAAATCACGGTCCTATTGCAAAGAGGGAATATGGCGCTGGAAGACAAAGATTTTAAGGGTGCCGAAGATTATTTTGAAAGAGCTTTGGACATAGATCCGTCGGATGCCCACGCTTATGTAGGAAAATTTCTCTCAATTTATGGGTTGGCATCTTTGGATGATTTGGAAGATAAGGTCTTTCTGTTAGAGGATAGCAAGGAATTTCGCAGAGCAATGCAATTTGCGGATGCCGCGCTATCGAAAAGATTGGAGGAAATAAAAGAATCCAACGAACTGAAAATAGAGAGGCTCCGTTTGATAGACGTGATGAAAAAATGTTTCAAAAAGCGGACTATTGTGGAGCTGAGTTCCATGAAAAGAGAGGCCTATTTCCAGATTATGAGCCAAAGCGCAAATGGCGAAAAGCGGGCGAGAAATATTTATGCAAACCTGTTAGGGGTACGCATGATTTCTCCAAATGAGTATTCTCAACTTATAGAAAGGATTTCGGTAATAAGAGGAATCGGGGCGGTTTTGGGAGATTATGAGCTGCATCCTAAATCTGATATTATCGATCGTTATAAAAAGTATGCGGTTGGCGATATAACAGAGGCCCTTCAGGAACTGATTTCATGTAAATGTGTCGAAAGGTATGGCAACAAATATTGCTGGGCCGGAGCAAGGGACGAAAAAGACAGACTGCTGAAGGAAGCAGAGGAACGCCGAAAGAGAGAAGAACAACAGAAAGCGGCGTATAGCGCAGCTTGTGAAGCGATGGAAAGGCAAATTATGCAGGAAGCCGCTGGGGATATTGACTCGGTTTCTCAGGAATATGATCCCCAAATACACAGTCTTCAAAACGAGATGGACGAGGCTATAGCTGCTGCCAATAGGCAAAGAGACGCCATTCAAAGTGAAATTTCCAGTTTGCAAAATCAAAAAAATTCGCTGAACTTTCTCAAAATAAAAGAAAAAAGAGCCCTGCAAGTGCAAATTGATGAAGCACAAGCCCGTTGGAATGGTGTTATATCTCCCCAGCAAATTCAGTCGCAATATCAGCCGCGGATTGATGTGCTGACTGATAAGAAAAAAGAGGCAATTGATAGCATATTAAAAAAGGTGCGTTCAAAACATACGATGCCGAAATATGAGGATTTTGAAAGCCCGGTATCCGGTACGATTTCATAAAAGCCTAAAAATCCATATGGAAGCCGGGCATGGGGCAATGGGCAAAAGAGGGTACAGTTGATGAGCTGATAAATTTATTTATCACCATGCCGCCTATCCCTGAGGAATGAAGGAGAGCAGAGAGATGATTAAATGTTCAAGGTGCGGAGCGGAACTATCTGAGGATACGAAATTTTGTTCATACTGTGGCAACAAGATTGAAGTAACCACACCTCCACCTATTAAGGAAGATACCATTTCTTCCGGCACTTTTCAAACGGAGCAGACCAAGCCCAATGTCAAAAAATCAGATGCCCCAAAATCTGTAGTAGACAAAATCAAAGAAAAGGCTTCTGCCAAATGGCACGACATGAGTACATACGGCAAAATTGCAACGGTTGCCATCTCGATATTTGTGTTGCTGTGTCTTGTGGCATTTATATTTGGGAAAACCGCTGCTGGTATTATTGCAATCTTGCAAATTCTGCTGACTGTCGTTGCAGTGCTTATAAAGAAGGAGATCATTAAGGTTCCCAAAACTTGGATTCATTTTGTTGCACTTGCACTCGCTGTTGTCTTGATAGTGCCGTATGTAAGCTTGTTCAGCGTGGATTATGGCGATGCCGAAAAGTTTGCATGGTCGGATATTCTGCTGGCCGATGTTGTTCCGGAACCTGAATCTCATTTTGGAGAAATTATAGGGAACTCCGACGAATGTCTGTCCTTGTATGTGTATAGGACCAGTGTCGAAGATTACAGCGAATATGTTGAGGCTTGCAAGGAAAAGGGCTTCACGGTTGAGGCGGAACAGTCCGAGCAATCCTACAACGCTTATAATGCGGACGGCTACAAACTGTCTTTATATTATGATGAAAACGATAACAAAATGAATATCGGTGTAGACGCCGCTAAGCAGTATGGAACACTCGTGTGGCCTGACAGCACAATCGCAAGTATGCTTCCTGTCCCCAAATCGACAACGGGAGAAATTACGCAGGACGATGAAAATGGCTTTGCGGCCTGTGTAAGTGATACTCCGATTGAAGAGTTTAATGCTTACGTGGCGGCGTGTGCAGATAAGGGATTTACTGTTGATGCCCACGAATCTGACAAATCGTATTCAGCAGAAAACAGTGATGGATACCAACTCTCTGTTTCATATCAGGGAAATAGTGTTATTTCCATCTCCGTGGATGTGCCGGAGTATGCGGTATCCATTGAAATAGAATGTGTAGAAAACTGGATTTTTAGTAAATATGATGTCAAAGTTTATGTTGATGATTCCATACAGGGAACCATAAATCACGGCACAACTGAAACCTATGAGTTGAGCCTGACAAAAGGCGTTCATGAAGTCAAATTTGTAAGTGCGGATGATCATGATGTCATGGGCACAATTACGATTGACATTTACCAAGATGAATCACTGAAATACAAAATCTCCTGTACAAGTACTGAAATCAATGTTGAAGTAATTAAGGGAACGGTATCGGAGCATACAGAAAATATAAAGGAACCCCAAGAAACGAATAAAAAAATCATAATGCCACATAGCGCATCGGATTATATTGGATCTGATTGGACAATCGAAACTATAACTAAACATTTTGAGGAGCTTGGTTTTACAAATATCCAAGCTGTACCTTGTGAACCAGATGATGATAACTATGAGATTAATATCCGTGAACTGGTTATTTCGAAGGGCTTATTCAGTACAGATCCATGGGAGGCTGGTGAGAAATTTGATGCCGATGCAGAAATATCTATTTACTATAATGAATTTCCAATTTTGACTATCAATAATTGTGCCGATCTCGCAACCGTATTGACGAGCAAAAATATGGATTATATGACATTTTGTAAAAAATATGATGGAAGGTATGTAGAATTTGATGCATATGTGATTGAGCATATAACTTATGATGGCGGGACTAGTCATATCATAGATGTCGCAGGTGGAGATTATGATGGAGAATCAGAAATCGATGCCTATAATCCTGAAACTTATGCTGGTCTCAATGTCAGAATAGGTGATCGTACATGGGGAAATTCCATAAATGAAAATGTTCAGGTAGGAGACAATGTTACTGTAAGTGGACGAATAGATGCGTCGTGGGCTGAATATTACAAATGTTTGTATATTGAAACTATGCATCTATATAAACGATAGAAATGATGTGATGGTGAAATTTGTGGGGTTTTACGTCTTCGGAAATGATTGCGAATGCAAATATATTACTTCGCTTTTGTTCTTTAATCGAGACAGGAATTTTTATCGTAGCAGCTCATAATAGCGTCGAATCTTCTGTGCCATCAGGTGGCGGCGCTTCTTCAGAAAATCTTCAAACTGGGTGTAATCCATATCAAAAATCTCTTGTGGAATACAGTTGGCAGCCATATTTGCCTCCAACTTTGCCAGCGAGTCAATACCTCCATAAACCGAGTTACCACCCGTACACTGTTCCTTGACTTTGGCCATGTAGTCCTTTGGGGCCTGATCTTTGATTTTGACATTGATTTCAGACTGTGTATAAACATAGTTTGCAATCTGATTATAATGTCCACGCTCGTTGATCCCGCACTTTTGCAGATATTTTTTGGGGAAGATATGGTGAATATCGCCACGCTGCTCAATAAGTGTCTTCACATCAATCTGCTCTGACAAAAAGCCGTAATCTCCCATTTTGACCTGCGCCATCAGGAACACATGGAACATTGGACTGCTGGCTACGGATGTATTAAGTTTTGTCACCAAGATATTATTCCAGAATGCATCGGATAGTTCACCGGCTTCGGTGTGCTCCAGAAATTCTATGGGATCGTTGGCCTGAAAACGCTTGATGTCATAGTCAAAGGTGGATTCAGGGGATCCAGAATATCTTCCGGTTAGAATAGTCAAGACTATCCACCGGCGCACAACTTTTTCAATAATGGATGCATCTTCACCTTTGGAATGAAGCAACAAATACAAAGCATACCCAAAGTTCAAGACATTCTGGGAGCGAATCATTGCAGGAGAGATAATGCCAGTAGACTTAACAATCATCAGGTAACGTTGAAAATTAGTCTTGTTGACGAATTCAAGAACGCCTTGCAAAAGGGCGCTGGATTTCTGGAATGGCAATCTCCCCACTGCGAATCCAGGATAATAATGTTTTTATAGAGCTGTTGTTTACTTCATATTGTGCCACGATTTTTCCTCCATTTCATAAATTAAATTTATATTACGCCACTTGCGGATATCTTGTGTACACATACTCATAGATTCTTTGGCGGTAACCGGAAATGCTGATTTCATCGTAGCTTTCCGGCAGTTCTGCCCACAGGGTATCACGAATCAGATTGTCCACCGCCGCTTTGGTTTCCTGCTTATCTGTCCAATGATCCAGCTCGGCAATTTTTGCTTTTACTTTCGCCAGTAAGTCTACTGCTACCTTTTTGATCTGCTGAATGTCCTGCTTGGAAAGATTTTCCGAGAACAGCATATCGTAAAGAGAAAGCTCCTCGTCACTGGAAAATCCTTCCCGAACATACCGTTGCTTTTCCTGATCCATACTGTTGGCCAGATTCATCAGTTCCATAAAGGTCTTTTCAATACTGGCGCGGTTCTGCTCGTTGTTGTAATCCTCAATAATTTGCTGATACCGCTCATAGTAGTTGATGCGCTGCGGATTGGAAAACAGCAAAGCATCCAACCGCTGCTGGATCAGCTCATTCAAATCTTTGAGAATGAGATGTTTTCGCTTCGATCTGGCAAACTCCCGCCGGAGCAAGTCAAAATCAATCTCGCTGATGTCAAATTGACGGGACGGCGCAAGCCCCTCCGCAGGTGTGTCCACCTGCACATATTCGCTGATAATCTGGTTGATCTCCACCATCAGTTCCGTATTATTGGCGTGCTTGCGCTTTTTCTGCATCTGACGATAGATGGCCTCAATGGCCTCGTATTCCTTTCTGGCTTGACCGGAAACATCCTCCCGATCCGCATACTTCATCATCCGAACCAGTTCTGCTGCATAGGTCTGGAATTGTTTCCGCTCTTCCAGACTGCCGCTGACTGCCTCCACACCAGAGAGCAGATAACGGGTCTTTTCAAAATCATCGGCGTCCAGTAAATCTTGCAGCACAAAATCATGCTGCCGTAAGTACTCTTTGGCGGCGGAAATGGTATCCAAAATATGGGCAATCAGTTCTTCTTTGTCCACAGTGGGGTCAGCGCCGCCTTGCCCGCCCACATTGGCCGTGTAGTCTGCCAGAGCCTTTCGCAGCGCCTTCACAATGCCGATATAATCCACAATCAGGCCGTTGTTTTTGCCTTCTGCCACACGGTTGGCCCGGGCGATGGTCTGCATCAGGGTGTGAGCCTTTAAAGGCTTGTCCAGATACAAACACGACAGGCACTTTACGTCAAAGCCGGTGAGCCACATCGCGCACACGAACACCACCCGCAGGGGGTTCGTGGGGTCTTTGAACTCCTTGTCAAGCTCCCGAGTGACCATTTTCTGCCGGTGCGTTTTAATGTCCAGCCCCCATTTCTGGAAGGTCTGGATCTCGTTTTGTTCCTGACTGATGACCACCGCCATTTCGGTTTCCTTCATCCAGGCCAGTTTGCGGCTGAGCTCTTGGGATTCCTGCTGGGTGGCGTGCTTTACCTCTTTTTCTAAGCGCGCGATTTCCTCCGCCCAGTATTTCTGTACCATGTCGTACATCCGAACACAGGTTACTTTATTCAGGCAGACAAACATCGCTTTCCCGCTGGTCCACAGGTCGGAATAGTGGCCCACAAAATCCCGGGCGATGGATTCCAGCCGCTGCTGGGCGGTCAACAGGTGAATCTCTTTGGCGAATTCCCGTTCCAGCTTCTCCTGCTGGTCCACATCCAAGTCGGCCTGCTCGATGGCGTCCAGAATCCGGTCGGTGATTTCCGGGTTGTGCAGGTCGGCGATTTTGTCGCCCCGGTTTTCATAGTACAGGGGCACCGTGGCGCCGTCCTCCACCGCCCGCTTGAAGTCATACACCGATAGATAGCCGCCAAAGGTGCGCTCGGTGATGTTGTCATTAGAAAGCAGCGGCGTACCCGTAAAGCCAATGCGGGAGGCAGTGGGCAGCAGGCGCATCATGTTTTCGGCAAAAACACCGTATTGGCTGCGGTGCGCCTCGTCGGACATAATGAGAATGTCGTGGTCGGGGTAGATAGGCTCCACATTGGATTTGTTGAATTTTTGAATGAGGGTAAAGATAAAGCTGGGATTTCCCTTTAATTTCTCCACCAGATCTTCGCCGCTGGCGGCGATAAACTGGCTGGCTTTGGTTTTGCCCAGCAGGCCGCAGTTTTCAAAGGTGTCGCTGATTTGTTTGTTCAGCTCGTCCCGGTCGGTGAGCACCACAATGGTGGGGGAGCCGGTAAACTTTCGCCGGATTTTTTGCGCCAGAAACACCATGGAATAGCTTTTGCCGCTGCCTTGGGTATGCCAGAACACACCCAGCTTGCCGTCCTTCAGCTTGCGGGCCTCGTAGGCTTTCACCGCTTCGTTCACGCCTAAATATTGGTGGTTCCGGGCCAGAATTTTGGCCGTATGGCCGCCGGAGTGGTCAAAGAGGATGAAGTTTTCGAGAAGGTCGAGGAAGTTTTCCTTTTTGCAGATGCCCCGCAGCATGGTTTCCAGCGCCACGCTGCCCGGTTCGTTTTCTTCCAAGCGCTTCCACTCGTGAAAAAACTCGTACTTGCTGCCCAGAGTTCCCACCTTGGCCTCCACCCCGTTGGAGAGGATGAGAAAGGCGTTGTAATAGAAAAGGTGGGGGATGGTGTCCAGATAGTCGCTGTAGTTGTCGGTATAGGCGTCCTGCACGTCCACCGTGGTCTTTTTCAGCTCCACAAACAAAAGGGGAATGCCGTTGACAAAGCCCATGATGTCGGGGCGTTTGTTGTAGAAGGGGCTGTGAACTTTCAATTCCATAATGGCCAGAAAGTGGTTCCGCTCAGGGTCGTTTGGGTGCTGAAAATCAACCACCGCCGCCCGCTTTTCCTCGGTTTTGCCGCCGGGGCGCTTGACGGTAACGGGAATCCCGTCCCGGATGAGGGCGTACTTTTCCTCGTTGATTTGCAGCAGGGAGGAGGTGGAGAGGTGGCTCTCCATCTTTTTCTGGGCTTCGTCCAGCTGGGCAGAGGTGAGCCACGGGTTCAGGCGCTGTAATGCCTCCCGGAAATACCGGGTGAGCAGAACTTCCCGGTAGCTGGTACGGCCAAAGGTGCCGTTTTTGCCCAGCTTTTCGGTGTTGTGGGCAAAGGCCACCTCCCAGTCCAGCTCCCGTTCCAGCAGGTGGCCGGCGCTTTTTTGGACAAGGGCATTTTCGGAGTAGTCGTAGCTCATGATGTCACCTCATTGTTCTGGATAATAAATGTGATATTCAAATGTCATTTCATCGTATGCATTATTGTGATTTTTACTTTTTACTGGACCAAGTTTCACAGCTGCAAAATGGTGATAAAGATTTTCGAAAATAATGACTTCCCCAGTTTTTATTGTTCGGACTTTGCTGGAATAATTATAGTTATAGAGATGTTTTGAATCAGGAATTGAGGTTTCTCCGGGAATATATCCAATCAAACCAACCGCATAAATAGAATTGTTACCGGCTCGGCTCCATCTTGTATCAAACGCATACTCCCCGTTGCCAATAGTATATATTCCATTATTATTGTCATAACAAAAAGTTACTGTTCCATCCATTGCTGGAGAATGATATAAACCCTTCTCAATTTCTGTTTTGACAGCAATTGCTTCACTTAACTTTGTCGAGAATGGATTTTCGCCAAGCGGAGGCTTTTTCTTTGAATCTTCACCATAAATTCGTTCAAGAAGCTCCCAGTATTTTGCAATATATTGGGTATCATCAGAAAAATCAATGTAATATTTAGTGCCAAAGGTCATAGGGACTTTTTGTTGTGAAGGATTATTTCTCACAATTGATATTACAAACTCTGAATTTGCATTACTGAGCAAAGGTTGTGACATAATCATCCCTTCATATCCAGCTCCACCTTCACCAGAATTTACTTTATTTACGTATTTTTCCGAACAAATACATAGTACAAGGTTGGAAGCTGACAGGCCATTCTCCATAAAGAAACGAAGGTCTGACCCTAATCGCAAATCCCATTGGTCAAGAATCGCATTTACACCATGAGAGCGCAAATCTGTAGCCAGTTTTAGTACCCATGCTTCATGTTGTTCATCATCATGAGAATATGAAATAAATACGGTAGGGTTGTCCATTTCACACCTCCACTTCTCCGCTCATCAGCTTGGGCAGCAGACGGTCACGGGCTTCTGATAACAATTCATTTTCTGTCTTTAAACCACGTAATTTATAAAACCATTTCTCTACTATTGCCGAGTATTTATGAACATACTTTTCTGTGGGAATAAGTATGCTTTTCTCATTTAATCTACCTCGACTAATCTTTGGTTGTGCCACACCTGTTACAACATCACTTACATTCATATGTTTGCAAAGCATATATAGAAATTCTGTACTATATTCACCAATGCCTTGAAAAATATGGGCATGATTGTTTACCCAAAATTTCCCCCAGACATACTGTAAAACAGGCGTTCCCTCAGGCGTAATTACAGTGCCATCTTCACCAAATAGCAAATAGATACCATCAAAAATATAATCCTCTACATAATCCATCAAAGATGCTGCACCATAATATGGAAACTTTTTCTGTTGTCTATCCCTTTCTGTAGAAGATAATGGCTTACGTTTGTTATCGAAACATTCTGAAATATCAGTAATATGTCCATATCTCCACCCCTCCGGCACGTCGTCCACGATTCTGGTGTGTTCATGGCCGGGGAAGCGCAGGTCTACAAACCACTCTTTATACAGCCGCTGGGCCGCTTCTTCCAGCAGTTTGATCTGCTTTCGGTTGTTCTCGATGAGGTCGTCATAGGCGGAGAGAATATCGGCAATCCGGTGCTGGGTTTCGAGCGGTGGACAAGGAATATCATAATTTGCAATCATATCTTTGGTCATTGCATTTCTTGAGGCACCTTTTCCGACCGAAAGGCCCAACATAAATGACTGCATATATGGACTTGCAAGATAATAGTTTAAAAAACGAGCATCTAAAATAGTGAGATTTGGACGAATAATTGCAACATGCTGATTAACACGGGCGGGCAAAACATCGGCTGGAACTATACATGTTCTTGCTACTGAATCACCGGTTATATTGATTAAAACATCATTTGGTTGAACGGTAACACCTTTCAGCTTTTCAGCCGCTTGGTCTGTGATATATGTTAATCCATTATAATCAAAGTTAAGATTATAAACATTCTGACTGCGAATAAATGCTACACCATCAGATATGTAGACTGTAGCCCCACCTTTTGGTGTTGCACCACTTCCAATTTTAGAACAACAATCTCCTAATTTTACTTTCTCCCAACTCACAGCCCCATCTCCTCCCAATTCTTCGAGATGGTCTCCATCAGGCGGTTGGATTCCTCCTGCAAGGAAAGCAGCTCCTTGTGAATCTCGGTCATCCGCTCGTGAAAATCCACGCCGTCATCCTCGGCGGGCGCTACCCCCACATAAGCGCCGGGGGTGAGGGAATAGCCCTTTGCTTCGATTTCTTCTAGCGCCGCCACCTTGCACAGGCCGGGAATGTCATGGTATTCGCCCTCGCCAAACTTTTCCGTCAGCCACAAAGCCTCTTTTGCAGTTTGGATGGATTCTTCCACCGCCGCCACCTTTTGGGCATACTCGGCTTCCACCGCTTTTTTCTCTTTCCGGGGAGCATCGGCGGCCGCTTTCTTACCCTCGTCCATAAGCTGCGCTTTCTGTCCTTCCAGCTTTTCCAGCACAGCAGAAAAGTCCCCGCTGCCCAGTGCGCCCGTGTATTCCGCCAGCAGTTCCCGGTATTGGTCGGTTTCGCCCCGGTACAGCCACACAATGGCGTTCAGGTTTTTCAGCTGCCAGTCGCTCCACTCGTTCAGGGTACGGTCTACCACGGTGTAGTAGTTCCGGGCGTCGATGAACAGCACCTTGTCCCGCAGTGTTTCCGGTTTGCCCTTATCGAAGAACCACAGGGAGCAGGGGAGGCTCTTGGTGTAGAAAAAGTTGTTTCCCACACTCACCATTACATCCACATGGCCGGTTTTTACCAGCTGCTGGCGAATGTCCCTGTCCTTGCCCTGACTGTCGGTGGCGGAGGAGGCCATCACAAAGCCCGCCCGGCCCTGCTCGTTCAGGTAGGCGTAAAAGTAGGAAATCCACAGGTAATTTCCGTTGCCGATCTCCTTGTTTTTATTCACCGCGGGCAGGCCAAAGGGCAGCCGTCCGGCGCTCTGTGCGGATTCCGCTTTCACCTTGTCCACATTAAAGGGAGGGTTGGCCATCACATAATCGCAGCAGCCCTCCAAATTGTGGGCGTCGTGATAGAAGGTGTTGGCGTCGTCGCCGGATTTAATCACGCCGTTCAGGCCATGCACCGCCAGATTCATCAGGCAAAGCTGGGCGTTGTACTCCACTTTTTCCTGCCCGTAAAAGGTCATGGTGTTGTTGGCCCGCATCCCGGCGTGTTCCACAAAGTCGCCGGTCTGCACGAACATCCCGCCGCTGCCGCAGGCCGGGTCTAAGAGGATGCCTTGGGTAGGCTCCAGCACATTGACGATCATTTTTACCAGGGATTTGGGGGTGAAGAACACGCCGTCATCCTGAGCAATGTTTTTGGCGAATTTATTGAGGAAGTACTCATAAATTCGGCCCACGATGTCGCCGCCCACCTCGTCCAGAGCGCTGTTATTGAAGATACGCAGCAGCTCGGCCAGCAGTTCATCGGAGAACATGGTGTAGGTTTTAGGCAGCACGCCCAAAAGCTGCTCGCTTTGCTGTTCCACCAGCTCCATGGCGTTGTTCACCACTTCGCCCAGACTGTTCATGGGTTCGCCGTTCCAGTTGGTCAATCCGGAGGCGGGAATATTTTCCGGCAGTTCTACCAGATAGGCATATTGTGCTTCACGGGGCAGGAACAAAGCGCTGCGGGAGGCAAAGTCGCTGGCTTCCACCGGCAGCACCCGTCCGCCGCGAACCGGGCGGTCTTTGAGGATTTCCGCCTCCACCAGCTTAAAACGGCTGTAGGCATAGCGTAAAAAGATCAGCCCCAGAACAGGCATACAGTATTGGTTTGAGGTCAGCTTGGAGCCCGCCCGCAGCAGGTCGGCGGATTCCCACAGCTCGGCTTCTAATTTGCGAATATTGATCATTTTATTTCCTCCGGGATGTATTCCATAATATCGCCAAAGTCAGCTTTGACTACGGCGCAGTTTTTTTCCAGTACCACAAGAGTAGCAATCCATTCCCTGTTGTATCAAGCAGCCGCTGGACGCCCTCTATCTGTCGGAAGTAGTTTCATTATAGCAAAATATGTCATGTAAAACAAGAAACCCTCCCATAATTTTGGGAGGGTTGATGGAATAAGTACCGGTATTTTATGATACGAAAGGAAGAAAGCCCCGAACGCGGCTTGCGCGTCGAGGCTTTCAACTGGAGCTGGAGATCGGACTTGAACCGACGACCTGCTGATTACGAATCAGTTTATATACCTTTTTATCGGCTATAATCACTGCAAAAATGGCTATTTCATGGGATTTTTGTCTGTTGCAAAGTGCAGAAGATTTTAAGCGAGGTAGTCAAAAAGTAGTCAGCCGATTTCCTGGAAACGGGCGTTGATTTTATCGGCTGCCCGCAATCCATCTTCTGCCTGCAAATGCGTATAGACCTTTGCCGTCATGGCAATACTGCTATGTCCCATCAGATACTGAGCAGTGCGCAAATCCACACCTGCATAGTATAAGTTGGTAGCGTATGTATGGCGCAGCATATGGGGATGCAGCGGAAAATCGATTGCCCGGGTCACCTGTTCCCACATCCGCCGAAAGGCCATCCCGGTCATGGGACCGCCGTCTGCTTTGGAAATTACATACAGCCCAGACAAAGGAAGCTGCTCCAAAATGTCCTGCAGTGGGGTAGGGAGGGGGAGGGTTCGATAGGCAGCCGGTGTTTTTAGTTCCTGGCTGGAATCCGGCTGATTTTTCACAATACTGACTGCCCGGCAAACGGTCAGCCGGTCTTTTTGAAGGTCCCCCCATTGCAGGCCTAATGCCTCTTCTTTACGTAAACCACAATATAGACAAAGTCCTACAAATGCCCTGGCTTTTGGTGGCAAATCAGCTGTCAAAAGAGCTTTGACCTGTTGGGGTGTAAGGACCTTGGGCTTTTCTGGCCGGGCGTGGGGCGTGATTTTCAGCCCTTCCGTCGGCATAAAAAATACCACCTTTCAGGCATGACTTGCCAAGCCTACCCCGGAAGTGGTATAATCACATTGGTTTGGATGGGTTATACCGCTCAAGGTAAGCTCATTCTGTTGCCGCTCTATCCTGTTGACGCAGGGTAGGGCGGTTTTTTTTGTTTATTGAGATAGTTTCCCGCTCATGATGTCAAAATGTCGGCGGTAGCGTCTAGGAATACGCAGCTCGATGAAGTACCCGATTTCTGCCAGAGCTTCGGAAATCAGCCGGAAGCCGTCTTTGTAAAACTCCGCAATCCGTTTTTGTTTGTCTGTGATTCCCTTATACCCGGACGGGCAGACAAATGTCCAGTCGGCGGCGGTATTATCAAATACAATACGGAAATATTTGTCAATTTCTGTTTCCCAGATGCCTACCTGCGCCAGCATGATGTGGTGCTCATAGGCTTCATCGTTCAGCCCCAGCACAGCCTTGCTGCCATCAAAGGCTACCAGCATCATCAGGATTTCATCTGTGCCATATACGGCTTCTACAGCTTCTTTTGAGGGATAGTAGATAAACTCCATGGGGCCTCCTTATCAATATGAAATCAGCAGATATTACTTTGTTTCCTTTATTTCTTTGAGTTGTTCTTTCACTTTGTTCTGCTTCCTCTTCGAAATCAGAATTGTATTTTTATAAGACTTTTTCAGAAATCATTCTGCAAATTTCAGAAACATTTGTATTCGCTACAAATTCAAATTTAACTTTTCCCAGACCGCTGAACCACATTTCAAGTTCACTGTCCATATCAAACACACCGGCAGTTTCAACGGAAAAAGCCTGGATTTTGCTGTACGGCAAAGATGTAAAATCTTTTTTCTTTCCGGTCAGTCCCTGTACATTGATGGCAATAATACGTTTATTGGTAAATACAATGCCATCACGAGCGCCGCGAAAAGTTCCCATGATGGTTTCTCCCTCTACAAACATGGGGGAAATGATGGATGAAAAATCAGAATCAGGTACCGGCTTGAGTTTCATAAAACTCGCGTTTTGAAAATCAATCATGTTCTTGCACTCCTTCAAAATATTTTATCAACACAACTTTCGGTGGGTCAATTCATTTCTGTGCTGCCTAATTTTTGTTTAAAATGTTTATTACAACACGGTAGATTACTTAATTTCCCTATTCGTTTCTGTTCAGGCAGGCGCGGGCGGTTTTTTAATTATCTTTCAGACTCTCCGATTACTTCCGCAATGTTGTTACGGCTGTCAAGCAACTCCTCGGTTCCACCAGAAACCCCGGATTTGATTTTCGTGATGGAATAGGATGCCGTCATGCAATTGCGCTTAACCGTAGAACAGTTGGCGGATAATTTGAATTCGTCTCCTGTTGTATCAAGGGTGCCGCTATGCTCATCTAAAACCTCGTAATATGTATCCAGTTTATCGTGAGCCTCATCCGCCGTAATTTCTCCGTCCAAATACTGGTCAATTGCTGTCAGTGCGTTTTTTCCTGTCCGGTATGTTTCTTCTGTTACACCTTCCGGAGTTGAAGAACACCCGCAAAGCAAGGCTGCCGCCAAACATAAAATTGCAAATAGTTTTTTCATGACCTACACTCCTTCAAAATATTTTATCAACACACCTTTGGGCGGGTTAATCCATATTTGTGCCATCTTGGGTAATTTGCGAAAGTGTATAAGTTTCAACTCCCAGCGGGGTCGCGGCATCGTCCGCGATGAAACGCAGTGTTACAGTTTCCAGATCGTCGGTGATTTTGAATGCGCTTAGATATGTTCCAGTAGTATCCGGCTTGATAGATTCATCATAAAAATCATTAAAGTTCACTGGAAAAGCCGCATAATCGATTTTCGCATCCAGAAGATAGAGGATTTCTCCACCAGTTTGATAATTCTGCAATACTTCTAAGTGTTGGGTTTGATAATCCTTTGCATCAATTGCTTTTGCAGTATTATTTGTAATTGTATAAGATACAAGTAACACGGGAACATTTTCAAGATTTCTTTCATCTTCAACGGAAATAATATCTAAATTAAGTAAATTAAAATAAACTTCATTTTCGTAAAGACACTGAACATCTTCCATGTAGTACGGATCAGGGCTGATTTCTTCCGAAGAGCTCTGTGTGTCTGTGCTCTCACCCCATGCCATAGGTCGAAGATAGAGAAAATGAATGAATCCATATATCAAAAGCATGGCCAACAGCCCAGCCATAATGGATAGAAACACCTTTTTCTTTACGGAAGGCCAAATGATGCAGACTGCATACAAAACAGCGAAAACCAAACACCATGCTGCCCACACAAATAAATCTTTAAAGGCTCTGTTTGCCGTAAAAAAACCAATTATAGTAGGTAATCCATAGAGTATCAAGCTGGCAATTTCACCACTTTTACCTTTATTGCGTGTGACAATCGATACAATTCCAGCTGAAAGAAGGAAAATTCCAACGATAACTCCGCCCAAAGTGCTGACGGCAAATTCGTTTTGTGTAGTAATCAAATCGAACTGTCCCTGCTGTGCCGCAAATCCTACCACACTCACAAGGAATGTTTCCAAAAATACAACCGCTGCCAGTATGATAGATAAAATCCCGGAAACCAATTTCCAAGTTTTCATTTTGACACCTCACTCAATATTCAATTTTTGTAAAAACAATCTGCAGCAGCATTGCTTGTTTAGTGGGTGTTACGATGAATTCGACTGAAAAAGATAAGAATAATAGATCTCAATAGCTACCCATTGACACCTCGAAAATTCGTGTTATACTAAAAACAGAACAAATGTTCGAGAAATGGAGGAATCACATGGAGAAAACCACGAGCGTCCCTGTATCAAATCGTAATGCTGCCGAATTGATAGCCATTATCCGACGAAACAACGATACATATTGCAAGCGACTGCTGGAATATGCTGCTGCGTTGGAAAAGGCCCTGAAAAAGTAAATTGTTAAGAATCAGCCGGGGGGGATTACCGCTCGGCTCTTTCTTTTTGTCGCCTGACGATGCCGTCTATCAGTTTTCTGATAGCGGCTTTTTCTTTTTCGTCCAAGCTCCAATAGGCAACCAGCATATCTTTGATGGTATCATCGTCGGATACCTGGATTTCCGCTAATACCTGGGTCAGCTCTGCGTCTTCGCCTAAATCGACGAACATTTCGCCTTCGCCGGTGCGGAGCCAGACTTCGGAGACGTTGAATTCGCGGCAAATATCCGCAATGGTGCGGTCGCTGGGAATTCGTTCGCCCTTTTCAATCATCCATACAAAGTTTCTGGTAAGTCCAATTCGGGAAGCAAACTTTTCCTGTGTAAGCCCAGCAGATTTACGAACTTGACTTATTCTTTCGTTCATCAACACACCTCCTTTGAATCAATAATATCATATTTTGCTAACAGAGTCAACATACAAAAATAGTTTTTTGCTTTATAACAGTTGACATAGTTAGAAATATGTGACAAACTAATCTCACAAAGTTAGCAATAAACACCGCCCCACAGCGGAGAAAGGAAGTGTAAGAAATTTATATAAAATATCGCTTAGCTGCTATTGCAGCTTCTTTTCTAATTTTACTGTCTGGGTGTTCTGACAAAATCACTTCCGGTGAAGTAACGGACAAGACTTTTACTCCCGAACATACCGAAACTCGCCTCATTACGGTAGTGCATTCCAACGGGAAAACCACCTATACCACTGTGGCTCCCTATGTTTATCACTATCCTGATACATGGAGAATTACCATCCGTAATTTTGATGAGAATGGTAACGAGTTGAACGAGACATTCCGTGTTACAGAAGATATCTACAACTCTGTAGATATCGAGGATGAATTCGTTTATGATGAGGACTTTGAGCCAAACGAACCTGAATATACCCGGGAGCCGAAATAATGCAAAAAAGGAAGTGAGAAATATGGATTTTGCGTGCTTGAACTGTGGTGCAAAAAGCTACTGCATCGAAGCGTGTGAAGCTGGCTCCATCATGTGCCTGGCAAACCGCTTGCGCACCGGCCGGACAAAGGCCGATGTTTTGGGTCATGAGGCAGCACCTGCCAATCCGCAGCATTGTGCATACTGCGGGAAGCCGCTGAAAGTAATTGGAACAGAGCGCTTTTGCAATAATGTGCAGTGCCTGAACCGTTTTCAGAATGTTTGAAAGGAAGTGAACCTATGACTGACCTTGAACAGGCCATTGCTGATATGGTACAGCAGGCCGTGGATAAGCTGACGGCACCGGAGCGACTGTACAGTGCAGAAGATATTGCCAAACGATATCATTGCTCTCCGGGAACTGCATCCATATGGATACGCGCTGGACTTTTCGGCGAAACCATCAACACCGGTAAGCGGAGCCGCTTGGTGACAGAGGAAGGAATTAGAAAGTATGACCTCGAGCATATCGGCCCTGCTTATGATGGCGAAAAAATATCCGTACCGCGCGGCCGTAAAAAGAAAATCCCCGTAAATCCGGGGAAAATCTGAAAGGAGACAAACAACATGACCGAAACCATAATTCTGATTGCCCTGTTGTCGGCAATAGGCGGTGCGCTGCTGATGAGCATCGCGCAGGAAATCGCTGAAGCCGTTTGGAAGAGACAGACCCGGAAGGAGCGGCAGGATAGAGCCATGCAAAAAGCTGCCCAAAAAGCCTTGGAGCGGGAGATGACCCGCCAGGAAGCACACCGGAGCAGCATCATGCGGGAACTGACAAGGAGAATGTGAGATGCTGAAACGCTATTACTTTACCTTTGGTATGAGCCCAGAATTCCCGTTTTGTGGCGGCTGGGTGATTGTCGTGGCACCAGACTTCCATGCAGCTGCACAGGTTTTCAAAGCGTACTATCCCTCTGAGCGGGACCCTGGAATCCTCAATTGCGCCGACTATTATTCCGAAGAATCCTTCCAAGAGACGGAAATGGCAGAAACCGGCAATTTCGGTGCGTTTTGCCATGAGATTATCGAGCCCAGAAAGCCAGGTGAAATCAAATGAGCCTCCCCAAAATCGTCCCGTGCAGCTGCGGGCACCAGCCAAAGCTGGAAGAAAGCTTCCCGAACATAAACGGCTATTTCCGCCAAAGATTCTATGTGTACTGCCCGTATTGCGGCAAAGAATCAATCTGTATGGAGACCCGGACAAAAGCCATTAAGGCTTGGAACTATGGGCAGGAGGGGGATTCATGAGTACAAAAGCAGTGGTGGAAATTATCTGCCGGCAATGCGGCAAGAAAGTGCAGACTAAAACTCATAATCGCATGTATTGTTCGGACTGCCAAAAGGAACTTGCCAAAGCCCGAAGCAAGGCTTGGTACAAAAAGCGCAAGGAAGCGTGCCAGAAGCCAGAATTTTTAGAGAGTCAACTCCCAGAGCAAAGCTGGAAAAATTCTCTGGATTTATTTATGCATCAGGTAGATTTATATAATGTGTTCCGAAGAATGTCCGGCCAGCCCGAGTTGAGCTATGGGCAGTATGTAGCCCTTTTTGACAAAGAAAATGCCGCCCCCAGTGCTGGAACACCGGAGAGCGGCAAGTAAGAAAGATACAGCCTAAGTATAGGCTATTTTGGAGGAAAAAGCAAATGAAACTTTTAAGACTGACCCTTGACAACTTCAAGGGCACGAAACACTTTTCTCTCAACCTGCGGGAGGGGTGCAGCGCGGCCGTATACGGCGAAAACGGCACCGGAAAAACCACTCTGGCGGACGCCTGGTGCTGGCTGCTGTTCGGCGTTGACTCCAAAGGCCAGAGCGACAGCAAAAACGGCGGCTTTCAGGTATCCACCAAGGGCACCAGCGGCCTGGACTACTCTGTTTCCGCTGCCATCGAGGTGGACGGCCGTGTTCATACCCTGCGGCGGGTGTATAGGGAAGAATTCAGCCGCAAAAACGGGGAGTCGGAAAAAGGACAGGCCAAAAACCACACCGATTACTATCTGGACGATACCCCGCTGAAAACCAAAAAGCAGTATGACGCATTTATCGATACGCTGTTCCCTTCCCGGGAAGTCGGCAGGGCGCTGACGATTCCGTCTTATTTTCCCGGAGAGCTGGAGCCCGGCAGCCGGCGGGAGCTGCTGCTGAAGCTGTTCTCCCCGGAAATTACCGAGGACTCTGTCATGGATCGCCATCCGGAACTGGCCCGGCTGCGTACATATAAAGGCTATAAGACCGTAGAACAGTATCGGGATTGGGCGAAGGCTCAGCGCACGGCCGTCAACAAAGAGCTGGATAGCATCCCCGGCCGCATTGATGAAGCCAACCTGGCAAAGCGCGAAGAGCTTCTCACTCCGGAAGACAAGGCCGTTTTCCAGCGACTGCAGGCGGAAAAGGCCAAGCTGACTATAAAGATTAACAGTATCCGTTCCGGCTCCGCGCAGATGGACGCTGCCCGGAGAAGAAGCGAAACGGAGGCTCTGCTCTCGGAGCGCCGGGCTTCTTATATGGGGAAATTCCTCCACGCCAACGATGCTCTGAACACTGACGCCCAGGCACTGCGGAAAGAGATTTCCGAAAAAGAGCGGGATTTGTTCATTCTCAAACGCAAAAACGAAGAGCGGGTTTTGTCCATGGAAGACATTCTAAAGGAAATCGGCCGTCTGGGAGATGAATGGCAGAAGTGGAAGGGGAAGAACTTCGACGAATCCTCCACTATTTGTCCCACCTGCGGGCAGCCGCTGCCGCCGGAACAGGTGCAGGAAGCCCGGGAAAGATTCAACCTGACCCGCAGCGAGACGATTCGGCAAATCGAAGAACAGGGGACTCAGCTGAGAGAACGCCTGAAGCGGGACTCTGCTGCTGTAAAGAAAGAACAGAAGACAATTACCGCGGCTGAACAGCAACTTGCTGCTTTACAAGAAAAGCTGGACAAGCTGGCCGCAGCCATTGTCACCCCGCCGCCCTTTGAAAGTACAGACGATTACCAAAAACTAACCAAAGAAATCGAGGAAATCCGGCAGGAGGAAGCGGTACTCAAAGCCGGCGCTGAAAAGCAGCTGGCCCCTCTTCTGGAAAAGGAAGAGAAAATTCAGCAGCAGCTGGACGAGCTGTCCCGGAAACGGTTGAACGCGGAAATGAACCGGCAGCAGGAGCAGCGCATCCATGAGCTGCTGGCCAAACAGAAAGAACTGAATCTGCAACTGACCACTCTGGATGATGGCCTGGCTCTTGCAGATCAGTTTATCCGGCTGCGGGCGATGGACTTGGAAGAGGACATCAACAGCCATTTTGAGGTAGTGCGCTGGAAGCTCTTTGACATGCAGGTCAACAGCGGGGTGAAAACCTGCTGTGAAGCCATGGCCGACAATGACAACGGCATTTTTGTGGAGTACGGCTCCAATTTGAATGACGGCCGGCAGATTCAGGCCGGTGTGGATATCATCAACGCTATCACTAAAGCCACAGGCGTGACTGCCCCCATTTGGATTGACGGAGCCGGAGAGTTGACCAAAAAACTGAACACGCAGTCCCAATGTGTCCGCCTGTACGCTTCCGCAGCGGACAAAGTACTGCGGGTGGAGGTACTGGAATGAAGAAAATTACCACCAAGCAGGGATACATTGCGTACACCTGCACAGCACAGGAAACCACCTATCTGGGTGGAATAGGAATCTGTGACGACTGCGGAAAAGCTGCTTTGAACGGGTTTCTGGTACCGGTACTAAATCACTACATGTGTCCTGACTGTTTTGCCAAATGGCAGAATAGCGGTCGGTTTTATCCAGAAGACCTTCCGGCCGAAGCCAGAACTGCCGCGTATTATGAATACCGGATTCCCATGGACAGCGACAATGAAAATTTTACATATCAGGAGGAATAAGCTATGGCAAACACACTGACAAAAGTAGACCAGTTTAAAGGGGTTATCAATTCCCAGACCATCAAAGCGCAGGTATACAACAGCTTTAAGGATAAGGAAATGGCCGGCGCTTTTCTGAGCTCCATGATTGACCTGTATTCCGGGGACAGCTATTTGCAGAAATGTGACCCGGAAAAGGTAGCGCTGGAAGCCGTCAAGGCTGCGGCGCTCCATCTGCCAATTATTAAATCCCTGGGCTATGCCTATGTAGTCCCCTACAAGAACATCCCCACCTTTACCATCGGATATAAAGGGCTGGTACAGCTGGCGCAGCGCACCGGCCAGTATAAGATTATCAACGCTGATGTGGTATATGAAGGCGAGCTGAAGGGTTTTGACAAGCTTTCCGGTATACCAGACATTTCCGGCCAGCGGGTTTCTGACAAGGTGGTGGGCTATTTCGCCTATTTCCGCCTGCTCAACGGCCATGAGCACGTTTTTTATATGTCCCGGGAGGACATGGTAAAGTATGCGGAGCGGTATTCCCCTTCTTATAACAGCTCCAGCAGCCCGTGGAAAACGGAGTTTGACAAAATGGCCATGAAGACCACACTCCGGCAGCTTTTAAGCAAATGGGGCCCCACTTCCACCGAAATGCAGAAGGTGGAGCAGCTGGACGATAAAGGCTCGGTTCCTATGCAGACGCCCAACAAAGCTATGATTGATATTGACGCGGAGACCGGAGAGGTCCTTTCCGTACATAAAAAGAACGATGCTCCAGCAGAAGAGGAAAGCCAGCAGCCTGCCAGAGCGCCCTTTATGGATGACATTTTAGATGAGTAAGGTATACTGCCTCGGCTCCGGGAGCAAGGGCAACAGCTACGCTGTGGATGACGGCCGCAGCGTCCTGCTTCTGGAGGCGGGGCTTCCCGCATCAAAAATCACTGCCGGATATCGGGAACTGCTTCCCCGGGTGGCCGGGTGCCTCATTACCCATGAGCACATGGACCACGCCAGAGGAGCGGCGGAGCTGGCCCGTCGGGGCATTTCCCTGTATCTGTCAAAGGGGACTCGGGAAAACATCCCGGGAATCCAGAACCCCTATGCTTTGCAGATTGTCCGGGCATATGAGCCTTTTCACCTGTACGAGCAGGGAGAAGTTCTCTGGACTGTTCTGCCCTGGGCGGCACAGCATGATGCAGCGGAACCGCTGGGCTTTCTCATCCAGAGCCGCAGCACCGGGGAAAAGCTGCTGTTTGCCACGGATACCTGTTTTATTCCCAACACCTTTCGAGGGCTGAATACCATCATGGTTGAGTGTAACTACGACCAGGAGATGCTGGAAAGGGCCATTGAAAACGGCCGTACAGATTCCCGTATCCTGCACCGGCTGGAAATCAGCCATTTCGGCCTGCATAACGTCAAGGCCATGCTGGCTGCCAACGATTTGAGCCAGGTATCCCACATTTATCTGCTGCACGTCTCCACTGCAAACGGAGACAAGCGGAAATTTGAGAAAGAGATTCGAGCCTTTACCGGAGTTCCGGTCACGGCTTTTTGAGGAGGAAGCGCTATGATTAACAGTATATGGATTGAACTCCATCAGGAAATGCCGCGGCATCCTAAAACACTGGCGCTTGCGCAAACCCTCAAAATCAGCCGCCGGGAAGCTGTGGGGCTGTTGATTGACCTGTGGACTTGGGGGCTGAATTGTGCAGACGAGACCGGGCATCTCCGGGGTATTACCAATGAAGGAATCGCCATGGCTTTGGATTGGTCCGGCAGACAAGCTGCCAAGCTGGTCAATGCATTGGTGGGCTGCGGCTGGATTGACGGAGAAAACGGAAACTATAGCCTGCATGATTGGGCGGACTATACCAGCCGTCTTTCGGACAAAAGGAAGGACGCGGAGCGGAAACGGGAAGCCCGAAAACGAGCAAAACAAACGGACGAATCCCCGGAAAATCCGCAAAACGTCCCCGGACAGTCCGCGGACAGTCCACGGAAAAATACCGTTAACCCGCGCGCGGGTATAACCGAACCTAACCAAACCAAACCATATATAACTACATCTAACCTTAACGCAGCATCTATACCGGTAGAGGAGGATGCATCCTTGGATACGGCTGCGCTGCGCCGGGTGTGTGAGGAATTTTCTTTGTGTATTCACGAGCCAAGTGAGAAGGAGAGGGAGCAGCTGCGCTTACTCCTGGGGGAATACAGCAAGCCAACCCTGCTGGCAGCCATCCGGGACGCTAAGGGGAAGGGACGGAGCGTCAACTACCTGCGTACCATCCTGGAAAGTTGGAAGCGCACTGGCACCGCGCCGCCGGCAGCCCCCAATATACCGGCGCCCAGCTTTGATTTGGAAGAATACGAACGGTCTACTGGCTGGAATTACAGAGAGGGGGAGAACTCGAGATGATTGAATTTACCATTCCAGGAGATCCTCGGGGAAAAGGCCGTCCCCGTGTTGTGCGGCTGAAAAATGGGGCATCCATGAGCTACACACCGGACAAAACAGTGGCCTATGAGGAGCTGGCCCGCCAAAGGTTCCGGCAGCAATGGCCTTCGGCAGATCTTCCGTTCCCGGCCCACACACCGGTGTGTGTGATGATTACCGCCTGTTTCGGTATCCCAAAGAGCACCAGCAAAAAAGCCCGGGTCTCTATGCTCGGCGGCCAAACTTATCCCACGAAAAAGCCGGATGTGGACAACGTGGTCAAGATTGTACTGGATGCCCTAAACGGGTTTGCCTGGCACGATGATGCACAGGTGGTGCTTTTGCAAGTTGCCAAGGAATACACGGAGCATGAGCCTTTTGTGCGGGTGCAGGTGAGTGAGCACAAAGATTTGCCGTTTTGAGAGGAGATACCTATCATGCCGAAAAAACGAAACTGCCGCCGAACGCCGTATGAACTCCGGCAGCATGAAACAGCGGTAAAAATCCGCAAAATGACAGATAGGCAGCTGTGTGAATTTATCGACGGCCTTTCTGCCGCCCGCCCCAGTGTGGAGGATTTCTTCTGCTGCCTGGACAAGCAGGCCGGGAGCGGCAGCGGAATCAGTACCGGCACGATTCACAAGCTGCGGAAGATTGCCGTGAAGGAAGGGTTTTTGGAGGGGTGAACCATGAAAGACATAGAGGTTCTTTGGCTTTGTACATGTACCGGCTGGCCTGTCGGTATCGTAAAAGCCTTTGATGAAATTGAACAGCGCTGGAAGTTTTATATCGGGACTGGTCATGGGCGTGATGAAACCCGGGATGTCCAAACGATTATCAACTGGGGTCAGAAATTTGATAATCTGGATTTTTTGGTGAAGTTTTTGGAGGTGAAAGAGAAAAATGAAAAGAACCATGGCGAATAGCCGGATTGAGATATGGAGCCATGACTATATCAACCATCAGAATGAAAGGGCAAAAGAGGACAAGGCTGCCGTTATTTTGCAAATTGAGCCGGCGGGGAAAGAAAACTGTATCGTGGAAGTAGTTGACCTTGCAAGTTTCAAAACGTTACTTGGAAAATATCCGCTGCCGGACATTCACAATTGCAGCGGGTTATTGGAATAAACCGCTACCAAAATCAAAGGAGGGAAGGCTGTGGAAGAACCAAAAACACCGGAGCAGGTAAAAAGCCTGCTGGAAAAATATCACGATATTCCCGCCATGATTGCCGAAGAAAATGCCGTGATATATCATTGCCAGCAGCAGATGAAAGTGATTGCTTTGTCCGGTGTTCAAATAACCGGACTTCCCGGCGGGAAAGGACAGGTTTCTGACCCTACCGCCAATATGGCGCAGGGACAAACAGAAGAGTATGAGCGGGAGATGAAAGCCTGCAAAGCCCGGATTGCAGACCTTCGGCTGGAAAGAGTCTGGGTGTATGAACACCTTCGTCGCCTGTCCCACATCGATGAACGGATTATACGGCTGAAATATATCGGCCCTGCCGACCCAGCCCGAAGGGAAAAATGGCGCCAGCCTACCTTCTTTGAGATTGGCCGAAAAATTGGGTATAGCGAAGCAGCGGTAAAGAAAAAAACATATGATATTTTGAATCGTTTTTGCAAAAAAAATATCCGATAGTATCCGAAAGTATCCGTTTTTATCCGTTTTCCCGAGTATCATGTATAGTTAAGGAGTTTCGCAAAGAGGGCAGCCAGCAGGCTGTCCTTTTTCGTTATGGTCAGGCCGCTTTGTCACAAAAGGAGGACAAAGTGGAATATCAAAACCGAATTTTCAACAAAGTGGAATATCAAAACCGAATTTTCAACATGGATTGCATCGCGGGAATGTCCCTACTGCCGGATGGATGCATGGATATGATTTTGACTGACCTTCCATACGCTGTGACCAACTGTCGCTGGGACAGCCTGATTCCTTTTGACCAGCTGTGGCCTGCGTTTTGGAGAGTATTAAAGCCCAACGGTGCAACTGCCTGACTGCCTGTCAGCCCTTTACCACCCGGCTCATCAGCAGCCAGCAGAAATATTTCCGCTATTGCTGGTACTGGGTAAAGAACATGGCCACCGGTTTCGCCTTCGCCAAAAAGCAGCCTTTGCGCTGCGTGGAGGAAGTTTGCATATTTTACCGGAAGTTCCCAACCTACAATCCCCAGGGCATTATTGTCCTGGATAAACCCGTTCGGAGAAAGGGGAAGACAACAGCATCCCACGGAGATTGCGTGTATCACATGGATACCCTCTCGAAGAATACCGAGACCTGCGTTATCCACTATCCCCGGCAGGTGTTGGAAGTAAAATGTGAGAGAGGGCTGCATCCCACGCAGAAACCGGTGGCGCTGTTTGAATACCTGATACGTACCTACACAAACCCGGGAGGAAATGTGCTGGATGCCTGCATGGGCAGCGGTACTACGAAAGCGGCTTGCCGCAATACCGGACGGAATTACACCGGATTTGAGATTGACCGTCGATATTTTGAAATTGCCGAAAAGAGATAGAGGTGAACCAAATGCCAACACCCTGCCCGCTCAATGGACGCTGTATGTATAACATTCGCATTTATGCTGGTTGTGATTTTTGCATTTTGCCGCGCTGCATCCATCCTGATGAGCAGCGCCGGGCACTTATCCGGGCAATTACTCAGTTGGCGGTCAAGCCGCACCGCAACCCGGCACAGGAAGAAAAGCTCCAGCGTTACCGGCGATACTTCCGGGAACTGAATCATCGGGGCGGTGACCCGCTGTGAAAAAATTTGATTATAACTCTCCGAAGTGGAAAGCAAAGTCCGCCAAAATCAAACGCCGGGATGAATACAAGTGTGTATGGTGTGCAAGGTATGGAAAGAGCCGACCGGCTGTTGTGGTGCATCACATCAAACATGCCGATGAATACCCGGAGCTGGCATATATGGATGAGAATCTGGTGAGTTTGTGCCAGGCGTGCCACAATAAGGCACACCCGGAAGAAGCCAGAAAGTCAAATAGAATCCGGTACCCCCCCACCCCCGGAATATAAAATCATTTTTTGGCTTTACTGGTGGGGGTAACTTTTTCCAACTCTGAGCCAAATTTTGATGAAAGGGGTGCAGCTCATGACCAAAAACAAGTGGAAATCGTTGATTCTTGCACAGATGACTGCACTCCATGTGCAGAACGATGCATATATTTCCGTGGTTGAAGCACTGGCCGGAATCCTGGAACAGCGGGACAAAACCTTCCGGGAGTTTAAGAATTCCGGCGGCCGATCGGTGATTGAATACACCAACAAAGGCGGCTCCACCAATATGACCAAAAACCCGCTGCTGGTATTGTGGGACGATCTCAACAAAAGCGCCTTGGCGTACTGGCGCGAATTGGGCATGACCCCTTCCAGCTTTAAAAAAATGACTGGGGGTACCCTTGTAGAGGAAAAAGAGAGCGGGTTAGTTGCTGCTTTGAAGAGCATTGAAAGCAGTTAAGGGAAAAAACTGGCCGGTTGTATTGAAGTACGCCGAGGACATCCGGGATGGCCGGGAAGCGGCCTGCCCAGAATTAAAACAGGCGGTTGAGCGATTTTTCCGGGATCTGGAAAAGCCGGAGTATGAACTGGACACAAAAGGCCCGGAATTTTGTATCCAGATTATCGAAAAAACCATGTGCCACCAACAGGGAGAAAAGCTGGACGGTACACCGCTGCGTGGTACGCCATTTCTGTTGGAACCGTTTCACAAGTTTATCGTGTATAACCTGCTGGGATTTAAGCTCAAAGGAACAGATATCGTGCGGTTTCACGAAGCTCTGATCTTTATCCCCCGAAAAAACATCAAAACCAGCTTTGCCGCTGGGCTTGCCTGGGCGCTGGCACTTTGGTACCGGCGCAGCGGATCAAAGGTATATATCACGTCGGCCGCGCTTATGCAGTCACTGGAAAGCTTTAATTTTCTGAGCTACAACATTCGCCGCATGGGAGAAGATGTGAAATCAGGCGGCAGCGTCAAAATCATCGACAACAACAACGAGCACTCCATGGAGGCTTCCCTCCCGGATGGCTCGTTTTTTATTCGCGCTCTGGCTGCCAACCCGGATTCTCAGGACTCTCTGAACTGCAACATTGCCATTGCGGATGAAATTCATGCCTTTAAAAAGCCCAAGCAGTACAACCTTTTCAAGGAGGCCATGAAAGCCTATACCAACAAACTGATGATCGGTATCTCCACGGCCGGAGACAATGAGCAGGCATTCCTGGGGCAGCGTCTGAAATACTGCCGGAAGGTTCTGGACGGTACTGTAAAGGATGAGCAGTACTTTATTTTTATGTGCTGTGCGCCGGAAGGTGTCAAGGATGGCAGTGTGGATTTTACCGACCCAGTGGTTCATAAAATGGCAAACCCTGCTTACGGGGTGAGTATCCGACCTGAGGACATTTTGAACGATGCCCTGCAAGCTCAAAACGACCCGCAGCAGCGGAAGGACTTTTTTGCGAAATCCCTGAACGTCTATTCCAATGCACTGACCGCCTATTTTGATATTGAGGAATTCCGCAGGAGCGACGAGAAATACAGCTGGACTTTGCAGGAGCTGGCAAAGCTGCCCATTGACTGGTATGGCGGCGCCGACCTGTCCAAACTGCACGATTTGACAGCAGCGGCACTTTTTGGCCATTACAAGGGCGTGGATATCATCATCACCCATGCTTTTTTCCCTGTAGTAGCCGCACACATCAAAGCGGAACAGGATCAGATTCCACTTTTTGGCTGGGCAGACGATGGCTGGCTGACCATGTGCAATAGCCCTACTGTCAACCATGCAGACATCATCAACTGGTTTGTCGCCATGCGGAAAATGGGATTCAAAATCCGCCAGGTGGGACACGACCGGAAATTTTGCCGGGAGTATTTTCTGGGCATGAAGGCGGCGGGATTCAAGATCATGGATCAGCCCCAGTATTTTTACAAAAAGTCCGAAGGATTCCGGCACATAGAGAACGCCGCCAAAAACGGAACCCTCTATTATCTGCACAGCGAGGCTTTTGAGTACTGTGTGGAAAACGTTCGGGCCATTGAAAAGACCGACGACATGATCCAGTACGATAAAGTACAGCCGGAACACCGAATCGACCTGTTTGATGCCGGGGTATTTGCCTGCATTCGGTATCTGGAAAACATGGAGAAACAGAAAAAAGGAAAGGAATGGTGGGGAGATTGAGTAAACGAAAAAACCGAACCAAACCGAAAGCCCGGGCAGAGCCTGCACAGAAGCGAAGTGTTGCTTTCGTGATGCCCGGTGACTGGGATACACTGGAATGTATGGGCTACACCTCATTGGCCCATAATCCCGAAATTGTGGCGGCAGTGGATACCATTGCCCGGCTGATTGGGAGTATGACCATCCACCTGATGGAAAATACCGAGGACGGAGATGTCCGTATTCGGGATGAATTATCCCGGAAAGTGGATATCAATCCCAACAGCAATATGACCCGCTCCAATTTTATCCACTGGATCGTGAAATCCCTGTTTCTGGACGGAAACGGAAATGTGATTGTCTGGCCGGATACCCGCCGGGGAATCCTACGGGATTTAAATCCGATGCCGCCGTCTGTGGTGTCTTTCCTGCCGGACGGATGGGGATACAAAGTAGTTTTGAATGGGAAAGAGTATTCCCCTGACAAGCTGCTGCATTTTGTCATAAATCCCAGTAGCAATACCCCATGGAAAGGTGAGGGATACCGGGTGGTATTGGCCGACGTGGCCAACAACCTGAAACAGGCAGCCAGAACTGAAAAAGGATTTATGGAATCCAAGTGGAAGCCCTCCATCATCGTAAAGGTTGACGCTTTGGTGGAGGAATTTTCCAGCCCGGAAGGGCGCAAAAAACTGCTGGATTCTTACGCCAGCTCTGCAGAGGTGGGAGAACCCTGGCTGATTCCCTCCGAACAGTTTTCCGTGGAACAGGTAAAACCCCTGACCCTTTCCGATCTGGCTTTGTCGGATATGGTGACACTGGATAAAAAGACGGTTGCCTCTATTATCGGGGTGCCGTCTTTTGTTTTGGGCGTGGGCACCTTCAACCGGGACGAGTGGAACAACTTCATCAATTCTCAAATCATGCCCATTGCCCGGATGATCGAACAGGAACTCACCAAAAAACTGCTTTACAGCCCGAACCGATTTTTCCGGTTTAACTCCTGGAGCCTGTTTTCCTATTCCATCACCGAGCTGGTTTCCGCCGGTGCGGAAATGGTGGATCGGATGGCGCTGCGGCGCAACGAGTGGCGCAGTTGGGTAAACATGCCACCTGATCCGGAAATGAACGAGCTGCTAGCACTTGAAAACTATGTGCCGGCTGAAAAACTGGGAGACCAAAAGAAATTGATTCAGGATGGAGGTGAATGAGATTTGGAACATAGAACTATGCAGATGAGCGGGATGAAGATTCGGGAAGAAAACGGGAAGCGCCGTCTGGAAGGGTATTTTTCGGTATTCGACCAGCCCTATGAGGTGTGGCCGGGGTGGGTGGAAACCATCGCACCCGGTGCGTTTTCCCGTGCGCTGGCTTCCGGCCAGGATGTGAAAGTCCTGTGGAACCACAATCCCGACATTGTACTGGGCAGCACCGGCAACAAAACCGCTGACCTGCGGGAGGACCAGCGCGGCCTATTCGGCGGCGTGGAAATCAACGAACAGGACCAGGACGCCAAAAATGCCTATGCCCGGGTAGATCGTGGAGATGTGAACGGGTGCAGCTTTGGCTTTGAGATTTCCCGTATGGAGGAGAGCTGGGACGAAGACGGCACCTACCGCACCCGCATTCTGGAAGTCAGCCCGCTGTATGAGGTAAGCCCCTGCACTTTCCCGGCTTACACCCAGACCAGCATTACTTCCCGGGCGCAGGAACAGCTGGAAGCAGCCAGAGAAAAGCTGGAAAACGCACGGAAGGAAAGAAGAAACCAGTGGCGGGAATCCATGAAAGCCCGCCTGAAAGGAGAAAAGAATGGCACTTAAAGTCATTATGCTGCGCCACAGCATTGAAAAGAAAAAGGCAGAACTGGAACAGCTCCGAACCCGGGATGCAGAATTTATCACCCGGGAAGCGGAGTTGGAAGCCGCCATCAATGAGGCCGAAACCGAAGAACAGGAACAGGCCGTCGCTGAAATGGTGGAGCAGTTCGACACGGAAAAACAGGCACACGAAGCCAGCAAAACAGCTCTGGCCGGAGAAATCGAAGGGCTGGAAGCTGATCTCTCTGAAATCGAAAAGAATTCGCCCAAACCGGGCACACCCCCTGCACAGCAGGAAGAAAGGAATGGTGAAATCTATATGGATACCCGCAAGAAATTTTTCGGCATGGAAATGCAGCAGCGTGATGCGTTCCTTGCCCGGCCGGATGTAAAGGACTTCCTTTCCCGCCTCCGCTCCTTCAAGGGTACAAAAAGAGCCGTTACCGGCGCAGATCTGACGATTCCCATGGTTGTGCTAGATTTGATTCGGCAGAACATTATGGAATATTCCAAACTGTACAAGCATGTCCGTGTGCGTACAGTATCCGGTAAAGCCCGCCAGACGGTTATGGGGCTGATCCCCGAGGGCGTGTGGACGGAAATGTGCGCCACACTCGACGAGCTGGATCTTTCCTTCTCCGGTGTGGAAGTGGACGGATACAAGGTAGGCGGCTATATTGCAATCTGCAACGCCACTCTGGAAGATTCTGATGTAAATCTGGCATCGGAAATCATCACCGCACTGGGACAGGCCATTGGACTGGCTCTGGATAAGGCCATCCTGTATGGCAAGGGCGCCAGCTCCAAGATGCCCATGGGCATTGTAACCCGGCTGGTACAGGACGCCGATCCCAGCGACCCCAAAACCACCATCCCGTGGAAAGACCTGCACACCACCAATGTGGTGGCTCTTACCGGAAAAACAGACGCTGCCCTGTTCAAGGGCATTATCGAGGCGTCTGGCGCAGCCAACAGTGAATACAGCCGCGGCAGCAAGTTCTGGGCGGTCAATGAGAAGACCCGCACCAAGCTGCTGGCGAATTCTGTATCCATCAATGCAGCCGGCGCGATCGTGGCCGGTGTCAACGGCGAAATGCCCGTTATCGGCGGCGCTCTGGAAGTGCTAAACTTTATTCCCGATGATGTTATCGTCGGCGGTTACGGTGACCTGTATCTGCTCGCGGAACGTGCAGGCGCTTCCATCGAGCAGAGCGAGCACGCAAAATTCATCGAAGACCAGACTGTCTTTAAGGGAACCGCCCGTTATGATGGCCTGCCGGTTATCGCCGAGGGTTTTGTGGCTATCGGCATCAACGGCAATACCCCTGACGCCACCAGCGTGACCTTTGCCGGAGCGTGAGGTGATGCGCAATGACGCAAGCTGACCTGCTGACGTTGCTGCAGGCTGATCTGAATCTGCTTTCACCAGATGCAACAAGGCTTGCCCAGCTGGAACATTTGATTCAGGTTTCCCTGCAGCTGATTTCACGGGAGGGTGTCACGCTGCAGGAACCATACAGCGCCGAGGATGGCCAGCTGGTCATTATGTACGCGTCCTATCTTTTCCGCAAGCGGGCAACCGATGAGCCTATGCCCCGTATGCTGCGCTGGGCGCTCAATAATCGGATTTTCAGTGAGAAAGCGAGGACTGCGAATGTTACTTGATGCAGGAATCGCCACAATCTGGCGAGGCAGAAATGCAGCTCCCGCCGGATCACTCCCGAAAATGGTTTTCGATACCCAATATTACCGGAGTTATTACGGTGATAAAACCGTCGGGGTCACCCGCTTTTGGACAGCGGCCTCTCATAACGATCGGGCGGATTTGTTGGTGGAGATCCAGCGGAATGCTGGGATTTCCACCGCCGACCGCTGCCAGCTGGAACCGGCCTTTGATGCAGCAGCGGCAGGGTATTACAAAATTTTGCAGGTGCAACACCTTCTGGACGAGAACGGCCAGCCGGTGACAGATCTAACGCTGGAAAGGGTGAATGCAATCGATGAGCCTTAATACGATCAAAGATGCGCTGCTGGGCGTGTCGGATGCAGTCTATCATTTTTCCGCACCGCCTAATACACCGCCGCCCTACATCGAGTGGGCAGAAGATGGCGAAAACGTCTTTATGACCGGAAACCGACATTCGGAAACTGCCGTATCGGGTACGGTTGACCTGTATACAAAGAATGATGCCGACCCATTGCGGGCTGCCATACCGGAGGCACTAAACAACACAGAATGTGCTTGGTATAAAAACAGTACCCAGTACGAAGAGGACACCCAGCTCATCCATGACGAGTGGGTTTTCGAGGTGTTGTGATGGCCAGATTCCAGTTTAAGGGTATGAAGGAATACGCAGAGTATCTGCAGAGCATCGGCGCCAACACCAAAGAAATCTGCGGCGCGGGCGTGTATGCCATGGCGGAGGTTGTCACCGATAAGATTCGGGCCAACTTGGACGCACTGCCTACTGTAGACGAAGCGGAAGCCCTGGCTGCGTATCGGGAACAGCGAAAAACCAGCCTGACCTCTGCTCAGAAAAAAGGGTTACAGGAAGGGCTGGGTGTTTCCCCCATGGAAAACGATAACGGATACTGGAATGTAAAGGTAGGCTTTGACGGGTATAACAAGGTGAAAACCAGAAAGTACCCCAATGGCCAGCCAAATGTGATGATTGCCCGGGCGACCGAGAGCGGCAGCAGCGTCCGGGAAAAAACGCCGTTTGTGCGTACTGCGGTGGCGGCAGCCACAAAACCGGCCATACAGGCGGGGAAAACGGCAATCGATGAAGAAATCAAAAAGAAAGAAGGTTAAGTTTATGGTAACAACTGGTTTTTCGAAGCCCTATGTGGCGAAATATGCCAATGAAAGCAGCACGGTTACTTATTCCGAGGGTATGCCTCTGGCAAGGGGCGTGAGCTTGAGCCTTGAAGTGGAAGCGGCGGACGACAACAATTTTTACGCAGACAATGTGGTCTCGGAAACTGAAAGCGGTAAATTTGTCAGCGGCTCCGCAACCATCACGGTTGACGGCCTTTCTAATGATGCCGCAACACTGATTTTTGGCTTGCCGGAGCCCGAAGAAGTACAGGTGAGTGAATCTTCGGTACAAATGCAGGGGTACGGGGAATCGCTTGACCCTCCCTATGTAGGGTATGGCTGCGTAAAACGTACCCAGCACAATGGAAAAGTGGAGTACTGGCCGGTAATTCTGCCCAAAATCAAATTTGCAGTACCGTCGGAAGAAATGGCCACCCAGGAAGACAGTATTGAGTGGCAGACCCAGGAGCTTTCCGCCACCATTGAGCGGGATGATACCACGGCCAGAAACTGGAAACGGGTATCTGCCACCGGTTTTCCGTCTGAAGCAGAAGCTTATGCGGTGATAACTTCCATTCTTGGTCCGAAAGCGTAAAGGAGAATGTTTCATGGTCTATGAGTTGATGGTTGATGGAAAGAAATACCCGCTGGAAATGACCGTGGAGGCTTATCTGGATATTTGCGAGCTTTGCCCGGAAGGGAATTTTTCCCGGCTGCGGGATATCAATGATCTTCCTCAACGGGAAAGAATCGAAATTTCTGCCAAAATGCTGGAAGCACTCAGCCGGGGCGCTGAAAACAGCCGCGCTGTCCGGAAACCGGGATATCAGCCCAACCCAATTACGGCAACTCAGGTGCTGGCGCTACCGCTGGAAGAGTTTTTCAAAATCTATAGCGGCATGTTCGAGATTATCGGAAAAGCCTCCGGAAAACCCACAGTAGAAACCGCTCAAAAAAAAACAGAAAGAAAAAAAGCAAAGGAATCAAGCTGAATCGGGCTTGGTTCCTTTTTTACGGCCGGCTTTTAAATATGGATGAGCGGGAAATCATGACAACCCCTTATATGGAGATGTGCGATATGATTTCCTGCTATGCCATCTATAACGGCGCAGAGCCAAAAGCTTCAAAAATCGGCACAGATGATGCACTGGCGAATGTGAGGTGACAGCATGGCAGTGAATATCGGCCCAAAAATCGGAATTGACGGGGAAGCGCAGTTTCGGAAGGAATTGAGCAATATTATCCAGCAGGCGAAAACACTGGAAAGTGAAATGAAGGCTGTTACTTCCCAGTTTGATGCCAATGATAACAGTCAGGAAAAGCTTTCCGCTCAGTCGGAAATTCTGACAAAACAGCTGGAATTGCAGCAAAAGCGGGTTGAAATGCTGGAAAAGGGTGTAAAAGCGGCAACTGACCAGTTTGGTGACGCGGATTCCCGTACCCAGAAGTGGAAACAGGCACTTTATGAAGCCCAGACCCAGATGAACAACGCCAAAAAGTCAGCGGATAATCTGGAAGATGGTGTGGACGATGCCGGACAAGCCATGCAGGATGCCAAAGACGATGCCTTTTCTTTTGGCGATGCTTTGAAAGCCAACCTGACCGCTGGTGCAATTATCGAAGGTGTGAAGAGCATTGCCGGAGCAATCGACGGAATCGCCGAGGAAACAGCTGAGTACCGAAAAATCATGGCCAGCTTGGAAACTTCCAGCCAGGACGCAGGGTATACCGCAGAAGAAACAGCCCAATCATACGAAAAGTTGTTCGGCGTGTTGGGTGACGATCAATCCTCTGCTACCACGGTGGCAAATTTGCAGGCTGTTGGGCTTGAACAGGAAAAGTTGACTCAGATTACCGACGGCGCTATCGGCGCTTGGGCAAAGTATGGAGACAGTATCCCTATTGACGGATTGGCAGAGGGTATCAACGAGACAATTCGCTGCGGCACTGTCACTGGGACCTTTGCCGATGTGTTGAATTGGGCAGCAGAAGAAGGGGAGACGTTTGGCGTTAAGTTAAAAGACAACGTCAAATTTACCGAGCTCACGGATGAGGAGTTATCCCAGCTTACGGATACTCAAAAAGCGCAGTACGAGGCGACTAAAAAGCAGTATGAAGAAACCGAAGAATGGAATCAATCGGTCGAAGACGCGACAACTGCCGAGGATTATTTCAATTTGGCTTTGCAGGATTGCTCTGATAGTACAGAACGGGCCAACAAAGTACTGGAACTTTTTGAAAAAAAGGGCCTCACAAAAGTGGGAAAAGCCTGGCAGAAAAACAATGAAGATCTGATTGACGCCAATAAAAGCACTCTGGACTACAAAGATAACATGGCGGAGCTGGCTGAACGCCTTACGCCAGTGACAAGTTCTATACAAGATGGAATCAATGGAATTTTTGAAAAGTCGCTGCAGCTAACGGAAAATGTAGACTTTTCCGGCGTGGGAGATGCAATCGAGGGAGGATTTTCTTATCTGATTGATAATGTGGTTCCTGCCGTTTTTGACTTCGTTAATTTTATTATCGAGAATAAAGAAATTGTAATCGGAGCTATTACTGGCGTTGGCGCTGCTTTAGCCGGTATGAAGGCGGCAGAAATTATCACAGATATTTTTAATGCAATAAAAGCGAATCCTATCGGAATTGCGTTAAGTGCAGTGGCTCTGCTGGTAGGCGCATTAGAAGGCTACATTTCCTCTCTGGAAAATGTGGGCGAAGCGGAAAAAATCCATAATGAGCTATTGGAAGAAACCCGGGCCAAAAATGATGAAGCTCGTGAATCATATCTGCAGGTTACCGAAGCGGCAGAAGAAAAAGCAACAAAAGACCTTGCAGAAATTCAGAATGTGCAGAATTTGTATGGGCAGCTTCAAAACCTGGTGGATGCCAATGGAAAAGTGAAAGACGCCAACAAAGCTCGGGTTGATTTTATCCTGGGTGAGCTCAATGAAGCGCTGGGAACGGAGTATCAGTTGACCGACAACCAGATTCAGAAATACGGCGAAATGAAGCAGTCGGTAATGGATTTGATTGAAGCCAGAAAACTGGAAATTCTTATGGAACAGGCGGAAACCGGATACGAGGAAGCTCTGACCAATAAAGCAGCTGCTGATGCTGCTTATGCTGAGAATTATCGTGCTGTTCAAGAACAAAAAGAACAGTACGGAAAGGTATATGACGAATGGTTAGACTTGATGGCGGAAAAAGAAGCGGCTCGTGCTGCGGGATATGAGACTATTTGGCAACAGGAAAATATTACCAGAGCAACCGAACTGGATGCCAGAGTGAGAAAAGAAAAAGAAGCGTTAGACCAAGAACAAGCTCAGTTGGATCAATCTAAAGCAGATAAAGAAAGATATTACCAAGCCATTACCCGGTACGAAGATGCGCAGGTTTTAGCTTCGGAAGGCAATACAAGAGAAGCGGTTGAATTACTTTCCCAGCAAAACGATGCATTTAAAACTGCAAAGTCAGTTGCCGGCAAATCTGCAAAAGAACAGAAAGAAGAGCTGCAAGACCAATATGCGCAGGCGCTCCTGAATTTGGAGCAATATGCAAGAGAATACAAAAAAGGAACCGAAGGATATACAAAGGAGACACTGGATTTATATAAGGAACATGCCGAAGATGCAAAAACAGAAATGGAAAAAGTAGGCGGTGCTGTTGTAGATGGTACGACTACAGGTATCAATGGGAGAGAGTGGAAACTGCAGGATACCATTGACAGCCTTTTTGACTTGGTTCCCCAATGGGCAAAGGATGTTCTGGGAATAAAATCTCCCTCGCGGGTTTTCCGTGAAATCGGTGAGTATTCCGGCGAGGGATATGAACTGGGGTTTATAGAGCGTATTAAATCTGCCAACCGGAAAATCGAGAACGCAATCACAAAAGGCATTGATGCAGTGAGCGGAACGGTATCTGCCGGTATTGATTTCTCTGTTGGGGATACCGCCTATTCTAATGCTATGATGCAGCTTCAAGCGCAGCAGGAATATGGTGCAGCGGTGATGGAGTTTGCTGCACAAAAATCCCCGGCAGCGTCTCAAATGTCCAATTCTCGCTCCATCAACTACAACGGCGGCATCAATATCAGCGTACAGGCTGCGCCTGGAATGGATATCAATGCGCTGGTATCTGAAATTGAGCGCAGATTGGCAACGGCTACTGCAAGAAGGGAGGCGGTATGGTGAGCTATTTTATTTACAACGGGAAAAGTTCTTCGGAATTTAACATTGGAGTTGAACAGTGCCGGTCTTATCCTTCGGCTGCCCGCTCTATAGAGCGCCAAACAGTTCCCGGAAGAGTGGGGGAATTGCTGCGGGATACCGGTACATATACCAATGTGACGCAGCCTTACGAAATCTATTTCAATGGCAAAGTGGACGGAATGACGGCTGCTGCATCCAAAATTGTTCAATGGCTCATGTCCGACTGGGGATATTGCCGGCTGGAAGACAGCTATGAGCCGGACTGCTACCGGCTGGCCAGCTATGCAGGGCCTTTTGATGCGGAAAACTGGATGAATCTCTATGGCCGGGCAACCATTGAATTTGATTGTATGCCGCAGCGTTGGCTAAAATCCGGCGAAACGCCTGTGAGTATTACAAGTGGACAAAATTTGCAAAATAACTGGCAGCCTGCGCTTCCTATGATTCAAGTTACCGGTATCGGAGATGGAGAGCTGACAGTGGGCAGCAGTACCATAACCATAACCGGTATGGATGGCAGTTTGACTATCGACAGCGACACGCAAAACGCCTATGACGGCACAACCAATAAAAACAGTATTATCACCGTGTCTGGCGGCTTTCCTGTGCTGACAATTGGGGAAACCGTCGTATCATGGAGCGGAGAAATTACCGCTGTGCAGATTACACCAAGGTGGTGGCGCTTATGATTCCGGTTTTGTTCCCCAGCACAGCCACGGAATTTAAAACACAGGGGCTGGGAGTGCTGACGGACTGTATCAGCTGCCAGGTAACGGAGGAGAGAAATGGAGCTTATGAGCTGGAAATGCAGTATCCGGTTTCGGGTGTACATTACGCCGAAATTGAAACCCGCTGTATTGTCCTTGCAATTCCTTCCCCTTATCGACTGTCCCAGCCGTTTCGAATTTACCGGGTTACCAGCCCACTCAATGGAGTGGTAACGATATATGCTCAGCATATCAGTTATGATTTGTCAGGAGTTCCTCTCAATCCCTTTACCGCTTCCAGCGCCGGAGAGACAATGGTCAAACTGCAAAGTCAGGCAGCGATTGCAAGCCCCTTTCGATTTTTCACAGATAAAAGCGTAGTAGCCCCCTTTTCCGTTTCGGTACCATCTTCCACCCGCTCTGTACTGGGCGGGCAGGAAGGCAGCGTGCTGGATGTGTATCGTGGGGAATACGAGTGGGACGGCTTCGATGTGTGGCTGCACACCAACCGGGGCCGGGATAACGGAGTGACGATTCGATATGGGAAAAACCTGACGGACGTGGAGCAGGATCGGGACGACAGCAATGTCAGGACAGGTATCATGCCTTATTGGGTAGGAGATGATGGGACAATTGTACAATCCGACCCTGCCATTGTACCGGCGCCGGGCTCTTATGATTTTGAGCGGGTAGTACCGGTAGACTTTTCCAGCGATTTTGAAACACAGCCCACGCCACAGCAGCTGACACAGCGGGGGCAGACCTATGTAGAAGCAAACGCTATCAGTAGCCCCAAAGTAAGCATCACGGCCAGCTTTGTCAGGTTGGATCAGTATGAACCGTATACCAATCTGGCACTGCTTGAAAAGTGCGATTTGTGCGATACAGTCACCATTCAATATGAGAATTTGGGAATCAATGCAAAAGCCCAGATTATCAAAATCACCACTGACTGTCTGCTGGAAAAGTATATCAGTGTGGAAATCGGAGATGCAAAAAGCACGATTTCTGACACGATTGCCGATCAGCAGCAGGAAATCCAACAAAAACCCAGTGCCAGCCAGATGGAGAACATTGCCGGGCAAATCATTTCCAGCATTCTGGGAGCAAAAGGCGGAACGGTTCGTTTTCTGGATACCAACGGAGACGGAGAACCGGACACCCTTTACATCGCCGACAACGCTGATCCGGCACAGGCCAAAAAGGTGTGGCGTTTTAACTATGAGGGGTGGGGCGCCAGCGAAAATGGGTACAACGGGCCCTATGAAATCGCAGCTACGCTGGAAGAGGGGTTCAACGCAGCTTTCATTACGGTTGGAATTTTGACCGCCAATCTGATTCAGGCGGGGATTCTGAAAACTGCGGATGGAGAAACCTTTTTTCTGGATTTGGATTCCGGTGTGCTGCGAATGAATGCCACAGAATTTACGATTTACGGTACTACCGTGGAGGAAATTGCTCAGGATGCATCCGCACAAGCACAGCAAGTGGCGGCCGATGCCCTGAATGAATACGCATCTCAAAATAATCAAGAACTGGAAAGTTTACAAAATCAGATTTCCCAGACCGGCGAAGATTTACAGGCTCAGATTACAGATACTGGTAATCAGCTGCAGCAGGGAATTGATAAAAACAGCGATGATTTGGACGAATATAAAAATCTGGTAGGAGCCTATCTGCAATTTTCCGAAACCGGCCTTACCATAGGACGAAAAGGCAGCCCTTTCACAGCAGTACTGGACGACCAGAAACTGTCCTTTCAGCAAGACGGCACCGAAGTCGCCCATATCAGCAATAACAAGCTGTATATCACCAACGCCGAGGTGCTGGACCGCTTTACCGTGGGCAATCCGGCCAGCGGCTTTTTTGACTGGATTCCCCGGGCAAACGGCAATCTTGGCATGAAATGGAGGCAAGGCTAATGGCAGAAATCATCAAAAATTACAGCAACGGCTCTGCTATTAAAATCGTATATTCCTACACCCAGAATGTAGACAAAAACCAGAGCACCGTCACCATGACCCTGTATGTCCATCGTGACAGCTATGGCCCATCCTATAATTCCCACTGTAATTCCTACATGCAGCTGGACGGCAGCACAGTCATGAGCTATGACGGCAGCTTTAACATCGGCACCAGCTGGGTGAAAATCGGCTCCACCGTGAGCAAAACCGTCACCCACAGCGCCGACGGTACCAAAACCATCACCCTGAAAGGCTTCTTTGATTCTCAGGGCCTTACCAGCAAACTCGACGACCTGACGGTTTCCGGCAATGTCACCCTGAAAACAATCCCCCGGGCCAGCAGCTTCACCCTGTCTGCCAGTACGGTAACCGCTGGCAGTACCAATATGACAGTGAATATCTCCCGGGCATCCTCCAGCTTTACCCATACGGTACAGTGGAAGCTGGGAAGTCACAGCAAAAGTACTTCCAGTGTGGCTACTTCGGCCTCCTACACCATCCCGGAGAGCTGGCTGGACGCCATCCCCAATAGTACCAGCGGAACCGGTACTGTCACCGTTACCACCTATAACGGCAGTACCAAAATCGGCAGCACCAGTAAAAACTTCACCGTCAAGGCGGATTCCGATGTCGTGCCCAGTTTTACCGGCATTACTTTCACACCGGTAAATGGCGACGTGCCGGAAGAATGGGGGCTGTATGTTCGGACAAAGAGCAAAGTCACCGCCAAGATTACCGGCGCAGCGGGCGTGTACGGCAGTACCATCAAGAGCTACAGCATTTCCGGCGACGGGTATTCGGGGACAACCGACAGCCTGACTACCGGGTTTCTCAACACTGCCGGGACTGTTACCTTTACCGCGAAAGTCACGGACAGCCGCGGCAGAACGGCCACCAAAACAGCCAGTATCACCGTCACCGACTATGCGCCGCCGGTGCTGTCAAACGTGGCAGGGTTCCGGTGCGACCCAAGCGGAAAGGCCCAGGACGACGGCAGTTATATTTCTCTCACGGCCGATTTCTCCGGCTCTGCTTTAGATGGGAAAAACCCCATTACCGGTGAGTACCGCTATATGGCCGAGGGTGGGGACTGGTCACAATATGAACCCCTGACCGCAGGACAGGCCGCCGTGTTCTATGCCACCGGCGACGCTACCTTTACCGTGCAGGTGCAGGTGAGCGACACCTTTACTTCCTTTACTCAGGACATCGTGGTCAACTCCACCCGATTCATTATGGACTTTAAGGCTGGAGGAACCGGTATCGCCTTCGGCAAGGCGGCAGAATATGATGACTTGCTGGATGTCCAGTGGAACACCCATCTGCGGGGCGGTTTGGTGGTGGATGAAGAAGCTGATTTTCGAGGCGGTGTCCTGCTGCCTCAGTGGACGTCTCTTACTTTGGAAAACGGCGCTACCCCGGCCACCTTGGGCACTCGTCCTGTACCAAGTTATCGGAAAATCGGGGCCCGTGTGTATGTGGAGGGCAGTGTGTCTTTGGCTATTCCCGAAAGCGGTTCCATAAGAATTGCCACGTTGCCAGAAGATTGTAAGCCCAAGCAAAACACCTACAAGCTGGTTCCTTGTTCCAGTTACAGAGTAGCCCGTATTTTTGTAAATTCTTCCGGGCAGCTCTGCGTGGAGTGGATTTTTAATCTTACGGATGGAAGTCGCTATAGTGGAAATATCAGTTGGATTCAAATGGACATTTCCTATTTTGTGGACTGAATCTTACATAAAGGTTTGATATTTCATAGCATTAGAACAGAAAACCAGAATCTAACAGCTGGAAAAACAGCTGGACAAGATACAGAAAGGATGATTCAAATGGCAAACAAAACAGCGGCGGGGCTTGTACAGCACGTGAAACAGTGTTTGAAAGATGAATGGGGTTATGTATACGGCGCCATTGGTCAGACCTGCACGGAAAGTTTGCTGGACCAGTGCGCGGCCAGATACCCGGACAATCATCTGGCAGGCGGCCCCATGCGGAAAGTTGGCGAGAAGTGGTTGGGACGCAAAGTTGCGGACTGTTCCGGTATTGTAAAAGCCTATCTCATGAGCGATTATACCGGCGGCCCGATTAAGTACAATGCAAAATATGACACGGCGGTGCATTACAACAGTGCAAAAGAAAAAGGCCCCATTGGCACTATGCCCGATATTCCCGGTATTATCGTGTATATGCCCGGCCACGTGGGCGTGTATATCGGCAATGGGGAGGTTATTGAGAGCGCTGGCACCCTGTATGGTGTGAAGAAATCCACGGTGAAGAAATCCTATGTCAGCGGCCCGTGGACCCACTGGTACAAATGCCCTTATATCGAGTATCCCGGAGAGCTGGAGCAGCCGGACGGTGGAGACAACCCTGATACACAAGAAAAGCCGGTAGCTCCATCAGAAATCAAGGTGGGCAGTACTGTAAAAATCAAGGCAGGCGCAAAGTATACCAACGGCGTCAAAGTACCCGACAGTGTGATAGGGAACGTTTACACCGTTCAGCAACTAAGCGACTCCAAAGCCCTGCTGAAAGAGATTGTTAGCTGGGTGGAGACGAAGTATCTGGTGGTATCTGGCGAAATAGAGTCTGACAAGGAAGATTCAGCGTCTACTGATGTAGATGTCGAGTATCGTGTACGTGCTGGAGGCACTTGGTATCCAAGTATAAAGAATCTGGACAATTACGCAGGGAAAACCGGTGTGCCCATCACCGACGTGGCGATTAAGGTATCTGAGGGGAAAATCAAGTACCGTGTGCATGTGAAGGGCGGAGAGTGGCTGCCCACCGTTACCGGCTGCGACATCAGCGACGCCAAAAATGGCTATGCCGGGGACAAGAAGCCCATCGATGCCATTGAAGTATATTACTACACCCCTGACGGTGTCCAGCCATATAAGAAGGCAAAATACCGCGTCAGCCCGCTGGGCGGCAATTATTGGCCGTGGCAGTACGATAACGAAAAGGACGACAGCCAGGACGGCTATGCCGGCAGCTTTGGCCAAGCAATTGACAGGTTTCAGATTGTGATTGTGTGAGGTACCGCCCATGCCTGTGGAAGTAATCGTTGCAGCCATGTCCCTGTGCGGAACCGCACTGGGCAGCCTGGCCGGAATTTTAACGTCCAGCCGCCTGACCTCTTACCGCATCGGCAAACTGGAAGAGAAAGTGAATAAGCACAACAACCTGATTGAACGTATGGTAGCCGTGGAGCAATCCACGAAGTCTGCCCATCACCGCATCGATGAAATCAGAGAGGAGATTGAAAATCATGAAAATTAACTGGTCTGTCCGACTGAAAAACAAAACCTTCTGGCTCACAGCCATCCCGGCGCTGCTTTTGCTTGGCAGCCAGGTGCTGGCGCTGTTCGGAATCAGCTGGGATTATACTCCTTTGGCCCAGCAGCTTTCCGCTATCTGCGGCACCGTGTTCGGCCTGCTGGCTTTGCTGGGCGTAGTCAATGACCCCACCACTACCGGAGTTTCCGACAGTACACAGGCACTGACTTACCAGAATCCCAAAAAGAATTATGTGGAACTGACAAAGAAATAACCCACAAATGTACGACCGCCCCGCTCGGAGTTTTTCCGGGTGGGGCGGTTTTTCTTTATGAGAAATTATGGTATACTTATAAAAAATGCAGGAGGTACAGCCGTGGAAAATAGGAACAGCTATCAGGAAAATATTAAAAACGCCAGTATAAAACCACTCGACAACGATGCCTTGACCCGCTTTGCCTATCTGCATGATGATGATATTACCCGGCTGTTCGAAAAATTACATGCGCTGGAACGGCGGGTGAGTGAGTTGGAAGAAAAAAATAAAAAGTAGTCAAAAAGTAGTCAGTTCTCAAAATGGACAAAACAAAAACCCGCACGAACTACCAAAAATGGCGGTTTCATGCGGGTTTTTTGGAGCTGGAGATCGGACTTGAACCGACGACCTGCTGATTACGAATCAGCTGCTCTACCAACTGAGCCACTCCAGCAAACTGGCTTTTTAAGAAAAGCCAACGAACAATATTATACGGAAAAGGAAGCAATTTGTCAACAGCTTTTTCGTTTTTGAGAAAATTATTTTGATTTGGCGCTTTTTTTCGGGTCAATGGTGCCGCCGGAAAGAGCATAACGGCAGAAGCTTTTCATGCAGCAGGCTTCGCATTTGGGCTTTCGGGAATCGCACACCGCCCGGCCATGGAGTACCAGCCGGTGGCAAAAATCGTTGGACTCTTCCGGGGGGAGCACTTCCCGCAAGTCCTTTTCCACTTTCAGGGGATTGGTGCTGTCAGTGAGACCTAACCGGCCGGTGATTCGGATACAGTGGGTGTCGGTAACGACTGCCGGTTTGTGATAAATGTCGCCCACCACCAGATTGGCAGTTTTGCGTCCCACGCCGGGCAGACGGGTAAGCTCTTCCACCGTGTCGGGCACCACGCCGTCGAACTCATCCCGAAGCATATGGCACATGGCAAAAATGTCCCGGGCCTTGGTTTTATACAAGCCGCAGGAACGGATATATTCGGCGATTTCTTCCTCACTGCCTTCACAAAAGCTCTCCAAGGTAGGGAACCGGGCAAACAGTGCCGGGGTTACCATGTTCACCCGAGCGTCGGTGCATTGGGCAGAAAGGCGGGTAGCAATGAGCAGCTCCAGAGGCTTTTGATAGGTTAATGAGCACACCGCGCCCGGATATTCCTGTTTTAGGGCGTTGACAGCGAGAAGAGCAATTTCCTGTCGAGTCATGGGGGATACTCCTTTACACAAATTGATAAAGTCATTATACACCCGGAATTCTGAAAGCACAAGTTGACCGGCAGGGAAAATCATGATACAGTAAAATGGAATATATATACAGAAAGGCTGTGGAAAACATGTCCTCCTTTATGCTCAAACTGCTGGCCATGACCACGATGGTGGTGGACCATACGGGGGCCATTTTATTTCCGGGAAACATGGCGCTGCGGGTAATTGGGCGGCTATCGTTCCCGATTTACTGTTTCCTTTTGGCGGAAGGGTTTGTCCATACCTCCAGCCGGAAGCGGTATCTCATCCGGCTGGGACTGTGGGGAATCGTATCGGAACCGGTGTTTGATTATGCATTTTTTGGCAGCTTTTGGGTCTGGGAGCATCAGAATGTATTTTTCACATTGTTTTTGGGATTAAGTGCTTTGTGCCTGATAGAAGGGTTTTCCTCCGGCCAGCAAAAACTCATGCCGGGGCTGGTGCTGGCGCTGGTTCCCGCGGCGGCTGCGGAGATGCTGATGACCGATTACGGCGCGTTTGGCGTGCTGCTGATAGTGGTGTTTTATGTATGCCGGGACCGGCGAGGCGCGGGGCTCGTTTCCTTTGGGTTTTTCAACACGGCATTTTCCTGTATGGGCAGCGAAGTCCAGTTTGCGGCGGTTGCTGCGGCAGTCCCCATCGGGCTATATAATGGAAAGCGGGGGCTCCGGCTGCCAGGGTGGCTGTTTTATGCATTTTATCCGGTACATTTAGGAATTTTGTGTCTGCTTGCCATGGCGTTATAGGGAGGAAAGGAAACTTTCGTCCGAGAGGGGAACAAAATCCAAAAAAGAGAATCCTTCTTTTTTTCCAGAGGAGAATATGGTATACTATTATTATCTCATTTTATGGAACGGGAGGAAACTGTGTGGAAGAAAAACGGTTTGCAGTATTGATTGATGCGGAAAATGTTTCCAATATTTATATTAAATATATTCTGGACGAGATTTCCAACTATGGCAGCGTCACTTATAAACGGATTTATGGCGACTGGACCAGTTCGTCGGCTTCCGGCTGGAAAAGCCAGCTTTTGGAAAACTCCATCACCCCGGTGCAGCAGTACAGCTATACCTATGGCAAAAACGCCACCGACTCGGCCATGATTATCGACGCCATGGATATTCTGTATTCGGGGAATGTGGAAGGCTTCTGCCTGGTGTCCAGCGACAGCGATTTTACCAAGCTGGCGACCCGCCTGCGGGAATCGGGCATGATGGTGATTGGCATGGGGGAGAAGAAAACCCCGAAGCCCTTTAGTGTTGCCTGTAATGTGTTCAAATATCTGGAAGTGCTGCGGGCGGACGCGGAGGCCGAGGCTGCCGAGGAAAAGACTGACAGCGGGGAAAATATGACGGACATCGATACCATCCTCAAGGCCATGGTGAATATTATCAGTGAGAACGGCGACGAGGAAAAAGGAATCAGCATTGGGGAACTGGGCAATCATTTACTGAAACGGCATCCCGATTTTGACGTGCGGAACTATGGGTATACCAAGCTCTCCAAGTTTCTGTCCGCCTTCGACGGGTTGAGCCTTACCCGGCACAACAACGTGATTTTTGCTTCCCTGCGCCAAAGCCATCTGGACGCCGACGCAGTACGGGCAGCTATCGTCACATATGTGCGGGATTGGGAAAAGAGCAAACATACCAAACTCAACCTGGGCCAGCTCAACCAGTGGCTGATGGAAAAATATCCCCAGTTCAACGTGAAAAATTATGGCTATACCACGTTTATCAAATTTGTCAGCGATATTCGTGGGGTGAGCGTCAAGAGCAGCGGCAAAAATGGCCGGATTAAACATGTCTATTTGGTGCAGTGACCCAAGAAATGTTGGAGTTTTTTTACAGGGTTCTTGCGGTTTTGCAAAATGTCTGATATAATAGGATTACTTTTTCACTGTACTATGATAAAGTGACACCATGGAGAAGGGAATGTTCAGGGTTTGATAGCGATTATTGATTATGGTGCAGGCAACCTGCAAAGTGTGGTAAAGGCATTTGAATATATCGGGTGCCAGGTGGAAATTGTCAGCGACGCGGAAAAGCTGCAGCATGCAGGTGCGGCGGTGCTGCCTGGAGTTGGCTCCTTTGGGGATGCCATGGACTGTCTGGAAAAAAGAGGGTTCGTGCCGGCAATCCGGGAATTTATTGCCAGCGGAAAGCCGTTTTTGGGCATTTGCCTGGGGCTGCAGATGCTGTTTGACGAAAGTGAAGAGTCCCCCGGCGTCAAGGGCCTTGGAATTCTGCGGGGCAAAGTGCTTCGGATTCCCAAGCGGGAAGGGCTGAAAATCCCGCATATGGGGTGGAATTCGCTGGACTATCACGGAAAACGGTGCATTTTATTCCAGGGACTGCGAGAGCATCCTTATGTCTATTTTGTCCATTCCTATTATTTGCTGGCAGAGGATTTGGATATCGTTACCGCCACGGCGGAATATGGAACGACCATTCATGCGGCTATCCAAAAGGGAAGCCTGTTTGCCTGCCAGTTCCACCCGGAAAAGAGCGGGGCAGAGGGCTTGCAGATGCTGCGGAATTTTGCGGCGCTGGTTCCCGGAGAGGGCAAAGGTCAAAAACGCTGAGGAGGGACACACATGTTTGCAAAGAGAATTATCCCCTGTTTGGATTTGAATAACGGGCGCGTGGTAAAAGGCACGAATTTTGTCAACCTGCGGGATGCGGGGGACCCGGTAGAAGCTGCGATTGCCTATGATAAAAGCGGTGCGGACGAGCTGGTGCTGCTGGATATTACGGCGTCTTCCCAAGCAAGGGGGATTATGCTGGATATAGTGGAGCGGGTGGCCTCGCAGATTTTCATTCCGTTCACGGTGGGGGGCGGTATCCGCACGGTGGAAGATTTTACCATGATTTTGCGGGCTGGTGCAGATAAGGTGTCGGTCAATTCGGCGGCACTGCGGAATCCCCGGCTGATTGAAGAAGCGGCCTATAAATTCGGCAGCCAGTGCGTGGTGTGCGCCATTGACGCCAAACGCAAACCGGAAGGCGGCTGGACGGTGTATTTAAACGGCGGCAGAATCGATACGGGCAAGGATGCCATCGCTTGGGCAGAAGAAGCGGTCCGGCTGGGTGCGGGAGAAATCCTGCTGACGAGTATGGACTGTGACGGTGTGAAAAAGGGGTACGATTTGGAATTGACCCGGCAGGTTTCCCAGCGGGTGAATGTTCCGGTAATCGCCTCGGGCGGAGCTGGTAAGCTGGAGCATTTTTATGATGCGTTTGTCACGGGCAAAGCGGATGCAGTGCTGGCAGCGTCGCTTTTCCATTTTGGAGAGGTATCCATTCCGGTGCTCAAGCAGTATTTGGCAAGCTGGGACATCCCGGTACGCAAGATGCCGGAAATATAAGGCGGGGCGGGGAAGGCCCCGCAGCCAATTCGCGGATTAGCTTTTCTATAATAGGAAACTAACTGTCGCGAAGGTAACTGTTCGTGTGGAGGAAACAAAAAAGTTTACAGCCGGTTTTGTCCAATCCGAAGATGAGAAAATCCGCTTTTCCCCCAGGATGCACAACACCGGGAAAAAGCCGAAAAAACCGCCGTTTTTTGGGGGAGATTCCCTTGACAAAGACAGCAGGGTATGGTATCCTATTTAAGCCGCATATTCCGGGCTGAAAGTGGACTTGCTCCCGCCTGAGAATAGCGAGTTTATAGAAAAGGCAGGGCCTTCGATTCATGTTTGCAATTATTGAAACCGGCGGCAAGCAGTACAAAGTACAGTATGGCGATGTTATTTTCGTCGAGAAGCTTGCAGCAGAAGAGAACTCCACCGTTAACTTCCAGGTTGTCGCTGTTTGCGGCGAGGACGGCCTTAAGGTTGGTAAGCCCTATGTGGAGGGCGCTACCGTTACCGGCAAGGTGCTGAAGAACGGCAAGGGCAAGAAGATTACAGTGTTTACTTACAAGCCCAAGAAGGGTGAAAAGCGCAAGATGGGCCACAGACAGCCCTACACCAAGGTGCAGATCGAGGAAGTTAAGGCGTAAGCCATGATCTACGCGGATTTTCTCGTGCTGCGCGATGGCCGTATGATAGGGTTTTCCCTGAGCGGCCATGCAGACGCCGGTGAAGCGGGTGAGGACATTGTGTGTGCAGCGGTTTCTTCCGCCGCCTATCTGATTGCCAACACCATCACCGAAATTCTGCACGTCCCGGCTGAAATCAGTGAGGACGATGGCGAAATGCGGCTTTTAATCCGGGAAGAAAAATATCTTTCCACGTGCCGCGACTGTTTGGCAGGTTTTCGTCTGCATATGACGGGCCTGGAAGAGCAGTATCCCGACAACATTAGTGTTCATTATTTGGAGGTGTAAGTATGCTGAAAATCAATATCCAGCTGTTCGCTCATAAAAAAGGTATGGGTTCCACCAAGAACGGCCGTGACTCCGAGTCCAAGCGTCTTGGCGTGAAGCGCGCTGACGGTCAGTTCGTTCTGGCCGGCAACATTCTCGTAAAGCAGCGCGGCACTCACATCCATCCCGGTGAGAACGTGGGCAGAGGTTCCGACGATTCCCTGTTCGCTCTGGTTGACGGCAAGGTCAAGTTCGAGCGCATGGGCCGCGACCGCAAGAGAGTCAGCGTGTACAGCGTCGAGCAGTAATTTACAACATGAAAAATCCCGGGGCAGAAATGGCCCGGGATTTTTTGATGTTTATGGGGAATGAATAAACATACGATAAAGGAGGCGGAAACCTTATGTTTATCGATATTGCAAAAATTAAAATCAAAGCCGGAAATGGCGGAAATGGCGCAGTTTCCTTCCGGCGTGAAAAATATGTGGCGGCTGGAGGTCCCGATGGTGGCGACGGCGGCAAGGGCGGCAACATTGTGTTCCAAGTGGACGACAACCTTTCTACCCTGGCGGATTTCCGGTATAAGCGGAAATATGCAGCCCCCAATGGCGAAAACGGCCGGGGCAACCGGTGCTTTGGCCGTGGCGGTGAGGATTGCATCATCCGGGTGCCCCGGGGAACGCTGGTTAAAGATGCGGAAACCGGACGGCTGCTGGCGGATATGTCCGACGATGAGCCGCAAATTGTGGCAAAAGGCGGCAGAGGCGGCTGGGGCAATACCCATTTTGCAACGCCGACCCGTCAGGTGCCCCGGTTTGCCAAGCCCGGCACCCCCGGCGAGGAGTTTGAAGTCCAGCTGGAACTGAAACTGCTGGCCGACGTGGGACTGGTGGGCTATCCCAATGTAGGAAAATCCACTTTGGTGTCGGTGGTCAGCGAAGCAAAGCCCAACATTGCCAACTATCATTTTACCACCCTGACCCCTGTTTTGGGCGTAGTGCGCATGGGCGAAGGTAGCTCCTTTGTCATGGCGGATATTCCCGGGCTGATTGAGGGCGCAGGCGAAGGCGTGGGCCTTGGACACCAGTTCCTGCGGCATGTGGAGCGGTGCCGGCTGCTGGTGCATATTGTAGATGTAGCTGGCAGCGAAGGCCGCGACCCGAAAGAGGATTTTGAAATTATCAACCGGGAGCTTGCAAAGTTTAACCCGGAACTGGCCGAGCGCCCCATGCTGGTAGCGGGCAACAAGTGCGACCTTGCCACCGACGAACAGATTGAAGAATTCCGTCAGTATGTAGAGGGGAAGGGATACAGCTTCTTCCCGATTATGGCGGCGATTCGGTACGGGGTAGACCCGCTCCTCAAGAAGATCCAGGAAATGCTGCAAAGCTTGCCGCCGGTGCGCCGGTTTGAAGCGGAACCTGCACCGCAGGTGGAAGTGGAGAGCCTGGATAACACTCAGGTACAGATTACCCGTCACGAAAATGTGTTTATGGTGGAGGGCAAATGGCTGCTCCAGCTTATCAACTCCGTCAACTTCGACGACTATGAGTCCCTGCAATACTTCCAGCGGGTGCTCATCCAGACCGGCGTGATTGATGCATTGCGGGAGGCCGGTTGTGAAGAAGGCGACACGGTGAGCATGTACGATCTGGAATTTGACTTTGTGGAATAAAGGAGCATGGCTTTGGAACGTTTTTTTGACCAGGACTGTGATCCCCGGCAGTTGAGCCCGTTGACGCTGGCGTTTGTAGGGGACTGCGTGTTTGAACTGTTTGTACGGGAAGAGCTGGTGTGCCGGGGAAACTGTCCGGTAAAGAAGCTGCACCAACGCTCGGTAGAGCAGGTATGCGCGGGGGCACAGGCGAATTTTTCCAAAAAGCTGTGGCCTCATTTAACGGAAGAAGAGCAGCAGGTATATCAGAGGGGAAGGAACGCCCATGTAAACCATGTGCCGAAAAACGCATCGGTGGCGGACTATCACGCAGCCACGGCGTTTGAGGCGCTGTTTGGGTATTTGTACTTAGACGGGAAGCTGGAGCGCTTGCGGGAATTGTTCCAGCTTTGCATGTCCCAAGAATAAGCGCGGCAGGCAGGGAGAGGCCCCGCAGCCAATTCGCGGGTAGGTTTTTCGTATAGAGAACTGTCTGTTGCGGCGGTTTCTTCATTTTATCAAAAATATATTTCATTCCCATTCCCGGAGGTGTTCCGATGCTTCAAACCAAAAGTCGAGCGAAAAGTATGGCGCTGGACGGCCTGTTTTTTATAGCAGGCGCGCTCATTGACGCCGTATCTGTCAATGTGTTCACCGCCCCAAACCATATTGCACCGGGCGGTGTAACCGGTATTGGTACCATGCTGAATTATCTGTTTCAAACTCCCATCGGCATGGTAAATATGTTAATCAATATCCCGATTGTGATATGGGCTATCGTAGAAATCGGGTACAAGCTGGTGGCCAAGAGTATTGCCGCCATTATTATTTTTTCTATTGCCATTGATACCTTGGCGCTGGTACTTCCGGCTTATGAAGGAAATCCTTTTTTAGCGGCCATTTTCGGCGGCGTGCTGGAAGGAATCGGCCTGGCGCTGGTGTTTATGCGGGGCAGTACCACTGGCGGCACCGATATGATTGCCCGGCTGCTTGGGAAACATTTCCGCCATTTGTCCATGGGCAAGCTGATGCTGGCGGTGGATTTGGTTGTGATTGCCGCTTCCGCGCTGGTCTATCAAAAGCTGGAAAGCGCCCTGTATGCCATTATCGCCATATTTGTCAGCACCCGTATTATCGACACGCTGCTGTATGGTACGGATTCGGGCAACGGCAAGCTGTATTTTATTATTTCTAAAAAGAGTGACGAAATCCGGCAACGGATTTTAGATGACATTGACAGAGGCGTGACCATCATCCCCATCCAGGGCGGCTACAGTGGGGATAACGGGGAGATGCTTCTGTGTGCCGTGCGCCGGTATGAAGTGACGAAGATCAACGATATTATCCACACTGCTGACCGGGACGCTTTTGTAATTGTGGGCGAAGCGGGCGAAATCACCGGGGAAGGGTTCCGTTCCGCCTCCAGCGACGACAAGACACTGCGGGAAATTATCCAGTCGCTGAAAAAGAAGTCCAGCCCGGACGAATCATAAATCAGAATCCCAAAAAGAAAGCTGGCAAGGCTGTCCCAAACCGGGACGGTCTTGTCAGCTTTTGGAATGGCAGGCGGAAGGAGTTGGAAATCAGGAGTTAGCGGTTGTGATTACAATCGGAATACTGGTTGTACTCTTTGGTAGCCACGTTCTGAGAGTTCTGAGAGTTCACGTTCTGGGCGTTCTGGCTTTTCTTGTTAGAGGCCTTTTTCCGGGAAGTGCTCTGCTGGCTGTTGACGTTGCAGCCCTGAGTAGAGTTGTTCATATTGGTAGAGTTGTTCATATTGTTCATGCGGTTCATGCCATTTTTATTTTCCATCACTTTCACCCCCTTTGCACGTTGGCAAAAGTAGTTTGTGCAGGGGATGGGGATTTATACGGAAAAATTTTTGAAAAGGGGTCAGCTGTCATTATCGCCGTCCAGCAGATCTTCATACCGCACATGAAGCACCCTAGCAATGGCTTTCAGCTCAATATCCGTGACAAACCGCTGCCCGCTTTCAATTCGCTGTATGGCGTTTTTATCAATATCCAATCCGGCCACCTGTAACAGCTCGGCCAGCCTGCGCTGGGAAGTTTTTTGGGGCAGGTGTTGACGGATAGCCTTGATACGTTTCCCGCACAGGTTATTGCCGGATGGCGCTTTGTTTTTATACATAGAATGTCTCCTTTTTGACATTTAGTAATTGTCATTTTGCTTATTATATGGTAGAATGAAGATAATATTGACATTCGCTAAATGTCATATCGAGGAAGGAGAAAAAATTTGTGGAATCTTTAATTGAACAGTTGTATACTGACACATTTTCCCAAATTACAGGGCAAGACAGCTTACCAAAGGATTCTATGCGGAAAATGGAGGAGTTTATAAAAAAATTAGACTCCTCTATGCAAGAAACTTTTATTCTTTTATTAGAACAACAGATGGATTCTTTCCATGTAGAGAGTGTGGGTGCTTTTCGTCTGGGTTTTCAGTTGGGAGTCCAATTGATGATAGAAGTATTTGAAAAATAAGAATCTGAGTACGCTAAAAGATTTTCTGAGTTTTCATTTTCAGCTTTCTCTACTCGGACAATTATCATCCCGCTCTTCTCCAGAAGAAAGGGGAACTTCTCCGAAAAGAAAACTTTTTCCATTCATCAAAAATCTATCAAACAACTACTTTGTCGCTCAAGCCGCGACGGGCTGGTACTTTCTTCCGAAAAGAAAGTACCCAAAGATTCGCAAGGGGCAAGCCCCCTTGACCCCCGCAGTCATGCCGAGGCCGTCTGGTGAACTCTTCGAGTTCAAGGCCGACCGGGCATCAGGGAAAAAACTGGTGACTTTTGCGATAGGTATTTTATAATCAGTATAAGGAGGAAATCTCATGCCTCTTCCACAGGCTTTTCTCAGCCGTATGCAAACCATGCTGGGCGATGAATATTCCCAATTTCTTGCCGCTTATGACCAGCCCCATTTTCGGGGTGTGCGAATCAATCCCCTCAAGTGTGACAGGGAAACCATAGAAGCGGCTATGGGAACGCTCACGCCGTCGCCTTTTTCGCCCCTGTGCTTTTATACCCAAGCGGAAAAGGTGGGCAGCCTACCTCTGCACCATGCAGGTGCATTTTATTCTCAGGAGCCTTCGGCCTCTTCAGCCGTAACGGTACTTGCCCCTGAGCCGGGGGAAAAGGTGCTGGATTTGTGCGCCGCGCCGGGGGGAAAGTCCACTCAGATTGCCGCCTGCCTCATGGGGGAAGGGCTTTTGTGGAGCAACGAAATCGTCAAAAACCGGGCGCAGATCCTCCTGTCCAACATGGAGCGCATGGGGGTAAAAAATGCCGTGGTTTCCTCCTGCCATCCCGAAACTCTGTGCAGCCGCTTGGCCGGATTTTTTGACAAGGTGCTGGTAGACGCGCCCTGCTCTGGGGAAGGCATGTTTCGCCGGGATGAGCAGGCAGTGGAGGAATGGAGCCCCGAGCATGTAAAAGCCTGTGCCGACCGGCAGCTGGCCATTCTTCACTCGGCCAAGCAGGCTGTGAGGGAAGGCGGTGTACTGGTTTATTCCACCTGTACGTTCTCTCCTGAAGAAAACGAAGGGGTCATCCGCCGCTTTCTGGAAGAGGAGCCGGGTTTTGTATTAGAAAGCCCCGGCGTTTCCTTTGGCAGGAAAGCCGAGGCGATGGATGCGGTTCGTATTTATCCCATGGATGGGGGAGAAGGGCATTTTGCAGCCCGGCTCCGGCGGGTTTCCGAAAATCCTGCAATGCCCGCCTCCCTAAAGCTGCCCGCCGAAAAAGGAGAGGACTTCCAGCTGGCGAGAGAGCTTTTGCAGAAAGTTTTCCGTCAACCGCCCAAAAATCCCATCATGCAGGCGGGAAACCGGCTCTATCTGCTCCCCAATAGGCTTCCCGAGATTTCCGGCCTTGGAGTGCTCCGAGCGGGCGTGGAAGTGGGAGAAATCAAGGGAAAGCGCATCGAACCCGCTCATGGGCTGTTTATGGCGGCTCGACAGGAGGACTTGCAATACAGCGTTTCGTTCCCGTCAAACAGCGCAGAAATCGCATCATTCCTGCGAGGGGAAGAGCTGGGGATTGAGCTGGACGCACCAAACGGAAGTTATGTAGGCGTTTGTGTGGACCAGGTAACGGTGGGCTACGGAAAATATTCTTCCGGTCGCCTGAAAAACCACTATCCCAAGGGGCTGCGAAACAAAAAGTAAACCTATTCCGAATCGTTTCCTGTAATAGGCAACCCAAAGTGTTTTGCCACCAGCTGTACTGTGTTTTCCACTGTGCTGTCCTTTTTCCGTTCCAGCCAGAAATACGAGCTGCTGCGGATAGAATCATACCGTTCCCGATTGAAGTAGGCGAGGGCGCGGTTGCAGTTTGCTTTTGCCAGCTGCGGGTTAGAAGCACTGTTCAGATATTGGGAAAAGTCTTGATGGTCAGGCCGGTTTGCGTATTCTTCCATCAGGTTGTCCGGGTTTTTGATGAGGAATACCACTCGCTGCGGCTCGGTGATTTCCATAACCTGTTCTACAGTTAAATTGAGGTCACAGAACAGGGGCTGGTGTTGGGACAATCGAATTAGGTCCATGATAATGAAATCCAGTTGTTCCCGGGCGTTTTGCAAAAGCCAGTGGGCATATTCTCGATATGGGCGCAGAAAAAACGCATCGGCGTTGAGAAAATCCTGGTTCATGGCCGGTTGATCCACAGGATTGGACATGGCTTTGTGCCGCGAAAAAGCTTGGTCAGCATGATAGACGGGATATCCATAGCGTTGAGCAAGGACACGGGAAGTGGTGGTTTTCCCACCGCAGGGAGTCCCCGTTACAAAGTAAACGTTTTTGAGAGATTCTTTGATGCAATTATTTTTAATTTCCATAACCGCTCCTTATTAAGATCCAGATTTTGTTTTGAATTTTCCGTTTGTACGCGGATGCGGTTATTGTTGTATAAAAATTGACAATACACCTTGCACACCTCCCAGTGAATTTTGTTAATAGTATAGAGAGTGTGTCGGTTTTTGTCAAGCTTTACGTATCTTCATAGAGCAGGAAGGAGAAATAATGATGCGAAGAAAAGACAGAGAAATCACCGATCGGGCGGAAATCGAGGAAATCCTGCGCCAGTGCCGGGTTGCCCACATTGCATTTCAGGACGAAGAAGCGCCGTATCTTGTCCCCATGAATTTCGGTTATGATTGGCAGGAACAGCTGCCGGTGCTCTATTTCCACTGCGCCGCCGAGGGGAAAAAACTGTCTCTTTTGGAAAAATGCCCCAAAGTGGGAATCGAAATGGACTGCGGCCATCAGCTGGTGGGAGAAGGAAAAGCCTGCTCCTATGGCTTTTTGTTTCAAAGTATCATCGGCTGGGGGATGGCGGAAAAAGTGGACTCACTTGCAGAAAAACAGCACGGCCTTGCCTGCTTGATGCGCCAGCAAACGGGCCGGGAGTTTTCGATTTCAGAGGAAGAAGCGGCTTCGGTAACGGTGTTCCGTGTCCGTGTTTGTGCAATTTCTGCCAAAGCTCGGAAAAGTTTTTAACTTTTGGAGGTAAAACCTCCTGCTATTCTTGTCTGACAACTTGAAATTTGCAGAAAAGGGTGCTATAATGAAACAAATCCTATGCAGGACAGGAATCCCAATCCTGCATAACAGCTTTAAAAGGGCTCTATATTACTTTGGAAAGAGGGGGATTTCCATGCAGGAAATTCGCGTTGAACTGACAAAAACACCGAAAGCAAAGCCCACCGACGAGAGCAAGCTGGGTTTTGGCACCATTTTTACCGACCACATGTTCCTCATGAACTATGATGAGGGGGAAGGCTGGCATGATGCCAGAATCGTACCCTATCAGGATATTTCCCTGAGCCCGGCCGCTATGTGCCTGCACTATGGCCAGTCTGTTTTTGAGGGTATGAAGGCTTACCGCGCTGTGGATGGCCGGATTCTATTGTTCCGCCCTGACCGCAACATGGCTCGTCTGAATGTTTCCAATGACCGTCTCTGCATCCCGCCGGTTGACGAGGAGTTCTGCACAAAGGCGATTGCAAAACTGGTTTCTGTGGATAAGGACTGGATTCCCCATTCCGAAGGAACTTCCCTGTACATCCGCCCCTTCATTATCGGCATTGACCCCCATGTGGGCGTACATCCTGCAAAGCATCTGTTGTTCATCGTCATCCTCAGCCCTGTGGGCGCTTATTATCCCGAAGGACTGAACCCGGTGAAGATTTATGTGGAAAAGAACTATGTCCGTGCAGTCCGCGGCGGCATGGGCTTCACCAAAACTGCCGGTAACTATGCTGCATCCCTGAAAGCACAGGATGAAGCTGAAAAGCAGAACTATACCCAGGTTTTGTGGCTGGATGGCGTAGAGCGCAAGTACATTGAAGAAGTGGGCACCATGAACGTGTTCTTCAAGATTGACGGCGAAATTGTGACCCCGGCACTGCAGGGCTCCATTTTGTCCGGTGTGACCCGTATGTCCTGCATTGATATTCTGCGTTCCTGGGGCATGAAGGTCACCGAGCGTGCCATTTCCATTGATGAACTGGCCCAGGCTGCCAAAGACGGCAAGCTGGAAGAAGCTTTCGGCAGCGGTACTGCTGCTGTTATTTCTCCCATTGGCGAGCTCAAGTGGGGCGACGATATTATGACCATCAACAATGGAGAAATCGGGCCGGTATCCCAGAAGCTGTATGACACCCTTACCGGAATTCAGTGGGGCAAGCTGCCGGATACTTTTGGCTGGACCTACGAAGTAAAGGACTAATTTCTATTAGCGAATCTGTATAGAGCACGAAAGCCGTTTCCCGGCAGAAAATGTCGGGGAGCGGCTTTTTTGGTGCTCTTACATAGGAAAACATATTACCCCCAAAACGCAAAACACCTGGATTCTTCCAAAAGGAATCCAGGCGTTCTTTTTCTTTCTCTATCCTATTTAAAACAAATCAAAGTCTCCACTATGGAGAAGGGGCAAAGTATTTGCTCATTTTGCCGATGACTTAATCTTGTACTTCACCAGCCACTCGGGACGAATCTCTTCCAGTAAAACCTGAGGCACGCGGTATTGAATGGGATGCTTCTGGCGCTTGAGTGCGTGAATCAGGCCATTGAGCTTGCGTTGAGAACATTCCTCCATATAGGCCGGGTCGACACGGGTATAATCATAGGGCTTGGTATATTTCAGGTTAAACAAAAACTCCGCCCAGACGGCATACTCCGTCAGCCAGACGTGATCGTTAGGGACCCGCAGCGTTAATTTTACACTGCTGGCCGCCTTTCCGTCACTGCATTTTCTGTGGAAACGCAGTACCCCGAAAACGGGGCACTCACACTGCATTCCCAGCATGTCTGCCAGACACCGATACGCACGACCCAGTGAAATGCTTGGCAGGGGACGATAGACTTCCCCATTTTTCAGTTTTCGCAAAACAATCATTGACTGGTACGTTTCGACGATCATGGTTTCCTTCCTTTCAGTCGGGCATCTTGGCCCAATCATACAAAAATGTGTCCAAATGGCCATAGTCATTTGGCTTAATGAGGTATCGCCGGAGCAGGGCATCCTCATCAAAACCGGTTCCGCCATAAAACGCCTCGGCAATCCCTCCGGCAATACAGCCGATGGTGTCGGTATCGCATTTTATGCTGAACACGTTGCGGATGCAGCTTTCCCAGCTGTTGCTCTCCAAAAAGCACACCAAAGCCAGCGGCAAACTGCCCTGACAGGAAATGTCAAACTTGGAGAACGGTCTGCGCAGAAACAAGGGTTTAGAAAGCTTATACCCAAAGGTCTGGGTAGCATAATGGCGGATTTCCTTTTTGGAATATCCGTTGGCAGCTAAAAAGGTACATCCGGCAGCAGCAACTGCCCCTTTAATCCCTTCAGGGTGGTTATGGGTACAAGAAGCGCTTTTTCCGGCCTCTTTTTCCACCTCCTCCAAAGTTTTAAAATGCCTGCCAATAAAGCTCACCCGCATAGCAGAACCGTTGCCATAGCTGTTATACCCTTTTTGAGAACTGCTGTCAAGCCACTTTTTAAACATGGTACCATAGCCGACCTTTGGATACTTGCGGCCAAAAAGGCTGTAAGCTTTGGCGTAAGGAATGCCTTTTTTAATGGCATATTTAGTGGCAATGGTCATAACGGTATCATCGGTATAAAAGCAGCTGTTGGCGAACAGCTCCACCTTTTTGTGGTCAAAGCCGTCCGGTTTACTGAATTCGAATCGGGAACCTGCAATATCCCCCAAAATGGCGCCATACATAAAGAAAGATGATTCCCTCCCTTTTCCGGTTTCAAAATATGTGGTATGATACCTATAAGAATAGTATAAACGATTTTTGTCGGAAATACCACTGTTTTCGAAGAAAATGGAAGATTCCGGCAAAAAATTTCTGGCCTTTTGAGGCGATAGAGAATGAAAGGACGATTTATCATGAAAAATAGGAGAAAATACTGGTGGGCGGCCTTGGCAGCGGCAGTCCTGATTGCCCTGCTTCCGGGGTGTTCCACCGAGGAGGATATGATTTCTTCTGCACCGGAGCCCACTTCTTCCCCGGTAGAGTCAGAGGAAACCATGGTGGAAATCACCATCCCTGCTGGCTATTTTGAGGGAAAAACGCTGGCGGAAATCGAAAAATCGGCCAAGGCGCAAGGGGTTACCTCTGTCAGCCAGCTGGAGGACGGTTCTTATAAATATGAAATGACGGCTTCCGCCCAGCGGCGGCTGGTAAGCGAAATGCGGCTGAATCTTTTGGACGCTGTGTCCGAGATAGTGGATGAGGAAACGTATCCGTCCGTCCAGAGTGCAGAACTTTCTGGTGATTTGTCACAGCTGACCCTGACCGTGGACGGGGCAGCCTATCAAAAGGGCAACGACCGGACAATTGTGCGGGCTATTTGGCCATCCATGGAAATTTATTATTATTTTAACAGCGAAAACCCCGACGAGAAAACGCTGAAGGTGGTGGTACAAAATGGGGAGGATGGAAAAGAGGTAGAAACCTTCCAATGGCCGGAATCGAAAGAGGAAAAAGCTGAGTCGTCCACCGCCAGCAGTGAGCCGGAAAAAGAAGCCGCAGAAGAACCATCTACTCAAGCAGAAGAGTGAAAAGGATTTTGCAAGCTGCCCAATGGTTTTGTATTTTTTTGCTAAATAGGTAAAAAATTGCAAAAAAGGCTTGCATTTTCAAAAAAGCTGTGGTATGATTATCGAGCGGTCCGCAAGAGGCCGCAAACCCGGGGCATTAGCTCAGCTGGGAGAGCGCTACACTGGCAGTGTAGAGGTCAGCGGTTCGATCCCGCTATGCTCCACCAAAACAGGTTCTATGTTTATCACATGGAACCTGTTTTTTTGTTTTATGGCTCTCTATTACGAAGGCATGTGATATTTGAGCAAATTTCTGATGGAATTATAGGAAAAATTTAGAGGTTTTATATAAAAATTGATGGCAAAGAAAATTGTAGTTGACATTTATCGGGACAATTGTTATAATATACCTCGTTGAGCGCGAGTGCTGGAACAGGCAGACAGGCACGTTTGAGGTGCGTGTGTCTTTGACGTACGGGTTCAAGTCCCGTCTCGCGCACCATGGCGAGTGTTCTTACAGCATTTGAAAAGCTGTAAGAACACTCGTCTTTTTTTGTTGTTTTCATCCGGCGATTTCGGCTGGGGTGTAGTTGACGAACACACCCTTCCGAGTATTGACGGTCACATCAGGGATGGGCAGGGGCAGCATTTTAGGGATTGTGATTTCTCCCACGCAGTTATAATGGATGCGAAGCCGCTGTTCCCACACACCATCAATTTTCTCCGCATTGTAAACTTCGATCTTCTCAACCAACTCGTTGAGCATCCGGGGCGTGAGCTTGCGTGCGCGGGTGTACTTTCGCACCAAAGAGATGAACATATCCGTGGTCATAGCTTGGCTGCTCTGCTTCTCGATTTCGGAGCGGAGCTTTTTGATTTTCTCCGCCAGTTCCTTTTGCTCGTCCTCATACCGTCTGGACATTTTCGTAAAACGGTCGTCGGAGAGCTTGCCGGAAACATTGTCCTCATAGATGCGTTCAAACAGCCCGTCCAGTTCTTCGTCACGGGCAAGCAGGGCTTTCAATTCCTTCTCCTTCAGCTTGCGGTCGGTCTCCGCCGCTTGCTGGGAGTGCCCGATCACCGCTTTCAGAAATTCGTTCTCATAGAGGCTGGCAAACTTCGTCAGACGCCGAATTTCACCAAGCACCACCTGTTCCAGAAAATCTACTCGGACATAGTGGGTAGAAGTACAGCTCCCACGGTTGCCCTTATAGTTGGAGCAGTTGAAATACTTGATCTCCGGGTTGCCCTGATTGAAATGGAAGTGAAGATTGCATCCGCAGTCAGCACAGACCAGAAGGCCGGAGAACATATTGTGCTCGCCTTCGTTGGTGCGGCGCTTGCGGATTTTTCCCCGCTTCTGCTGCACCTGCTCAAATACGGATCGTTCGATGATCGGCTCGTGGACATCCTTGAAGATGACCCAATTCTCACGGTCATTCTCCAACCTCTTTTTGTTTTTGTAGGATTTGGAGTAGGTCTTGAAGTTGAGAATGTCACCGCAATACTCCTGCAAAGACAGGATTTTGGTCACGGTGGAACTGTTCCACTTGGTAGCGGGCTGCTGCTTGCCCTTTCCGGGCCGCTTGATGCCTTTTTTCAGCCAATAGGCGCGCGGGGTAAGAATTTCGTCCTTTTCAAGCTGGGCTGCAATCTGTTCCGTCCCGTAGCCCTCCAGGGTCATGCTGTAAATCCGCCGAACCACCTGGGCGGCTTCATCGTCAACAATCCATCGTTTCGGATTGTTAGGGTCTTTGATGTAACCGTAGGGAGGCTGGCCCATCGGCTCGCCCGCATTTCCCTTGATCTTGTTGCTGATACGCCGTTTCTTGCTGATGTCGCGGGCGTACCACTCATTGAACAGGTTGCGCATCGGCGCCAACTCGTTCTCGCCCTCGGCGGTGTCGATGTTATCGGATACCGCCACCAGGCGAATGTCGTGCTCCGGGAAAAATTCCTCTGTCAGTCTGCCGACCTCGATGTAGTTACGGCCCAAGCGGGAGAGGTCTTTGACAAATACCGCAGCGGCCCGCCCCTGCTCAAGCTGCTGGATCATCTCCACAAAACCGGGGCGGTCCATCGTGACGCCGGAAATGCCATCGTCCAGGAAATGGACCAGGTTGGTGTAGCCTTTCTCCTTTGCCACTTTGGTCAACAGCTTTTTCTGATTGCCGATGCTGTAACTCTCACCCTCCAGATTATCGTCACGGGAAAGCCGCTCGTAGAGGAAAGCAGTCACGTCACGGGATTTTCTGTTATTCGACTGTCTCATAAGTCCTCCTTTCCGGACAGCCGAACAGCGCATATCTTGTATTCCCAATACAATTATACCGCTGTCCTCTGCCCGTGTCAGCCGAGTATGGAAAGTTTACATTTTCTCATGTTCGGCTTTCATCAATCGAAGGAGGACACTGCCCAGGGTATCCGGGCTTTCCTCTTTGAAAACAGACTCTACAACAAACGACCTGTTGCCGAAGCGATAGGTGGTTTTTTCGTTCAAAGGGTTGTCCTGCGGTTTTTTACCGCTTGAAACAGAATGATGATCTTGCATAATAATCCCCTTTCATTTGCGTATAGTCGAAAACGAAAGAGGCAAAAAACGGATGGCTGCTGGCCGCAGCTCCACGGGAATCTCACCCCGGCCCATGCTGATGGGTGCGCCGCGCA
>JAHZDE010000009.1 GCA_019422525.1 Clostridiales bacterium
GAGCGCCACCTTGCCAAGGTGGAGGTAGCGAGTTCGAGCCTCGTCGTCCGCTCCAGTATGGCGACATAGCCAAGTGGTAAGGCATGGGTCTGCAAAACCCTGATTCCCCAGTTCGAATCTGGGTGTCGCCTCCAAAGAATCCCGACTGCAAAAGCAGCCGGGATTTTTGTTTTCTCTGAGGTGTTAGAGGAATACACGATTTGATTTTAAAAAGAAAAATGAAATGCGTTTTTGCCATTCCTGCAAAAACAGGATAAAAACCCGTGAAAACACTTGATTTTTCCCGGAATACAGGATACTATTGAATGAGAAAGTTTTGAGCCGGTCATTTTTTGGCCTTTCAATGAAGAAATGGGGATGTATCACATGAATATCCAGCTAATTGCAAGGATTCATGAGAAAATGGATGATTTTTCCAAAGGGCAAAAACGTATTGCCAAATATATTGAAGAACACTATGATAAAGTTGCTTTTATGACGGCTTCCAAATTAGGAGCTACCGTTGGGGTCAGTGAATCTACAGTAGTTCGGTTTGCAACAGAAATCGGTTATTCTGGCTATCCGGAACTGCAAAGGGCTATGCAGGAAATGATTCGCAGCCGATTGACCAGCGTGCAGCGGCTGGAAATTACCGCCCAGAACCTGGAGACTTCTCAGCTTTTAAGTGCGGTGTTCAATCAGGATATCGACATTATTCGTCGGACCATGGAGGAAACCTCCCACGAAGAATTTTATCGGGCAACTGATGCGATTGTAGATGCCAGAAAGGTGTATATTTTGGGAGCAAGAAGCTCTCATGCCTTGGCGACCTTTATGTCGTACTATTTTAATCTGATTTTTGATAATGTTCAGCTGGTGAATTCTGCCAGCGAGGCGGAAATTTTTGAGCAGATGGTCAACGTTGGTGAAGAGGATGCAGTCATTGGCATTAGCTTTCCTCGCTATTCCCGTAAGGTAGTAAAAGCCCTTCATTTTGCTTCTGACCGGAAAGCCCGCGTGATTGCAATTACAGACAGTCCCCTTTCTCCTTTGGCAGAAGCAGCCCAGTATGTGTTGCGTGCTCGGAGCGATATGGCTTCTTTTGTGGACTCTCTGGTGGCGCCGCTTAGCTTGATTAACGCTTTTATTGTGACCATTGCGATTAAGAAAAAAGAGACCGTTGGGGAAAACCTGCGCAAGCTCGAAAAAATTTGGGATCAGTACAGTGTTTATGAAAAGGTAGATGATAAGACAACGTGAGTAGACAGGAAATATATGACCTGATTGTGGTGGGTGGCGGTGCGGCAGGACTAATGGCTGCTGGCATGGCGGGACGTTACGGCAAGCGGGTTTTGTTGCTGGAAAAAAAGGAATCCCCGGGAAAAAAGCTTATGATCACCGGAAAAGGGAGATGCAATGTAACAAATCGTTGCACCTCTCAGGATGTCATTGCAGCAGTCCCTACTAACGGGCGATTTTTATACAGTGCCCTTTCCGCCTTTTCTCCCCAGGATACCATGGAGTTTTTTGAGAAAATGGGGGTTCCGCTGAAAACGGAAAGAGGAGAGCGGGTATTTCCTCAGTCGGACAGAGCAGCGGATATTGTAGATGCTTTGATACGCTTTGTACGGGAACAAGGTGTAAAAATAAAGACGGGAGAAGCCGTTTGCAAAATCTTAATACAGGAAGGCCGTGCCAGCGGCGTTCTGACAAAAGATGGACAGGAGTACAGAGCCAGACAAGTGTTGATTGCCTGTGGCGGCTCGTCTTATCCAGGAACCGGTTCTAATGGAGATGGTGTGAAACTGGCAAAACAGGTCGGGCATACCATTGTACCGCTGCGTCCTTCCTTAGTGGCTTTGCGTATGAGGGAACAGGAAGAATGTGCTGCCATGCAGGGGTTAGCTTTGAAGAATTGTTCTATTGAAGTATACGATACCGTGAAAAAACGCATACTGTATGAAGATTTTGGAGAGTTGCTCTTTACACATTTTGGGTTGTCAGGTCCGGTGATTTTAAGTGCCAGTGCTCATATGCGGGACATGGAACCTGATAGATATAAAATCACTATCAATGTAAAGCCAGCGCTTCGGCCAGAGCAGTTGGATGCAAGATTACAGCGAGATTTTTTGGAAAATAAAAACCGCGATTTTTCCAATTCGCTGGGAGCACTTTTGCCGAGAAAAATGATTCCGGTTATGATTGCCCGCTCTCAGATTCCCCCGGAAGAGAAGTGTAATCAGATTACACGAGCCCAGCGAATGAGCTTTGGTGCTTTGCTGCAGTCTTTTTCTTTTACGGTGTTGGGCTTCCGGCCCATTGAAGAGGCTATTGTAACGGCTGGTGGTGTTTCGGTAAAAGAAGTGAATCCTAAAACCATGGAATCGAAAAAATTGCCGGGTTTGTATTTCGCTGGGGAAGTACTGGATGTAGATGCCTATACCGGAGGATTTAATTTGCAAATCGCCTTTGCTACCGGATATCTGGCGGCTCAGGCGGAAATAGATGATTGATGAAGGGAATGTATTATTATGTATGCCATTGCCATTGACGGTCCTGCCGGTGCAGGAAAAAGCAGCGTAGCCAAAGCAGCGGCAAAAAAGTTAGGTTTTATCTATGTGGATACCGGTGCTTTGTACCGAACAGTTGGGCTGTATATGCTGAAAAACGGGATTGATTTAAAAAACGCTGAGGCAGTAGGCGGGGAGCTCAAAAATATTTCGGTGAAGCTTTCCTATGAACAGGACGGCCAGCATGTGTTTTTGAATGATGAGGATGTATCTTCCCAGATCCGTACACCGGAAGTATCTATGGCTGCATCTACGGTGTCCGCGATTCCGTTGGTACGGACATTCCTCTTTGATTTGCAGCAAGATCTTGCAAAGACAAATAATGTATTGATGGATGGCCGTGATATTGGTACGGTAGTTCTTCCTCATGCACAGGTGAAAATCTTTCTAACAGCCTCTGCTGAAGAACGTGCCCGCCGTCGCTGCTTGGAATTTGAACAAAAAGGGCAGCCAATCAAATATGAAGAAGTATTGGCAGATATTCAAAAGCGGGACTATCAGGATTCTCACCGGGAGATTGCTCCTCTTGTTCCAGCGGATGATGCTATCATAGTGGATACCAGCGATTGTGGGCTGGAAGAAGCAGTTGAAAGAATTTTGCAAATAGTTTACAAAAAATTACCAGGTTGCGCAATTGATTTTTCCCACTAAAACAGTATATAATAGATATAACTTCGACTTGACAGGCGGAACGGGGGTAGATATACTCCTTCTCCGCCTGTGTTTTTCGATAGAAAAAGGGAATGAGGGAATATCATGAAGTATACGCCACTATACGGTGTGGGCCGGGTCATTGTACCTCCGCTTTTCCGCATCACAAACCCGCTGGTTTTTAACGACACTGATAAAATGCCTTCCAAAGGCAGGGTGGTGATTTGCTGTAATCACGTAACAATGCGCGACCCAATTTTTGTTTCATCTGCCTTTAGAAGACAAATTTATTATATGGCAAAAGCGGAGTTGTTTGAAAATAAATTCGTAGGAGGTGTCATCAGCTCTTTGGGAGCCTTTCCGGTACATAGAGGTCAGGAAGACCAGGACGCTATGGCCTCTGCCCGAGCATTGCTTGCGAAAGAACAGGCTGTGGGAATTTTTATTGAAGGTACTCGTTCCCGGACTGGTCAGCTGCTGAAACCCAAAACCGGTGCAGTGATGTTAGCCCATCAAACCAACTCACCTATTTTGCCCATGTGCATTACGGCACCGGAAGGAAAGGTACCGTCTGCATTTCATAAGTTGATGGTTTCTTGTGGAGATTTGATTTATCCAGAAGAGCTGGGGATTGAGGAGAATTCGATTTCTTCCTATCGAAAGGCGGCCAGACTGGTCATGTCCCGGATTGCCGAAATGCGGGAGCGGGATATTCTAGCTTTGACCAAGGAGAAAAAAGTCAGTCATTCCTGAGAAAGGATGAGGTTTGATTGCTGTATCGCATAGGAAGATGGGTACTGTTCCCTTTCATGAGGATTTTGTTTCGTTTTCGGGTGATTGGCAGAGAAAATTTGCCAATTGAGAAAGGATTCCTATTGTGCAGCAATCATTTGTCGGTTTGTGACCCATGCTTTTTGGCGGCCGCATGCTGGCCATTGTTCTCAAAAAAGCGGAGCTGCCGCAGGCCTATTCGCTATATGGCAAAATCAGAACTCTTTACGGAGCATGGAAAAGCGGCGGCCTGGCTGCTGCGGTCTTTAGGGGCCTTTCCGGTAGAAAGAGATCGGGCAGATAAAAGCTCTTTACGGAAAGCTTGCGAAATTTTACAGAAAGGCGAAGTTTTGGGGATTTTCCCACAAGGCCGCTGTATAAAAGAATCCATACCATTTCGTCCAAAATCCGGAGCGGCGTTGGTAGCTTGTAAAACAGGAACGCCAATAGTACCAGCCTGCATACAGGTGGAAGGACGACTACGGTTATTTTCGCGGATTACCGTTCGGATTGGCAAAAGCTTTTTTCTGACACCGAATGAAATGTCCTTGCCGGAAAAAGAGCAGATACGCTGTCTTTCCCGAAGGCTCGCAGAAAAAATTAACATGCTACTGGAGGAAAATTTTTGAGTATACAGATTGCCAAAAGTGCCGGATTCTGTTTCGGCGTAAACCGGGCAGTGGAAATGGTTTACCGCCTGCTGGAAGAGGGAAAGCAGGTTTATACTTTGGGTCCAATTATTCACAACCCCCAACTGGTGGCGGAGTTGTCCAACAGAGGCGTTCAGATTGTAGAAAATCCAGAAGAGGTTCCCCAAAGCGGTACCCTGGTTATTCGTTCCCACGGTGTTCCGCAAAGTGTTATGGATAGGGCGGAAAGGTGTAAAATTACATGTGCTGATGCTACGTGCCCCTTTGTTGCCAAAATTCACAAAATCGTTCGGGACGCATCTGCCAGAGGTGAAGTCGTTTTAGTAGCAGGGGACCGCCATCATCCAGAAGTAGAAGGTATTTTAGGACACTGCTCCGGTCCTTATTTCGTTTTTAAAAATCAGCAAGAACTAAAAGAAATTAACGATTCCAATAAAGAATTGTACGATATGCCAGTTTGCGTTGTTTCACAAACGACTTTTAACGGTCAAGAATGGGAAAATTGTTTGGAAATAATCGAAAAGGTATATACAAACGTTTCGATTTTTGGTACAATATGTAATGCGACCGCTCAGCGTCAAGCCGAAGCTATTGCACTTGCAAAAAATTCAGACTTGATGGTGGTGATCGGAGGCAGACAAAGCTCTAATACCGCGAAGCTGCGGGAAGTGTGTCTGCCCTTCTGCCAGACAGTGCTGGTGGAAACTGCCGCAGAATTGCGTATTCTGTTAGAGAAGGAAAAAATTCCTCTTAGCAGAACAACCAAAATCGGCATTACTGCGGGTGCTTCAACACCTGCAAGCATTATAAAGGAGGTACTTGTTACCATGACAGAAATCATTGAAGGCGCTGCTCAAAATTCTACGGAGGTAACCGAATCTAACTTTGCGGAGATGCTTGAAGAATCTCTCAAGAGTTTTAATACAGATGAGAAGGTTCACGGTGTTGTTGTCGGTATTACCCCTAACGAGGTGTATGTAGATGTTGGCCGTAAACAGGCTGGTTTTGTTCCTGCTTCCGAGCTTTCCGCTGACCCCAATGTCAAGCCGGAAGATGTCGTGAAGATTGGCGACGAAATGGATCTGCTGATTATGCGCACCAACGATCAGGAAGGCACCATTATGCTTTCCAAGAAGCGTCTGGACAGCATCAAGGGCTGGGAAGCTGTTGCTGCTGCTGAAGAGAGCCAGGAAGTTCTCACCGGCGTTGTTACCGAAGTCATTAAGGGCGGCGTAATTGCTGTTACCAATGGCATCCGTGTGTTCATCCCCGCTTCTCAGGCTACTGCTTCCCGTGGAGATAGCTTGGATGACCTGCTGAAGAAGGAAGTTCAGTTCCGCATTATCGAAGTGAACCGCTCCCGCCGTCGTGCTGTAGGTTCCATCCGTTCCGTTCTGAAGGATTTGCGCAAAGCACAGGCTGAAAAGTTCTGGGAGACCGCAGAAGAGGGCAAGGAGTATACTGGTGTTGTCAAGTCTCTGACCGCTTATGGCGCATTTGTTGATTTGGGCGGCATTGATGGCATGATCCACATTTCCGAGCTGTCCTGGACCCGTATTAAGCATCCCTCCGAGGTTGTGAATGTAGGCGATACCGTTAAGGTATACATCAAGGGCCTGGATCGCGAGAAGGGCAAGATCTCTTTGGGCTACAAGCGTGCAGAGGACAACCCCTGGAACATTCTGGAGCGTGAATATCCCGTGGGCACCATTTGCGACGTGACCGTTGTTGGCATGACCACTTTCGGTGCATTTGCTCGCATCATCCCCGGCATTGATGGTTTGATTCATATTTCCCAGATTGCTGACCATCGCATTGAGAAGCCGCAGGACGTTCTCAAGATTGGTGATGTGGTAAAAGCCAAGATCACTGATATTGATTTCGACAAGAAGCGTGTTTCTCTCTCTATCCGCGCTGTTCTCGAGGCCGAGCAGAACGAAGCTGCTGAAGAAGAGGCTGCTTCCGAGGAATAATTTCCTGTATGGGTACAGCCCCTTTCACTCTGGGTGAGAGGGGCTGTTTTTCTAAAATCCGCTGTGGTTCCTGTATGTGGCTTCCATAGTCGGGGAAAATAATGGATAGCCAGGCTATGCCTGCGCTATCAATATAGTATGATGGAGGTATATGCAATGGCTGCCATTACAAAAGACACAATTATTGGCGATATTCTCACGATTGACAGCACAACCGCTCCCTTCTTTTTTGAAATGGGAATGCACTGCCTGGGTTGCCCGTCTGCCCGGGGTGAAACATTGGAGCAGGCCTGCCTGGTTCATGGCGTCAGCGTAGATGAGCTGGTAGAAAAGCTGAACCGGCATATCGAAGGAAAGTAATCTGCCGTTTGTACTGCAAATGGCTGCCGTCCGGTAGAAGCATCCCTGAAAAGGGGTTGTCTACTGGACGGCTTTTTGTTATGAGGCGCGGTGCTTCAAGTAGGATTTGCTGTGCAGGAAAGGGAATTTTGCTATGAGAATGTTTCAACTTGACCCCCGGCTCCGGCTTTGCGCCGATTTTGTTCGGCAAGGGGTCAAATTGGCTGATATTGGCACCGACCACGCTTATTTACCAGTATGGCTGGTGTCACAGGGAATCTGTCCCGGCGCGGTAGCGGTGGATGTTCGCGAAGGACCTTTGGAAAGAGCCAGGGAAAATGTGAACCGTTATGGAATGACGGGAAAAATAAGGCTTTCTCTTTCCAGTGGCCTGACGGCACTGGGAGAAGAGGATGCCGATGATATTGTCATTGCCGGTATGGGTGGAGAACTGATTGCAGAAATTATTAGCAAGGCGCCGTGGGTTTGCAATCAGAAGAAACATTTGATATTACAGCCCATGACCACGGCAAATGAATTGAGGGTATGGCTGCGGGAAAACGGGTTTGCGTTGCTGCGGGAAGAATGTGTGTGCAGCGAAGGAAAGGTTTACTCTGTGATGCTGGCAGCTTATGCACCCGAAAAAGCCGAAAAGTTTCAAAATCAGGAATTATATCCCTATATTGGCCTATTGACAGGAAAAAGTGAGGCGGAACAGGAATACATTCAGAAAGTGATGCTTCGTTTATCAAAAAAAATGCTGGGATGTGAGCATCGACGGGATGAAGCAGGACTTGAGAAGATCCGTGGACTGCTTTCCCACATGCGCGAAGTTACCGGAGTGGAAATGGAGGAATCTTAATGGCAACAGTTCAGGAAGTTTTTGAATATATCAACAGTTTCGCTCCTTTTGCCGAAGCATTTGATTTTGACAATCCCGGTCTGCTGGTAGGGGATGGCAAACAGAATGTAAAAATAGCTTTGCTGGCACTGGATATTACGCCGTCTGTAGTGAAAGAAGCTGCACAAAAGGGAACCCAACTGATTGTTAGCCACCATCCAGTCATTTTTACACCTTTGCGCAACTTAAAAAAGAACAGTGTGCCGTGGTTGTTAGCGCAGTATGACCTTTCGGCGATTTGTGCCCATACCAATTTGGATATGGCCCCAAACGGCGGAGTGAATGTCGCTCTTTCTCAGGCGTTAGGGATGGAAAACTGCAGAGGAATCTGTCCTCATGGTTCCGGATTTGAAGCGATGGTGGGAGATTTACCGAAAGCCATGGAGCCGCAGGAGTTCGCCCATTATGTGAAGGAAGCTTTGCATTGTGGCTGTGTGCGCTTTGTGCCTGGAAACCGTAAAGTAAAGGCTGTTGGAATTTGCAGCGGTGCAGGGGCCGATTATCTGGAGCCCGCTCTCAAAGCGGGAGCCGATGCTTTTGTGACTGGTGAAGTGAAGCACCATCAATTTTTACTGGCCCGCGAATTGGGTGCAACACTGGTGGAAGGCGGACATTTTTATACGGAAACGGTAGCGCTTCCGCTACTTGCTAAAAAACTGGAAGATACTTTTCCGCAGGTTCGCTGGTTGATTGCAGAATCCAATACAGCACCGGAAGAATCCTGTTAATCGTATAGAATATCCCGGAAAGGGAGGAATTTTTGATGGCCTTAGATGGTATTTTTCTGCATCATTTGCAGAGTGAGATTTCTAAGCGGGCGCTGGATGCCCGTGTGGATAAAATTTATCAGCCCAGTCGGGATGAATTGATTATTACCTTGCGTACCCGGGGGGACCGTTTTCATTTGCTGCTTTCGGCAAGAGTGAACAGTGCTCGGGCACATTTTACCCGCTGTTTGCCGGAAAACCCTAAGCAGCCGCCGATGCTGTGTATGCTGCTGCGAAAGCGTTTGACCGGAGCTCGCCTTCTCTCAGTAGAGCAGCCGGGACTGGAACGGATGTTGCGTTTTGCCTTTGATGCGGTTAACGAATTGGGCGATCATGTGCGGCTGGAATTGATTGTGGAAATTATGGGGCGGTACAGTAACGTAATTTTTGTGGACGAAAACGGCAAGGTGCTGGATGCATTGAAGCGTGTGGATGCGGAGATGAGTTCAGAAAGGCTGGTTCTGCCGGGCGTGACTTATCAGATGCCGCCGGCACAGGATAAGCTGAATTTGTTGGAGACTGACGTTTCCAAGATAGTAGAAAGACTTGAAAACCGTCCTGGAGATAGTGAGCTTTCTAAAGGGTTGCTGTCGGTATTACAGGGGGTTTCTCCGATAGTTTGCCGAGAAATCCAACAGCTGGTAGGCCGAGGAGAAGATGTGTTCTCGAAACAGCTTACCTCCAGTCAACGGGAACGGCTGGTATTTTTCCTTGGCCAGTTGCAGCAAACTGCACGGGAAGTTTCTGGTGCACCCTGTATGGTGGTAAATTTATCACAGCATAAGCCCATGGATATTTCCTTTATGAATATCACACAATATGGCACGTCAGCTCTGGTGCGTACTGCGCCCACCTTCTCTCAATTGCTGGACGATTTCTATTCCGAGCGGGATCGGGTAGAACGGATGCGAGTTCGGGAAGCTGATTTACTTCGAGTAATTACCACCTCTTCAGAACGGCTGACACGAAAAATTTCCATTCAACAGGGAGAGCTGAGTCAATGTGCGGATCGTGACCGGCTGCGAGTGTATGGAGATTTGCTGAGTGCAAACCTGTATCGGATTGAAAAGGGCGTTTCTTCTGTGACGCTGGAAGACTTTTATGAGGAAGGAATGCCGGAAATTGTAATTCCCATGGACCCGGCGTTGACAGCAAATCAGAATGCCCAACGTTACTATAAAAAATACCGGAAGGCCAAAGTTGCGGAAGAAAAGCTAACGGAGCAAATTGCCTTTGCTCAGCAGGAAGTAGAATACCTCGATTCGGTACTGGATGAGCTGGGGCGTGCCGAAACGGAAAAAGACCTTTCGGAAATCCGGCAGGAGCTGATGGAGCAGGGATATATTCGGATGCTTCGCAGTAAAGGTAAACCAAAAATGGCACAACCTGCAGCTCCGCTGAAATTTACTACCAGTGACGGCTTTACTGTACTGGTGGGCCGAAATAACCGTCAGAATGATAAATTGACTTTAAAACAGGCCAACAATAACGATATCTGGTTCCATACGAAAAACATTCCCGGTTCCCACACCATTTTGGTAACGGATGGGCGGGAGCCTACCGACACGGCTTTATGGGAGGCTGCCTGTATTGCCGCTTGGCACAGCCGCGGAAAGGATTCTTCTCAGGTGCCGGTGGACTATACGCAAGTGCGCCATGTAAATAAGCCTCAGGGCGCCAAACCTGGTATGGTCATTTATGTCCAGTATAAGACACTTTATGTTACCCCATCCCTGCCAGTAAAACAGGAAGAGAATTCATAAGAAAGGAAACCAATATGTATCGACTCATCAAACAGGAAGGTTCTGCCCGGAGAGGAGAATTTACCACGGTTCACGGGACGATTCAGATGCCCGCATTTATGAATGTTGCCACCTGCGGGGCTATTAAAGGTGCCGTGTCGGCATTGGATTTGAAGGATGTCCATTGCCAAGTGCAGCTTTGCAATACGTATCATCTACATCAGCGTCCCGGCGATGAAATCGTCAAAAAACTGGGCGGACTGCATACTATGACCCGTTGGAATGGACCGATTCTCACAGATAGTGGTGGATTTCAGGTTTTTTCCCTGGCTAAGCTTCGCAACATCAAAGAGGAAGGTGTGACCTTCGCTTCCCATATTGATGGACACAGAATTTTTATGGGGCCGGAAGAAAGTATGCGGATTCAATCCAATCTGGGTTCTACTATTGCCATGGCTTTTGACGAATGTGTGGAAAATCCGGCAACATATGAATACGCCAAAGCTTCTTGTGAACGGACGGCTCGCTGGCTGGAACGCTGCAAAGCAGAGATGGCTCGTCTGAACAGTTTGCCGGACACCTTGAATCCTCATCAGATGCTATGGGGCATTAACCAAGGGTGTACGTTTCTGGATTTGCGAGTGGACCATATGAAGCGTATCCGGGAATTGGATTTGGACGGCTATGCCATTGGCGGATTGGCGGTAGGCGAGCCTGCGGAAGTGATGTATGAGGTTATTGAAACTGTTACACCACATATGCCCGAGGATAAGCCCCGCTATCTGATGGGGGTAGGAACACCGGCCAATATTCTGGAGGCAGTGCGCAGAGGCGTAGATATTTTTGACTGTGTGATGCCGACCCGTAACGCTCGCCATGGACATGTGTTCACCATGGAAGGGGTACGGAATATGATGAACGCCAAATATACCTTGGACGAAAGCCCATTAGACCCTTCCTGTGACTGCCCGGTATGCCGAAACTTTACCCGTGCTTATATTCACCATTTGTTTAAGGCAGGGGAGATGCTGGCTATGAGGTTGAGTGTACTGCATAACCTCTATTTCTATAACACCCTTATGGAGAAAATTCGAGATGCGCTGGATAAAGGAGAATTTGAAAGCTTCTACCGCACAAATATCGAAAATCTTTCTAAAAGGATTTAAAAAGCCTCTAAATAGCTTGAAACCTTTGGAAATCCCTGTTATAATTGAAATATTCTGTTGGAGGTGTAAATAGAAACATGAATCAGTATTTCCTTTTGTCACAAGATGGGGGCGGAACCACCAGCATTATTATGATGGTTTTGATGTATGCCCTCCTGTTCGGCGCTCTCTATCTCATTTTCTTCCGTCCTCAGTCCAAAAAGAGAAAAAAAGAGGATAAAATGCGCAAAGATGCACAAATTGGTGACGAAATTACCACCATCGGCGGCATTTGCGGCCGTATCGTTGGAATTAAAGAAGATACCGAGACGTTAATTATCGAAACCGGTACCGACCGCAGCAAGTTGCGCATTAAGCGCTGGGCTATCGGCAGCGTGGATACTATCCATGACGATGCAGAATAAGTGCTGGCACCCGTTGTAAAATGAGAATAAAACTTCCCCTTGCGGAATACGATGTATCAGTTGTTTCTGCAAGGGGGATTTTTTTATGAAGAAGGGTGAAGGAAAAGAAAGTATTGTCGGATTATTGATAAAGGACTCACTTATCGGATGCGGGTGCGGTCTTGCCGTTTGCTGTGGGTGTTTACTGTTGGGAGCAGCAGCTTTTGCGTCGATGGAACGTCTGCCTGCAGAAGCGTTGGCACCTGTTTCTTTAATAAGTGCAGTTTTGGGTGGAATTGTATCTGGATTTATTTCAGCAAGACTTTTGAGTCGAATGGGCTTGATAGCGGGAGTTTGTGGAGCGTTCTGGATGCTTTTGCTGTTACTGGGAGTGAGCTTTTGTTTTCCGGGAGAATCTGCTTCTTTTGCCGCAATGGCTACTAAAGTCGGTGCGATTTTGTTGGCCGGTGGAGCGGGTGGAATGGCTGCTATGGGAAAAAGACAAAAAATCCGTAGAAGATAGGAAAATAGACTTCCTTTTGTCGAAGCGTTGTGTTATAATAAATAAAACTGGGGCGGATATGATTTTGTATGTTGCCTCAATACTGCTAACTCGGAAACGGAGGTTTTTTATTTATGAAGCAGATTAAGACTTTGAACCAGGCCAACCTGAAGGAAAGCGCTGTCAAGGGCGGCTGCGGCGAATGCCAGGCTTCCTGCCAGTCCGCTTGCAAAACTTCTTGCACCGTTGCAAACCAGAAGTGCGAGCACGCTGACAAGTAATTGCCTTTTCAGGTAGGCGTCAGGGAAGGCGATTTTCGTTTTCCCTTATTGCCAAATTATAAGTTTTTAAGGGACAGCCAATTCGTTGTCCCTTAAATTATGCGTAAATGGAGATAGAAACGAATGATACATAAGTACACTTTGAATGGATACCACATTGTTCTGGATACCAACAGCGGAGCAGTCCATGTTTTTGATGAGATCCCCTTTGAAATGCTGGACTATTTGAAAGATTCTGTTCCGGATGAGGCTCCGGCTGAAATGAAAAAAGCTATGGGCAGCCGTTGGGATGACGAAGCGTATGAGGAACTGAAGGAACTGTACCAGCAGGGGTTGCTGTTCTCCGAAGATGGCTATGAGCGTTTTTCCAATATGATGGTTAACTCTCCGGTGAAGGCTATGTGCCTGAATGTGGCTCATGATTGTAATTTGCGTTGTGAGTACTGTTTTGCAGCAAAGGGAGATTTTGGCTGTGGACGCAAGTTGATGCCGCTGGAAGTCGGAAAGAAAGCTATTGACTTTTTGATTGAACATTCTGCAGGCCGACGTAATTTGGAGATGGATTTCTTTGGCGGTGAACCGCTGATGAACTGGGATGTTGTGAAAGAGCTGGTACTGTATGCTCGGGAACAGGAAAAACTCCATGATAAGAATTTCCGCTTTACTATTACGACAAATGGTTTGCTGCTGACAGACGATAAGATTGATTTTATCAATAAAGAAATGTCTAACTGTGTGCTTTCTCTGGATGGACGCAAAGAAGTCAACGACCGGATGCGTGTTCGTGTAGATGGAACAGGCTGCTACGACCAGATTGTCCCGAAGTATCAGAAACTGGTAGCTCAGCGTGGCGATAAGGACTATTATGCAAGAGGAACTTTTACCCGGTATAACTTGGACTTTACCAATGATGTGCTGCATATGGCCGATTTGGGATTCGACCAGGTTTCCGTGGAGCCAGTGGTGTCGGACAAAAAGCTGGATTATTCTATCCAGGAAGAGGACTTGCCGCAGGTGTTCGCAGAATATGAGCGCCTGGCAAACGCTTTGTTGAAGCGCAGAAAAGAGGGAAGAGGGTTTAATTTCTTCCACTTTATGATTGACTTGAATCAGGGTCCCTGTGCCATCAAGCGTCTGCGTGGTTGTGGTTGCGGAAATGAATATGTAGCTGTTACTCCGGAAGGCGACATTTATCCTTGCCATCAGTTTGTGGGAGATGAGCAGTGGAAAATGGGCAGTGTGCTGGATGGAAGCTTTAATTTGCCAATGAAAGAACGCTTTGCCAAAGCAAATGTCTATTCTAAGGCGAACTGCAAAGACTGTTGGGCAAAGTTCTATTGCAGCGGTGGCTGTAATGCGAACAACTGGCAGTATGAAGGTGATATTCTAAAATCTCACGGGATTTCCTGCGAGTTGGAGAAGAAGCGTTTGGAATGCGCCATTATGATGCAGGCAGCGTTGGCAGAAATGGAATAAAGTGATAAAAAACGATTAAATTCATCCCCTGACAGTGAGAGTTATCAGGAATGATGACTTTGCTGTCAGGGGAATTTTTATGCAAAAATGCACTATGCACAATTCTGCATAAATATACAATTGCATATTTATTAGCGATTATAGGTTTACATAATATAATTAGTCGACATAACTTCAAAAAACCGAACGTATTTTCCTCGCATATTGTGTATAGTATTCAAATTTATGTATAAACCGCCTTGCTTTATCGAAAAAAAAGATGTATAGTATAAAAAAGGAAAAGATTGGGATATTTTGGATGGTTTGTTGTTTCTACAGGTATATTAGTTTTCTTAGCTTCATATAGTGATTTTGTATATGAGCAAAGAAAGGGCTGGGAATACTACTATGATTTGGATACGGACAAACCGAAACGCTGCATACAAAAAGGAAAAAAACGAAAACAGTAACAATCGTATTATGACATCAGCACCACCTGTTTGGTTATTAGTGGGGCCAATGCTTTTTTTAACTGGTATTGCGCTTGGTGCGTTGTTCTATACCCACGCACAATGGGGAACGGCATCTCGTTTGGACTTCCTTTTTCAAACAGATTATCAACTGCGAGAAGAAGAACCGTTTTGGACTGGGTTTCTTTCTTCTATTGCCTCTTCATTCTTGCTGGTATTCCTATGTTTTTTGTGTGGATTGTCAGTGTGGGGACCTTTTACTTTGCCAGTTATACCAATTGCCCGAGGATTCGGTTTGGGTCTGGGAGCTGGATATTTATATACAGCTTATGGTATACGCGGGGTGATTTTTTATCTGAGTGTTTTTTTGCCTGGTGCACTCATAGCCTCTATGGGAATTTTTTTGGCGCTGCAGGAAAGTTGGCTGTTTTCTAAAAGTATTCTCTCAGGGTCTATTTCCAAAACAGAGCGTCATGAAAGGTTTTACCGTTATTTTGTTCGGTTTGGTCTATACTTATTACCTTGTTTTGCTGGCGCTTTGTTGGATTGGTTAACTGCTGCAGTAGTTTCTCCTCTTTTTTCCTTTTGAATGAGTAGGGAGTGGTTTGTATGACGGATTATGGAAAAGCTTATTACGATTATTTGGTTTCCAGAGAAGTTTCCAGAAATACGCTCGATTCGTATGAGCATGATGTGGAGTTATATCTTTCCTATCTACAGGAGAATGGAGGTTTGGCTCCAGAAGATGCTGATGAAACCGTAATTTGCGATTATGTCCGCCATTTGCAGCAATTAAATCGTTCCCCTTCTACGATTACCCGTAATATTGCTTCCGTCCGTTCTTTCTATCAATATTTAATATTGATAGGCGTAGTGGCGAAAAACCCAGCTAAAAATATGAGAGTGGAAAAAGGGAGTAAAAAACTACCACAAATTTTGACACAGCAGGAAACCGACTTGCTCTTAGGGCAGCCAGATACGACGGATGCGAAAGGGTGTCGGGATAAAGCGATGTTGGAACTTTTATATGCAACGGGTATCCGGGTATCAGAACTGATTGAATTGGATGTAACAGATATTCATCTAAAAGAAGGAGTTCTGCATTGTCGAGGCCATCGGGCAGAGCGTACCATTCCCGTGTATCCTGCGGCAATATCCGCAATTTCTGACTATCTGCTGCATGTGCGCAATATTTTTGCCAAGAACTCGCCAGAGGAGACCGCTTTGTTTTTAAATTTGAGCGGGAATCGCTTAACACGGCAGGGCTTTTGGAAAATTGTAAAAAGTTATGCCCGTCATGCTGGAATTACAAAGGAAATTACTCCCCACACTCTTCGTCATTCATTTGCTTTGCATTTGCTGGAAAATGGGGCAGACTTAAAGGACATCCAGATGATGTTGGGACATGCTGACATTTCTTCCACACAAATTTATGTACAATTATTGGACAATCACGTAAAAGAAGTGTATAATAATTGTCATCCCCGTGCGAAATTGGGGCAGTGATTTGAAAATGCTGTGTATACAGACATGAATTGTAGGAGTGATTGTACTTTGGCGAACTTTGGTTTTTTTGGATTTGGAAATTATAGTCGGCCAGGTCCAGGTGTTAGCAAAGATGAACCCAAGAAACCGGCATACATCCGCTATTTTCAGTTAATCGGGCGCAAATTTGGAAAATTGATTCAATTGAATCTATTGTATTTAATTCCGTTTCTTGTGGTTGTATTTCTGATGGGGTGTCTTTACTTTTTAGCTCCCTTCCGCCCGGCACTACAAATTCCTATTACAGACAAGATTTTTCTTCGTTTGAATTTATGGGATATGTATGTTGTGCCAATTCCTTTGATATTATTATCACCTTTTACTGCCGGTATTACCTATGTAACAAGAAACTTTGCCAGAGAAGAGCACGCTTTTGTTTTTTCTGATTATAAAGATGCCATTAAGAGCAACTGGAAACCATTTCTTCTAAATGGTATTTTTTTGTACTTGGCTTATGTTGTGATCACATTTGCTATCAGTTATTATTATAATCAAACAATTAACAGTTGGTTTTATCTGATTCCGTTTGCGGTTTGCTTCTTAATGACGGTGCTGTTGCTGTTTTGTCAGTACTATGTACCGCTGATGATCGTAACTTTTGATTTGCCTCTTCGGAAAATCTATCGGAATGCATTGATATTTTCCATCGCTGGCCTTTGGCGGAATCTGCTGATTACGATTATCTATGCTTTTGTACTGTTTCTTATTTTAAGTGCTTTTTCGTCTGTAATTTTTTTAATCGTTATTTGTCTGTTTTTGGCATTATTTATTTTTTCTTTTGTTTCTTACACAGCGAACTTTATTGTTTATCCACTTGTAGAAAAGTTTATGATAAAGCCTTTCTATGAAAAGCAAAGTGACAAACTGGGAACAGACAGAAAAAATGTCAAGAAAAATGAACAAGATCAAGATGTGGATGAATCGGAAAAGAAAGATGAAAAGCCGGAATATGTTTATGTAAATGGGCGTTTGATGAAGCGTGCAGACTTGGAAGAAGAACAGGTGTTTGAAGATAAGTAGTCATTGGATAACTTGAATAAATGAAAAAAGGAGCAGGCTTGTTAGCCCGCTCCTTTTTTGTACTGAATTTTTAGAGACGTTCATACTCTTATTTAAAGAGGTGGTGTCCATGTCAAGATATCAGACGGTAAAAAAGATAGGGGGAACGTCAAATCCGACCGGAAAGCCTGCCCAAGCACAAAGCTATCGGTTTCTGTGGTTGGTAACGCTGGCGTTGTGTGGGATTTTTGCATTTCAAACTTTTTGGGCCATGCAAACCATTTCCATGCAGGCGGGATTGTTGGAAGATACTCCTATTATCATTGTTCTGGACGCAGGACACGGAGGAGAAGATGGAGGGGCAGTGACGAATGACGGAGTACAGGAAAAAAATTTGAATCTGGCAATTGCTCAAAAGCTGCGTCCACTATTAGAAAGCAGTGGCCTGCGTGTGGTGATGATTCGAAATCAGGATATTTCGGTAGGAGATCAGGAACTGGATACTGTAAAGGAGCGAAAAATTTCCGATTTACACCGACGTCTTGAAATTTCGGAAGGAGAACCCAATAGTATTCTACTGAGCATCCATCAAAATCATTTTTCTGAACCTCAATACAGCGGCACACAGATTTTTTATTCTCCCAACCTCCCAGATAGCCAGATATTGGCGCAGGCTATACAAGACTCTGTGGTGGGAAAGTTACAGCCAAATAATCATAGAGAGTGTAAAGAAGCCGGAAATTCTATCTATTTGATGTGGAACAGTACCCGTCCAGCAGTGTTGGTGGAGTGCGGCTTTTTATCCAACAGTTCTGAATCCAAGCTGCTACAATCGCCGGATTATCAAAAACAAATGGCATTTTCCATTTGGAGCGGGTTGATGGAGTACCTGCAGGAAAAAAAGGAACAAGAGGAATCTTTTGTCATGCTTCCCTATGAGAGGTAAGTTGTGGTATACTGGATAAAATAAGATGAAGTTGGGAGGCCCGTCAAGTCAATGGCAGGAAAAATAAAAACGCTATATGTATGCTCTGCATGCGGTTTCGAATCCGTCAAATGGTATGGGAAATGTCCCGGATGTGGGGAATGGAATACCATGGAGGAAGAAGTCCGGGAAACATCAGCAAAAAAGTCATCATTATCTGCGCCCTCCAGAAGTTTCGCAAAGCCTGTTCCCATTACAGAGTTGGATGAAACAGAAGAGCATCGGTATCATACAGGCCTTTCCGAACTGGATCGTGTATTGGGCGGAGGAATTGTAAAAGGTTCTTTGGTGCTTATCAGCGGCGACCCTGGTATTGGAAAGTCAACAATTCTTTTGCAGATTTGCCAGCATTTGGGCCGCGAGCTTCGAATTCTTTATGTATCGGGAGAAGAGTCTGGCAGGCAGATTAAACTTCGGGCATCCCGCCTGGGTGTGACAACGCCTAATCTGTTTGTGATGACCGAGACAGATATTCAATACGTAACAGAAGAAATCCGCAGTCGGAAACCGGATTTGGTTATGATAGATTCCATTCAGACCATGAATTTTACGGATTTGAATTCTTCTCCTGGAAGCGTAACCCAGGTTCGTGAGTGTACCAATGCCATACTGCGTTGCTGCAAACCACTAGACATTCCTGCTATAGTTGTAGGCCATGTGAATAAGGACGGGGCCATTGCCGGGCCAAAAGTATTGGAGCATATTGTAGATGCCGTACTATACTTTGAAGGGGACCGGCAAATGACCTATCGAATTTTGCGGGCTGTAAAAAACCGATATGGTTCTACCAATGAAATTGGAGTATTTGATATGGGGGATACCGGACTGAAGCAGGTAGATAATCCTTCTCAGGCTATGCTGGCAGGCCGCCCAGTTAATGTCTCAGGCACCTGTGTGACCTGTGTTATGGAAGGAACTAGGCCGATTTTGGCGGAAATTCAAGGCCTTGCAACATCTACTGGCTTTGGTAATCCCCGCAGAATGTCCACTGGATTTGATTATAACCGGATGAATCTTTTGCTGGCAGTTTTGGAAAAACGGGCAGGCTTCTATTTTTCCAATCTGGATGCTTACATCAATGTAGTCGGCGGCCTTCGCTTAGATGAGCCGGCGGCCGATTTAGCAGTGGCGGTTTCTTTGATTTCCAGTCTAAAAGATGTGAGTATCCGGGAAGATGTGGTGGTATTTGGTGAAGTTGGCTTGGCTGGAGAGCTTCGCTCTGTAAATCACGTAAATGCACGAGTATCAGAAGCGGCTCGGCTGGGATTTCATCGGTGTGTGCTGCCCTATCATTGTCTAAAAAATGCCTCAAGTGATATTGGAGATATTGAGTTGGTTGGTGTCAAAAATCTTAGAGAGGCATTTGAGGTGGCGACTTCCTGATATCTTCATATCGGTTTCGTGGAATAGGATGGGCGGAAGTTTTTTCTACCGATATTTTGTGAACACATCCCTTAAAGTCGGAATTGGTGACCAGAGGTGGTACATCCAGAGAGCAATAGCCCTCTCGCTGATATACACAGTCTTCGCTGCATGGAATCATACTCATGGTTTTTCCTCCTTTACAAAATTGCCGATTTGTCTCCTGTTCATTGTTTGCACGGAAAAGCAAATTATTCCTCTTATTTTCTGGAAGAAGTTTCTCGCAAAAAAAGCTTTCTACTTTGCATTTTTTCCTTTCCTCATGACCAAAATAGGCGGGAAGGGGGAATGTGCTTGAAACGTTATTTTTTTCTGCTGGCAGCTACGTTAGGGACAATCGGAATTTTACTGGGGGCTGGAAAGGCATTTCAAAAAACGGCCAAGCCCGTAGACACTTGGGTAGTGCGCTCAGAAACCGTTTCGGATACGCTTATGTGTACAGGAACAGTAGAACGAGCTAATGAAAAGAAATTAACTGCACCCCAAAACGCCGTTATTGTTGATATGCTTGTGAATCAGGGAAGTGAAGTAGAAAAAGGCGAGAACGTCTGTACTTTGCGGGTTTTCGCATCGGATTCTGACTCGAAGGTTTCACAGGAAACATACCAGCAGTTATGGGAAGAATATCAGCAGACAGGAGTCGTTCCGGAAGAAGCCCAAGGTCTGCTGGCAGCAGCCTCTCAAATACAAAGTTCAAATTATAAAGACACAGAGGAAGAGGGAGAGCTGATTTCCATTACGAGTCCAATTTCAGGAACGGTTACTTCGCTTTCTCCCATTGCGGGAGATGTGGTGTCTATTGGGGACGAATTGATGACGATTTCTGACCCGAAAAAGCTGCAGGTGCGTCTGGCGGTGAATGAAGGAAATATTTATAAAATCCAGGTGGGACAGGAAGCCAGTATTACCGGTTCCGGTTTTCCTGAAGAAACCTTTGAGGGAGAAGTTCTTTCTATTTCTGACGAAGCAACCCGCCAAGCATCTACTTCGGGAAGTGAAACAACGGTAGAAGTAATGCTGAAAGTGCTCAACCCAACAAAGGCCATTAAGCCTGGTTATACGGTTAAGGCTTCGGTGACTACAGAAGAGTTGCCAGACACGCTGTTGATTCCCTATGAAGCGGTTTCTGCAGACGAAGATGGGCAGGAATGGATTTATCTGGTTCAAAATCATCGTGCTGTAAAAATGAAGGTGACTGCAAAGCAGGAGTTTGCCGAAGGCTTTACCATTGAGGAAAAAATAGACGAAGGCGCCCAAGTGATTCTGACACCCGAACAAGTTGCAGAAGGAGATTATGTTTCTTGTACGGCGAAGGAGGCGCTTTCCGGTGATTGAGCAAATTTTCTATGCATGGCGTAGTTTGAGCCGTAAACGGGGAAGAACTCTTCTTACAATATTAGGAATTGTAATCGGGGTAGCTTCTGTCACGATTATCGGAAACATTTCCCAGTGCGGCAGCGATGCTTTGAGTACAGAAATGGACAGCCTTGGATTGAGTGGATTAACCATCAGTGCATCGGAACATGCGGCTTTGGAGGAGGAAACGTTAGAAACGGTTCAGGCCAGCGAATTGGTAGAGCAGGCTATGCCGGTGTTAATGCAGGTCAGTTCGATTTCGGCTCGCAAAGAAAGTACGGATGCTTTATTATGGGGCGTTGACGAAAATGCAAACCGAATTATTTCTATTCAAGTGCTTCATGGCCGGGGGCTAAATCATCAGGATGTTTCCATGCAGAACAAGGTGTGCCTGATAGATGAGGGATTTTCACAAACTGCTTTCGGCAGAAGCAACAGCGTTGGCAAACAGGTAGAAGTATTGTGTGGAGGCATACAGGAGAAATATACGGTAGTAGGAGTGGTAAAAACCGGGAGCGGGCTGCTGCAGAGCTTTATGGGAAGCTATATCCCATCCTTTGTATATATCCCGTATACCGCCATGCAATCAGCTCTTGGGAAAACGACCTTCGATCAGATTGCGGTTCGGATTCAGGAGGGGGAAGATGCCGATGAAGTAGGGAATAGTTTGGTTGCTTCTCTTGACCGCCAATCCGGTATTGAAGATGGATATGCCGCAAACAATCTGGTAAAACAGAAAGACACTCTAACGAATATGCTGAATATTTTGACGCTGATTCTGTCCGCAGTAGGGGCAGTGTCTCTTTTGGTAGCCAGTTTAAGCATTATGACCGTTATGTTGGTATCAGTCCACGAGCGTACTCGGGAAATTGGCATTAAAAAGGCCATCGGGGCGCGTAACAGTACAATTATGATAGAGTTCTTATGGGAAGCGCTATTGCTGTCTCTGACTGGCGCAGCTATCGGAATCTTTGTTGGGACAGGTATTTCTCTGATAGGTGCTGCGGCTTTTGGAATTTCCATGACGCCGCGAATGGACATCGCCCTAATAGCTTCTGGATTTTCGGTTGTCAGCGGGATTCTGTTTGGCGTATATCCGGCCAGGAAAGCGGCACAGTTGCATCCGATTGATGCTCTACACAGTGACAGTTGAGCCATTAAAGAGAAGAGGAGAAAAGGTGAAGGAGAGGTTTTTAGAAAATCCTAATCTGCCCCAAGGGGCAGTTTTACATATCTTATTATCAGAAGAATATCCTCCTATCGTAAAAGCTCTGGAAAAGCAGGGGATTACTGCTATTGCAGCACCTGCATCAGAGAGGCTTCCAGTACCGGTAAGATATCATGCAGATATGTTATGCTGTTATCTTGGCAATGGCCGAATGGTTGTAGCAGCGGGAGAAAAAATTCTACAAGAACGTCTAGCATGTTTTGATGTTCAAACTATTTTCACAGAGCAGCCGCTGCGGAATTATTATCCTTATGATGCGGGATGCAATATATTGCAGATTGGAAAAGATGTGTTTTATAATCCAAAGTCGGCTGATAGGAAGATTATAAAGGAACTTAAGGGTTGTATGCTGCACAGGGTATCGCAAGGTTATAGTCGATGCTCGGTGGCTGTGGTGAATGAGAAAAGTGCCATTACAGCAGATCCAGGAATGGCAAAAGCAATGAAACAAGCTGGTCTGGAAGTATTGGAAATCCAGCCGGGATATATTCGGCTGCCAGGATATGATTATGGTTTTATCGGTGGGTGCTGTGGTCTGATAGCACCGGACAGAATAGCGTTTACCGGTTCTTTAAAACAACATCCTGATGGAGAAAGAATCAAAACGTTTTTATTCCAGCGCGGCATCTCATATGTTGAGCTTATGGAAGAGCCGCTATTGGATATTGGTGGATTGATTCCTATAAAAGAAGAATGGGAAACATAGAAAAACAAAATGAAAAATCAAAAAAATATATAGGGAAGGCTTGACAACCTCCCTCTAAAAAAGTAAAAAAAGTAAAATTGAATTATACAAAATTAAAATTTTGTATAATTCGGGGGACTAAAAAAGGATGAAAAACTATGGCATACAGTTTGAAGAATTTCCATAAGGAGCTGCTGGACGAATCTCCAAAACTGGTTCGTGAGTATTTGCAACATCAATTGACTGTGCGTGCACGGTCGCCGTTAACCGTTGAAGAATACGCACGGGATTTGATTACATTTTTTAGATTTCTCAAGAAGCATTATGATATGGTGCCTGCGGATAAACCGGATTCCGAGATTTCTGTGGCGGATGTTTCTGATGAGATGGTTTTGCAGGTTAGCCGCCGGGATGTGCTGGAATTTATGAATTATCTGGTGACGGACCGCCAGAATTCTGTAAATACACGGCTTCGTAAAACCACGACTTTGCGGCGATTTTATAAGTATCTCATTGACCAGCGGCAGCTTTTGCATGAAAGTCCCATACAGGTTATGGAATCTCCCAAACACAAGAAATCATTGCCTAAATACCTAACGTTGGAACAAAGCATTGATTTACTGAATGCAGTTGATGGGCCTGATAAGGAGCGCGATTACTGTATTTTGACGTTGTTTCTCAATTGTGGAATGCGGCTTTCAGAGTTAGTTGGTATTAACGTAACAGATGTCCGCCACCAATCCTCTTGTATTCGAATTGTTGGTAAAGGCGACAAAGAGCGGATTATCTACTTAAACGAAGCCTGCCTGGATGCCATAGACCGGTATCTGGCGGTTCGCCCGAAAGATGGACTAAAAGACAAGGAAGCCCTGTTTATCAGCCGCCAGCATAAGCGAATCAGTCCCAAAACCGTCCAATATATTGTCAAAAAATACTTAGGTGCTATCGATTTAAGTGGTCCCGGTTATTCGGTCCACAAGCTGCGCCATACAGCGGCTACCTTAATGTATCAGCATGGCGATGTGGATATTCGAGTATTGAAAGACATTTTGGGACATGAGAATCTGGGTACTACAGAAATCTACACCCATCTTTCCAGCAAACAAATGGAAAATGCGGCAAAGGCGAATCCGCTTTCCAAAGTAAAAAGTCGTGCGCCCAAGCCTGACAGCATGAAAGAAAATGATTCTGGTTCTAATCCTAATGGAAATAACAAACCAGAAGAATAAAATAAAAAACCTCTTTCACCCGTTTCATTGGTGAAAGAGGTTTTTTCTGTTAATAACAGATTTTCTGTTTTTTTACTTCAATACAGCTTTATGATGGACTTTCTTGCCCTTCTTGATAACCACATATCCCTTTTCAAAGTCAGCCGGAGTCACAGCAGCGGTGATGTCTGTCACCTTCTGGTCGTCGATACTCACACCACCCTGGGTTACCAAACGGCGGCCTTCGCCCTTGGAGGGAGTCAGCTTGGTCTTCATCAGTAGGTCGAGAACCAGCAGTTTTCCGTCAGTAAAGTCATCGGCAGTCAGCTCTGTAGTGGGCATGTTGTCAGTATTGGCACCGGTGCTGAACAGTGCACGGGCTCCCTCCTGTGCTTTTTTGGCTTCCTCTTCCCCATGCACCAGCTTGGTTACTTCGTAAGCCAGACGTTCCTTGACCTGGTTCAGTTCGCTGCCGGAGAGTTTCTCCATTTCGCGAATCTCATCCATAGGTACAAAGGTCAGAAGCTTCATGCAACGAATCACATCGTCGTCCGCCACGTTGCGCCAGTACTGGTAGAAATCAAACGGAGAAGTCTTTTCGGGGTCCAGCCACACTGCTCCCTTTTCGGTCTTACCCATCTTCTTGCCTTCGCTGGTGGTGAGCAGCGTAAAGGTCATGCCATATACCTCTTTGCCCTCACTGCGGCGCAGCAACTCCACGCCACCAATGATATTGCTCCACTGATCATCGCCGCCCAACTCCATCACACAGTCGTAACGGCGGTTCAGCTCGAGGAAGTCGTAGCTCTGCATAATCATGTAGTTCATCTCAAAGAAGGACAGGCCGCGCTCCAGACGCTGCTTGTAGCACTCTGCTGCCAGCATACGGTTTACGGAGAAATGCACACCTACTTCCCGCAGAAAATCGATGTAGTTCAGGTTCAGCAGCCAGTCGCCGTTATTGGCCATAATGGCTTTACCATCGGAGAAATCTATCAAACGAGACATCTGCTTCTGAAAACACGTGATATTATGGTTGATTTCCTCTTTTGTCAACATACGACGCATATCGGTTTTACCGGAAGGGTCACCAATCATACCAGTGCCGCCACCAAACAGTGCAATCGGCACATGACCTGCGCGCTGCATATGGGCCATGACCATTACCTGCAAAAAGTGACCGACATGCAGGCTGTCTGCGGTCGGGTCAAATCCGATATAAAACTTGATTTTGTGGTTGTTGAGGAGGTCGCGAATCTTCTCCTCATTGGTCATCTGGGCAATCAGCCCTCTTTCCTGCAATACTTCAAAAACGCCCATTGATATTTACCACCTTTCCAAAAAATTCACCGGGGGCCTTTGTCATGGGCAACAAAAAACGCCCCCTGCTACTTGCAGAGGGCGGAAAAACCGCGGTACCACCTCAGTTCACCGATGCTTCACAGCAACGGCCTTACGGAGTACAGAAACTCGATACTCCCTGTTTGATAACGGGGACAACCCGGCACAGCCTACTTGTACCAATATACTTTCAGCCTACGGCTCCAGAATGTATTTTCCTGTCTGCTGTCGCTCCTGCTTTCACCCGCCGCAGGTTCTCTTTGCCGACTGGAATTTTTTGCAAATTCCACAGCAGTACTTTTTTCCTTCATAGCCCTTATTGTGATTATAGCGAAGTCTTTTCAAAAAGTCAAGGCAAAATTTGCATATTATCGGACGCGAATCATTTCTTCTGCATTTTGCAGCAGCAGCGGCGTGATTTCAGTACCGCCCATAATGCGGGCCACTTCCCTCTTTCGTCCCTCAAAATCGAGAGGCTGAACCTGGGTAAAGGTCTTGTTGTCGTGCACCTCTTTGGAAATCAGGAAGTGTGTGTCTGCCAATGCGGCAATCTGTGCCAGGTGCGTAACGCACAACACCTGTCGGTTGCGGGAAACTTCCTGCAGTTTTAGGCCGACTTTTCTGGCAGCGCTGCCACTGATACCCGTATCGATTTCGTCAAAAATCAGCGTGGCGATCCGATCTGTGCCAGAAAGCACGGTTTTGATGGCCAACATAATCCGGGACAATTCACCGCCGGAAGCAATTTTCGCCATCGGCCGTGCGGGTTCTCCAGGGTTGGTGGAGAGCAGAAACTGGATTTTATCGCATCCCCACTGATTCAATGGGCAGCGCAGCTGTTCTACTTGAAACTCTACATTCGGCATGTCGAGAAATGTCAATTCTTCCCGTACGCGGGATACCATCTCCCCTGCCGCTTTTCGCCGGCCAGCGGAAAGTTCTTTGGCCAGCCCAATCGCTGCCTGTTTACACTCCTCATACTGTCCGGCCAGTTCCTGTGCCTTTTCATCAGAAAGCTCAATGGTGCGCAGTTCTGTCTGACAGTTTTCCAAAAAGGCTAGCATTTCTTCTTCGGTGGAGCCATATTTCAGGCTGAGGCGGTATAGTTGATCCAACCGGTCTTCCACCTGTTCCAGCCGGGCAGGGTCGTATTCCAGCGTTTCTGACGCATCCCGCACCTCGGCCAGGCAATCCTGCAAGTTATATTCCAAGTCCCGGAGTTTCTGTGCGGTGGATGTGAGAGCTGGCAGAAAATTAGCTGCTTCCTCCAAAGCATCCGCAGCGTTTCCCACTGAAGAGACAGCGCCACCGGATTCCTCATCGCCATCCAATGAATTTTTGGCAGAAATCAAAGCCTCCGCAATTTTTTCGCTATTGCGGTACATGTTTCGCTGCTGTGCCAGTTCTTCTTGTTCGCCGGGACGAATATTTCCGGCTTCCAACTCTTCAATTTGATAACGGAGCAAATCCATACGGCGGGCTTTCTGAGTTTCGTCCATTAACAAGGCATCCCATTCTTTCTTGATAACCCGCAGTTTGCGATATACTTCATGATATTGATTTTTTAACTCATTTAATTTACCAAAGCTGTCAATGTATTCCACATGCTGCTCTGGAGAAAGAAGTTCATAGCTTTCGTGCTGACCAAGAATACTTAACAGCGTCACCCCCACTTCTCGCAACATGGAAACAGTAGCGGGACGTCCGTTAATTCGGCAAACGGTCTTTCCTTCTGCACGAATTTCCCGTTGAAGCAGCAGGTTTTCCTCTTCATCCAAAGTAAACCCCAGCTCTTCCAGTTTTTGAAGGGTATCTGGGCCAATTCCAGTAAATAAAGCGCTTACTTGAGCTGTTTTGGCGCCAGTACGAACGATTTCCCGGGAAACTCTTCCGCCCAATACAGCGTTGATAGAATCGATAATAATTGATTTTCCTGCACCGGTTTCGCCGGTAAGAATATTAAAGCCAATTTGAAAGTCCATGGAAGCTTTCTCAATGACGGCAATATTTTCAATGTAAAGCTGTGCCAGCATCGTCTATCACCTTGTCATGAGTTTTTTCAGTTCAGCTTCCATATCTTTTGCACTCAGTTCGTCGTGACACACCACAAAAATAGTATCATCTCCGGCCAGTGTTCCTACGGCACCCTTCCAGTGGATAGAATCCATGGCCGCACAAATAGCCTGCGCCATACCGGTCATACACTTAATTACCAACATATTACAGGCTGAATCCACCGACAGAACTGAATCGGCAAACAGAGAGAAAAATTTGGAAGAAACATTTCGGGTGTTATCTTGACCAATAGAATACTTATACTTTCCTTCAGTCGAAAGGGTTTTTACCAAACGAAGCTCCTTGATATCACGGGATACGGTGGCCTGTGTTACATCAAAACCGGATTCCCGCAAACAGCGGAGAAGCTCGTCCTGGGTATCAATGTCGCGCTCGCTGATGAGCTCTAGTATTTTTGCATGGCGGCGTGTTTTCATGGTCAGTTTCTCCTTTCAGTCAGCTTTTCGTTTACCACCTGGTAAAATCCCTTATGATGAAGCTGAATCAATTGGACGGAAAGCCGGGATTTTGAAAAATAAACTTGCTCCCCACTTTCAATACGAATAGAAGTCGCCCCGTCCAGCGTTAAATAAATTTCACTTCCACTGTCGGCTTTGGCAGAGATTAAAGAGTTTGCATTAAACACCACTGGCCGGGTTAACAGCGAATGAGGACAAATGGGAGTCAAAATCATACATTCCATGGAGGGGTCTACCACCGGTCCCCCAGCGGAGAGAGAATAAGCAGTGGAACCAGTGGGAGTAGACAAAATCAAACCGTCTGCCCGATATCGGCAAATGGTGTCCTCATTTAACGAAACTTGAAAATCCAGAATTCGGGACAAGGACCCTCGAGAAATAACTGCATCATTAAGGGCGTGATACGTAATGTTGCCATCCGCTTTTCCAACGGTGGCAGAAATCATCATTCGATTATCCACCGTATATTTTCCCGAAACCAGCAGTTCCAATAGCTCCAGTTCATCTGTTTCCAATCCGGCCACAAATCCCAGCCGTCCCACATTCACTCCTAAAATAGGCTTCTGGGCATGAGCTGCATGTTTTGCAGCATGGATAATGGTCCCATCACCACCAATTGCAATGACGGCGTCACATTGGGAAATCATCTCATCAAAGTCGCCCCAAAAGCGTATGGGATATCGATGGAACTCCCGTTTTAAAGGCATATGCATCCATACGGAAGACTGTAGTTCCAATAGTTTTTCAGCAATTCTACCCGTATGCAGCGCAGCATCCTGTTTTGTTAAATTGGGAAGCAAAACAATGTTCAATGCCCAGCCCCCTTATCCAGCACAGAATGAGACTCATCTACCAGCTTTGAAATATCTGTATCAATAAAAAGTTGAGGAGTTTCCGCTTTCTCCAAATAAATCAGATATTCAATGTTTCCTTCCGGCCCTTTTACAGGTGAAAAGGTAAGTCCCTTTACAGTGTATCCGTTTCCTATAGCAAAGGTAACAATTTTTTCAATAACTTCCTGATGGACAGCCTTGTCACGAACGACCCCCTTTTTTCCCACTTTTTCCTTTCCAGCTTCAAACTGAGGCTTAATCAGACATACAGCTTGACCACCGTCTTTTAAAAGAGGGCGAACTGCGGGCAAAATCAGGGTTAAGGAAATAAAGGAAACATCCACACTGAAAAAATCAATGGTATCCGGTACCTGTTCAGCTGTCAAATATCGAGCGTTGGTCCTCTCCAAATTAACAACACGCTCGTCGGTGCGAAGGCTCCACGCCAGTTGGCCATAACCCACATCGATGGAATACACTTTTTTGGCGCCGTTTTGCAGCATACAATCTGTAAAACCACCAGTCGAAGCGCCAATATCCATACAGACACAATCGTCCAGTTGAATGGGGAATTCCTTCATGGCCTTTTCCAGCTTTAAACCACCGCGGCTTACATACGCAAGCGTATTTCCGCGAACTTCTATTGCAGTACCTACGGGCAACATAGTACCCGGTTTGTCTGCTTTCTGATTATCCACATATACCTGCCCCGCCATAATCAACGCACGGGCTTTTTCACGGCTGGGTGCCAGCCCCTGCTCAAAAACAAGGCAGTCCAGTCTCTTTTTTTCAATCATACAGGTTCTCCTTCTCCATTTTTTACGGCCTGAATGATTCCTGCCATATCCAAGCCCAATTCCGCAAGGGATTCATCCATTGAGGCATGACGTACAAAGTGATCCCCTACGCCCCGTAAAAAACAATGTCCGGTATAACCGCGTTCTGCCATACACGCCAAAAAATGTTCGCCTATTCCACCGGCCTGCATTCCCTCTTCAAAGAAATACAGGGCGCGGGCTTTGGCTGCAATGGAAAACACCTCATTATCCAAAGGTTTAATGCGGTTCAACTTAAGAACACCAATCTGCAGTCCCTGCGATTGTAATTTTTCCATTGCTTTGACTGTAAAGGAAAACAACTTGCCATATGTGATAAGCCACACATCCGGCGAATCACACCCGTAAAGTGAAAAAGCTTTACGAGAAAAACGATATTTTAAAGGACGATACAAGCTTTTCCCACGAGGATAGCGAACCGCCGAAACACCCGGTGTATGGAAAATTGCATATTCCAGCCAATATTGTAGCTCATCATAATAAGAAGGTGCATAAATGGTAACACCGGGAATACTGTTTAAAAAAGCTGCATCAAAGAGACCTTGATGGGTTTCCCCATCTTCCCCAACAATTCCTGCTCGGTCAATTGCCAAAACCATTTTTACCTGTTGAATGGCAGCATCATGGATTATTTGGTCATAACCGCGCTGTAAAAAAGTGGAATAGATAGCACATACCGGAATCATTCCTCCAGCGGCCAGACCTCCTGCAAATGTTATGGCGTGCTCTTCAGCTATTCCCACATCAAAAAAACGTGTGGGAAACATTTGACGGAAGCGGGTCAAACAGGTTCCCAGCTGCATGGCAGCCGTGATGGCACAAATTCGTTTATCTTTTCGTGCCAGTTTACACAGAGTACTTCCAAATACATCCGAAAAGCTGTTGCCCGAGATGTTTTCTTCCAAGCCTTTCTGTACATCAAATGCCGGAACACCATGAAAAGCACCGGGATTATTTTCTGCAAATGCATATCCCTTTCCCTTAGAAGTGTGTAAATGGAGAAGAACCGGCCGGTTAAAGGTGGAAACAGTCTTCAAAATTCCAATCAGCTCCGGAAGATTATGACCATCAAAGGGCCCATAATATAAAAATCCCAAATCTTCAAACAAGGTGCTGTTATAAATCAGACCTTTTACCTTTTTCTTGGCATTTTTCAATCCCTGCTGGATGGGAGCTCCCACTACGGGAATTTGTCCCAAAACTTTTTCTACCCGACCCTTAGCATGAATATAAGGCTGTCCTGCCCGAATATGAGCCAAGTATCGTGCGATATTTCCCACGTTTGGAGAAATCGACATCCCATTATCGTTCAGGATGACAATCAGTCCCCGATGAAGCCTTCCAGCATTATTTAGCCCCTCATAAGCCAGTCCACCGGTTAAAGCGCCGTCTCCAATCACAGCTACAACCTTATTCTCTCGATTTTGCAGTTGATAGGCTTTTGCAAATCCCAACGCAACAGAGATAGAAGTACTGGCATGACCGACAGCAAAAGCATCATATTCGCTTTCCTGAGGCCGTGGATATCCGGAGAGCCCGTCTTTTTTCCGAATGGTATGAATCTGGTCTTTTCTACCGGTGAGAATTTTATGAGTATACGCCTGATGGCCAACATCCCATATAATTTTATCCTCAGGAAGGTCCAACACATAGTGAAGGGCAACCGTAAGCTCTACAACGCCCAAATTTGATGCAAGATGGCCTCCGTTATTTCCAACGGTTTCAATAATCAGTTGGCGAATTTCGCTGCAAAGGGACTGAAGCTCAGGAATCGAAAGGCTTTTCAGATCTCTGGGAGAATGGATTCTGTCCAACAGTGTCATCTGATTAAAACCTCTATTCTTACCGAACACTTATTCCGTTCTGTATTTTAGCCGCGTTAACGGCATTTTTCATAAGCATGGCAATGGTCATAGGGCCTACTCCGCCGGGAACCGGGGTAATCCAACCGGCAACTTTTTCCACTTCAACATAATCCACATCACCGCAGAGCTTACCGTTTTCGTCCCGGTTCATACCCACATCAATGACAGCAGCACCGGGTTTTACCATATCCGCCGTAATAAATTTGGCTTTTCCCACAGCCGCTATCAAAATATCGGCCTCTCGGCAAATATCACCAAGATTTTTTGTTCGGCTGTGGCAAATCGTAACCGTACCATTACGATGCAGCAGTAGCATGGCCATAGGTTTTCCGACGATATTGCTTCTGCCCACTACTACGCAGCGTTTTCCCTCAATGGATACGCCGGACCGATCCAGCAACTCAATGATGCCAGCCGGAGTACAGGGAAGAAAATCAAAATTACCGATCATAATTTTTCCAACATTTACAGCATGAAAAGCATCTACATCTTTTCGAGGATCAATCGTTTCCACAATAGCTTTTTCATCCAGTCCCCGGGGAAGTGGAGACTGGACTAAAATACCGTTGATTTCTTTTCTACCGTTTAATTCCTGTACCAGTTTTGTCAGTTCTTCCTGCGTAGTGGTGGCTGGAAGGGCATATTCTTCCGAATAGATGCCAACTTCGGCACAGGCCTTTTTCTTATTATTGACATAAATACGGGAAGCAGGGTCGTCTCCCACAATGACTACTGCCATGCCGGGGGTGATTCCCTGTTCTTTTAACGCGGTCACTTCTTTTGCAACATCGCTTCTCACAGAAGCCGCAATTGCTTTTCCATCAATCCTCATTGCCATCAGAATCTCCCTCACTTTCAAAGTTTGCGTCAGAGCCGCTTACATCAGCCGTTGATTCCGATTCCGAAAATTCGTCGTTCTGCTGAACAGCAGTTATCGTTTCCTCGTCTTCCTCGTTATCGTCGTCTTCCAATGCATCGCTGCCATCATCTGTCACCATGTCTTCACCCTCAAAAATGGTGCTGGGACCATCATAAATTACCTGTTCAGTTGCACCGTCATCAATATGATTTAGCTCCATCACTTTTTTGCTGCCGCATCCCGTCAAAGAAGTCCGGTTACGGAAAACAACCAGCAGAACCACAGCGGCCAGCACCGAAACAGCGGCAACCAGCTGAGAAACACGCAAATCTAAGAAAGGAGTCAGCAGGCTGTCAGTCCGGAGCCCCTCAATAAAGAAGCGACCCACCCCATACCAAACAACGTATAGCAGGAAGGTCTGTCCGTCATAACGGCGGAGCTTCCTGGTGAAAATATGTAACAGGATAAAACCAATCAGACACCACAAAGATTCATATAAAAAGCAGGGATGAGCAGCTCCACCAACTTCAATTACGGTATTTTCACTGGACATAGCCCAAGGCAAATCAGTTGCTTTGCCGAAGGCTTCCTGATTGATGAAATTTCCCCAACGTCCGATGCATTGCCCAATCAGAAATCCCAGAGAAGCCACATCCAAAACAGGTGTAATCTTCATTTTGCGGATTTTGGCCATCAATGCGCCAATGCCGATTCCGCCGATAATACCACCATAGATTCCTAATCCGCCTTCTGTAATATTAAAAATGCTCATAGGGTTCCGAATATACCGGTCACCAGCATAGAACAGAACATAATACAGTCTGGCGCCAATAATGCCTGCAATAATACCCACAATTACAACATCAATCAATTTGTCTTGGTCGATGTGCATTTTTTTGCAGCTTGCCAACGCATACAGAAAAGCCAGCAAAAATCCTATGGCAATCAAAATGCCATACCATTTCACTTCCAACCCAAAAATCGTAAAAGCGGTTGGATTAATGTTGAACTCAAATCCTAAATTTGGGAATGTGACTGTATATCCGTCCATGTTAGTTTACCTCCGTGGTATGATAATTCTTTGGGCACACGATAGAAAGCGCAGCTAATTCCGGCAGCATCCATTTTTCCAGATATTGCTGTATATCCTCCAACATCATGTCGGCAACTGCGTCAATATAGCAAAACAGCTCCTGCCCGCGGAACGTCAGAGAAACCATTCCGTTGGCAATATTTTCGGCACTGTTCAATGCTGCCAAATTCCGGCCATACACCGCTTTTTTGGCGCGGGAAAAGTCGGCCAAATCGATTCCTTCCCGGCGTAGGCGGTCAGCTTCCTTACAAATTGCCTCTGCCACTGCCTTCGGATCTTTCGATTCACCGGCAAACAAAACAGCATTATAGCCGCTTCCTACAAAGTGGTCATAGGAAAAGGAGGACTCGTTAATCAGTCCTGCATCCAGCAAAGAGCGGAATAACGGAGAAGCGTCGGAAGCCATCAGTTCTAACAGGATGTCCATGGCGGCCTCTTCCTTTTCTCCCCCATTTTCGGGCAAGCCTTTAAATCCCAATTGGAACATGGGGAAAGAAACCGCCATTTCTTCTTCAACGAACGGCCGGACAATGTCAGACGGCTCCGGCAAAAAGGCACGCTCCACATCTACCTCATCGCATGGCTTCAGAAGCCGGTCTGCCACTTCTAATACCCGTTCTGTCTCTATATTTCCGGCCACACAAAGGACCATATTATGGAGATTATAGAAAGTATGATAGCACCGATATAACATATCAGGCGTGATTTGTGCAATGCTGTCTACGGTACCGGCAATATCCGTTTTTACCGGATGTGTGTGGTATAACGCATGCAGCAAATTAAACAGGACCTTCCAATAGGGATCATCCTCATACATTTTAATTTCCTGTCCGATAATCCCCTGCTCTTTTTGAATGGTCTCCTCTGTAAAATAAGGCTTTTGGACAAAATCCAAAAGGATTTCCAGTGAGTCATAGACATTTTCCGTACAGGAAAAGAGATAGCAGGTCATGTCAAAAGAGGTATAGGCATTAGCAGAGGCACCGGTTTTGGCATAACGGGCAAAGGCATCGCAATCTTCATTTTCAAACAGCTTATGCTCCAAAAAATGGGCGATTCCTGCCGGTACTTCGCTGACAGACTCTTCATCTGACCGGCGAAAACGGGTGTCAATGGAGCCGTATTTGGTTCCAAACACCGCATAAGCAGACTGAAACCCCTCTTTGGGATAGACCATAATCTGTAAGCCGGAAGGATGCTGAATCACATCATATCCATCTCCGATTCTTTCGCTGTAAACATGGGTAACAGAAAGCCCCATTATTTTCACCCCAATCCTTTCATGACATAGACAGCATCCAACACACAGGCATCAGCAGCATGGCGAATCTGTTCAACGGTAACCGCCTGCATTTCCCGAGCCGACTCTTCTGGTGTAATAACCCGCGGATGGAAAGTTTGAGATAAATACCAGCTTTCCATACCTCCCAGATAGTCTTCGATGGTATGCAGACTGTTCTGCATGCTCAAACGGGCAGCCGTCAACTCGTCCGAAGAAATATTCCCCTGCCGAATCTCTTCCAGCTGGTGGAGGATTTCTTCCCGAGCTTTTGACAGATTGGATTCCTCTACACCGCTTTCAATCAGCAGGATTCCCTTATTGGTATCGTATCGGGAAGAACAATAATAGCACAAACTCATTTTTTCACGCACATTGGCAAAAAGCTTGGAATGAGTAGTACCGCCCAAGATAGCGCTCATCATCTTCATAGCGGGTATTTTTTCCCATTCCTGCGCCGAAATTCCAGTACGGAAGCCCATTATCAGCTTACACTGTGTCACTTCCATGGTTTCTGTCTTCTCTTTTATAGTTCCCTTGGCCGGATGCACTACCGTTTCACAGTTTATAGGGGTCCGCGTGGCCGAAAAGCTTTCCCGAAGGGTATCAAGCACCGGCTGCGGTGAACAGTCCCCCAGAACCATAATCTCAAATCTGGCATGCTGCAATAAAAACTGCCATGCCTGCGTCACCTCTTCCCGAGTGAGAGCTTCCACTTGGCTACGGCTGCCATAGCGACGAATGGCGGCAGGCTCGTCTTCCAAAATCAGTTCCAGGCCTTTGCGTTTCGCGTAGGCTTTTTTATCATTGAGTTCTGCGTCAATAGTTTCCAGCGTCTGACGCTTTTCCTGTTGAAAGCTGTCTTCCGGGAATAGTCCGTCTTCCGCCAGCAATGGGTGAAACAATGCACTGCAAAGCAGTCCGGTTAATTCCTGAGAAATTTTCTCGCCTTCCAGCGCATAACGGTCCGCAATGCCGGAGGCAGAAACAGACAACACCTGTACATCCCCCAGTTTACTCACATCTCCGCTTAGGGAAGCTCCGTATAAATCTTGCATCCGCTGTCCCAGGCTGGTAAAGTCTGGATATTCCCGGGTTGTACGGGTGAGTAAAAAGGGCAGCAGCGCATTTGCAGCCGCCCTTTCCTTGTCAAGAGGAACCATCATATGAATGGATATACGCTGTGTTTTAAATCGGGTATTTTGAATACTGCGAAAATGGACGCCGTTTTCCAGCATACATTCAAAAAAAACACGGTCATCTTTAGGCAACATAAGCAACCTCTTTTCGTTTTTGGTTGAAAAAATATCTGAAAATACAAAATGATCAGATATACAAGAAAAGAATAAACATGTATATTATAAATCATCCTACGGGGAAAAGCTACCAATATACAAAAAATTCACAACTTATCAATACTTGTACTATATTTACAAAAACATCAACATAATTATAGTAATATAGTTAGTGATCGGCAATGCACTTCGTGATAATTAAAAATGTTGAAATCAAGGACTAAACGATATTGTTATTATTATACCACATATGCACAATTTATGAAATGTAATCATTCCTTTTCCATGAAATATTCTACAGATAAACAGAAAAGCTTCCATTCTTTCTGCATATATTCCGCTGCAAAAAGAATGAAAGCTTTTTAAAAATGGAGAAAAATATCAACCATGCAAGATTCGCTTCAAATATTGACCTGTATAGGAGCTTTCCACTTGCGCCACCTGTTCCGGTGTGCCGCAGGCCACAATTTGGCCACCTCGGTCTCCGCCCTCAGGACCGAGGTCAATGATATAGTCTGCCGTTTTAATCAAATCCAGATTATGCTCGATAACCAATACCGTATTCCCGGCGTCCACCAGCTTTTGCAGCACCTGGATTAACTTGTGGACATCCGCAATGTGCAGGCCCGTAGTAGGCTCGTCCAAAATATAAATGGTGCGGCCGGTAGCGCGTTTGCTCAGTTCGGTTGCCAACTTTACCCGCTGGGCTTCGCCGCCGGAAAGAGTGGTGGCAGGCTGGCCAATTTTAATATAGCCCAGCCCCACGTCCTGCAAGGTTTGCAGCTTCCGGGCAATTTTGGGCACAGCTGAGAAGAATTCAACGCCCTCTTCGACTGTCATTTCCAAAACGTCATGAATATTTTTTCCTTTATAATGGATTTCCAACGTTTCCCGGTTGTACCGTTTTCCTTTGCACACATCACATGGCACATAAACATCCGGCAGGAAGTGCATTTCGATTTTTAGGATACCGTCGCCCTGACAGGCTTCGCAGCGGCCACCCTTTACATTAAAAGAGAACCGTCCGGAAGTAAAGCCCCGCAGTTTGGCATCCTGGGTGCTGGCAAACAGCTCTCGAATATCGGTAAAAACGCCGGTATAGGTGGCAGGATTCGAACGTGGGGTGCGTCCAATGGGCGCCTGGTTGATTTGAATAACCTTATCCAGATGCTCCAGTCCCTTGATGGATTTGTGTGCGCCGGCTCTCCCCTTTGCTCCGTTGAGTTCTACCGCCAGATGCTTATATAGAATCTCGTTAATCAACGAGGATTTCCCCGAGCCGGATACGCCAGTAACGCAGACAAATTCTCCCAAGGGGATTTCAACAGAAATATTTTTCAAATTGTTCTGTGTTGCGCCGATAATCTTTAGTTTTTTCCCATTACCCTTTCTGCGCTCTGTAGGAATCTCAATTTTCCGGCGGCCGGAAAGATACTGGCCGGTGATGGATTCCTCACAATCCAAAATTCCGGACACCGGGCCGTTATAAATCACATTGCCGCCATGAATCCCCGCACCGGGTCCGATATCTACAATATGGTCGGCCGCGCGCATGGTATCCTCGTCGTGCTCCACCACCAAAACTGTGTTGCCCAAATCACGCAAGTGCTTGAGGGTGGCAAGCAGCTTGTCATTATCCCGCTGATGTAGGCCGATGCTGGGCTCGTCCAGAATATACAGAACTCCCATCAAAGAGGAGCCAATTTGGGTCGCCAACCGGATTCGCTGGCTTTCGCCGCCGGACAGCGTACCGGAGGAGCGGGACAAAGTGAGGTATTCCAGTCCCACGCTTTTCAAAAAGCCCAAGCGGGAACGGATTTCTTTTAAAATGGTGGCAGCGATGGCGGCATCCCGGCCGGAAAGCTCCAAATGCTCGAAGAAATTCAGCGCGTCGGAAACAGACAAATCGCACAGCTGTGCAATATTCAGCCCGCCTACTGTAACCGCCAAACTAACCGGAGAAAGCCGCTGCCCATGACAGGCATCACAGGGAATGGCGCTCATATAATTTTCGATTTCCTCTTTAATCCAACTACTTTGGGTATCCCGGAACCGGCGTTCCAGATTATTGATGATACCCTCGAATTCCACCTTGTATTTGCCGCTTCCGTACTCATTTTCCCGCACCACTTCAAACTTTTCACCTTTGGTGCCATACAGCAGAATATCCACAATTTCCGAAGGCAGCTCACCAATGGGAGTATCCAGCGAAAAGCCGAAGTGTTTTGCCAGGCCCTTCATATACATGGCAGCGATAGTACTTCCCTCCATAGCCCAGCCACTGGCTTTCAGACCGCCTTTATTGATAGACAGTTTCTTATCAGGGATAATCAAATCTGGATCAATCTTCATAAACACGCCCAGCCCAGTACATTTTGGGCAGGCACCGAAGGGATTATTAAAAGAGAACATTCGGGGTGACAGTTCTTCCACACTAATGCCGTGTTCCGGGCAAGCGTAGTTCTGGGAAAAGAGAATATCCTCGTCCCCTTCCGGTTTCATCACATTGACGATAATCAGCCCGCCTGCCAGCGAAGAGGCGGTTTCTAAAGAATCCGCCAGACGAGAGCGAATATCAGGCCGAATAACCAGACGATCCACCACAATTTCGATATTATGCTTTTTGTTTTTCTCCAGCTTGATAGTTTCAGACAAGTCATACAGAATTCCATCTGCACGGACACGGACAAAGCCGCCTTTCCGGGCTGCATTTAATTCTTTGACATGCTCTCCCTTTCGACCACGGACAATAGGTGCCATAACCTGAATTTTGGTCCGCTCCGGTAATGCCAATACCTGGTCTACAATTTGGTCAATGGTTTGCTGTTTAATTTCCCTGCCACATATCGGGCAGTGAGGAACACCTACGCGGGCGTAGAGCAAACGCAGGTAGTCATAAATCTCAGTAACCGTACCAACGGTAGAACGAGGGTTTTTCGAGGTGGTTTTTTGGTCAATGGAAATAGCCGGAGAAAGCCCCTCAATATAATCCACATCGGGTTTTTCCATTTGTCCCAAAAATTGCCGCGCATAGGAGGAAAGGGATTCCACATAGCGGCGCTGGCCTTCAGCATAGATGGTATCAAAAGCAAGGGATGACTTTCCCGAGCCGGAAAGGCCGGTGAGCACAACCAGTTTGTCTCTTGGGATGGAGAGACTAATATTTTTCAGATTGTGTTCTCTTGCCCCTTTAATGGTCAGATTTTTGGTATCCATTTCTGTGGTTCCTCCTATATGGAAAATGTTAGGGATTATTTCCCCTCCTGTAGTTCCTTAATTTTATCCCGCAAATAAGCAGCGTGCTCGAATTCCAGCAACTTTGCGGCAGCTTTCATTTCCTTGGTCAGCTTCTCAATCTCCTGGCGGCGTTCAATAGCGGAAAGTTTTCTCTTCTTTTTCTTCCCCTTGCCGTCTTCCTTATGCGTGGAGATTTCCAGCACTTCCGCCACTTTCTTCATAATTGTCTGGGGGACAATACCGTGTTCTTCGTTATATTTTATCTGGATTTCCCGGCGACGTACGGTTTCCCGGATGGCGTTTTCCATGGACGGTGTTACCGAATCGGCATACATGATGACCTTGCCCTCTGCGTTTCGGGCGGCACGGCCAATGGTCTGAATCAAAGACCGTTCGCTGCGCAGGAATCCCTCTTTGTCTGCGTCCAGAATGGCCACCAGCGACACCTCGGGAATATCAAGTCCTTCCCGCAACAGGTTAATACCGACCAGCACGTCAAATTCACCCAAACGCAGGTCACGAATAATCTCCATACGCTCTACAGTATCTACATCATGATGCATATACCGCACACGAATCCCCATATTATCGAGAAAGTCTGTCAAATCCTCAGCCATTTTCTTGGTCAGGGTTGTTACTAACACTCGCTGCCCTTTGGCAGTGCGCAGATTGATTTCAGAAATCAAATCATCAATCTGGCCTTCTGTAGGTTTCACTTCAATTTCCGGGTCCAGCAGGCCTGTGGGGCGGATGACCTGCTCTACTATCTGCGTGGATTTTTCCAGTTCCAAATCGCCGGGAGTTGCACTAACGAAAATCACCTGATTGATATGATTATAAAACTCGTCAAAATTTAAAGGCCGGTTATCATAAGCTGAAGGCAGGCGGAAGCCATAATCAATCAGAGCTGCTTTCCGCGCTCGGTCTCCGGCATACATCGCCCGTACCTGGGGAAGAGTTACGTGAGACTCATCTACCATGAGCAGGAAATCATCAGGAAAATAGTCAATCAGCGTAAAAGGTGCACTGCCGGGCTTTCTGCCTGACATAATGCGGGAATAATTCTCGATACCCTTACAAAAGCCAATTTCCGTCAGCATTTCGATGTCATATTGTGTACGCTGTTCAATCCGCTGGGCTTCAACGAGTTTGTCGTGTTCCTTAAAATATTTGACCCGCTCCACCATTTCCGCTTCAATTTCTTTTACGGCTTGCAGCATCTTTTCCCGTGGGACAATATAGTGAGAAGCGGGATAAATAGCCACGTGTTTCAATTCCGCTTTGAATTCACCAGTAAGAGAATTGATTTCGGAAATCCGGTCGATTTCGTCTCCAAAAAATTCTACCCGAATCACAGTGTCATTGGACTGTGCCGGAAAGATTTCTACCACGTCTCCCCGAACGCGGAATTTATTTCGGGTAAAGTTGATGTCGTTGCGCTCATACTGAATTTCTACTAGTTTACGCAGCAAATCGTCCCGGCTCTTTTCCATGCCGGGGCGCAAGGAAATAACCATGGTACGGTAATCAATAGGGTCACCCAAACTATAGATACAGGAAACACTGGCCACAATAATGACATCTCGACGTTCTGAAAGAGCTGAGGTGGCAGAGTGGCGGAGTTTGTCGATTTCGTCATTGATGGCGGAATCCTTTTCTATATAAGTATCTGTTGTGGCAATATAAGCTTCCGGCTGATAATAGTCATAATAAGAAACAAAGTATTCCACCGCATTATTAGGAAAGAATTCCCGAAATTCGGAGCATAGCTGGGCAGCCAGCGTTTTGTTGTGAGCCAATACTAAAGTAGGACGATTTACTTGAGCGATAATATTCGCCATAGTAAAGGTTTTGCCGGAACCAGTCACGCCCAGCAAGGTTTGCTCTTTATCGCCCCGATTCAGCCCTTCCACCAGTTGTGCAATAGCTTGAGGCTGGTCACCAGTGGGCTTATAGGGGGAAACTAGCTGAAATCGGTCTTCATGTATCTCACTCATAAAAGCCCTCCTTTTTGGCTGTAAAACGCATTTTTCTTCTGTTTTATAAAACGAACATTTGTGCTTTATCATATTACCGCTTTCTTTTTTATTTGTCAACGGATTTGAGCAAACTATGCATGGAAGAGAAAGATAAAAAAACCGGCCGCCCGAAAAATTTTCAGACTGCCGGTTTTCAGCTTTTTTGATTATACGCTGGCGGTATAACCTGCTTCGGTTACAGCATCTATCAACACCTGGTCCGGAACATCTTTGGACAGAGTAACGGTGGCCTGCTTCTTTTCCAAATCGGCAACCGCCTCTTCAACACCGTCAATAGCGCTGAGGGCCTTTTCTACGTGCATTTTGCAGTGTGCACACATCATACCTTCTACAGACAATACTTTTTTCATGGAACAGACTCCTTTCATATTCTCCGATGTAGTATCGGAATTTTCTTCTGCTGCTGGTATAACCGGACAGGCAGTTGCTTCTTTTGCAGGGATAGTTTCTTCCGGGAGAACCGCCGGTGCTTTGCGCCTAAAAAAGCGCAGACGCAGGGCATTGGTCACCACGCACACCGAGCTCAGGCTCATAGCCGCCGAACCAATCATGGGGCTTAGGCGGATGGCAAAGGCTGGGAACAGTGCGCCTGCCGCCACGGGGATTCCGAGGATATTATAGAAAAATGCCCAGAACAGGTTCATGTGGATATTTCTGACCACGGCACGGCTTAGTTCGATTGCTGCCGCTGCATCGTTCAGAGAATCCTTCATGAGCACCACATCCGCCGATTCAATGGCGATATCGGTTCCCGCTCCAATGGCAATTCCTATATCTGCACGGGTAAGGGCCGGTGCGTCGTTGATTCCGTCACCTACCATCGCGACTTTGCGGCCTTTTTCCTGTAAAGCGCGGATGTGGGCCTCTTTTTCTGTGGGCAGCACATCCGAAATGGCGGTTTCAATGTTCAGCTCTTTCCGAATCGCTTCGGCAGTCATGCGGTTATCTCCGGTAAGCATGACCACGTGCAATCCCAGATCTTTAAATCGACGGATAGCGGCGCGGCTTGTTTCTCGAATCGTATCGGCTACCGCGATGATTCCCGCCAACTTGCCGTCGCAGGCAAAGAGCAGCGGAGTTTTTCCCGCCTGCGCCAGCGTCTCTATTTCCTTTTGAACAGCATCTACCGAAAGGCCATTTTCTTTCAGAAAAGCGGTATTTCCGGCAAGCCAGCTTTTTCCCGCAATTTGGGCACGCACGCCCCGACCAGAAACCGCTTCGAAAGAATCTGCCCGCAGGGAGGGAACGCCCGCCTGCTGTGCATATTCCACCACAGCCTGTGCCAGCGGGTGCTCGCTCCCAATTTCTGCGGCGGCGGCCTGCGCCAGAAATTCCTGCTGAGACAGGCCTTCTTCCAGCACCAGAACATCGGTGACAGACGGTTTTCCCGAAGTAATGGTGCCGGTTTTATCCAGCACAATGGTATCGACGTTGTGGAGATTTTCAAGGCTTTCCGCAGACTTGATGAGGATGCCCATTTCCGCCGCTTTTCCGGTTCCCACCATAATAGCCACCGGCGTTGCCAGTCCCAGCGCACACGGGCAGGAAATCACCAGCACGGCGATGGCATTAGATAGGGCGAATTCAAAGCCCGCTCCGGCAATCATCCAGACAATTGCCGTCAGGATGGCGATTCCGATGACTACCGGCACAAACACACCGCTGACTTTGTCGGCCAGCCGGGCGATGGGCGCTTTGGAGTTGCCCGCTTCATCCACCAGACGGATAATCTGTGCCAATGTGGTGTCCTCCCCCACGCGGGAAGCGTGGAAGCGGAAAGAGCCGTTGCGGTTGATGGTGGCGGAAATGACGGTATCGCCCGGGTTTTTCTCCACGGGGATGCTCTCACCGGTAATGGCGGACTGGTCCACATAGCCGGTACCCTCTGTCACCACGCCGTCTACAGGGATCCCTTCGCCGGGACGGATGACAATGAGGTCTCCGGAGAGCACCTGCTCCGCCGGGATGGTTACCTCTTCCCCGCCGCGGACTACCACAGCGGTTTTGGGCGCGAGGTCGATGAGCTTTCCCAATGCATCGGAGGTTTTGGCTTTGGAACGGGCTTCGAGATATTTTCCCACCGTTACCAGCGTCAGAATCATAGCGGCGGATTCAAAATACAGCGCGTGGGCGTATTCATGCACTAGCCCCATTTCCCCATGTCCAAAGCCATAGGCCATGCGGAACATGGCGAACAGGCCATAGAGCAGCGAAGCGCCGGAGCCGATTGCCACTAACGAATCCATATTGGGCGCCCGGTGCAGCAGGGATTTGAAGCCGTTCTGATAAAAATGCCGGTTGATGAACAGAATCGGGATGGTGAGAAGCAGCTGCAAAAGCGCCGACACCATGGCGTTTTCGATTCCCAGCAAGAACCCCGGCACCGGCAAAGATAGCATAGCGCCCATAGCGACATACATTAGCGGCACCAACAGGATAATGGAAGAAACCAGCCTGCGTTTCATAGCCTTCTGGCTTTCGTCTGCATGGGACTGCCGCGCCTGCCATTCACTGCGGAAGGTGCCGATTTTCTCTTCCTTTTTTCCGTTTATCGGGCATGCGCCATATCCAATCCCTTCTACGGCCTGCACAATGGCCTGTTCATCTACTTCGTTTTCATCGTAGGAGACCGTCATCTGGTTGGCCAGAAGGCTGACATTTACTTCTTCCACGCCCTCCAGCTTTTGGACACATCGAGTCACATTGGCCTGGCACGCGGCACAGGTCATGCCGGTCACCTGATATTTTTCTGTTTTCACAGGATTCACCTCTCTTTTCAAAGTACATTACAAACCTGTGATTATTTTAATTTCTTAATCAGTTCCAGCACTTCATCCACTATCTGGGTATTTCCCTTCTGGATTTCTTCTACCACGCAGGTTTCCAGATGGCTTTGCAGCACTGCATAGCCAAAAGCCTGCAGGGCGCTCTCTACAGCGGCCACCTGGATGAGAATATCGCCGCAATAGCGGTTGTCATCCAGCATTTTGCTGATTCCATTCAGCTGGCCGGTCATCCTCTTGATACGGTTTTGCAGCTGGCGAAGTTCTTTCTCCTCGCGCGGGGTGGATTTATGACGGCAGCAGCAGGTTTTCTCTTCACAAGAAACTGCTTGTACTTCATCCGATTTCAATTCATAATTTTCCATCTTCTGCCTCCTTATATACCCCGTAGGGGTATTTGAGATGCTTTTATTATAATACCCTATGGGGGTATTTTCAAGTGTTTTTTAAATTTATTTTGGAACCTTTTGCGATTCTTTACATTTACCATTTCATTTGCTATCATGATACCGAACAAATTGAACGCCAAAAAGGAAAGGGGAACGATTTATGAGCAGTCCTGCACCCAGAAATTTTCGTCCAAAACTTCATTTTACCCCGCCCTCCATGTGGATGAACGACCCGAACGGCCTGTTCTATGCATACGGGACTTATCATCTATACTATCAATATAACCCTGACGATACCGTTTGGGGGCCGATGCATTGGGGACATGCTGTTTCGAAAGATTTGTACCACTGGGAACACTGCCCTATTGCTATGGAGCCCGATGAGCTGGGTACGATTTTCAGCGGATGTGCGGTACTGGATAGCAAAAATGTGAGCGGGTTTGGAAAGAATGGCTGTTCCCCGCTGCTGATTTTCTATACCAATGACGGCAAATGTGAGTGTCAAAGCATGGCCTATAGCCTGGACGGCGGCATGACCTTTACACGCTATTCTGGGAACCCGGTTCTCGGAAATCCCGGCTTGAAAGATTATCGTGACCCAAAAGTGTTTCGCAATCCGGTGCGTGGCGGTTATAGTATGATCGTCTCGGCACATGACCGTGCGATGTTCTATCATTCCACAGATTTGAAACACTGGGAAAAAACCGGGGAATGTAAGCTCACTCCCAAACAGATTCACAACGCTGATGTTTGGGAATGTCCGGACATCTTTCCGATGGAATTTGGCGGGAAAACCGTGTGGGTACTGGTGGTCAGTATGATCTTTTTGGGGGAAGGCCACGAAAACCACATGCTGTACCTGACCGGTACTTTTGACGGTGACACCTTCCTGCCAGACGAAGGCGCCATTGCAGAACGGGTAGATTGCGGTTTTGATTACTACGCTGGTTCCACCTATTGGGGAACAGATGAAAGAATTCTGATTGCCTGGGAAAATTGCCCGGACTATGCGGGCCAGGTTCCCACTGGTGAATACTGTGGCCAAATGAGTTTACCGCGTGTCCTCCATTTGCAGGAAACGCCGACCGGCAAAAAGCTGGCAGCACACCCCTTCGGCATGGAAAAAATCTTTGAAGATGCCAAGCCCTTTGATGGCTGTTTGACGGGCGAAACCTTTGCCCTGCGTATTAGCGGTGAAGGCAGTGGTTCCGTCACACTTGAGAACGATTTTGGCGAGCGTGTGACCTTTGGCGTTGATGAAGAAAACCATGTCTATGTAGACCGCAGCGCTTCCTCTGCTCTACAAGTCAACAACCCGAGCTGGCCTTTGATGCAGAAAAGTTGCCAGCCCCGTTTTTATCATGGCCGCTGGACGATTGACGCTGTGTTTGATGTCAGTGTGCTGGAACTGTATTGTGATGACGGTACCCGCTGTTTTTCTAACCTTCTTTTTCCCACGCACCCTTATAAACGGGCAGTATCCCAGGGGAATTGCCAAATCGCATTTGCAGCGCTTTAAACGAAATATAATCATAATCAAAAAGGCTCCCACGGCGAATATCCGTGAGAGCCTTCTTTTTATGATGATTTACTAAAACATTATTCGCCGCAGCTGCCCTTTTCGGAGCAGAACTTCACGGTCTTTCCTTCCAGAATTAGGTTAGTGGTGCGAACGGCGCACATTTTGCCGCACATGGAGCAGGTGTGGCGCTCGGCGGGCGGTGTGGACTCATAATAGCGGCGGGCCTTGTCGGAGTCAAGGGCCAGACGGAACATTTCGTCCCAGTCCAGTTTGTGGCGGGCGGTGGACATTTCGTTGTCGCGGTCACGGGCTCCAGGCAGGCCGTTGGCAATGTCGGCGGCGTGGGCGGCAATTTTGGAAGCAATGATGCCCTCCCGCACGTCGTCCAAATCGGGCAGGCGAAGATGCTCTGCAGGGGTGACATAGCACAGGAAATTGGCGCCGTTGGATGCGGCAATTGCTCCACCGATGGCAGACGTAATGTGGTCATAGCCGGGGGCAATGTCAGTGACAATGGGACCCAGTACATAGAAAGGGGCACCATGGCAAAGGCGTTTTTCCATCTGCATATTGGCGGCAATTTCGTTCATAGCCATGTGGCCCGGGCCTTCCACCAGTACTTGTACATCCGCATCCCAAGCCCGCTTGGTCAGGTTTCCAATTTCAATCAACTCGGAAATCTGACCTGCGTCGGAACTGTCATCAATACAGCCAGGGCGCAGAGCGTCGCCAATAGAGATGGTCACGTCATGGGCGCGGAGAATTTCCAAAACATCATCATACCGCTCAAAGAAGGGGTTCTCGTTACCGGTCATCATCATCCAAGCAAACAGCAGAGAGCCGCCGCGGGAAACAATATTCATGCGCCGTCCTTCCCGACGGAAAGCCTCTACTGCACGGCGGTTGATACCTGCATGAATGGTCATGAAGTCTACACCCTCTTTGGCGTGAGCCTCTACCACTTTGAGAAAATCATCGGCAGTAATGTCCAACAAATCCTTTTCCAGATAGCCAATAGCGTCATACATAGGCACCGTGCCAATCATGGCCGGGGAATACTCCACCAGCTTTTCACGGAATACACGAGTTTTGCCATAGTTGGAGAGGTCCATAATAGACTCCGCACCCATCTCCACGGACATTTTGACCTTGTTCATTTCCAGATCATAGTCCTTGGCGTCGCCGGAAATACCCAGATTCACGTTGATTTTAGTGCGCAGTCCGTCGCCGATGCCCTCAGCAGAAAGCGAAGTGTGATGAATGTTGGCGGGAATAGCGATGGTACCGGCAGCAACACGCTCCCGTACCCATTCTGGCTCCCGATGCTCTTTCTCTGCCACCAGCTGAATCTGGGGGGTGATAATGCCTTTTTTGGCAGCTTCCATCTGAGTTTTATAGTTCATGGATGTCATCCTCCTGACAATAAAATTCTTGTATCAGCCGAACTGGGTCCGGCGCTTTCATAAGGGCGCTCATAACGCAGTACCCGGCAGCTCCCGCCTGCAAAACTGACGGTACTCTTTCCGGAGTCATACCACCGATGGCATACACCGGCTGGCGGGCGTTTTGGCATACCTTTTGGAGAAACTCCAATCCTCGGGGCGGTACACCTTTTTTACAGTCCGTGGGGAATACGTGCCCGGCAATGAGATAGGCAGCCGGGCTTTCCCGTAAAGCGAAGGCTTCTTCCGGTGCATGGACGGATACGCCGAATTCCCCAGAAACCGGCAAGTCTCGATTTTGAAAAGAAAGCTGTGCGCCGCATCCCGGAAGTGTGAAGCCGGGGATGGGGCCGTTGCACATGAGCGGCACCCCATATTTCTCACAAAGGGGCAGTAGCTTTTGCGCCAGCGCTTCATATTCTTCCGGGGAAAGATCTTTTTCCCGCAAAATAATCCGGGTGGGCCTTTGGGAAATAATCGACTCCATGCGGGTGAGAAAATCATCGGGGCAGGCGCTGCGCTGGGTGACGCAGATGAGCCGTCTCCCCTCTTTTCCCTTACACATAGATATAGTCGGCCATGACCGGCTGAAGGCCCTTCGCTTCGATGGCCTTGTAAATCTCGTCATAGCTCCGTCCGTCGGAAATTTCAAACTGCTCGTCGCCCTTGCCGTCGCCGCTGTGGTCACCAATACCGGTGGAAACGCCGGCGGAAATCTTGGTGGCGGCAATGTCGATGATATTGTCCCGGAACCCGGCACGTTCACGGGAGGAAATGGTGATGCTGGCAAAGGGCATAAACAGGCGATAGGCACACACTACCTGCAAAAGTTGCCGCTCATGGACATCTTTGGGATTGATTTTATCATTGTTGATAATGGGACGCAGACGAGGGCAAGAAAACGCGATTTCCGCGTGGGGATATTTTCGCTGAAGAAGCCAGCCGTGGTATCCGGTAGCGAAGGCGTCTTTGCGAAAATCATCCAAACCCAGCAAAGCGCCCAAACCTACACCGCGCATACCGCCCATGAGAGCGCGTTCCTGGGCATTAAAGCGGTACGGGAAAATCCGCTTATGGCCTCCCAGGTGCAGAGTAGCATATTTATCGGAATTATAGGTCTCCTGAAAGACGGTGACATAGTCCACGCCGCATGTGTGGAGATAGGCGTATTCGTCGGAGTTCACCGGGTAAATCTCAATACCCACCACCCGGAAGTATTTTCGCGCCAGCTTACAAGCTTCTCCAATGTATTCTACTGGAGAAGCGTTGCGGCTTTCACCGGTGAGAATCAAAATTTCCTGTAAGCCGGTGTCGGAGATGGCTTTCAGCTCCTTCTCCACTTCTTCCATGGAGAGCTTAGCCCGGCGAATTTTGTTGTGACAGTTAAAACCGCAGTAGATGCAGTAATTTTCGCAGTAATTGGCAATATACAACGGGGTGAACATCATCACCGAATTACCAAAGTGCTTTCGGGTCTCCTGTTGGGCGCGGTGTGCCATTTCCTCTAAGAAGGGGTCGGCGGCGGGAGACAGCAGCGCGGCGAAATCATCCGGAGACAGTACGTCTTTTTGCAATGCCCTGCGCACATCGGCGGCAGTATAGCTATCAAAATCACATTGATTCATTTTGGAAACTACCGTGTCCAGGATATCAGAGTGAATCTGCTCCATCCCGGGCTGGTATTCCATATGGTTGGTATTCTGGTCTATCATGAAGGCATTTCCTTCTTTCATTATGATATGATGATATGGTTTGTATTTTTTAATCCTGTAAAAAGCCAGTAAGTGGAGAAGAAGCAGCCGCACCCTTTTCCATTACGCGGCCCAGACCGGACAGATAGGCGGTGCGGCCTGCTTCAATAGCCTTTTTGAAGGCTTCCGCCATGGCGGGGATATCTCCAGCAGTAGCAATGGCCGTATTAGCCATCACAGCAGCTGCACCCATTTCCATAGCCTCGCAGGCCTGAGACGGGCGGCCAATGCCGGCATCCACAATAATAGGCAGGTCAATTTCATCAATAAGAATCTGAATAAACTCTTTGGTAGCCAGTCCTTTATTGGAACCGATAGGAGCCGCCAGCGGCATAACACAAGCGGCACCGGCGTTGACCAGGTCACGGGCCACATTCAGGTCGGGATACATATAGGGCATGACCACAAAGCCCTCTTTTGCCAGAATTTCGGTGGCGCGGATGGTCTCCTGATTGTCCGGCAGCAGGTATTTGGAATCCCGCATAATCTCGATTTTGACAAAATCGCCACAGCCGCACTCTCTGGCAAGTCTTGCAATGCGTACCGCTTCATCGGCATTGCGTGCGCCGGAAGTGTTAGGCAACAGGGTCACGCCTTCGGGAATATAGTCGAGAATATTGGCAACACCGCCCTCATTGGCACGGCGCAGAGCCAGCGTAATAATCTGGGCCCCGGCATTTTCTACTGCGGCCTTGATAAGTTCCAGCGAATACTTACCGGAACCGAGAATAAAGCGGGACGAAAAAGAATGTCCGCCAAGAATCAGTTCGTCTTTCATAAAGAAATACCTCCTATATAATAAATTTAAAATATGTATAAATGCAAACTAAAAATCACATCCAGCTTTCCCTAACAATAACCGCAGAACCATGTGAGCCTGATGACCAGCACACACCGCTACTCGGGAAGCAAATAAACTGCCATATTCCTCCACGTCAGTTTTTCCGTCGCCGCAAAGGTACAGACGGTTCATGGCCTTTCGGGTTTGGATTTCATTGACAGAACCCGTTCCCGCCATACCGGAACCGGATACAATAGTAATATCAGACAGCTCTGTCAGTACTGTTTCCAGTAACATGGCCTTTTCCTCCGCTTTGTCGAAAGCTTCGCATAGTACGGAACAACTGCCGAAAATTGTCGGAAGATTCTCTGGCGTAAGCTGCACAGGATATAGTTCCAGCTGAATCCAAGGGTCAATTTTTCGAAGCGTGTCTGCCAGCGCTTCTGTTTTGAGAAGTCCCACTTGCTCCACAAAATACTGCTGCCGATGGAGATTGGTCACATCCACTCGGTCAAAGTCTGCCAATATTAGCTTTCCTACTCCCATTCTGGCCAGAGAAAAAGCAATATGAGAACCAAGTCCGCCCAGACCGGCAATCCCTACACAGGCATTTTGAAGTTTTTGTACAGCCACTTCCCCATGGCGTTGAACCCGAGCCTGATAAAGGGTTTCTTTTGTGACTTCTCCCATTAGCCACCTCCTACAAAGCTGACCACTTCTACTGTATCATCATCGCAGAGCCGTTCTTTCTCAAAATCTACCCGGCGCACGATTTCCCCGTTCCTTTCTACAGCGACTCGTTGGGGGTTATATCCCTGCCGCTGTAAAAATTCCTGTACAGTAACAGGGGCATCCAGCGTTATTTGCTTTCCATTCCACTTCACAAAACCACCTCCGGATATGACAAAAGCCGGTCCCCATTCCGGGAACCGGCTTCATGCTCAAAAATATTGCTATTCTTAAAGAGACAGAATCGACAGCTTCCCTACGATGGTACTAACCAACAGGTTCAATGGGTTAGGCTACTCGCCCTCTCAGCCGCTTTTAGACGGCACCCCAGCTTTCTTATATTTCTATGTCAGTATAGTCTCTTTTCAGCGTCTTGTCAAGAGCGGGCTTTTTTACGCAAAACCACGGCACAAACGCTACCAGAAATCATCAACACAACTGCCGCAGCAACAGGAAGCACATTGTCTCCGGTTTGTGGAGTTTCGGGCTTCTCTGTGGGGGTGGGCTGTTCGGTAGAGTCTGGTTTATCGGTAGGAGTAGGTGTGGGCGTGGGTGTAGGAGTTGGTGTCGGGGTAGGAGTCGGTGTGGGGGTCGGTTCTACCGGTGTCTTCACATCACGACGGTACTGAATTACAATCTGATTAGATTGAGAATCCAATACCAGCTGGATGTTGCCGTTATCGCTGTAATACTGGTATGTTTCCCCATTATATACCGGCTGCTGCTCTATGTCCGAAGCCAGAATGGTTTCGCCTACAATACCGGATACAGGTTCTTCCGTGACGGTTCCGTCCAGTACATATTCGCCGCCGTCTGTACTGGTATAGTACTGATGGACAACCTGATAGGTGGTATCCATTTGACGGAAAGAAATAGAATTCAGATACTGGAAGTCATACAGCTGATAAGCATTTCCGGTTCCGGGGCCATCCAACGACAGTGTCATCGTAAAGGCCATGGTTTCGCCTTTTTCCAACAAATCGGCATTTTCCAAATTATCGAAATAATCGTCGGTTTGCTGATACAGAGCCTCATCCGTCATATAGTCACCAATACCCCGGGTGCGGGTAAAGGCTGTATTCCGGTTGGAGTTCATATCCGCGCATTCATCACCGTAAGCAATGGCAAGCAGCTCTTGATAGAAGATATCATAGCTAAGTTCCGCCAGTTCTTCTTCAGGAAACTTCAGCTGAACATCCAGCGTGCCATCACTATTTTGCATAGCGTAGATATATTCATCCCACTGGGGATATTCGGCCAGATATTTTTCCAGTTGTTCCACCGTCATGGTGAACTGGGAGTTCTGTCCGAAGTTAGCGGTTGCGTTGATGAACTTGTTCCAAGTGGTGGAATCCGCTTTCATTTCATCCCAGCTTGCAAAAGAGGTTCCATACAGGTTGTTGTAGTAGTCCAGCATATAGTCGCTCAATGCTGTTTCTTCGGTATAACCTTTTTCTGCCAGCGTGTCATAAAGTCCAAACATCATGTCAGCGGTTACATTTTTGGAGCCTACTCCAAACAACCCCTGGCAAATAGACTTGTCCGCTACAGGAATTGCACCAACATAGGTCAGCGGAATCTGCTTTCCATCAAATCCAGTAAAAGAAGTCAGCGGGATATCCGGATTCAGGGAACTCAAATCCTGCGGAGCAATGGAAAAGCTTCCTTCCTGATAGGCGTAAGCATGGTTCGATTCATTGGTAATATAGACGTGGAAGTCATAGCTATCTCCCGGCAAAACATACCCTGATTCGTTAATCATTTCAGTAGCTGCCTGGCTGAGAACAGCTTCTACCTCTGCACCGGCTGCATCGTTAATAGTCAAGTACAAGTTGTAGTAGCTGTCTGTTCCTTGGTCTACATAACCGGATTTTTCTTCATCTACGGTAACAGGACCCTGCTCGATTTCTACCGCTGATGCACTGACAGCGCACATTCCACACAACAGTGCTGCGCTGAGAAACACTGCCGTGGCTCTTGCTGCAAATTTCATAGTCGATTCTCCTTCCTGAAAGATAGTCGTTGGCTCTCTGCACCCGTATCTCTTGGAGCCGCAGATATTGGACAGGTTAAGAAAGCTATTGGAAGATGGAAAATCTGTCCATATCTACTTTTATTATACCTGATAGCATTAGTAGAATCAATACGGATTGGGCAGATCATTTGTCCTAAAGTACCAAAAATCGTATCAAAAGTTTGAGCATATCTTTTCATTGACTTTCGGTTTTTGTGCGTTTACTATTACAATGAGTTTGGAAAACAAACTGTAATGTTGTATTGAAGAAAGGAATTGGAATTATGACGGATTTTGCAAAATTACACGAAGATGTATGTTTTAGAAAAGCCGGAGGAAAAGTCATCTGGCAGCCCCGGATTGACTGTTGGATAAGTGACCGGATGTTTGCGAACGGTGAGCTTCCTGGAATTTACAAGGGAATGACTAAGGCCGAAATTTATCGGGAGCTGGGGTGTTCTGCCCGTATCTATGAATATAACGACTGCTTTTATCCGGTATATGACGATACCATTCACTATTCGGTAAAAACAGAAGGGGAATTGCAAACCGAAACTATGGAAACACCGGTGGGAACGGTAACCCATGTGCTCAAATCTACCCCCAGCAGCTGGGCCAAGCTGGTAGCAAAAGAGTGGGTATGTTCTGAAGAAGATTTAAAAGTTTTTACCTATATTGAGCAGCATACTAATTGGGCGTATTCCCAAGAGCACTTTGACAAAACTATGGCTGAATGGGGAAATCTGGGAGCGCCGACGATTTTTATGCCCCGGGTATCCATGCAGCGGCTGTATATTGATTTGATGGGTGTGGAAGAAGCGGTCTATGCACTCATGGATTATCCTGAAACTGTGGAAGAGTATTTTGACGCTTTGCGGGAATGCCATTTCCGTCTTATTGATGTGATTAACCAGTCGCCCATCAAAATTATCAATTTTGGAGACAATGTCCATTCCGGTACACTCTCTCCTGCTCTGTTTGAAAAATATGTGCTGCCCGAATATCAAATGCGTTGTGAACGTCTGCACAAAGCTGGAAAATTTGTCTGCGCTCATTTTGATGGGGATAACCGGGGATTGATGCAATATTATCGGCAGACCGGGCTGGACGGGATTGAAGCCATTACCCCTGTTCCCCAAGGCGATGTTACTTTAGAGGAAGTTCACGAGAACCTCGGTGATATGTTCCTACTGGATGGAATTCCGGCTGTTTACTTTGACGAGGAGTTTTCGGAAGAGGTATTGGTAGATTGTGTACACAAAATTCTGGATTTGTTCGCGCCCAACCTGATTTTGGGAATTTCTGATGAGATTTCTTCTACCGGAGACATTGAACGGATTCGTCTGGTGGGAAAAATTGTAGAGGAATATAACCGCAGCGTGGAAGAAAACGCCCGCTCATAAGAAAGGTTTCCCCGTATTTCGACTGGACGAACCGGAGAATTTTGTGGTACAATCGGAATTGCCTTTTGGTATGCATCTTTTTTGAAAAGAGGTTTTGTCATGAACGAAAAAGAAATTTCCGAAATCCGCCGCCGTTTTCGGCAGGATAAAAGCAATATTACTCATATACGGGGCTGTTATGTCAATGAAAAAAAGGAAATCGTCACGGAGTTTGATGAGTCCCTTTCTATGATGGATGAGGAAGAATGTGAAAAGTTTCTCACGATTCTTAAACGTACCCTCTCTGGAAACCTGGGGAAAAATCTAACAGATATCTCCTTTACTACCAGTCAGGTTGTGGACAGCGAAGAGCATCGCCTGCTTATGTCCCTTCGGGAATCGAATTTGAAAAACGATGATGTGGTGCGGGAGTTCTTTCTGCGGGTGGCAGAATCTGTATCCATGGATGGCCATTATCTGATTTTGTTGGCACACGATACCTATGATGTTTACTACCGTTCTCGGGACGGCCAGCGCCAAGACGACGCCTCCTCTGAAGTCTATTCCTATATCGTTTGCAGCATTTGCCCCATTAAAATGACCAAACCGGCCCTCAGTTACTATATCCCGGAAAACCGGTTCCGCAATTTGCAGATTGACCGCATTGTAGCGCCGCCGGAAATCGGGTTTATATTCCCGGCTTTTGATGACCGCTGCGCCAATATTTATAATGCTTTGTACTACTCCAAAAGTCCTGCCGGAAACCATCCCGAATTTGCCGAGGCCATTTTTAAAACTGATTTGCCCATGCCCGCCGATGAACAAAAAGAAACTTTTGAGTCGATTTTGGAAGATACCCTTTCAGATGACTGTAATTTAGAGGTCGTGCAGGCAGTCCAAAACCAGCTGTGTGAAAAAATCGAAGAGCACAAGGCAGCAAAAGAAGACGAGCCCCTGACAGTATCCAAAAGTGAAGTACAGGAGATTCTGGAATCCTGCGGGGTAGCACAAGAACATATTGATTCCTTCTCGGAAAAATATGATGCAGAATTTGGCGCAGAATGCCAGCTGACACCGCGGAACCTGGTGAATACTCGTCAATTTCAAGTTTCTACTCCCAGTGTAGTCATTCGAACCAGTCCAGACAAAAGTGACCTGATTGAGACCCGTGTGATTGATGGCGTGAAATATTTGCTGGTACGGGTGGAAGAAGGCGTGGAAGTAAACGGCGTCAGTATCCAGATTTCCTAATAACTGTAAAAATCAAAAACCCCCGAAGAAGCCTTTTTAACAGGTTTCTCCGGGGGTTTACTTTATCAACAGAAAGTTTTTTAGCCTTTCTTAGTCATCATTTCATGTTCTTTGCAGACCTGCTCATACAGCTGATAAAATGGCCAGTCTCGATTAGTAGGAGTAATGACGGCTTTCCTTTCCACCCGCACAGTAGGCTCTTTGGCCAACGTGTTGAGAATCTCGTTGAGGCGGGCACGAGAACCGACTTTCATGACCATCATCTCATAGGGCATGGGTTCCCCATCATAAGTTTTTCCACACGAAACAAAACCGTCCATTTTGGCGCAGAACCCTACTGACTCCGAAATCATTTCATCGGTAATCGTAACCGTTTCAATGTTCATATCGGATAACATTTGCCGCAGCTTTTTTCCTTTTTCCGTCTCCTCCTCCAATTTGTACAGGAGAAAAACTTCTTTTTCCGGACGAATATGGGCTTTCATAACAAGCTCCTTTCCATAATAAATAAAAAGGGGAAACCCAAAGAACAGGTTTCCCCTAAAAACCATTTCTTTTCGGAGAAATGATTAGCGCTTATAGTAGTTAATCAGGCAGCCGTCCAGCAGAATCTGACGCTCGTCGTCGGTGAGAGCCGCGATGGACAAAGTGAACTCTTTTGCCTCATCGCCCAGCACATAAGCGGGAATGGAAGCGATGTCGCCCTTTTCCAAAATGGCGCGGGCATTAGGCACAAGAATATAGTCGCCCAGCTTAAAGGGAGTCTCCCCCTCATACTGGAAGGGCAGCATGCCCCAGTTGATGAGGTTGGAGCGATAGCGCTTGGTGGCGTACTCCACGGCGATGTTAGCGCCTGCGCCCAGCACACGCTGACAGCTGGCAGCCTGCTCACGGGCGGAGCCGTCGCCGGGCTTGATGGCATAAATGGTGGAAGCGATGCCGATGCTGTCCCAGCCCACATTCTCGCAGCCGGGAACCTTGTGTACTTTTTCCAACAAAGCAGCGTCATACTGGCCAGCGGCACGAGCCTTTTCCTCGGCCTGCACTTCTTTGGCACGACCCACATAAGCGGGATCTTTCCGGCTCAAAGTGAATTCTGCCAAGCCCAAGGGATTAGAGCGATAGGAGCTGGTTTCACCGCTGGGAATCAGTTCATCGGTGGTGGTTACCGGGTCGGTGATATAGCTGGTGACCTTGAGCAGCAGATTCTCGGGCAGAGGCTGGATTTCCGGCCAATCCTTGATGTTGGGACCAAGGCGAAGAATCTTATCAAAATCACCCTTGCCATACCCAGCATAAATACGGCTGCGGTAGCTGGAATCGTCAAACTCATAAGCCGGGATATTGGGGGTATAATCAATATCGGTAGCCGGGGTCAGAATACCGCCCATGCGGGTGGTAGCGGCGATGGAGCGGGCGTCCATCAAAGCTACGCCGGCAATCTGGCCGTTGCCGGGCTTGGAGCCTTCGCGGCTGGGGAAGTTCCGGGTGGTGTGACGGATGGACAGCGAGCCGTTAGCGGGCACATCGCCTGCACCGAAGCAGGGACCGCAGAAGGCGGTGCGGATGGTAGCGCCGCAGGCCATCAAGTCAGCCAGCGCGCCGTTCTTCATCAGGGCCATCATAGTGGGCTGGCTGCTGGGGTACACGCTGAGGGCGTACTCGTCGTTGCCGGCGGAGTGGCCCTTCAAAATCTGAGCGGCCTCGCAGATGTTGGAGTAGGTGCCGCCGGCACATCCGGCGATAACGCCCTGGTCTACCCGCAGATGGCCGTTTTCAATTTTATCTACCAGAGACAGCTTGACCTTATCGTTACCAATGAGAGCCTTGCAATCCTCTTCGGTCTTGTGGAGAATATCCTCCAGGTTGGCGTTCAGCTCTTCAATGGTGTATACATTGGAGGGATGCATGGGCAGCGCGATCATGGGACGGATGCTGGACAGGTCAACTTCCACCATGCCGTCATAATAGGCCAGGTCTGCAGGAGCCATTTCTTTATAGTCGCCGCTGCGGCCATGGATGGTCAAATACTCCTTGGTCTTGTCGTCGGTCTCCCAAATGCTGGACAGGCAAGTCGTCTCGGTGGTCATGACGTCGATGCCGCTGCGGTATTCCAAGGCCAAGTTGTGAACGCCGGGGCCCACAAATTCCATGACTTTATTCTTTACATAGCCATTCTTAAACACAGCGCCGATAATAGCCAACGCTACGTCCTGAGGGCCAACGCCTGTAACAGGGGTACCGGTCAGGTACACAGCCACCACGCCGGGACGAGCCACGTCATAGGTGCGACCCAGTAGCTGCTTTGCCAGTTCACCGCCGCCTTCGCCGATAGCCATAGTGCCCAGAGCACCATAGCGGGTGTGGCTGTCGGAACCCAGAATCATCTTACCGCAGCCGGCATACATTTCCCGCATATACTGGTGGATAACCGCCATATGAGGGGGTACGAAGATGCCGCCATACTTTTTGGCAGCGGAAAGACCGAATAGGTGGTCATCCTCATTGATGGTGCCGCCCACAGCGCACAGGCTGTTGTGGCAGTTGGTGAGTACATAAGGCATGGGGAACTTTTTCAGGCCGGAAGCACGGGCTGTTTGGACAATACCCACAAAGGTAATATCATGGCTAGCCATAGCGTCGAATTTCAGCTTAAGATTTTCGCTGTCGCCGCTCTGGTTGTGGCCTTGCAGAATCCCCCAAGCCATGGTGCCGGTTTTCGCATTATTGATGGCAGCCTCGTCAAAGCCCAAGGCATTCAGCTTTGCAGGGGCGTCATGGTCAGCCGCCACCCACTGGCCGCGGGCATAGTACATGCCGGTTTTTGTGCAGGAAATCATAGAGAACCTCCTTATATTTGAACATCATTTTTGCAAGTCGAGCTCACATATACTTCATTATAGCACAAAACACCGGAAGAAGAAAAGATTCCGGCAGATTTTTTTAGAAAGCAAATAGCCGTCAAAGGGGCTTTTCGCGTCTTTTTAGTTCCGTGATTGCACCGTAGTGGGCAATGGTAAAGGATTCGGGTGCAATATTTGCCAGTAATTCCCGATGCTCCTTTTCCCAGGCAGCAACCTCCTGCTCTGAAAGAGATGCGCCAACTCCCCGGCAGGCTTTGATTCTTCCATTCCAGCTCTCTCTGGTAAAAGCAATCTCCAGTGGATATTCCTCGTGGGATACAATTTCAAAATACTCATTGTATGGGGCAGGAATGGAAATGGGATGGACGGTTTCCCCTTTTCCGCCCCACTGCGGATTGTGTTGTAAGACCAGCTTTTCACTGGCCTGTGCAATAGGATCTTCAAAAGGCAGCCAGGACATATACAAAAACAATAAACGGCCACCCGGTTTCAGCATCCGATAAAATGCCTGGGCTGTCTGTTGGTGATTAAAATACCAGAAGCACTGACACGCTGTAATCACGTCAAAAGAGTGATCCGGAAATTCCAAATTTTCCGCTGACAACGCCTGATATTCAATATCCATTCCTTCGGACAGGCGCTTTGCCTGAAAAATCTGGTTTTCCGAAATATCCGTACCTACCCATTTTGCACCGTATCGATAAAGATTTCTGGGAAGGACGCCCGTACCGGTCCCTACATCAAGTACTGATTGACCATGCATACATAATCCACGTTGAAGAATTTTTTCATAAAACTCCTCCGGATAAATATCCCGAAATCTGGCATAATCTTCTGACGTTTTTCCCCAGTCAAAAGCTTTTCCGCCGTCAATTTGTGCGATACGCATTTTATCCCCCCTACTTCTCTCATTAGATTATTATTATAACATAAAACACCGGAAGCAAATAGTATGAAGCTAATTTTAAAGGGGGATTATTTTATTTCCCGCTTTCCGAAAGAATCCCTTCCAATAGCTGCCGCCCTGTTTCGGTTTTGAAAAAGCGCCGGGCAAAGTCTGGAGAAACCGGTTCGCCTTCCAACAAGTTTACCAGCAAGTCGGCTTCCATGAGAATTTGCAGCAAGGAATCGATGTTTTCTTCATAGCAGTGGTGGCGAAGCACCATCGGCAGTACCTTTTCGGCTGCTTCCGGCGGATACCCCGCTTTCTGCAAAAATTCCGGCACCAGTTTCACCGCTTCCCGGCGCTGGTTTTCCTGACAGGCATCACCATATACTTCTTTACAGTAGCGAATGGGAATATCGTGAAGGATGGCGGCAGCAAAAACGGTCTCCCGCGCCTCTTGTGATAAATTCTCTCCATCGGCAATCAATTCACACAGGCCCAACACCGACAAAATGTGACGGCTTCTCCGGCTATGGCCCTTTTCATATTGGAGAGCATTGTTCAATAATTGATAAACACGTTCCATCTTTTAGATTCTCCCTTCTATAAATAAGAAAACTCCCGGATGAGCGGGAGCTTTCCAGATATTTTGTTTCATTGATTGGTTTTATCATAACCTTGTAGGGAAGTCCGGCTGATTTTTTCTTCCCGGCGGGAAAATAATCGCCCAAGCCCCTATTGCCAGGAAAAATAATCCCCCCAGAAGGTTTACTACCAGTCCTTCTGGCTGCGGTGCGAGGATGTTGGTAGAAACCGATGGAGTTTCCAGGTCATACTTGACTGTAAAAGTTTCCCCTATTTCCTGTTTCGTAACAGTCCCTTTAATTTTTCCGGTATATACAATTCCACTTACCGTATACTCATAGGTAATATCATACACCAGCCTGCTGCTGTGATGCCGGCCGGAGCCGCTGGATTCCCGGCGCTGTTCTACCGAATCGACTACTGCATCGGTAATAGGCCAATCTTTCTGTGACTGTTGTGCCTGATAATTAGCAAAAGCGAAATAGATGCAATAACAGCCCCATAGACAAAAGAGTACGCCGACCACAGCTATGATTTTTCGTTTCAAGCTTCATCGCCTTCTTTTTGCTGGTATAAGCCTCTTTCTTTGATGTAGCGGGCAATTTCCAAAGGGACCAAACCATCAAGAGGTTGACCTTCTGCCACGGCTTTCCGCACCAACGTACTGGAGACAGGAAGATAACGGATATTGCAGAGAATACTTTCTGCACCGCGGGTATGCAAAAACTTTGCATGTTCCTGCAAGCGGGGAATTCCATCCAAACTTCTTGGCGCAGCACATAATACGGCCAACTGATAAATCTTTTCGGGATGATACCAGCTATCCACTGTCAGAAACATATCTTCCCCCATAAGCAGATACCACTGATTGCCGGGATATAGCTTATGCAGTTCTTCCAGTGTTTCAGCAGTATAGCTCTTTCCTTCCCTTCTGATTTCCAAATCGGAAACCTGAATTCTGCTGTCTCCCTCAGCAGCCAGACGGCACATGGCCAGACGGTCTTCGGGACTTGCCAGCTGATGGGCCTGTTTGTGGGGAGGCTGAAAGGTGGGCATCAATAGAATTTTATGCAGCCCCAACTGGTCAGCAAAATCTTTTACCAGATGGACATGAGCTTCATGAATAGGATTGAATGTCCCACCGTAAAGACCGATTTTTGCCATGGTACATCACCTGTTTCAGTCTTTGACCTTGGGCAGCACGATTTTGGGCTCTTTGGGATGACGGCGATACAACACAAAACGAGTGCCGATGACCTGTACTACCTCGGAATCCGTCTCTTTTGCCAGTTCTTCCGCAGCTTCACGGGGAGAAAGTGGGGCAGTTTCCAGAGCACGGCCCTTAATCAATTCCCGAGCAGTCAGGGCGTCGTCAGCCTGCTTTACCAGTTCAGCACTCATACCCGATTTTCCCACCATAACGATGGTATCAATAGAGTTGGCGAGAGAACGCAGATAGGCTCTTTGTTTGCTTGTCAGCATATACATACTCCTTTATGACAGGTTATTTTTTTAGATATTCTTTTAGCACGAGATTAAATTTTTCTAATGCTTTGCCGCGGTGACTGACAGCGTCTTTTTCGGCAGCGGTCATCTGAGCAAAGGTTTTTTCTCCACAGAGAAAGATAGGGTCATACCCAAATCCGTCTTCCCCGGCAGGGACAAACGCGATGCTTCCGGGACATTCCCCTTCGGCGCGAAGGATGTCCCCATTGGGGAATACACAGCAAATTGCACTGACGAACCGGGCGCCGCGCTTTTCGGCCGGAACTTCCGACAGTTCACCCAACAGCTTTTCAATTCGCTGGGCATCGGTGGCACCTTCTCCGGCATATCGGGCGGAATACACACCGGGGCGGCCATCCAGTGCATCTACCTCCAAACCGGAATCATCGGCAACAGCAGGAAGACCGGTTTCTTTGCAGGCGGCTTTTGCTTTTAGGCAGGCATTTTCAGCAAAGGTGGTGCCGGTTTCTTCCACTTCGGAGAGGTCGGCAGTAACCGCTTCAATGCCCAGTGGGGTGAGAATACGCTGCAATTCCTGCAATTTATGTTTGTTATGGGTTGCAATGACAAATTTCATGGGAAACCTCCAAATCCATCAGCGGTCGTCCCGCTCAAACAGGGCACGGGCAAAATCATCGGCATCAAAGGGCTGCAAATCGTCTACCTTCTCGCCCACACCAATAAATTTTACCGGCAAGCCCAACTCTTCCCGAATCGCCAGCACTACGCCGCCCTTGGCGGTACCGTCCAGCTTGGTGAGCACAATACCGGTAATCCCGGCCGCTGCGCTGAATTCCCGCGCCTGGTTTACGCCGTTCTGACCGGTAGTGGCATCCAGTACCAGCAAGACTTCTTTATCACAGCCGGGAAGCTCCCGGTCGGTAATACGGTTGATTTTCGCCAGCTCGTCCATCAGGTTTTTCTTATTGTGCAGCCGTCCTGCCGTATCGCAAATAATCACATCGCTGCCTCGGGCTTTTGCTGCTGCAATAGTATCAAACACCACAGCCGCTGGGTCGCTTCCCTCTGCATGCTTAATCATAGGTACGCCTGCCCGCTGACTCCAGATTTCCAGCTGCTCAATGGCTGCCGCACGGAAAGTGTCCGCTGCGCCCAGAATGACCTGCTTACCTTCCCCCTTCAGTCGGGAAGCCAGCTTGCCAATGGTAGTAGTTTTACCGGCACCGTTAACGCCGATTACCAGAATCATAGAGGGGCGGGTACCAATATTCAATTCTTCCCCGCCACGAATCATATCGGCTACCGTTTCCTGCAACAGTCCCATAATGGCATTAGGGTCTTTGATCCCCTCTTCCTTTACTCGGCGGCGCAAAGTATTGCAAATATGCCCAGCAGTGGTGACACCCACATCGCCCATGACCAGCAGCTCTTCCAATTCTTCAAACAGTTCTTCGTCAATTTTGGTAAAGGAACGCAGCATCCCGCTGATTTGTGAGCTAATGCTCTCGCGGGTTTTTTTCAGCCCTTCCTTGATTTTACTGAATAATCCCATTCCTATCACTCCATTCATACATGGCGGCGGTTTGTTTTGTTATAGTATAGCACACTTCTGGGGTAAAATCAGCACAATTTATATCGCACCCATCTTTTCGCCATCCTCTGTATTGCGCAGCTCCAGCAGCTTGGAAACGCCCTGATCCTGCATGGTTACCCCATAGAGCACATCAGCTTCTTCCATAGTACCCCGACGGTGGGTAATGGCAATAAACTGGGTGTTCCGATTCATACGCCGCAAATAACTTGCAAAACGAGTCACGTTTACATCATCCAGTGCAGCTTCAATCTCATCCAGCACGCAGAACGGCGGAGGGCTGACTTTCATAATGGCAAAGTAAATGGAAATGGCCACCAACGCCATTTCACCACCGGAAAGCGACTCAATGTGAGTGACGATTTTTCCCGGCGGCTGAACCGAAATCTCAATGCCGGAATGAAGCACGTCACTCTGGTCGGTCAGCGTCAGGGAAGCAGTTCCCCCGCCGAACAGTTCTTTAAAAATCCCGGTAAAATGTCGGCTGATTTCCTCAAACCGGGTTGTAAACAGCTCCTGCATATGGCGGGTCAAGTCGTGAATCAGCCGTACCAATTCTTCTTTGGAGTTTTCTACATCCGAAATTTGCTCCATCAAAAATTGGTACCGCTCGGATACTTCCTTATATTCCTCAATAGCCGATACATTAACGCTCCCCAGATTGCGGATTTTCAATTTGATTTCATTCAGACGTTTTTTTGCTTCTGCTTCGTCTTCAATGCAAATCCCGATTTTCTCCGCTTCCCGACGAGTCAGCTCATATTCATCCCACAGCCGGCCAATAATACTGTCGTATTCCTTTTGCAAGCTGTCTCGGTGCTCTTCCAAACGGGCCAACTCTCTGGTAAGATTTTCCCGCTGGTTGTTATAACCTCGCTCTTTGGCGCGTAGCTCACCAGAACGCTTTTCCAGCTCGTCCCGGCGTTTTCCGGCAAGCTCTGCCTTTTCTCGGGCACTTTGCGCCGCCTCCCGGCGGTCTTTCACCTGATTGCGACGGTCTTCTATTTTTTTCGAAAATTCCTGGATAGAAGCTTTTGACTTCTCAATTTGCCCCTGTAGTTCTGTCATTCTGCCTGCAAAGTCTTCTTTGCGGCGGCGTAATTCTTCCACGGTATTTTCCAGTGCTTCCCGGTCTTTTTTGGCAGACAAAGCCGCCATACGGATTTCCTGTAAGTGAGTGGTAACCTCTTCGCTGCGCCGGGACAAATCTTCCCGGTTGCCGGCAGCAGACTGGATTTGTTCCTGTAAATCGTTGATTTCCCCGGAAAGGCGCTCTTCCCTCTCCTTCGCTTCCTGAAGCTGCTGCCGGAGGGTTTGCAAACGGGTATCAGCTGTTTGCTGCTCTGCTTCCAGTTCTCCAATATGATGCTGAACTGTGAGCAGTTCTGTCTCCATACGCTTTTTTTCGGCTTCAATTCGGAAACGCTCTTCCTGTGCAGCGGAAAGTTCCCCTTTTGAGGAAGAAAGTTCTCCTTCCGCAGCCGATACTTCCGCAGAAAGGGATTTCAGCCGCTCAGCCGAAGCCTGGGCTTTTTGCTCCATGGCAGCGGCTTTTTCTCGAATCCGTACAATTTCGGAAGCACGGCTTAAAAGGCCAGAATTTCTCGCCAGCGAACCGCCGGTCAGCGAGCCGCCTGCATTGACCACTTGACCGTCAAGTGTGACGATACGGAATCGATAGCGGAACCGCCGTGCAATCGCTACAGCGCTGTCCAAATCTTCGGCTATTGCGATTCTACCCAGTACGGAATTGAGGACACCTTCGTATGCCTCCTCACAGCTGCACAGCGAAGCAGCCACACCGACAAACCCCGGACAATTTTCCAAAGAAGGCTCTTCCAGCAGATTTCCATGAATCGTGGAAAGAGGCAGAAAAGTAGCGCGGCCGGCATCTCGTTGTTGTAGCAGTCGGATGGCAGCTTTTGCATCCTGTTCCGTTCCCACCACAATATTCTGCATGGCAGCGCCCATAGCGGTTTCAATCGCTACTGCATACTGCTGGGGCACACGGAATAGCCGAGAAAGAGGCCCATGTATACCGGAAAGGTTCCCATGGCGCGCTTCTTTCATCACTACTTTTACACTCTGGGCAAAGCCTTCCAGATTTCTTTCCAAATCTTCCAGTACTTTTGCCCGGCGCAGCTGTTCCTGAATATCCAAATGCAGCTGGTCATTTGTCTTTTTTTGCTCTTCCGCTTTTTTACGACGGGATTCCACTCGCATTTCATATCCGCGCACAGCATTGCGCAAACTTTCCATTCGGGTATTGGCAGCCTGCAGCAGCTCTTGGGTTTCAAGAATTTCCTGCTGCACTTTGGCTTTTTGTTCCTGCCGGGCAGAAAGAGTTTGGTGAATAGATTCCTGTCTGGAAAGAATTTCCCGCAAAGTGGAGTCTGCACTGGTAGCCTGCACACGAGCTTCAGAAAGAGCCGTGTTTTTTTCGGCCAGCTGCACCGAAAGGCTGTCTACCTGTCTGGCAGCTTCATCGGCACTGCGGCGCAAATCTTCCAAGCTTCCGGCTGCCTGCTCAAATTCGGTTTCCCGTGCTTTTGCTTCCCGCTCCTTCACCTGCATCTCGGTTTGGCGGGATGCAATTTCCCAATCCAAATCTTTTTGGGAGGAAACAGACCGCTCGATTTCTTCTTGAATCCGCCCGATATCCTGCTGGGCATGTTGAATATCGTTTTCCAAAACGGAAATGTCACCTTCCAGGCGGGCAGCGCTTTCTTCGTCAGAAGCCGCCTGATTGCGAAGCTCTTCCATCTGCACGGAACAGATGTTAATCGCCGTATAGGTTTCTTCAATCCGGCCAGCCAGAGTATCCAGCTCACTGGTAATGTCTGCCTGCTGAGACTGCGCCAACGTGATTTTATCTTCCTGTTCCCGAAGAACCTGACCGGAACGGTTCAGAGTTTCCAGCCATAAGCCAATTTCCAGCGTCTTTTTTTCCTGTGACATCGCGAGAAAACGCTCGGCCTTTTCAGCCTGCTCCCGAAGCGGGGCAATGCGGCTTTCCAGTTCTGAAACAATGTCCCGCAGCCGTAACAGGTTTTCTTCGGCTTTGTCCAGCCGCCGCTCGGCCTCTTCCTTGCGATAGCGGAAACGGGAAATCCCGGCGGCCTCTTCAAAAATCTCTCGACGGTCCTCTGAGCGTGCCGCCACAATGCTGTCGATTTTTCCCTGCCCGATGATGGAATATCCATCGCGGCCAAGGCCAGTATCCATAAAAAGCTCGTGAATATCGCGCAGGCGCACAGCGGCTTTGTTAATTAGATATTCGCTTTCACCGGAGCGATAATACCGGCGAGTGATAGCCACCGTATCTCCGTCAAAGTGGAGTTCCCGACCAGTGTTGTCTATGGTCAAGGTGACTTCTGCATATCCTACCGGCTTTCGCGACGGGGTTCCGCTAAAAATCACATCCTCCATTTTGGAGCAGCGTAGGGTTTTTACCGATTGCTCGCCCAGCACCCACCGCATGGCGTCGCTGATATTACTTTTTCCGCTGCCGTTAGGGCCTACCACAGCCGTAATCCCCTCTTCAAAATGCAGCGTCGTTTTATCGGGAAAGGTTTTGAAACCCTGTAATTCCAATGACTTCAGCAGCACGGTTTTTCACCTTTTCCTTTCGTTGACAAAATGGAGTCTTGTATTTCGATCTGTCCTGGCAAAACAGACGCATCCTGCATAAACCGGACTCGCCAGCCCCGCTTTTGCAGTTCCGTGAGATTGCCCCTTTTCTGCCCCAGCGCATTGGAGATGCTTTTGGGATGGACAGCCAGTATGATTTCATCTTCACAGTTTCGGCATTTTTCGCCCAGAAGAGATAAAATTTCCCGCAAAAAAATCCGGCTTTCGCAAAGCTGACGGAAAGCCGGATGATAGGGTCCGGCAAAAACCTGCTGCTGTAATTCCGGCGTATCATGCAGTCCTAACCGGATAACGGGAATCTTATTTTTTTGAAAAATCAGCAGTAAATCACTGCAAAGCTCAACAGCTTTACACAAAGTTTGTGGTTGATAGCTGCCTTCTTGATACCACTGGGCCAAACGAGTACCCGGCAGCACCAAAGTGGGATAAATCCGCACAAAATCTGGGTTTATTGCTGTAAAGGTATTAGCCGTTACAGTGTCGATGGCATCATTTGAACCGGGTAGACCGGTCATCATTTGCAGCCCTAACGTAAAGTTATATTCCTTTACAAGATGTGAAGCATTTTTCACATCCTGCACAGTATGCCCGCGACCGTTTTGCAGCAATACCCCATCATCCATACACTGTGCTCCAAGCTCAATGGTAGTAAATCCATGCTCTTTTAAAAGTTCCAGCCGCTCTTCATCAATGGCATCCGGACGGGTGGAGCAGCGCACCCCAGAAAATCCCAGCTCCTCCCGGGCACGCTTGGCAACCGCCAGCAGAGAACAAAAATACTCTCGGTCAACAGCGGTAAAGCTGCCGCCGAAAAAGGCCAGCTCACACTGGGAAACGTCCTGTATTTTCGCAGCTTTTTTTGCAAGCTCCCACACTTCCTCCGGCGTGGGCTGTTTTTGCTGTCCGGTAATCTGCCGCTGGTCGCAAAAACTGCACTGATGAGGACAGCCATTGTGAGGTACAAAAATCGCTACATTTCCCCGGCTCAATAGCCCATCAGCTCCAAGGCTTCCCGGGCTGCCTGCTGCTCGGCTTCCTTCTTGCTGCGTCCGCCGCCCTTACCGATTACATTGCTGTTCAAATGGACTTCCACGGTAAAATGCTTGTTGTGGTCGGGGCCGCTCTCGCCGGTAAGTACGTATTCCAGCCGCTCCTCTGGGTTCTGCTGGATGATTTCCTGCAAGGCAGTTTTGAAATCCCGGAACGCTTTCGGCCGGGCACTTTTCAGCGCAGGCAGTACATATTTCAAAATGAATTTTCTCGCTTCCTCCATGCCCTGCTCTTCCCCAGCATCCATATAGACTGCTGCAATAATCGCTTCAAAGGCATCGGCCAGAATACTGGGACGAGTTCTTCCACCGGAATTCTGCTCGCCGTGGCTCAGGCGCAGATATTCGCCCACACCCATCTGTTTGGAATAGTTGCACAATGCCTTTTCACACACCAGTGAAGATCGGATTTTGGTCAAATCACCTTCTGGTAAATCGGGGCGATGTTTAAACAGATAATCGGCAACTACCACACCCAGCACAGAATCTCCTAAAAATTCCAGCCGCTCGTTGCATTTACAGCCGTCCTTATGCTCATTAGCATAGGAAGAATGTGTGAGCGCAGTCATGATATAAAGGGGATCTTTAAAATGATAGCCTATTTTTTCTTCCAATTCCTGAAGATTCTTCATGCCTGACCTCCCTCGGCTGTGGTTTCAGCAGCCTTCATTTCCTGTATAGAACGAGTAATTTTACTCACAACATCGCCTTCCACATAGGCCTTTGTCAGACGCAGTGCATTTTTAAAGGTCTGTGCCTTGGCACTGCCGTGGGCTTTGAATACCGGTTTTGCTGCACCCATAATCGGGGCCCCACCATACTCGTTATAGTCCATCTGTTTTTTAAGCCCCTTCATATCGTTTAAAACCAGAGCAGCAGCCAGCTTGTTTTTCGTGCTCTTGGTAAAGATACCCTTAATTTTCTTCATCAAGGTTAAAGCGACGCCTTCATAAAGCTTCAAAATTACGTTTCCGGTAAAGCCGTCGCATACAATCACATCGCCGGCGTCTACGGGAATATCTCTTGCTTCGATGTTGCCGATAAAGTTCACCGGTGTATTTTTCAGAAGCTGGAAGGCCTCCAGTTGGAGCTCACCGCCTTTATGGTCTTCGGTACCCACGTTGGCCAAGGCTACCCGGGGATTTTTCACGCCCATCACGTGTTCCATATAGGCCGCACCCATCATGGCGAACTGCTGGAGCATTTCGGGACGGCATTCCACATTAGCGCCGCCGTCAATGAGCATAAAGAAGCCGTCATCTTTGGGCATTACCGGTGCAAATGCTACGCGCTTCACGCCTTTGATGCGCTTGACAATCATGTTTGCGCCGAATACCAGCGCGCCACTATTTCCGGAAGAAACGAATGCGTCACCGTCTCCGGCAGCCAGACGGCGCAGACCCTCTGCCAAGGAACAACCGCTCTTTTCTTTCATGATACTCTTGGGGGAATCGTCCATGGTAATAACGTCCGGTGCATCGGCAATCTCCATCCGGTCCAGGGAAATATTGTTTTCCGCTGCCACCTGACGGATAATCTTCTCGCTGCCCGTGAGCAGGATGTCAATATCCAGCTCTTCTACTGCCATCTGACAACCTTTCAGAATTTCCAGGGGAGCATTGTCCCCACCGAATGCGTCAACGATGATTTTCACAGCAAACACCTCATTTCACCGGCAAGTTTACGCCGGACAATTTCTTTTATTCTTGATGGGAGAGAATCTCCGAAATCATAGTAAGTCCTCTTTGTGACAAAGCCGCATAACGGGAGCGTTTATCCCGAATATGGGGCTCGATGGGCGGCAGCACACCGAAGTTTGCGCCCATAGGCTGAAAGTCTTTGGTGGGGCTGTTGGCCACATAATCGGCCAGCGCACCCATCATGGTTTCACGGGGAAGAATCAGCCGCTCTTTTCCAAGCAAATGGGCGGCGGCATTCCTTCCTGCCAGAATTCCGGAAGACGCGGATTCCATATAGCCCTCCACACCGGTAATCTGTCCTGCAAAAAATAGCTCCGGCCGGGATTTCACGCTATAATCCGCTGCGAGGAATCCCGGGGATTTTAAAAATGTATTGCGGTGCATGACGCCATAGCGGACGATTTCTGCATTTTGCAATCCGGGAATCATCCCAAATACCCGCTTCTGCTCACCAAATTTCAAATTGGTCTGGAATCCCACCAGATTATATAGCGTTCCTTCCGCATCTTCACGGCGCAGCTGTACCACCGCCCAGGGACGATGTCCGGTACGCGGGTCACGCAGTCCTACCGGTTTTAACGGTCCAAACCGCAGAGTATCTTTTCCCCTTTGTGCCATGACCTCTACTGGCATACATCCCTCATACACTTTGGGATTGGCCACGTCGAAATCGTGTACCTGGGCGCGCTCGGCATTCACCAGCGCGTCATAAAAAGCTTCGTATTCCTCTTTGTTCATGGGACAATTGAGGTACGCGTCATCTTCTCCCTTATCATATCGGGAAGCGGCAAAACACAAAGAGCGATCCAAACTATCCGCTGTGACGATGGGGGCGGCAGCATCAAAAAAGCTCAGCCCGCCGCCACACATTTTGAAGATATCCTCTGCCAGCGCATCCGCGGTCAGGGGACCGGTAGCGATGACCACACAGCCCTCCTTCGGGATTTCCGTAACCTCTTTATGGACAACGGTAATCAGCGGATGGGCTTCAATCTTTTCAGTGGCTATTTTGGCAAACTGCACCCGATCTACTGCCAGAGCTCCGCCTGCGGGGACGGCACACTGGTCAGCACAGGCCATCAGTAGCGAGCCGAACCGACGCATTTCCTCTTTCAGCATCCCGGCGGCGCTTTCCAGCCGGGCGGCCTTGAGAGAATTGGAGCAGATGAGTTCTGCAAACAGAGGGCTTTGATGGGCCGGAGTGCGTTTTTCCGGTTTCATTTCAATCAGTCGGACAGGCACGCCCATTTGTGCGGCCTGCCATGCGGCCTCACAACCGGCGAGCCCTGCTCCGATAACGGTCAGCTCCATGTGGGACTCCTTTCCTGTTGGGGTTCTGGTATGGGGGAATTACGTTTTTCTTATTCTTCGTCTTCCTGCACCTTTTCATAGCCGCAGTCCGGCGTGATACAATAGAACTTGGGATGCTTCCCCTTCTTTTTCAGCAGCGTTTTGCCGCAGCGGGGGCACTTTTCCATGGTCGGCTCATCCCACGAAACAAAATCGCAATTGGGATATTCGCTGCATCCATAGAACACGCGGCCCCGCTTGGATTTTTTCACCACAACCTTGCCGCCGCACTTGGGGCACTCTGCGCCGGTTTCGTGGACGATTTTTTTGATATTCTTACACTCCGGGTAACCGGAGCAGGCAATAAACTTTCCGTACCGGCCAAATTTGACCACCATCGGGCGACCACACTTTTCACAAATCAAATCAGTCTGATCTTCCTTCAGCGTGATTTTGACGCCTTCCATTTCTTTTTTGGCCTTTTGCAGCGTCTTATCGAAATCATCATAGAATTTGTGCAGCGTTTCAACCCAGTTTTCTTCACCGCTCTGTACCTTATCCAGGTCGCTTTCAACCTGTGCGGTAAACTTTACATTGACGATTTTCGGGAAGCGCTCCTTCATCAGCTGCGTGGAAACCTCACCCAATTCGGTGGGCTTAAAGGCTTTTCCTTCCCGCACCACATATTCCCTTCCGGTGATGGTGGAAATGGTAGCAGCATAGGTGGAAGGACGGCCAATACCATTTTCTTCCAAAGCTTTAATCAGCGAAGCTTCGGTATAACGTGCTGGAGGCTGAGTGAAATGCTGGTTTCCGGCAAGCTCTTTTTTCCGCAGGGGCATGTCTTGCTCCAGCACCGGCAGTGCGCCGGTTACTTCGCTCTCTTCATCCTTGCCTTCCACATAGAGCACCGTAAAGCCGTCAAAAGTAACGGTATAGCCGGAAGCCTTGAACAGGTATCCGTTTGCAGTAATATCCGCTTGGGTAGTGCTTTGCAGGCAATTGGACATCTGACAAGCCACAAACCGCTCCCAGATAAGTTTGTAGAGTTTATACTGATCGCCAGTTAGGCTGGATTTTACCTCGTCGGGGGTCAGACGCACATTGGTGGGACGGATGGCTTCGTGGCCGTCCTGAGCACCTGCGCGGGTCTTGTACTGACGGGGTTTGTCGGGTACATACCGGTCGCCCCAACGCTCACGAATATACTCGGCAGCTTCTTTGACAGCATCTTCTGACAAACGCAGCGAGTCGGTTCTCATATAAGTAATCAGACCCACAGCGCCTTGGCCTTCAATTTCTACGCCTTCGTATAATTCCTGGGCGGCCTTCATAGTACGCCGTGCCTGGAATCCCAATTTGCGGGAAGCTTCCTGCTGCATGGTAGAGGTGCTAAACGGCGGGGCCGGAGACTTGCGGCGGCTGCCCTTCTTAATTTTGGCGACGGTAAACTGCGCATCTTCCAGCTTTTCCAGAATGGCGTCGGCCTCTTCTTTGTTGGAAATCTTGATTTTATTTCCGGCTTCATCCCCATAGAAGGAAGCGGGGAACGCCTTTCTGCCGCCCTTGGGAACCAGCTTCGCATCAATGGTCCAGTATTCTTCAGGCTTAAAAGCGCGAATTTCCTCTTCCCTATCCACCACCAGACGCACAGCCACTGACTGTACACGACCAGCCGAAAGGCCTTTTCGAATTACTTTTGCCAAAAACGGACTGAGCTTGTAACCCACCAAACGGTCCAGAATTCGGCGGGCCTGCTGGGCGTTCACCAAGTCCATATCAATCCGCCGGGGATGCTCCATACCGTTGGAAACGCCGGTTTTGGTGATTTCGTTAAAAGTCACGCGGTTTTCTTCGTTAATATCCAGCCCCAGAATATAGGCCAGATGCCAGGAAATGGCTTCTCCTTCCCGGTCAGGGTCGGTTGCCAGATAAATCCCGTCGCTTTGGGCGGCAGCGGTTTTCAGTTCATCCACCAGTTTTTCCTTGCCCTTGATAATGGTATATTTCGGGGCAAAATCATGTTTGACATCCACGCTCAACCGCTTTTCCGGCAAATCGCGTACATGTCCCATCGAGGCCACCACTTCATAACCGGGGCCCAAATATTTCTTAATCGTCTTCGCCTTGGACGGAGACTCCACAATCACAAGTTTTGACACAGGTGCTTCACCTATCTTTCCTAAATAATTTGTCCGTGTTTTTCAAACGATTTTTGAAACGGCTTTTATCACAACATATATCACAATTGGCCGGTCCTGCCGGTCGAACTGTGACAGCCACGGACAAAATTGTTTTTGAGGTAACCTTTGTGAAAACCGACCGAGCTCGGACGGCTTTCACAAGGACTACCATGGGAAATCAGCTGCGCTTGGCATACCTTCTCCCCGAAAAGGAACGGATTTTTCCCGACAGTTCCAGTTCGGTAGCTGCGCGGAAAATATCTTGGATGTGCATTCCGGTTTTCATACTCAATTCTTCTGCCGTAATAGGTTCCCGGCTTAATGCCTGATACATCTTTTGGGCTGAAGAAGAAAGGGTTTTTGGAATATCTTCCTTCTCTGCTGCTGCCTCTCGAGCCTTTGAAGCGTGGGACAGATGAGAAGAAGAAACCGTCACATTCTCGCTCTGCTCCAAGGGTTTGTCCTGGCAAATTTGAGAAAGGGGTTCCCGAGGAGGAATTTGACAGGCCGGAAAGCGATGTTTAAACTCTGTGAGAATATCTGCCGCACAGGAAACGGGTTTGGCGCCATCCCACAAAAGCTGTAATACCCCTTCTGCATTTTCACGCCAGGAATCCACCAGCAAAGTAAACACGTCCCGGCTTTGTTCCACTGCATGACGGGCAGTCATCATAGTACCGCTTTTGACCGAAGCCTCTGCTACCAAAACCCCACAGCTAAGCCCGGAAATCAGTCGGTTCCTGATACCAAAATGCCAACGTTGCACATCCGTCTCCGGTGGATATTCGCTGACAACGGTGCCGTTTTCCGCAATAGCACGCCGCATCTTTTCCCCTGTTTTGGGATAAGGCCTATCAAGACTTCCAGCCAAAAGACAAATGGTTTTTCCTCCTGCATCCAGTGCGCCCAAATGAGCCGAAGAGTCAATTCCTACGGCGCCACCGCTTACCACAATCGTTCCGGCCCGAGCAAGCTGTTCACTGAGCACCCGGGCAGCAGTCAAAGCATTGGGACAAGCTTTTCGGGAACCAACAATAGCCACTGTCGGCACATCATCTACGGCAGGCAGCTCTCCTTGATAATACAGGACAGCCGGAGGATTGTCAATTTGGGAAAGGCATGTCGGAAAATTTTCACTTTCCGGTGTCAGTAGTTTCATGGAAAGTTTTTGTGCCTTTTCCATGATTTTCCTGCATTGGGAAAGGGAAATCTCGCTGGCTCTCTGGGATTCCGCTTTACTGAATACAGAGGAATCAGACAGAAGTTTTGGCGCTTCTTCATAAAAAGCGCGAACAGAAGAAAACTTTCGCCACAGCTGTACTGGTTTACTGCTGCCGCTGCCAAACACCTGCTGAAGCCAAATCCAGTATACTGTGTTTGTGTCCATCTTCAATTTCCCTCTTTTCCCTCAGCTTATGGAGTTATCGAACCATTTCCCACATAAGAATCGCCGATGAAGCTGCCGCATTTAAAGATTCTGCCCGGCCCTCCATGGGAATGGTTACCCGACGGCTGCACGCCTGGATGGTTTGAGGCAATAGGCCGTTCCCTTCATTGCCCACCAGCATTACCGAGCCCTTCGGGAATTTGCACTCCGTCACTTTTTCGGCAGAATCGTCTGGTACAGCGGCGAAGGTGGAAAATCCTCTCTCATGCAGCTTTGCAGCACAGACGGCAAATTCCCCGCCTTCATACACCGGCAGCCGGAAAGCCGCCCCCATCCCTGCCCGCAGAGTTTTGGGACTGAATACATCACAGCAGGTACCGAATAAAATCAACCCGGAAATTCCCAGTGCTTCAGCAGTACGCATGACAGCCCCCAAATTGCCTGGGTCCTGTAAATTTTCCACAGCAATATACTTTTCTTCCTCAGACAACTTTTCGACAGTCTTGCTTTCTGGCAGCTGGCATACGGCAAAAACTCCCTGACTGTTTTTGGTGTCTGACAACAGCTCTGCAGCATGCGGTTCCACCGAATATACTTCCTGCGCTTTTTCCATCAGCGGTTCAATATATTCCCGATATTTGTCTCTTGCTTTTTCCGTGAAAAACAAACGCTCAACCAAGGCTTGACTTCGCAATGCATCATAGCACAGCCTTGCGCCTTCCACGACAAAAAGGCCCTGTGCCCTTCTGTTTTCCACAGAACGCACGAGCCCGGCAGTTTCTTTGATCAGTTCGTTTTTCCGGCTTGAAATGTGTGTGACCATGCCTGTCCTCTCTCTCCCAAATTTAGCTAAAAGATACGCCCGGAGCCAAAGGCCCCGAGCGCACTGACAGCTTATTAGAGAGCAGCCTTGGCCTGCTCGACCAGAGCCTTGAATGCGGCTTCGTCGGCGATGGCGATTTCGGACAGCATCTTGCGGTTCAGCGTGATGCCGGCCTTCTTCAGACCGTTCATGAAAGTGGAATAGTTGATGCCGTTCATCTTGCAAGCAGCAGAGATTCTGGTGATCCACAGACGGCGGAAATCTCTCTTTCTGTGCTTACGGCCGATATATGCATAGTTGCCGGACTTCATAACAGCCTGCTTGGCCATCTTGAAGTGTCTGCTCTTGGAACCCCAATAGCCCTTAGCCAGCTTCAGAACCTTTTTTCTTCTCTTGCGAGTCATCAACGCGCCTTTTACACGTGCCATTTCTTATACCTCCAACAAAATTATAGGAATCGTTACAGTAAAAATCTTATTTGTAGGGCAGGAGTCTCTTCACCTGACGGACATTGGTCTTATCCGCAACAGTGGTGCCGCGCAGAGCGCGCTTGGTCTTGCGGGTTTTGCCGTGGCCGTTGAGCAGGTGGCTCTTGTTGGCATGAGCACGGATGACCTTACCATTTTTAGAAATCTTGAAGCGCTTTTTTGCGCCGCTGTGAGTCTTAATCTTGGGCATGACTGCTCCTCCTTAGAAGTGTATATTATTTGACGGGCTTGGGGGCAAGGAACATCAGCATGTTTCTTCCCTCAAGCTTTGCCGGCTTTTCAATGTTGGCAAACTCGGCGCAGGCTTCTGCAAACCGACGCATGGTTTCATAGCCGTGCTCCGGATGGCCCATTTCGCGGCCGCGGAATCGGATGGAAACCTTGACCTTGTTGCCGTCCTCCAAAAAGCGCTTGGCGTGACCCAGCTTTGTATTAAAATCATGGGTGTCAATGTTGAGAGACAGACGAATTTCCTTGATTTCAACCACGCGCTGATTTTTCCGGGCTTCTTTTTCCCGCTTGGCCTGTTCAAAACGGAACTTGCCATAGTCGATAATCTTACACACCGGAGGCTTTGCCTGGGGCGCAATTTTTACCAGATCCAGGTTACGGGCATACGCTTTTTCCAGCGCCTGGCTGGCAGGCATGATGCCCAGCTGAGAGCCATCGGAATCAATGACGCGGACTTCCTTATCGCGGATTTCTTCGTTAATCTGCAGTTCCTTGTTGCTAATGGGTAAGCACCTCCAAAACACGTAGTCATCAAAACAAAAGCACGGACAAAATTTTGTCCGTGCGTCAATGCTCAGAAAAGCACAGAGCAACTGCTCTGTTTACTTTACTTCCTATTGACCCGTGCAGACAAAACTCCACAGGTGAGAACTTGATGTCCGTTCTTCTTTGTTTAACCTTTGTTATTATACACGCCCGCATCCCTGCTGTCAAGAAAAATTTTTCCAAACCGGCGCATATTTTTTCTTTACCAAGAACAGAATATCCTATATCCAGCAAAAAAGCAAGCATATCGGAGGTTTTTTCATGATTATTTCTTTTTTGCGCACCATTTTGCTGTACATAGTCATTTTGGCTTCGGTACGGCTGATGGGAAAAAGGCAAATCAGCGAACTGCAAACCTCGGAGCTGGTTGTGACCCTTCTGATTTCCGACATTGCGGCCATCCCTATGCAGAATACCGGCCAGCCTCTGGCAAGCGGATTCATTCCTATTGGGGTATTGGTCATGTGCGAAATCGCGGTTTCCGTCTTTATGCTCAAAAGCGGCAAGTTCCGCCGCCTGGTTTGCGGCAAGCCCATTGTCCTCATTCAAAACGGCCAGGTTGACCAGAAAGAAATGTCCCGCCTGCGTTTGAGCATTGAAGATTTGTTTGAAGAACTGCGGGAAAAAGATGTGTTTTCGATCCGTGATGTAGAATGGGCGATTATGGAAACCAACGGTAAAATCAGTATTGTCAAAAAGCCGGATGCCGACACCCCAACCAACCGCCTTTTAGGCCTCTCTCCCCCGGACACCGGATTGGAAGTGGTGGTTATCAGCGATGGGGAATTTTCTGATGCGTCCCTTCAGTTATGTGGGAAAAATCGAATCTGGGCCCAGTCGGTTTTGGAAAAAATGGGTCTTTCTGCGGGGCAAGTTTTTATTATGACCGCTGATATGCAAGGCGGCTATGCCGTCATCCCAAAATCGGAGAGCGGCCTTTCGAAAGTGAAAGGAGGCAATGCCTGATGAAACGTCTGTGGGCTTCGGGAATCCTGCTGGTATTTTTGCTGGGGCTGTGCGGCCTTGGCTATTGGACAGCGGAAACCTCTTCTCAAAAGCTGCTGCGGCAGCTAAACCTTTTGCAAAGCGAAATCTATCAGGGAAACCTTTCTACCGCCTTGGCCGTCAGCCAGGGCATCCAGCACCAATGGGAAGAAGAGCACAAAAAACTGTGTACCTTTATGCCTCATGACGACCTGACGGCTTTGGGCGAAACCCTGTCCGAATTGCCCGCGCTGATTGAAAGTGAAGAACTGGGCCTGCTCAAATCCCGGTGCAGCCTTGCTTCCATGCAGCTCTCACAGCTGTCGGAAGGGGAAGTGATTACCTTGGACAACCTTTTATAAAGGACAGGTTTTCGTTGTGTATTTCCCTGGGAATATGGTATAATGAAAAAAATCCACTTTGCCATGCCAAGGGAGGACAACAGTATGAAACGTATTGATACCCGGGACGCTGTGGGACAGGTACTCTGCCATGATGTGACCCAGATTATTCCCGGTGTTGTAAAAGACGCGGCTTTTCGCAAGGGACATGTGATTCGGGAAGAGGACATCCCCGTTTTGCTGAGCCTTGGGAAAGACCATGTTTATATTTGGGAAAACGATGAAACCAAGCTGCACGAAAACGAGGCGGCCGAAGTTCTGCGCCGCATGTGCCAAAACACCGGGATGCACCCCACCCCGGTAAAGGAAGGGAAAATTGAACTGATAGCCGATGTGGACGGGCTGTTTCTGGTGGATTCCTCCCGACTGCGGGAAGTGAACAGCTTGGGTGAAATGATGATTGCCACCCGTCACGGCGGAACTGCGGTTCATGCCGGGGACAAGCTGGCCGGGATGCGGGTGATTCCGTTGGTGATTGACAAAGAAAAAATGGAGCAGGCACAAAACGCAGCTGGGGACACGCCCCTTTTAAAAATCGTTCCCTTCCCCAAAAAGAAGGCCGGGCTGGTAACTACCGGGAACGAAGTGTATCACGGGAGGATTCAGGACGCCTTTTCGCCGGTAGTCAAAAAAAAGCTGTCGGAATATGGGTGCGAGGTTGCCGAACATGCAGTGCTGCCCGATGACCACGAAGCCATTACCCGCACGATTAACAGGATGCTGGAAAAAGGGCTTGATTTGGTGCTGTGTACCGGCGGCATGAGCGTGGACCCGGACGACCGGACACCGCTGGCCATTAAGAATACCGGGGCAAGTGTGCTGCAATATGGAGCGCCGGTGCTGCCGGGAGCCATGTTCCTGCTTGCCTATACGCAGGACGGAAGGCCCATTGCCGGGCTGCCAGGATGTGTGATGTATGCCGGGCGCACGGTGTTTGATTTAGTCCTCCCCTATCTTATTGCCGGCGTACCGGTGACAAGGGAGCAGCTGGCAGGCTATGGCGAAGGGGGTCTGTGCCTGGGCTGCGAAATCTGCACCTTCCCCAATTGCGGATTTGGAAAGTAAGAATCCTGAAAATATAGTTTTACATACGGAGGATATTCACAATGCCGCTGACTCATTTTGATAAGAACGGCGCTGCCCACATGGTAGATGTTGGACAAAAAGAGCCCTCCCGGCGCACTGCGGTGGCCGTGGGGGCCATTTCCATGAATCGGGAATGTTTTTTGGCAGTGGAAAGCGGGACGGCTAAAAAAGGTGATGTGCTGGGGGCTGCCCGGATTGCCGGAATTATGGGAGCCAAAAAAACCCCGGAGCTGATTCCCCTATGCCATTTGATTGGGCTTACCAAATGCGCGGTGGAGTTTGTGCTGGATTCGGAAAGCTGCACGGTAACGGCCAAATGCACCGCCCAGACAACCGGCGTAACCGGGGTGGAAATGGAGGCGCTAACCGGGGTTTCCTGCGCCCTTTTGACCATTTATGATATGTGCAAGGCGCTGGACAAATCCATGGTCATTTCCGGCATTCATTTAGTGGAAAAACACGGGGGCAAAAGCGGAGACTTTTTCTTTGGAGGCGCTGGGGAATGAAGGACCGTCTGGGACGGGAAATCGACTATCTGCGGGTATCGGTGACGGACCGATGCAATTTGCGGTGCCGGTATTGTATGCCCCAAAGCCCCTGCTTTTTGCCGAAAGAAAAACTGCTTTCGCTGGATGATTTCTTCCGGCTATGCAGCTGCGCCGCCCGGCTGGGAATCCGTCATCTCAAGGTTACCGGCGGGGAGCCTCTGGTGCGGCCGGGGCTTCTCCCCTTTTTGGGTAAGCTGAAAAAAATCCCGGGAATTGAAAGCGTAACCCTCACCACCAACGGGCTGCTGCTAAAAAAAATGCTGGCGGATTTGTGCCGCCTTGGGATTGACGGAATCAATATCAGCCTCGACACACTGGATGAAAACCAATATCGCAGCCTTACCGGCGGCGGAAGCCTTTCGGCCGTCCTCAAAAGCCTTCAGGCAGCGGCGGCGTCCCCGATTCCCACAAAAATCAACGCGGTTTTAATGGAAGAAACCGCCGGGCAGATTCCCGCGCTGGCGGCCCTTGCAGAAAAAATGCCCGTTGACGTGCGGTTTATCGAAATGATGCCTATTGGGCTGGGAAGAGGAATGTCCGGGGTTTCTTCTGACAGGGCGCTGGCGGCCCTAAAAAGCCGGTGGCCGGATTTGTCCCCGGTTTTTGAAAAGCGCGGCAGCGGCCCTGCCCGCTATTTTGGCGCAGAAGGGCTTTGCGGGCGCATTGGCCTAATCGACAGCATGAGCCACCGGTTCTGCGAAAGCTGTAACCGGGTGCGCCTTACCTGTACCGGGATTTTGAAGCCTTGCCTGTGCTTTTCTTCCGGGGTGGATTTGTCCCCCCTGCTTATGTGCGGCAGTGATGATGAGATTATGGAAGCCATGGGGCGGGCTATTTTTGAAAAACCTGCTTCCCACTGCTTTTTGCAGCCGGAAGATAAAATGGAGACCCGCACCATGTATCAGATTGGAGGATAACGCTTTGGGTAAAATTATGGCGGTGTGCATTTCTCAAAAAAGAGGGACTCAGAAAAAGCCGGTGCCCTGTGCCAAACTAACGCCAGAATGGGGCATTGTTGGGGATGCTCACGGAGGAAACTGGCACAGGCAGGTGAGCCTTTTAAGCTTTGAAAAAATAGAAGCTTTCCGAAAAAAAGGCGCGGCGGTTTCGTTTGGAGACTTTGGCGAAAACCTGGTGGTAGAAGGGTTTGATTTTGCCGCCCTGCCGGTTGGCTCCCTTTTGCAGTGCGGAGACGTGGTGCTGGAAATGACTCAGATTGGCAAGGAATGCCACAACCACTGCCCCATTTATCAGGCTATGGGCGACTGCATTATGCCCAGGGAAGGCGTGTTTGCCCGGGTGATTGCAGGCGGGGAAATCCATGTGGGGGATGAAATTTCCCTTTTGCAGCGAAATGAGCCGATGCCCTGGCAGGCAGCGGTGATTACCCTTTCCGACAAGGGCGCTGCCGGGGAGCGGGAGGACAAAAGCGGCCCGCTGCTGGTGAAAAGGCTGGAGGAAGCCGGGTATCAGGTGATTGAGGCGCTGCTGCTGCCTGACGAAAAAGCCCTTTTGCAAAAGGAGCTTGTGCGCCTGTGCGACCAGCGCCGGCCCGATTTGATTTTGACTACCGGCGGCACCGGTTTTTCCCAAAGGGACTGTACCCCGGAGGCAACGCTGGCAGTTGCCGACCGCCTTGCCCCCGGCATCGCGGAAGCCATTCGGTCCGCCAGCCTGCAAATTACGCCCCGGGCCATGCTGTCCCGAGGGGTTTCGGTCATCCGGGGAAAAACGCTCATTATCAACCTTCCCGGAAGCCCCAAAGCCGTGGAGGAAAGCCTGGACGTTTTTCTCGACACCATTCCCCATGGGCTGGGGCTGCTGCGGGGGACTGTGGAAAACTGCGCAAGGTGAAAATTTCTTTTGGTTGGAGCATGTGTAAATCCACATGTTTTCCATAAATATTGCCCTGAAACATGGGCACGAAAGGAGTTTTTCTCAAATGAAAAACCTGTTAAAACCCCTGTGCGCCCTGCTGCTGACCGCTGTTCTCACGGCATGCAGCGCCGCGCCCGCCGGCTCGTCTTCGGCGGATTCCAAACAGGAGACGGAAAGCACAGGCAGTTCTGATTCAAAGGAAGAAGCAGAGCTTACCGTGTTTGCCGCCGCCTCCCTCACCGAAACCCTGGAAGAGCTGGCAAAAACCTATGAGGCGGAGCACCCCGGCATTACCTTCTCCTTTAACTTTGACTCTTCCGGTACCCTGCAAACCCAGATTGAAGAAGGCGCCGAGTGTGATTTGTTCCTCTCTGCCGCCCAAAAACAAATGGATGCTTTGGAAGAGCAAAACCTCATTGACAGCGACTCCCGCTTGGACTTGCTGGAAAACAAGGTGGTACTGGCAGTGCCCGACGGCAACCCAGCGGACATTCATTCCTTTGCAGATATTGGAACGGATAAATGCCAGCTGATTGCCCTTGGTAACGACGACGTACCGGTTGGGGCCTATTCCATTGAAATTTTGACGGCTCTTGGGCTGCTGGACGGGCTGGAAAGCAGCGGGAAAATTACCTATGGCTCCAATGTGAAAGAAGTAACCACTCAAATTAAGGAAAACTCAGTGGACTGCGGGATTGTATATGCAACCGACGCCTATAGTGCAAAGCTGGAAGTGGCCGAAACAGCAGATGCCTCCCTGTGCAGCCAGGTGCTCTATCCGGCGGCGGTGCTGAAAAATGCCCCCCATGCCGGAGAAGCCGCGGAATTCCTCGCCTTTTTGCAGGGGGAAAAAGCCAAAGAGGTTTTTGAAAAAGTCGGCTTCACTTTTCTTCCGGCAGCCTGATATACGGGAAAGGATTACATAGCTATGGACTGGTTCCCTCTTTTTAACTCCCTGCGGGTTGCGGCCATTGCCACGGTGGTGGTGTTTTTTACCGGAATTTTTTGTGCCTACTATGTGGCAAAGCTGCCAAAGCTGTTAAAAGGCCTGCTGGATGTTGTGCTTACCCTTCCCCTGGTACTTCCGCCCACGGTAGTGGGATATTTTTTGCTGGTACTGCTGGGCAACAACCGGCCGCTGGGGCAATGGTTCCAGCAGGTGTTTGATATCCGGCTGGTGATGGTTTGGTATTCCGCCGTTTTTGCTTCCATCGTGGTGTCCTTTCCGCTCATGTACCGCACAGCAAGGGGCGCGTTTGAAAGCTTTGACGAAAACCTCTCCGACGCCGGGCGCACGCTGGGGCTTCCCGGATGGTATATTTTTTGGCGGGTGCGCCTGCCCGCCTGCCGGCAGGGAATTTTGGCCGGGACGGTTTTGGCCTTTGCCCGGGCGCTGGGGGAATATGGCGCAACCAGCATGATAGCGGGCTATACCCCGGGAAAAACCGCCACCATTTCCACCACGGTCTATCAGCTGTGGCGCACCAACAATGATGAACTGGCCTTTTATTGGGTGATGATTAACGTGGCGATTTCGGCGGCGGTGCTGCTGGCGGTTAACTTTTTGGAAAAACGGCAGAGGAGGCGCGTCCGTTGAAGCTGTTTGTGGATATTGAAAAAAATTTTGGACGCTTTTGCCTGCGGGCAAAGTTTGAAACAAACGGGGACGTTACCGGGCTGCTGGGCGCTTCCGGCTGCGGGAAAAGCATGACCCTGCGGTGCATTGCCGGAATTGAAAAGCCGGACAGGGGCTGCATCATCCTGGACGGCGAAACCCTTTTTGACAGCAAAAAAAGAATCAACCTCCCGCCCCAAAAAAGGAAGGTGGGCTACCTGTTCCAAAATTATGCCCTCTTCCCCAACATGACCGTGCGGCAGAATTTGCTGGCCGGGCTGTTTTGGGAAAAAAATCGGGCAAACCGGGAAAAGGCTTTGGAAGAAGCGGCTGCCCTTTTGCATTTGGAAGGGCTTTTGCAGCACCGGCCGGCCCAGCTTTCCGGCGGGCAGGCACAGCGGGCGGCGCTGGGAAGGATTTTGCTTTCGAAACCCCGGTTTTTGCTGCTGGACGAGCCCTTTTCCGCTTTGGATAGTCATTTGCGGGATCAGCTGCAATTGGACATGCTGGCGCTGCTGCAAAAAATGCAGCTTCCTTCCCTTTTGGTAACCCACAGCCGGGACGAAGCCTATCATATGTGTACCTCCCTTTTGCTGATGCATGACGGGAAAATCGTCCGCAGCGGCAAAACCAAAGAAGTTTTTGCCGACCCGAAAAGCAGCTATGCCGCCCATTTAACCGGCTGCAAAAATCTGGCCGCTGCCGAAAAGGTGGACGGCCACACGGTTTGGGTGAAGGACTGGGGCGTTTCGCTTTCCTGTGCGGATGCGGTGGAGGAAGGGCTGACTGGCGTTGGAATTCGGGCCCATTATTTCCACCCAAATGCCCGACAAAATCGGCTGCCGGTTCTTCCTGTGAATCAAGTGGAGGAGCCCTTTGAATGGATTTTGCAGTTCCGTTTCCCTTCCCAAAAAGAAGGGACTCCCTCGGTTTGGTGGCGGATTCCTAAAGAGAAAAAACCGGCCGTGTTCCCGACAGAGCTGGGAGTCGCACCGGAAAATGTTCTGCTGTTTTATGATGGCAGAGAATGAGTAAGAATAAATGTTTTTAGGCGCTGGTGAGGGGTTCCTTTCCAGCGCCTTTTTTCGCCTCTATGTGCCGCTTTTTGGGAAGCAAATATCTGATTTTGAAAACCGGTTGTGATGATTGTTCATAAACAGGTTATATTTAAGAAATGTACAGCCGTTATACTAAGATTGATAAAGAAAATAGTTCAATCGGCTCTGAAAGGAGGAAGCCTCTATGAAAAAAATCGTGATTGTTACAGGCGCAAACGGCCATTTGGGAAGTACGCTTCTTCGTCTGTTGCGGGATTATGATGTACAGGTTCGGGGGCTTGTCCTCCCTGGGCAGACCATGAAAAAATATGAAAATACTCGCTGTTATTATGGAGATGTTCGGGATATAGAATCTATGCGGCCTATGTTTACTGATATTGAGAACGCTGAAGTCTTGGTAATCCACACGGCCGGGATTGTGGATATTTCGGAAAACGTGTCCCCCCTGCTCTATGATGTGAATGTGGGCGGCACCCGGAACCTGATTGCCCTGTGCCGGGAATATGCGGTACGGCGGCTTGTCTATGTCAGCTCGGTACATGCCATTCCCGAAACAGATAAAACGGCTGTCCTGACCGAAGTGAAACATTTTTCTCCGGAGCAAGTGGTGGGCGGTTATGCCAAAACCAAGGCCGAAGCGACACAGCTGGTGTTGGATGCCGCCAGCGAAGGTCTGGATGCTGTAGTGGTTCATCCTTCCGGCATATTGGGTCCCTTTGACTCTTCTGGAAACCATCTGGTACAAATGGTGAGCGATTATATCCGGGGAAAGCTTCCAGCCTGTGTGACCGGCGGATACGACTTTGTGGATGTGCGGGATGTTGCTCGAGGCTGCCTGCTGGCGGCAGAAAAAGGCCGCAAGGGAGAATGTTATATTCTGTCAAATCGCCATTATGAGCTACGGGACATTCTTTCTATGCTGCGCGGGATTGCTGGTGGAAGAAAGCTGCCGGTTCTGCCTATGTGGATGGCCAAAAGCGCCGTGCCCCTGATTCAGTGGCAGGCAAAACGAAAAAAACAGCGTCCCTTGTTTACCCGCTATTCCCTGTATACCCTGCGAAGTAATGACCGTTTTTCCCACGATAAGGCCACAGCTGAACTGGGGTACCGGCCAAGGGACTTGCGCCAGACCTTGAGAGATACGGTTTTCTGGCTGAAAGGGCCTTTGCCCCAGCATGCCGGTTGATGGTCTTCTCTGCTTGCAAAAAAAACAGGGAACGTGTATAATCAAAAAAGCCCGTATACCCCGCAGAGCCTTTTGAAAAGGGCTGCGGGGCTTTTTTTGATATTTGTATATTGGAGGGGATCCCATTGTATTTTTCTGGAAACCAGCTTCTTTTATATGCCGTTACCGACCGGGGATGGCTAAAGCCCGGCGAAACCCTGGCACAGCAGGTGGAAAGCGCCCTGAAAGGCGGCGTGACCATGGTGCAGCTGCGGGAGAAAGAACTGCCCCGGGAGCAGTTTTTGCAGCAGGCACGGGAGATTCTTCCCCTGTGCCGCCGATTCGGCGTGCCGCTGATTATTAACGACGACGTGCAGCTGGCGCTGGAAGTCGGGGCCGACGGCGTACATATTGGCCAGGAAGATATGGCCTATGAAAAAGCTCGCCAGCTGCTGGGGCCGAATAAAATCATCGGCGTCAGCGCCCACAATCCGCAAGAAGCTTTGCAAGCACAAAAAGCCGGGGCCGACTATCTGGGCTGCGGGGCGGTATTTGGCTCTTCCACCAAAGAGGGGGTACAAACACTAACTCCCGCAGGTCTGAAAGCGATCTGTGAAGCCGTTGAAATTCCCGTGGTGGCCATTGGCGGGATTAGCGAGAAAAATCTGGAACAGCTCAAAGGCTGCGGCGCCTATGGCGCGGCGGTGGTTTCGGCTATTTTTGCAAAGGAAAATAAAGAAGAGGCGGCCCGACACCTTTCTACTATGGCCGAATCCGTTTTTGGGTTCCACAGCCATGGTATGAAAACGGCTTTGACTATCGCTGGGTCTGATTCCAGCGGCGGCGCCGGAATCCAGGCAGACATGAAAACCATGGCGGCTCACGGTGTGTATGCCATGAGCGCCATTACAGCCCTGACCGCCCAGAATACCACCGGCGTATATGGGGTGATGGAGTCCACGCCCGAATTTTTGAAAAACCAGCTGGACTGTGTGTTTACCGATATTTTCCCCGACGCCGTAAAAATCGGCATGGTGAGCAGCGCTCCCCTGATTCACACCATTGCCGAAGCGCTGAAAGAGTATCGCCCTCATAACATTGTGCTGGACCCGGTAATGGTTTCCACCAGCGGGAGCCGCTTGTTGGCGGAAAACGCCTCCCAGGCCCTCCTTATGGAGCTTGCCCCGCTGGCGGACATCATCACGCCCAACATTCCCGAGGGTGAAGTGCTCAGCGGAATGAAAATCCGCAGCAAACAGGACATGGAGCAGGCTGCCCGTATTATCAGCGAAAAATTCAGCGGAGCCATCCTCCTCAAAGGCGGCCATCTGGCCGATACCTCCGACGATTTGCTGTATGTGGATGGACAGTCTCACTGGTTTATCGGGCGGCATATCCCCAACCCCAACACTCACGGTACAGGATGCACTCTGTCAAGTGCCATTGCCAGTTGCCTTGCATTGGGCTTCTCTTTGCCAGAAAGCGTACAGAGAGCTAAAAATTATGTGGCCGGCGCTCTCTTTGATGGACTGGATTTGGGCCATGGCAGTGGGCCTCTGAATCATGGATATCGGAGCCATTGATAGGGTATTTACATTGAAAGCCACAAATATCATACAACACGATAAAATTGATTAAAAAACTACTCCCCACCAGTCAGTCAAGGATGGCAAAAGCCCTTTTGTCTCCTTGATGGACCAATGGGGAGTTTTTTTTATTTTATTAAGATGTAACAGTTACTGGTCTGCCCCGCCACGAATATCAATCCGGCGAATCTTTCCACTAATGGTCTTGGGCAGCTCTTTCACAAACTCAATTACACGGGGATACTTATAAGGAGCAGTCTGTTTCTTCACGTAAGTCTGGAGCTCCTTTTTCAGCTCTTCGCTGGCTTCATATTCCTTGGTGAGCACAATAGTCGCTTTGACTACCTGACCACGAACGGGGTCCGGTACACCGGTAATGGCACATTCCAGCACAGCCGGATGCTCCATCAATACGCTTTCGATCTCGAACGGCCCAATGCGGTAGCCAGAAGACTTGATAATATCATCATTACGGCCAATATACCAGAAATAGCCATCCTCATCCCGCCAGGCAGTATCGCCGGTGTGATAAATATCGTTGCTCCACACACTGTCAGTGCGCTCTTTATCCCGGTAATAGCCGTTGAACAGACCCGCAGGCTTTTTGCCGGGGGTACGAATGACGATTTCACCCACTTCGCCTGTGGGGACAGAATTCCCTTCCCGGTCCACCAAGTCCACCTGATAAGCCGGGTTCGGCATACCGGTAGAGCCGGGCTTGGGGTTAGTGCCGATGGGGTTAAAGAGTACCAGCGTAGTTTCACTTTGGCCAAAGCCCTCCATCAGTTTGAGGCCTGTAGCTTTATAGAACTGGTTAAACACTTCGGGATTCAGCGGCTCGCCGGCAATACAGGCATATTTCAGGGAAGAAAGGTCATATTTGGACAAATCTTCCTTGATAAAGAACCGGTACATCGTGGGCGGCGCACAGAAAGTGGTAATTTTATATTTGGCAAACAAGGGCAGAATAGCCTCTGCATGGAATCGGTCAAAGTCACAGACAAAGATGCCGGCTTCCATAAACCACTGACCATACAGTTTGCCCCACATCGACTTCATCCAGCCGGTATCGGAGATGGTGAGATGCAGGCCGTCGGGCACCACATTCTGCCAGTATTTGGCGGTGACAATATGGGAAATGGGATAGGTAAAGTCGTGGCATACCATTTTGGGCATTCCGGTAGTACCAGAAGTAAAATAAATCAGCATGGGGTCTTCTGCTGCTGTTTCCACTCGCTGCATACTGTCGGAAAACTTGAGGTACTCTGTGTCAAAGTTTGCCCAGTCCTTATATTTGCCGTGGACGCTGATTTTAATTTCCACAGTGGGGCAATCCCCCATAGCGGATTCTACATGCTCCGTAACATCCCCATCGGTAGTGCAGATGACCGCTTTGATTCCTGCAGCATTGCAGCGATAGGAGATATCCTTTTTGGTCAGCTGGTTCGTGGCGGGAATTCCGATAGCGCCCAGCTTGTGAAGTCCCAAAAGGGCAAACCAGAATTGATAATGCCGCTTTAAAATCAGCAGTACCCGGTCGCCCCGGCTGATTCCGAGAGAAGCAAAAAAGTTTGCCGCCCGGTTGCTGGCTTTTGAAATATCAGAGAAAGAAAAGGTGTGCTCTTCCCCGCTTTCGTTACACCACAGCATGGCCCGGCGCAGCGGTTCAGCCTGTGCGATGGTGTCCACCACGTCATAGGCAAAGTTAAAATTTTCTCCATATACCGGCTCAAACCCTACAAGCTTTCCGTCATAAAAGGTTTCCCGGCAATATTTCTGATGGATATTCAGCATGACTCCTCTTCCTCCTGGTCTTTGATGACAATAGCAAGAAATTGGCAGGGTTCCCCACCGGTGGCAATCATGCCGTGACCCCGGCCGGAATCATAAAAAATGGCGTCTCCGGCCTTCAACAGCTCGGTATGGGTTTCCATCTGTACCTTTAATTCTCCGGACAGGATATAGTCAAACTCCTGACCGGCATGGGTGGACAGGGCAATCGGTGCTTCCTGCTCTTCGGGAATATAGGGTGCTGTAACCAGGAATGGCTCGGCCAGCTTATGCTTTAAGCGATAGCCCAAATGTTTATAGGTAAAGCCTTTGCGACGGCGCATATCCAGCCCTTCGTCCTTTCGTACAATGCAGTAAAAGGACAGATGGGGGTCCTGACCGGTCAACAGCTCTACAATATCTACGCCAAACTTATCGGCACATTTGTACAGAAAGGTAAAGTTGAAATCCTTCTTCCCTTCCTCGCAGGCCTGATACTCTTCTACAGAGACATCCAGCGCCTGTGCCATTTCCTCAATGGTGAATTCACAAATCTCACGCAGGGCTCGGATACGCTCGGAAATTTCCAGTACTCTTGCTTCCATATGGGTCACAGCCCCTTTCGTATGTTATTTTTTACGGTAACGGATTTTTTATGTTCGCGTCTCCCCGCCAATTATTTCGCGACAATGTTCACCAGCTTGCCGGGAACATAGATTTCTTTCACGATGCGCTTGCCGGCAATCTCTGCGGCAATCTTTGCGTCAGCCTTGGCCGCTGCAATAGCGTCTTCTTTGGAAATATCTGCAGCAACCTGCATACGGGCGCGAAGTTTGCCGTTAATCTGTACCACGATTTCAACGGTTGCGTCTTTGCACTTGGCTTCGTCATATACCGGCCATGCAGCTACCGATGCCATTCCTTCGCCCAGTGCGTTTGCTTCCCACACTTCTTCGGTGATGTGCGGGGCAAAGGGATTCAGCAGCAGAGTGAAAATCTTCAGCTCTTCTTTGGTGACGGAACCCTTGTCGGCAATTTCGTTAATCAAGGCCATCAAAGCAGCAATAGCCGTGTTAAATTTCAAGCTTTCAATATCCTCGGTGACCTTCTTGATGGTCTTGTGGAAAACGGTCTCCATTTCAGGACGCAGGCCACCTTCGGTCAGGATTTCCTGCAAATTCCAGTAACGGTCCAGGAAACGGCGGCAGCCGCGCAGGCTGTTGATGTTCCACGGTGCAGCCTTCTCAAAGTCGCCGATGAACATTTCATACAGACGCAGGGTATCGGCGCCGTACTCATTGACAATATCATCCGGGTTCACCACGTTGCCGCGGGACTTACTCATCTTTTCGCCGTTGTCGCCCAGAATCATGCCGTGGCTGGTGCGCTTAGCATAAGGCTCAGAAGTGGGAACCACACCGATGTCATACAGGAACTTGTGCCAGAAACGGCTGTACAGCAGGTGCAGAGTGGTGTGCTCCATGCCGCCATTGTACCAGTCTACCCGGTTCCAGTAATCCAAGGCCTCTTTGCCTACCGGCGCCTTGTCGTTGTGGGGGTCCATATACCGCAGGAAGTACCAGGAAGAACCGGCCCACTGAGGCATGGTGTCGGTCTCACGACGGGCAGGACCGCCGCAGTGCGGGCAAGTGGTGTTTACCCAATCGGTCATGTGGGCCAAGGGAGATTCACCGTTATCGGTGGGCTCATAGGACTTTACGTTGGGCAGGGTCAGAGGCAGCTGGTCCTCGGGCAGGGGCACCCAGCCGCACTTCTCGCAGTATACCACGGGAATCGGCTCGCCCCAATAACGCTGACGGGAGAACACCCAGTCACGGAGCTTGAAATTCACCTTCTCATGGCCGATGCCCTTTTCGGTGAGGTATTCAATAATGCGCTTTTTGGCGTCTTCCACACTCAGGCCGTCCAAAATGCCGGAGTTGACCATGACGCCGGTTTCGCAGTCGGTAAAGGCTTCCTTCTCCACGTCGCCGCCCTTAACCACTTCGATAATGGGCAGATTAAATTTCTTTGCAAACTCCCAGTCGCGGGTATCGTGGGCAGGCACAGCCATAATGGCGCCGGTGCCGTAGGATACCAGCACATAGTCGGAAATGAAAATCGGGATTTCTTTACCGGTCAGCGGGTTAATGGCGGAAACGCCGTCCAAACGCACACCGGTTTTCTCTTTGACTACCTCGGTGCGCTCAAAGTCGGACTTTCGGGCGGCTTCGGCCTGATAGGCGCGGATTTCGTCCATATTGCTGAGCTTGTCCGCCCACTTTTCCAGATAGGGGTGCTCAGGGGAAACTACCATGTAGGTGGCGCCATACAGGGTGTCGGGACGGGTGGTGTAAACCGTCAGTTTGTCGCCGGCAGTGGTGGCAAAGTCCACCTCCGCGCCGGTGGAGCGGCCAATCCAGTTAATCTGCTGGGCCTTTACCCGCTCAGGATAGTCCACCTGTGCCAAGTCGTCAATCAGGCGCTGGGCATAGGCGGTGATTTTCAGCATCCACTGGGACTTGACCTTGCGGACCACTTCGCTGCCGCAGCGCTCGCACACGCCGTTGACCACTTCTTCGTTGGCCAGCACGCACTTACAGGAAGTACACCAGTTCACAGCCATTTCCTTCTTATAGGCCAGGCCGTGCTTCAGCAGCTGGAGGAAAATCCACTGGGTCCACTTGTAATACTCGGGGTCGGTGGTATTGATTTCACGGCTCCAGTCAAAGGAGATGCCCAGGGACTGAATCTGCTTTTTAAACCGGGCAATATTCTTCTTGGTCACCTCTGCGGGATGCACGTGATTCTTAATGGCATAGTTCTCCGTGGGCAGGCCGAAAGCGTCCCAGCCGATAGGATACAGCACATTGTAGCCCTGCATCCGGCGCTTTCTGGAAACAATGTCCAGAGCAGTGTAGGGGCGGGGATGTCCCACATGCAGGCCCTGTCCGGAAGGATAGGGGAATTCCACCAGTGTATAATATTTGGGCTTGTCGGAATCATTGGAGGCATGGAAAACACCGGCCTCTTCCCATTTTTCCTGCCACTTGGGTTCAATTGCTTTGGGATCGTATTTCATAATCGGGGATGCTCCTTTTATATCATAAAATTCGGTTTTACTATTATGCTTCTTCAGAAAGCCCTGTGTCTACCTCTTCCCCGTCCTGCCACAGACGGTCAAGGTCATAGAAGCTGCGGGATTCCTGGGTGAATACATGTACCACCACGCTGCCGTAATCCAGCAGTATCCAGGAATTGGAATTATAGCCCTCGATATGGCCGGGGGCAACGCCTTTTTCCTTGAGCTGATATTCCACTTCATCGGCCAGCGCTTTGACCTGGGTGTTGCTGGTACCGGTGGCGATGACGAAATAATCCGCAATGACGGAAAGCTCCGCAATGTGCAAAATTTTCAGGTTCAGGGCTTTTTTGCTGTCCAGCGCTTTGGCAGCGGCTTTGGCCAGTTCCAGTTCTGTCATAGCTTTGTTTCCTTCCTTATATCATTTTCTTTTAATCGCTTCGGTTTCAAAATGCTCGGGATGCATCAGCACCCAGTTAAAGGCGGCTACCGTATCGGGATGAATGGGCACTTCCTGCTCCGCCAAATCCTTGATGGAAAACGAAAGCCCTTCTATCATGGCAAGGCGCAAATCCCGCCGGGCTTTCTCCCGCATCCTCTCCACGCCCGGATAGTCCCTGTCGGCAGAAGTAAAGTCTGCAATGAAAATAACCCTCTCCAAGGGGCTCATGCCGGCCCGGCCCACGGTGTGGTAATAGACGGCGTTGAGCATGTCCCGGTCGTGGATTTGCAGCTTCTCCTGCATATAGGCCATGCCGCTGAAAGCGTGATAGAGCTTTTTGGCGCCCTGCTCCACTTCGGACATATGGATGCCCGCTTTTTCAATCAGCGTCAACTGTTCGGCGGGGGTGGAATCCTTCATACAATCGTGAAGCACCCCGGCCTCGGCGGCCTTTTTCGGGTCTGCGCCATATTTTTCCGCCAAAATCACCGCCTCATAGGCCACATTGATACTGTGGCGATAGCGATAGTCGCTGAGCAGCGGCCGTATGTTTTCGGCATAGGCTTTTGCGGTGGGGAAGCGTGCAAACAGGGCTTCTTCCCTCTCCCGGTCTTTTTTACCCATATGATTTTCTCCCTTCCGGCAAATAAAAGTAAACCCCGGATACAGCCTGTGCCGTATCCGGGGCGAAACAATTCCTGTCCGCGGTACCACCCTGATTCAGCCGCAGTATGCCTTGCGGCCCTCGTGGGACTTTACAAAATCCCGGGCGGGTAACGGGGCCAACCGCCTGCCCCTTATCCGGGCAGAGACTCCGGGGTGAGTATCCACAGCAGGCGTCTGCCGGCTTCCACCAGCCGCCGGCTCTCTGCAAGGCGTATCTGCTGTCTTATCCCCTTCACAGTCTTTAAAACCATATTAGTATTTATTATAAACTACCCCATTCCCCCCTGTCAAGGGATGGGCGTCATTTTCTCATTGAGGGCAAGGCCGGGTGGGTGGATTACCGTTTTGTAAGCGCTGCACGGGCAATGTCGCGTCTTCGGGCAAAGATGGGAACAGACGGATATTGCTCGGAGAGTTTTGTCCAAATCTCCAGCGCTTTTTGTAAATAGGCAATTGATTCATCAATCCGGGTGTGGGTATCATCGCTGTTTTGAAAGCTGTTTGAAAGGGAAGGATACAGTTTGGCTAATTGTTGTTCCAAGACTTTCTGCTTTTGCTGCAAGTAAATGACCGAATCATCCAGCGTTCCCAGCTTATAATAGGAAAGTGCCAAGTCATCCCGCGCTTCGGGTGTGGGTGCTTCTTCTGCAAGCTGTTTGCTGATTTCCAAATCCAGCTCATAATACTTTTTGGCTGCCGGGATATCCTCTCCTGCCTTACAGATGTTTCCCATTTTCTCATAGCTGATAGACAACCCTCGATGGTTTTGTATGGTTGGCGATTCCTCTGATAGTTGTTTACTGATTTCCAATGAAACCTCATAATACTTTTTGGCTGCCGGGATATCCCCTTTTGCCTTCAAGATGTCTCCCATTCTCTCATAGCTGATGGACAAATCCCGGCGCATCTGAATGGTCGGGGATTCCTCTGATAGTTGTTTGCTGATTTCCAATGAAACCTCATAATACTTTCGCGCGGCCGGGATATTTCCTTCTGCCTTCAAGATATCACCCATTTTCTCATAGCTGATGGACAACCCCCGGCGGTTTTGTATGGTTGGCGATTCCTCTGCAAGCTGTTTGCTGATTTCCAAGAAAAGTTCATAAAACTTCTGGGCGGCCGAGATATCCCCTTCTGCCTCACAGATGCCTCCCATTCTCTCATAGCTGATGGATAGGCTCCGGCGCATCTGGATTGTCGGCGATTCCTCTGCAAGCTGTTTGTTGATTTTCAAAGCAAGCTCATAATACTTTCGGGCGGCCGGGATATCCCCTTCTGCCTTTAAGATATCTCCCATTCTCTCATAGCTGACAGACAAATCTCGGCGACTCTGAATTGTCAGCGATTTCTCCGCAAGCTGTTGGAATATATCTATTTCCAGCTCATAATATTTCCGGACGGCTGGGATATCCCCTTCTGCCTTTAAGATGTCTCCGAGCTTATTATAGCTGACAGCTACATATCGATGTGCAGAAGAAAACTGATACTTTTCCCACGCTGTTTTGCAAAGGGGCAGCAGCTTGGTTTCCCAAACCCACCGCCAGTTAGAAATCTCTTCCAGCTCTTTATAAAAATCGCCCAAATCCCACCAAGCATTGGTGAGTTCAAGGAAGGTATCCTCTGTTTGAGTTTCTTCCCATGCCTTTTCCCTAATCTCCACCAGCTTTTTTTGCCAGTCGATAGCCTTGTGAGAATCCCTCTTCACGCCTTCGCCGGAATGGTACATGGAAACAAGCTTTTCCATGGCCGGCTCATAGCCCTGCTGGGCTGCGCCCCGGATGAGTGTTTCTGCCCGGTAATGGTCTACTTCCACGTCAATACCCGCCAAATAAGCAAGGCCGATAAAAAAGTTGTGCTGGGCATCGTCATCATTTTCCCGGATAGCCACCTCCCGCAGGGCGGCGCTCAAACTCTCCGTCAAGGCTGGAGTATCTTCCCCATTGGTGCAGGAGGGCATGGACTCATAATAGCTTTCCAGCTCCGGACGACCGGTGGGCGTCATTTCCACTGGCAGGATGGGCTTCCCGGCCGCTTTTGCCATGGGATACTCAGTGGTCATCACATAGTTGGGGTTTTCCAGCAGACTGGGCGTGACAACCAAGGTGAAGAGCTTACTCTTTTGAAGCGCGTCTATAATGGCCTGATTAAAGTTTTCGCCCGGGACTAAAAACTCATCGTACCAGATGGCAATGTCCCGGCAGAATTCGTTTTGATGGATAAGACGCATGAGCTTTTGGGCTTCCCGGCGGTCCTTTTTTCGATAGCTGAGAAAAATATAAGCGTCAAAGGCTGCCCGCACCTTTGCTGCCAATTCATCGCCCACCAGCACAGAATCCAAAAACTTTTGCAGCTTTTCTTCAAAGGGAATAGCTGTGCTGTCGTGGGCGTTTGCGTCCAAAAACTGCAAGTCACCGAATTTTTCCTGAAACTTTTCTTCCAGCCCCGATTCCTGCATCAAAGGCAGCACCGGGATGTGGTGCTCGATGGCAAAGGGAAACTCCTTGTCCATGGCCCGGTTGGGCTGAGTCAGCAGCCGCTCGGTTACCGGCATAACAAAAAGCTGCATTTGGGAAAGGTCGGCAGAAAGCTCCTCCCAATTATAGGGCGCTTCCGGCTCGGCATCGTACCAAATAGCACAGTTTTGCAGCGCTAAAATCTGCTGGCTGATGGGCTTTAGAAAGAACTCCTGCTCTTTGGGATGGCAGCAAAAATAAACCCGGGGCTTTCCCTGGGGGCTGGCGCTTCCACGAGTGAGATATTGAAGTTTTGACATAAAGATACCCCCTTCTACTGTTTGTTTGATTATTCTACCTCATGTACTATCATACAAGGATTTCTTATCGAGTACAACTATATAATAAAGTTTCTTTTGTTTTTTCGCCAAAAAACAGCAAAAAGCCGGAGTGCCATGGAAACGGACGGCATTCCGGCTTGGTGATTTAGTTTTCTCCCCGGGCAAGCAGCGAACGGGCAAAATCACGGTTTTGGGCATAGTAGGCAACCATTGGGTATTGCTCGGAAAGCCTTGTCCAAATGTCCAGCGCTTTTTGTAAGGAACTTACCGAATTTCCCAGTATTCCCAACTTATAGTAAGAAACCGCCAAGTCATCCCATGCTTCGGGTGAGGGCACTTTCTCCGCAAGCTGTTTGCTGATTTCCAGATCCAGCTCATAGTACTTCCGGGCAGTCGGGAGATCTCCTTCTGCTGTTGAGGTATCTCCCAACTTGTTATAACTAATGGATAAATCCCGGCAGTTTTCAATGGTCGGCGATTCTTCTGCAAGCTGTTTGCGGAGTTCCAAAGCAAGCTCATAATACTTTCGGGCGGTCGGGAGATCTCCTTCTGCTTTGCTGATGTCTCCTATACTGTTATAGCCGATAGACAGGCTTTGACGGTTTTCAATAGTCGATGATTCCTCTGCAAGTTGTTTGCTGATTTCCAAAGCAAACTCATAATACTTCCTGGCGGACGGGATGTTTCCTTCTGCTTTCAAGATACTTCCCATTATCCCATAGCTGATGGATAAAGTCCGGCGGTTTTCGAGAGTCGGTGATTCCTTCGCAAGCTGTTTGCTAATTTTCAAGAAGAGTTCATAATACTTTTTTGCTTCCGGGATATCCCCTTCTGCCTCACAGATATCTCCCATTCTCTCATAGCTGACAGACAAACCCCGGCGGTTTTGGATGGTCGGCGATTCTTCCGCAAGCTGTTGGAATATATCTGTTTCCAGCTCATAATACTTTCTGGCTGCCGGAATATTTTCTTGGGCCCTCAAGATATCACCCAGTTTTTCATAACCGATGGACAAGCTCCGGAGGTTCTCCATGGTCGGTGATTCCTCTGCAAGTTGTTTCTTGATTTCCAAGGCAAGCTCACAATACCTCCGGGTGGCCTCGATATTCCCTTGGGCCTTCAAGATGTCTCCCAGCTTGTTATAGCTGACAGACAAATCCCGGCGGCTTTCGATGGTCGACGATTCCTCTGCAAGTTGTTTACTGATTTCCAAGGCAAGCTCATAATACTTATAGGCTTCCGGGATATCCCCTTGGACCTCACAAATATCTCCCAGTCTTTCATAGCTAATGGACAAGCTTCGGCGGTTCTCCATAGTCGGCGATTCCTTTGCAAGCTGTTTGAATATATCTGTTTCCAGCTCATAATACTTCCTGGCGGACGGGAGATTTCCTTGGACCTTCAAGATGTCTCCCAGCTTGTCATAACTGACAGCTACACGTCGATGTGCAGAAGAAAAATGGTACTCTTCCCACACGGTTTTGCAAAGGGGCAGCATTTTGTTTTGCCAGACCCACCGCCAGTTAGGGATATCTTCCAACTCTTCATAAAAATTGCCCAAATTCCACAAGGCGTCTGTGAGTTCAAGAAAAGCATCCTCTGTTTGGGATTTTTTCCATGATTTTTCCCGGCTCTCGGTTAACTTTTCCTGCCACTCAATGGCTTTGTGATAAGCCCGTTTGACACCTTCACCAGATCGGTACATGGAAACAAGCTTTTCCATGGCCGGCTCATAGCCTTGCTCTGCTGCACCCCGGATGAGTGCTTCCGCCCGGTGGTTATCGACTTCTACATCAATGCCTGCCAAATAGGCAAGGCCGATAAAATAGTTGTGCTGCGGGTCGTTATCATTTTCCCGGATGGCCACCTCCCGCAGAGCGGCGGTCAAACTCTCCGTCAAGGCTGGAGTATCTTCCCCATTGGTGCAGGGCGGCACAGATTCATAACAGCTTTCCAGCTCCGGACGACCGGTGGGCGTCATTTCCACCGGCAGGATGGGCTTCCCTGCCGCTTTTGCCATGGGATACTCAGTGGTCATCACATAGTTGGGGTTTTCCAGCAGGCTGGGCGTGACAACCAAGGTGAAAAGCTTACTCTTTTGAAGCGCGTCTATAATGGCCTGATTAAAGTTTTCGCCTGGGACTAAAAACTCGTCATACCAAATGGCAATGTCCCGGCAGAATTCGTTTTGATGGATAAGACGCATGAGCTTTTGAGCTTCCCGGCGGTCCTTCTTCCGATAACTGAGAAAAATGTAAGCATCAAAGGCTGCCCGCACTTGGGCAGCCAACTCGTCACCTACCAGCACAGAATCCAAAAACTTTTGCAGCTTTTTTTCAAAGGGAATGGCTGTACTGTCGTGAGCATTCGCGTCCAGAAACTGCAAGTCGCCGAACCGTTTTTGAAACTTTTCTTCCAAACCCGATTCCTGCATCAAAGGCAACACCGGGATGTGGTGCTCCATGGCAAAGGGAAACTCCTTGTCCATGGCTCGGCTCGGCTGGGTTAATAGTCGCTCCGTCACCGGCATAACAAACAGCTGCATTTGGGAAAGGTCAGAAGAAAGCTCCTCCCAATTACGGGGAGCTTCCGGCTCTGGGTCGTACCAGATAGCACAGTTTTGCAGCTCTAAAATCTGCTGGCTGATGGGCTTTAAAAAGAATCCCTGCTCCTTGGGATGGCCGCAAAAATAAACCCGGGGCTTTCCCTGCGGGCTGGAATTGCCGCGGGTGAGATATTGAAACTTCGACACGAAGATACCCCTTTCTACTGTTTTGTTTACTGTTCACCCTTATATTTATGATACATGAGTTTCTTATTTTGTACACTAATAATGGGGTTTCTTTCGATTTTTCGCAAAAAACAATTTGTCATCGAAATGACACTTTAGCTTTTTTGCAAAGCAGTTATTTGCCTCTTTTTTTAAGCGCTGCGCAGGCAACATCGCGGTTTTTGAGATAGCGGGGAATGGATGGATATTCTTCAGCCAGCTTTTTCCAAATATAGAAGGCCGTTTTTAGATAGGAACGGGAACGAAAAAAAGGCCTTTTTAGAGTTCCAATCTTATAATAACAAAGGGCAAGATCTTCCCTCGACTCGGGTGTGTGTGATTCCTTAGCAAGCTGCTTCCGTATATCAAGACTTTGTCGGAAAAATTCATTCGCAGATGATAGATTCCCATTTGCCTGGCTAACATCCCCCAGCCTTTCACAACAAATAGACAGATTCCGGCGGTTTTCAAGATTTGGAAACTTCTCGGTAAGAAGCTGGAGAATCTTGTGACAAAGTTCAAAAAAATGTCGGGCACATAACAAATTGCCTTCCATCCAGCAGATATCCCCCATTCTGCCATAACATTCAGATAAATTCTCCCGGTTCTCAATGGTCGGGGATTTCTTTGCAATCTGCTTGGAGACTTGCAGGCTTTTCTCATAAAATCGCCGGGCAGAGGATAAATCCCCTTGCAGCTGACAAACCTCTCCCAGTTTATAATAACCGATAGACAAGTTTCGGCGATTTTCAATGGTGGGAGATTCTTCGGCAAGCTGTTTGAATAGGTTCAGGCTAAGCTGATAAAATTGACGGGCAGATGTAAGGTTCCCTTCTGTCTCACAGACTTCTCCAAGCCTGTCATAACAAATAGACAGATTCCGACGATTTGTTATCGTGCCGAACTCCTCATACAGCTGTTCGACAATCTCCAAATCCAGCTGGTAAAATTGACGGGCAGCCTTGAGATCTCCTTCCGCTTGGCTGATATCCCCAAGCCTTTCATATCCGATAGACAAGCTGTGACGATTTTGAATGGTTGGCGATTCTTCCACAATCCCTTTGATGATATCCAAATCCAGCTGATAATACTGGTGGGCAGATATAAGGTCTCCTTCTGCTTGGCTGATATCCCCCATTCTCTCATAACTAATAGATAAACTCCGGCGATTCTTCATCACCGGCGACTCCTCCACCATCTGCTTGCAAATTCCCATGCTTAACTGATGAAACTTTTTGGCAGCCTGAATATTTCCCTGTGCTTTGCTGATATCCCCCAGTTTGCTATAATTGATGGATAATCCCTGGCGGTTTTCCATAGTCGGTGACGTTTCCACCAGCTGCTTAAAAATCTCCATACTCAGCTGATAAAATTTTCTGGCAGCCTGTAAATTTTCTTCTGCTTCCAATATGTTTCCCAGTTTATGATAACTAATGGATATACCACGGTTCGCATCAGGAAAATGGTACTCTTCCCACACAGTCTTACAAAGCGGCAGCATTTTGCTTTCCCAAACCCACCGCCAGTTAGGGATATCTTCCAGCTCTTTATAAAAATTGCCCAAATCCCACAAGGCATCCGTGAGATCAAGAAAAGTATCCTCTGTTCGGGATTTCCCCCATGCCTTTTCACGGCTCTCAATTAGCTTTTTTTGCCAGTCAATTGCCTTTTGATAATTCTGCGCAACGCCTTCGCCGGAGCGGTACATCAAAACGAGCTTTTCCATGGCCGGATCATAGCCCTGTTCGGCTGCACCCCGGATCAGTGCTTCCGCCCGCTGATTATCGACTTCCACGTCAATACCCGCCAAATAGGCAAGACCGATAAAATAGTTGTGCTGCGGGTCGTTATCATTTTCCCGAATGGCTAACTGCCGCAAGGCATCCAGCAAACTTTGGGACAGAGCCGGAGCATCCTCCCCATTGGTGCAGGGCGGTACGGATTCATAACAGTTTTCCAGTGCCGGGCGGCTGGTAGGCATCATTTCCACCGGCAGGATGGGCTTCCCGGATTTCTGCGCCATGGGATACTCGGTAGTCATCACATAGTTGGGATTTTCCAGCAAGCTGGGCGTGACAACCAAGGTGAAGAGCTTACTCTTTTGAAGTGCGTCTGCAATGGCCTGGTTGAAGTTTTCGCCCGGGACTAAAAACTCATCGTACCAGATGGCAATGTCCCGGCAGAATTCGTTTTTATGGATAAGGCGCATGAGTTTTTGGGCTTCCCGGCGGTCCTTCTTTCGATAACTGAGGAAAATATAAGCGTCAAAGGCCGCTCGTACCTTTTGGGCCAGCTCGTCGCCAATCAAAATGGAGTTTAGGAACTTTTGCAGCTTTTCCTCAAAGGGGATAGCTGTGCTGTCGTGAGCGTTCGCATCCAGAAACTGTAAGTTCCCAAACCGTTTTTGGAATTTCTCTTCCAGCCCCGATTCCTGCATCAGGGGAAGCACTGGGATATGGTGTTCCACAGCGAAAGGGAACTCTTTGTCCATGGCTCGGTTGGGCTGGGTTAGCAACCGCTCGGTTACCGGCATAACAAAAAGCTGCATTTGGGAAAGGTCAGCAGAAAGCTCCTCCCAGTTATCGGGGACTTCCGGTTCTGGATCGTACCAGATAGCGCAGTTTTGCAGCTTTAAAATTTGCTTGCTGATGGGTTGTAAAAAGAATTCCTGCTCCTTGGGATGGCCGCAAAAATAAACCCGGGGCTTTCCCTGCGGGCTGGAACTGCCGCGAGTGAGATATTGAAGCTTTGACATAAAGATACCCCTTCCTACCGTTTGTCTGATTGCTCACCCTTATGTTTTATGATACAGGAGTTTCTCATTTGGTACAAGTAATACAATAGATTTTCTTCCGATTTTTCGCAAAACAACAAAAAAAACCGAACCTCTTTCCTGTGAAAAAAGGTTCGGTTTTTATTTTCTCGAATATCGGAGGCCAGCGCTCCCGCTCCTGCTTACGGCAGGTTTTCAGCGCCAGATTTCAACAAGTCCGCAATGGTAATGCCGTCAAAATACTCGTTTGTAAGTTCATGAAACTTTCTCCACATGGAAACCGTTTTACAGTACGGCTCCCTGTCACAGGGCTTCGCCCCGCAGGAAAGACAGGCTACCGGCGCCATGTCCCCTTCTTCCAGCCGAAGAATTTCCCCTACTGTATACTCTTCCGGGCGCCGGCTTAATCGATACCCGCCGCCCTTCCCGTGGATTCCTTCCACCAGACCGCTTTTGGATAACGCCGGCATAATGCGCTCCAAATATTTGAGAGAGATTTCCTGCCGCTGTGCAACTTCTTTCATGGGCACGTATCCCTCCCCTGCATGTTCTGCAAGGTCGAGCATGACGCGCAGCGCATATCTGCCTTTTGTTGAAATCATAGCTGCCAAACACCTCGCTTTGTTTTCCCCACCATTATACTACGAAATTCGCGGGGAATTCAAGCATGGCAGTAAGGACAACCTTCCCCTTTTGAAAACGCTGAAGCGTCATAGACAATTCCATTTCTATCGTAGTAGTCTTGCAGCGCCTTTTGAATCGCTTCCTCGGCAAGAACGGAGCAGTGGAGCTTGTGGGCGGGAAGCCCATCCAGTGCTTCGGCCACCGCTTTGTTGGTCAGCTTCATAGCCTCGGAAACCGGCTTTCCTTTAATCAGCTCGGTTGCCATGGAGCTGGAAGCAATGGCGCTGCCACAGCCGAAAGTTTCAAATTTTACATCCACAATGATGTCGTTCTCAATTTTCAAATAAATTTTCATAATATCGCCGCATTTGGCGTTTCCCACTTCGCCCACACCGTCGGCATTTTCGATGATGCCCACGTTCCGGGGATTGCGAAAATGGTCCATTACCTTATCACTATAAAGAGCCATGATAACACCTCACTGAATCACAAATGAAAGTTTTCCGTTTTCCAAGTCCCGCCAAACCGGGGACATCTGACGCAAGTATTCCACAACCTGTTTGACCGCATCTATGGTATAATCGATTTCCTCCTGAGTAGTCTCCCCAGAAAGGGTGAGCCGCAGAGAGCCATGGGCAATCTCGTGGGGCCTGCCAATCGCCAATAGTACGTGGCTCGGGTCCAGCGAACCGGATGTGCAGGCCGAACCGGAGGAAGCGCTGATTCCCTTATCATCCAGCAGAAGCAGCAGGGACTCCCCTTCGATTCCTTCAAAACAGAAGCTCACATTGCCCGGAAGCCTTTTCTCCGTATCGCCATTGAGAACAGAGTGGGGAATCTGGGAAAGCCCCTGAATCAATCGGTCCCGCAGCTGGGTCACTTTAGCGCTTTCTTCCTCCATGTTTTGACAGGATTCTTCCAAAGCCGCCGCCATCCCCACAATCGCGGGGATATTCTCGGTCCCTCCCCGTTTGCCCCGCTCCTGGGCGCCGCCTTCGATGAGGGTAGTCAGCGGGACACCCTTTCGGGCATACAGCACGCCGATTCCCTTGGGGCCGTGAAATTTGTGGGCCGACAGGGACAGCAGGTCGATATTCTGTTTTTCAACATCAATGGGCAAGTGCCCTGCGGCCTGTACCGCATCCGTATGGAACAAAACGCCCTTTTCCCGGCAAATGCGCCCGATTTCTTCAATAGGCTGGATGGTGCCGATTTCATTATTGGCGTACATCACCGTCACCAGACAGGTGTCCGGGCGAATGGCTGCTTCCACTTCCTCCGGCCGGACAACTCCATTTTCGTGGACCGGCAGCAGTGTCACTTCAAAGCCCTGTTTTTCCAGTTTAGACAACGTGTGCAGCACAGCATGATGTTCAAAAGCCGTGGAGACAATATGCCGTTTTCCCTTTCGCTCCCCTATCCGGGCGGCGGAATCAATGGCCTGATTATCTGATTCGCTGCCCCCGGAAGTAAAGGTGATTTCCCGGACGTCACAGTGAAGCTGCCGGGCGATTCTTTCCCGGGCATCGGTGAGCGCCTCGTAGGCACGCTGGCCAAAGGAATATAAACTGGATGGGTTCCCGTATTGCTCCCTGAAATAGGGCAGCATCGCTTCAAGAGCGGCTTCGCTCATTTTGGTTGTAGCCGCATTATCAAGATATATATGCATAGTTTCCTCCTTTGTCATCAAAATCGGTATATAGGGTTTCTTTTTGCATCAATCTGCAAAGAGAGCTGTGGACAAATACCGATCCCCGGTGTCCGGCAAAAGAACCACGATGGTTTTCCCTTCATTTTCCGGCCGCTTGGCCACTTCCATGGCGGCCCATACAGCGGCTCCGGAAGAGATTCCCACCAGGATTCCCTCCTGTTTGCCGATTTGTTTTCCCGTGGCAAAAGCGTCTCGGTCTTCCACAGGAATAATTTCGTCATAGATCCCCGTATTGAGAATTTTCGGGACAAAACCCGCGCCAATGCCCTGAATTTTGTGGGCGCCTGCTTTTCCTGTGGACAAAACGGGAGAAGACGCTGGCTCTACTGCTATAATTTTCACATTCGGGTTTTTCTCTTTCAGATATTCTCCCACACCGGTAATGGTTCCGCCGGTGCCGATGCCGGCCACAAAGATATCCACGTTTCCGTCGGTATCCTCATAGATTTCCGGTCCGGTAGTTTCCCGGTGGATTTGGGGGTTGGCCGGGTTGGCAAACTGTCCCGGAAGAAAGCTCCCCGGTGTTTCCTCCGCCAGCTCCCTGGCCTTTTCGATGGCGCCTTTCATTCCTTTTGCGCCCTCTGTCAATACCAGCTCCGCGCCGTAAGCCTTCATAATCTGGCGGCGCTCTACCGACATGGTTTCGGGCATAACAAGAATCACTTTATATCCCCTTGCTGCTCCCACGCTGGCAAGGCCAATTCCTGTATTGCCGGAGGTCGGCTCAATGATGGTGGAACCCGGCTGTAATTTTCCGGCCCGCTCCGCATCTTCAATCATTGCTTTGGCAATGCGGTCTTTCACGGAGCCAGCCGGATTGAAGTATTCTAACTTTGCGAGAACACGGGCTTGCAGTCCGTATTCCTTTTCCATATGGGTCAATTCCAAAAGCGGCGTTTTTCCAATCAGTTGTGACGCCGATGTATAAATTCTGCTCATATGTTATCCCTCCCTGATGGCATCAAAGCCATGCTGCAGGTCTGCTATGATATCGTCAATGTGTTCTGTCCCAATGGACAGCCGAATGGTGTTGGGTTGTATATTCTGGGCTGCCAGTTCCTCTGGTGTAAGCTGGCTGTGGGTGGTGGTTGCCGGATGAATCACAAGGCTTTTCACGTCGGCAACATTGGCAAGAAGAGAAAAAATTTGCAGGCTGTCAATAAATTGGTGCGCCTCTTTTTCTCCACCCTTTATATTGAAAGTAAAAATGGAGCCTCCTCCATGGGGAAAATACTTCTGATATAATGCATGGTCGGGATGGTCGGGCAAGGACGGGTGATGGACCTTTTCCACTTGGGGATGGTTTGCCAGAAATGCAACCACTTGCTTCGTATTTTCCCCGTGACGCTGGATGCGCAGGGACAAAGTCTCAATCCCCTGCAAAAGAAGGAAAGCGGCAAAGGGAGAAATGCAGGCTCCTGTATCCCGAAGAAGGATCGCCCGAATATAGGTGACAAAGGCAGCGTTCCCGGCCGCTTGCACAAAGGATACCCCATGATAGCTTGGGTTGGGAGATGCAATGGCCGGATAGTTTCCCGAAGAGGCCCAGTCGAACTTGCCGGAATCCACTATGATTCCCCCCAGCGTAGTGCCGTGGCCTCCCAAGAATTTGGTGGCGGAGTGCACCACGATGTCCGCGCCATGCTCAATGGGGCGAATCAAATAAGGTGTGCCAAACGTATTGTCAACGACCAAAGGCAGACCGTGACGGTGGGCCAGTTCCGCCAGGGCGTCTATATCGGGAATGTCACTGTTAGGGTTGCCCAGCGTTTCAATATAAATGGCCCGCGTGTTGGGCTGGATGGCTCGTTCCACTTCGTCCAGGCTGTGAATATCGACAAACGTGGCTGTGATGCCAAAATTGGGCAGTGTATGGGCCAGCAGATTATAGCTTCCACCGTAAATAGTCTTTTGGGCCACTATATGGCCGCCGTTTTGTGCCAGTGCTTCGATGGTATACGTAATAGCTGCTGCACCTGACGCCAATGCCAATGCTGCGGAACCGCCTTCCAAAGCGGCGATCCGTTTTTCCAGCACCTCTTGGGTGGAATTGGTCAGACGGCCATAAATATTTCCGGAAGCTTCCAGGCTAAACCGGGCAGCGGCTTGGGCACAATTGGGAAACACATAAGAAGTAGTAGCATAAATCGGCACTGCCCGGGCATCAGTGGCAGAGTCCGGGGATTCCTGGCCTACATGGAGCTGAAGGGTTTCAAATTTTAAAGTAGACATGATATCGATTCCTTTCGTTTTAAATGGAAACTGTGGTTTCGGCGAATCCTTTTCCTCTACACATTCGTCCAAAACGAAAGTTGGCTCTTACAAGTTTTTCAAAACAGTGTCCCATTGGCCATACCTGCCCTTTCAAAATCCGTAAGCCTCACAAAGAAGCTTGAAAAGATTTTTATTTACCTACTTATTAGGTTGGTATTATTATATTCCTACTTACCTACTATGTCAATAGGTTAAAAGGAAATTTTTAACTTCCTCCCCACCCAGCTCAAAACAGCAGATATAGGTAGAAAGGAAGTTCAGAAGAAAATAAAAAAATCCGAACCCATTTCCTTAATGGAAATAAGTTCGGATTCTATTGATTTGGTCCGAGTGGCGATACAGAACTTTTTGAAAAACCCAGTAATATCAATGGTTTTCGGGCATCCGAACAGAAAAATATCTTGCATATCCCCCCACATTAGGGCGGCTGTTTTGAAGCAGCCGCCCTTTTTCTACCCCTAAATCCAGTGTGCGTTTTAGGGTGGAAAATCCCCTGTTTTTTCGCCTGTGGGCGGCGAAAGTGAAACCGCCCATATTCTTTCCCCCATGGGAGGCGGGGTGGTGATACAGGGGCAAAAATCTGCCGAAACGAACACTTTTCAAAACCGAAGGAAGGAGGTATTCAACATGGCGGTATTCCGCATTGAGAAAACCCGCGACTACACGGTGATGTCCAA